>WOUT01000006.1 GCA_009773005.1 Chloroflexota bacterium | reverse complement strand
TATGGGAGGAATATGAAAGACTTCTCAAACCAAACGGCTCGGTAGTTTTGACCGCCAGCCAGCCATTCACAACCCGGCTGATCAACAGCAAACCGGACTGGTTCAGGTATGAATTGGTGTGGAAAAAGAATACCGCCTCTGGACACCTGAACACCAAATTCCAACCGCTGCGCAATCATGAAAATGTACTGGTATTCTCGCCATCGAAGACAACAAAGATGATTTATCGGCCACAGGGGTTGATCGCTGTAGATCGAGTCCGGAAATGTGGGAGTGCCAGAATCTACGGCAAGCAGGGCGGGCAGATCCGCAGGGTGCGATGGTCGAATTTCCCACGGTCAGTACTCGAGTTCCCATCAGAAACTAATCGGCGGCATCCAACCCAAAAACCGGTTTGCTTGATGGCATATCTCATCCAGACTTACTCTGATCCAGGAGCGGTGGTGCTGGATAATACAATGGGGAGCGGGACCACGGGCGTGGCGGCGCTGCAATTGGGGAGAAGTTTTATCGGCATTGAGATGGGGGAAGAGTATTATCAGATTTCACTAGAACGGATCGCAGATGTTTGCGCGCAAACATCTGGAAAATAAAAAGCTTTCGATAACTTGAAATTTATCAAAAGCTTCTAGGGAGGGAAATTACTTTTTAAAGGCGAAGTTATAGGCCTGACAGGGTCTATAACTTCTAGCCAACAAGCCTGAGACCAGGACTTGGAGGTTTTGTCGTCATTTCGCCCTTTAGGTTTGATATTTAAAGAGGCGAAAAAGTGGACCCGGCAGGGATCGAACCTGCGACCAAGCGGTTATGAGCCGCGCGCTCTAACCACTGAGCTACGGGTCCTCAGTGTACGCAAATTATATCATTAAGAAAACAAAAACCCGCGCTCTAACACTGTCCCCTGAAGGGGATCTACGAAGCTACGGGTCCTAATGGCAATCAAATTATATCATTAAGCTAAATCTTGACAAATTGCTTCCTTGACCAATCCTCAATGTGCGTTTTATAATTCAACAGTTGAATATTGGAGACGCATGAGCCTCGAAAATTGCACAGGACGCGATCTGGTAATTTTGGAACAAATTGAACACGACCCTGATACCACGCAAGCCGCCATGGCCACCAGCCTTGAGGTGGCGGTTGGAACGATCAACTGGCATATCAAGCGGCTGATAGAAAAGGGCTATGTCAAGGTCAGCCGGGTAGAGCGGCGCAAACTGAAATACATCATCACCCCTGAAGGTCTGGCGCTGCGTGCCAAACTCACCATCGATTACATCCAAAACTCATTCAATCTATATCGCCTGGTGCGTGACCGCGTCACAACCTCGTTGAAAGAAGTGCGCGCCGCGGGGTTTCAATCCATCCGCATCGATGGCAGCGGGGATATTGCCGAGATTTGCCGCCTTACCTGTCTTGAGCAGGACATCCAAGTGTCAGAAAACGGCTCCGGCCCGGTATTACGCATTAATGGATTAAAAGTATTTCTTGAAATAGAGGATTATAGATAAATCATGGCAGATCAATCCTTTTGGAAGAACAAGCGGGTGTGTGTCACTGGCGGGGCGGGGTTTTTGGGTTCATTCGTCACCCAAAAACTGGTTGAGCGCGGCGCCGCGGATATTTTCATCCCGACCATTGAGAAATACGATCTTGTCAAACAATCCTCCATCAAGCAGATGCTGGAGGACAGCAAGCCGGATATCATCATTCACCTGGCTGCCCAGGTGGGCGGCATTGGCGCCAACCTGTCGCACCCGGCGGATTTTTTCTATGACAACCTGATGATGGGCGTTCAGCTCATCCACGAAGCGTATCTGCGTGGGGTGGAAAAGGTGGTCGCACTCGGCACCATCTGCGCGTATCCGAAGTTCACCCCGGTTCCATTTCAGGAAGATGACCTGTGGAATGGCTACCCGGAAGAAACCAATGCTCCCTATGGGCTGGCAAAGAAAATGCTCCTGGTGCAATCACAGGCTTACCGCCAGCAGTACGGCTTCAACTCGATCTTTCTGCTGCCGGTCAATTTGTATGGACCGCGTGATAATTTCAGACCCGAGAGTTCGCATGTCATTCCGGCGCTGATAAAAAAATGTCTGGAAGCCAAAACCGAGGGCGCAAAATCCATCGAGGTATGGGGAGACGGCTCTCCGACACGCGAATTCTTGTATGTAGAAGACGCCGCCGAAGGCATCCTGCTCGCTACAGAAAAATTCAACAAATCAGACCCTGTCAACCTGGGTTCAGGCATGGAAATCAGTATCAAAGACCTGGTGACGCTCATCGCCCGTCTGACCGGTTTTACAGGCGAGTTGATCTGGGATGTGACCAAGCCCAATGGGCAACCCCGCCGCCAGTTGGATGTGACCCGGGCCAAACGCGAATTTGGTTTCAAAGCCCAGGTTTCTTTTGAAGAAGGCTTGCGCCGCACAATCGATTGGTATCAGGCGAAACTTGACGCAGAAAAATAACGATAGATGAAAACCAAATCGATCGAAACCATCAAAAAACCTGAAACGGTGTTGATCAAACCTGTAAAAGGTTGGGTTCCTTTAAATCTTAAGGACCTTTGGGTCTACCGCGAGTTGATCTTTTTTCTCACCTGGCGCGACCTGAAGGTGCGTTACAAGCAGTCCGTTCTGGGTGTGTTGTGGGCAATTCTCAAACCCGTTATGACGATGGTGGTCTTCACCATTTTCTTTGGAAATTTTGCGAAGATTCCCTCTGATGGTGTGCCATATCCGATCTTTTCGTACACGGCTGCCCTGCCATGGGAATTCTTTGCCGCCGCATTAAGTGTTTCGGCGCGTTCGATGCTTGCGAGCGGCGGCATGGTTTCGAAGATATATTTTCCACGCATTATTGTGCCGCTTTCTTCAGTGATGGCCAACCTGGTCGATTTTCTGATCGCGTTTGTGATCCTGATCGGCATGATGATTTTCTATCAGATCACGCCGACCATCAATATGCTGTGGCTGCCGGCTTTCTTGCTGTTGGCGATGGTCACGGCTTTGGGGGTTGGGTTGTGGTTTTCTGCTTTACTGGTGATGTATCGTGATATTAACTACTTACTACCGTTCATCACGCAGTTATGGATGTTCATCTCACCAGTGGTTTATCCATCTAGCATGGTGCCTGAGAAATGGCGTTTCCTGTATTCGCTCAACCCAATGGCAGGGGTAATCGAAGGGTTCCGTTGGGCGCTATTGGGCACACAACAATCGATTTCAGGCGGGATGATCGCCATCTCTTCCGGGATCGCCCTGTTCATTTTGATCTCCGGTTTGTTTTTCTTCCGCCGTATGGAACGCATTTTTGCGGACATGATTTAGGACCTCTGGAATATTTATGAGCAACCTTGCCATCAAAGTCAATGATATTGGAAAAAAATATAATATCTTTTCGGAGGTTAATCGCTACCAGACCTTGCGTGAAAAGATTGTCGACACTATCCGGTCGCCTCTCAAGTCTCTTTTACACCCTACCGGCAGCGAATCCTTCTGGGCGCTTCGCAACATTTCGTTTGAGGTTGAACGCGGGCTGGTGATGGGGGTGATCGGCAAGAATGGCGCCGGAAAATCAACTTTGTTAAAAATCCTCTCGCGGGTGGTTGAACCAACTGAAGGTTCGGTGGAGATCCGCGGTCGGGTGGGTTCCTTGCTTGAAGTGGGAACCGGTTTTCACCCGGAGTTGACCGGGCGAGAAAATGTCTATCTCAATGGCGCGATCCTTGGCATGCGGCGGGCTGAAATTGACAAGAAATTTGATGAGATTGTGGCATTCTCCGAGATCGGGCAGTTCATTGATACGCCAGTAAAGCGTTATTCCAGCGGCATGTACATGCGTTTGGCTTTCGCGGTGTCCGCTCACCTTGAGCCGGAGATCCTGATCGTGGATGAAGTTCTTGCGGTGGGTGATGCCGAATTCCAGAAGAAATGTCTGGGCAAAATGAGTGATGTGGCGGGTGAGGGGCGCACCGTGCTTTTTGTTTCGCACAACATGTCAGCGGTGACCCGACTGACAAAGGAATGCATTATCCTTGAGCACGGCAAAATGACCATGCGTGGTCCGAGCCATGAAGCTGTCGATTATTATCTTTCACACGATTACGAAAAAGGCGGTGAGCGCCGCTGGCAGGCAGAGGAGATCCCGGCTGATGCAGAGCCATTCAAACCTGTCGCGATGCGGGTGCTTAACTCCAAAGGGCAAGTGGTCGACTCCATCCGTTCTGTTGACCCGATGACAATTGAAATTGAATACACCTTGCAGCGCCCCATCATTGGATTGCGTGTAGGTATCTACCTGATGACCATGCACGGCGAGTTCGTTTTTACCTCGTTTGATACTGATGATCCGGATAAATTTAACCAGCACGCTGAACGCAAAGGCGGGAACTATATCAGCCGGTGCGCTGTTCCTGCGGATATGCTTAACGAAGGACGGTTTGTGATTGGCGTTAACGCCAGTGTTTTTCGAGTGAAGCGTTATTTCCAGGATGCCAACGCGGTGGTCTTTAATGTCAATCCAACCGGTGCGCCTGGCATGCATTGGCCTGAAGCGCGCCAGGGGGTCACCCGGCCACGCCTGGGGTGGGAGATCGTGGAGCGCTGAGGAATATCGTATGGAATCGATAATAATAACTGAATTAATTATCTGAATCTGACATTATATGAATCTGAATCTTGACCAATGGGGATTCCAGGTTTATAATTCAACAGTTGAATATTGGAACTTTCTCAGATCAAATATTGTTGAAAGTTTTATCTCCAAACAAAGACATGGGTACATTATGGTAAAAGACAACAAAGAAACACTGAAGCGTTTCCTTGGGGGTATTCCGCTAACTGCCGAACTTTATTGGCTAGTCCGCCAAAAAGATAACCCGATCCATTCAAGGTTTTCTCTTAAAACGCTCCATGAAGCCTTGCCTGAAATCGTTGGCGAAGTGAAACGTATTAAACCCACTTCCCAAATTCAGAAGAAAAAAGTGTTTATTTTCGCTGCCCTGCATTACTGGATTGAGCAAGCCACGATCACAGCCTTGGGTCTTGCCGCAGATAACCATGATGTGACGCTAGGTTTTTACCCTTACTTTGACTGGTTTACGGATTCAACAAAATTTGATATTCGCCGGCAAAATATCTACGCTCAAAAAGTGCTGCAAGAAGCTTCTTCGGTAATTAATCCGGTTTCTTTTGTTACTTATCGAGCGCCCTATACCCCTTTACCAAAAGCAGTGCAAGATGCTGTGAATGAAGTCACCATATTTGATACCCAATATACTCTTCAAATTGAGGATGTTGATACAACCTGGCCGACTTATCAATTCAGATTAAAACGCAACCAGGAAGCAGCACAATCCTTGCTGGCCTGGCTGCGCACAAACAAGCCGGATGTAGTTGTGGTGCCCAATGGCACTGTGCAGGAGTTTGGCGTCGTTTACCGCGTGGCACGCTTCTTGAAGATCCCGGTAGTCACCTATGAATTCAGTGATCAGAAAGATGCGCTCTGGTTGGCGCAAAATGCGGAGATCATGCGCCAGGATACCAGCGAAATGTGGAAAGCTCAGAGCGAGACCAAACTGAGCAGCGAACAGTTAAAACGAATTCAAGCGCTCTTTGAATCACGCCAGCAAGCCAAAACCAACGAAAACTTCACGCGCAAATGGCAAAACTTGCCATCGCAAGGGGCTGCCAGTGTTCGTGAAGAATTGAAACTCGATAAACGTCCTATCGTGTTATTAGCCACGAATGTACTTGGTGACAGCCTGACGCTTGGTCGGCAAGTGTTTACCAAAACGATGGCTGAATGGGTCAGCCGCACGATCCTTTACTTCATCGGGCGTCCGGATATTCAGTTGATCATCCGCATTCACCCGGGCGAAATCCTCACCCGCGAATATTCGATGGTTGATGTAGTGCGCCAAACACTCCCTGAGCTGCCGGAATTCATTCATGTGATCAACCCTGAAGAAAAGGTCAATACTTATGATCTAGTCGAAATAGCTGATATCGGGTTGGTTTACACCACCACAGTCGGTCTTGAAATGGCTTTGAAAGGTTTACCGGTTGTTGTTTCTGGTAAGACACATTATCGCAATCGGGGTTTCACTTATGACCCGGCTTCCTGGGTCGAGTACTTCAAGCTTTTAGGGATGTTATTGGAAAAACCCAGGGAATTCAGACTTTCCAAAGAGATGATCCATCTGGCTTGGAAATATGCTTTTCACTTTTTCTATACTTTTCCGCTGCCTTTTCCGTGGCACATCAAGATCTGGCAGGACTACGACTCGCACAAGATTTCTCAAGTTTTTAGCAAGGAGGGGAAGAAAAAATATGGCAACACTTTCCGCTATCTTGTGGGCGAACCGTTGGACTGGACCAAAATGAACCATAACGGACGACATTAATGAGTGTGGATCTAACCGACAGCGAAGTAAAAAAACAGGTCAGCGCCTTCTACAACGAGATCGGTTGGAAAATGGAAAACGACGGCTTCTATCAGAATGCCCGTTATGAGGATTTAAGACCTGTCTCACGAGAATATATTCATCGCTGCCATCTCAGGGTCAACCATAGTCTCCAGCCTTCAGGAAAATTTTTACTGGATGCGGGGTCGGGGCCGGTGCAATGGCCGGAATACCTCACTTATTCGACAAACTATCAATACCGGGTATGTCTTGACATCTCGATCGTCGCACTGGAAGAAGCTCGCCACCGGCTCGGCGATAACGGTCTATATGTCGTCTCGGATGTGACGGATTTGCCTTTCAAGGCAGATGTTTTCGATGGGTTAGTCTCATTGCATACGCTGCACCATATTCCCCCTGACGAACAACCGGACGCCTATGCTGGTTTTGCGCGTGTACTTAAACCTGAAAGAACCGGTGTCGTTGTAAACGCATGGACATCCCCTATGTTAATGATTCGCATGCGTGGATTGATTGCATTGATGGATCGTGTTAACGGCGTCTTGCGGCGTTTGAGTCCAAGAAAAGAAATCCAAATTCCCGAGTCTGTGATAAAACCCCCGCAACCCAAACCAACGGGCACATTTACCCAACATATTACCCCGGAATGGTTGAAGGAAAAGCTCAAGGGAAGAGTCGATTTTAAGATCCGGGTGTGGCGAAGCGCAAGCGTTCGATTTTTACGCTCTGTAATCCAACCCTGGTTGTTCGGAAAACTCTGGCTTAAGTTACTTTATTGGCAAGAAGAACGAAACCCTGAATATTATGGAGAGAACGGTCAATATCCAATGATCGTGATCCAAAAACTAAATTCACTAATGAATCGAGAGTGAACCTATGGACTGGACAAATAAAGTTGTTTTGGTTACCGGTGGGACCGGTTCTTTCGGCAAGAAATTTATCCGCATCATGCTCGATGAATACCATCCTGCGAAAATCATAGTTTTTAGCCGGGATGAACTAAAGCAGCATGAAATGCGCGCGGCGGGTTATGATCATCCAACACTTCGGTATTTTATTGGCGATATTCGCGACCAACAGCGCTGCCGCCGAGCATTTGACGGGGTTGATATCGTCATCCACGCTGCTGCCCTCAAACAGGTGCCGGCTTGCGAATATAACCCGATGGAAGCCATCAAGACTAATATCCTTGGAAGTGGCAATGTGATTGACGCCGCTATAGATGCGGGTGTCAGCCGTGTGGTAGCCCTTAGCACGGATAAAGCGGTAAATCCGGTCAATTTATACGGCGCAACCAAGTTGGCAGCCGAGAAACTTTTTGTGCAATCCAACGCTTATGCCGGTGGCAAAAAAATGCGTTTTGCCTGCGTAAGATATGGTAATGTTGTTGGCAGCCGTGGATCAGTGGTGCCAGTGTTCCTTAAACAACGCGAGACCGGTAAAGTGACCATCACTGATGATCGCATGACCCGTTTCTGGATCAGTCTTGAACAGGGTGTGCGCTTCGTCATCCGAGCTGCGGAGAATATGTATGGTGGAGAGGTCTTTGTACCAAAAATCCCAAGCATGACGGTTGCTGACTTGGCCAGAGCGATCGCACCCAAGGCTGAAATTGAGATTATTGGCATCCGCCCTGGAGAGAAATTGCACGAGGTCCTCATTTCTGATGACGAAGCCCGTCAAACGGTGGAATTGGACGATATGTATGTCGTCCAGCCTGCTGAATCTCTCTGGTTTGGCCGGGATTGGGAATCAAAGGGGAAGTTACTTGAAGACGGGTTCCGCTACGCTTCCAATACCAATACGGAATGGTTAAATATTGAGCAGATCGGCAAGATCATCGCCCCGATCGAAGCAGATTATCTTGCAGGAAAACTCGGATGACACACTTCCTGGTCACTGGCGCGAGTGGTTTGTTGGGGTTGAATTTCTCGCTGGCGGTGGATGGTAAGAAACACCAGGTCACCGGTGTGGATAACCGTAATCCACTCAGGTGGATCAACTTCAAAACCCTGCAAGCCAACCTGATAAAACCAGATGTAGTGGAACGTATCATCCAGGAAGTCAAACCTGATGTGATCCTGCACTGCGCGGCGAATGCGAATGTGGATGACTGTGAAACCCGACCCGAAGATGCTGAAAAGGTCAACGGCGTTCTGTCAGGTGAAATTGCTACTGCTGCCAAACGGTACGACGTCAAAATGATCCATATTTCTACGGATGCGGTTTTCAACGGAGTCACTGGTAACTATACAGAAACCGATACACCTGAACCACTGAGTGTTTATGCCAAAACAAAACTACACGGTGAGCAAGCTGTGCTGGAAGCAAATCCCAATGCGCTGGTGGCGCGGGTTAATTTCTATGGTTGGAGCATCACCGGCACACGCAGCCTGGCTGAGTGGTTTGCATACAACCTGGCGGAGGGGAAAAGGGTAAAAGGATTTACTGATATTCTCTTTTGCCCGATGATGGTGCTTGATCTGGTTGACACACTGATCGAAGCCGCTGAAAAGGATTTGAAAGGCATCTATCACTGTGTGGGTGCAGAAGCGATGTCAAAATATGAATTTGGCGTTGCAATCGCCACCCAGTTCGGGTTTGATGCAAACCTTATTGACCCCGCGTCCGTTCACGATGGTGGATTGACCGCTTCGAGATCACCGAATCTGACGCTTTCTACAGAAAAATTGAAGACTGCGCTCGGGCATCCTTTACCGGCTTTTAAGGACGGACTTAAAAAATTCCATGATCAATACCGGCATGGATTCCCGGAAATGATCAAATCTCTTGTGTAGAAACTAGTTGCCTGAAAACGGAGGAAACTGTGCAAGTGAAAATTGGTTCTCATCTGGTCGGGTTAGATCACCCCACCTATTTTATTGCGGATATCTCAGCAAACCATGATGGCGATTTGGAAAGGGCAAAGTTACTCATCCGTCTTGCCAAAGAAGCCGGTGCGGACGCCGCAAAATTTCAGAATTTTAGAGCCCCGAAGATCGTCTCCGATTATGGCTTTAGCTCCATGAAACAGCAGCTCTCTCACCAGGCAAACTGGAAAAAATCCGTGTTCCAGGTTTATTCTGATGCTTCCATACCGTTTGATTGGACGCCAGTGTTGAAAGACGAATGCGATAAGGTCGGTATCGACTATTTCTCTTCGCCTTATGACTTCGAGGCTGTAGATTACCTTGATCCGTTTGTACCTGCGCACAAGATCGGCTCCGGTGATGTGAATTGGATTGAAATGCTGGAATATATCGCCAAAAAAGGGAAACCGGTCATTGTTTCGAGTGGGGCAGCCGATATTGGTGAAGTTCAGCAGGCAGTTCACACCTTGCTCGAGATTAATCCACAAGTCGTATTGCTGCAATGCAACACGAATTACACAGCCAGCACAGTTAACTTTGATTTCATCAATCTGCGAGTGCTTGAAACATATCAACAGATGTTCCCGCAGGTTGTGGTGGGTCTGTCAGACCATACTCATGGCCACGCCGCTGTGCTCGGCGCTGTTGCCCTCGGTGGACGTGTGATCGAAAAGCATTTCACAGACGACACGACCCGCGTCGGTCCGGACCATCCTTTCTCTATGACCCCTACAAGCTGGAAAGATATGGTTGAACGAACCCGTGAATTGGAAAGGGCTTTGGGTTCTGCTGATAAAGTCATTACTGCGAATGAAAAAGACACCTCCATAGTTCAGCGGCGCTGTCTGCGTGCAGCGTGTGACATTAAGGCTGGTGAAAAACTCACCCGCGAGATGATCGATGTGCTTCGTCCGGCGACGGTCGGCGCCATCAAACCCGATCAAGTCAACCAGGTAGTTGGGACACGCGCCATTAAAGACCTGCCCTTTGGTAAAGAACTGTGTTGGACCGATCTGGGTTAGTAAACCGGTCAATCGATTATGAGAATTTTATATTTCACACGCAGTCAGTCTCCACATGATGTGAGATTCACCAAAGCGCTTGCGCAAACAACCCATCAGGTTTTTGTGTTGTGCCTTGAAAGAGATATGGTAAGGCAATGGCCTGAGGGTGTTACTGAGATAAAATGGAAAGGTTTAAGACCAGGGCAAGGGTGGGGACAAACACTCAGACTTGTGCAACAACTCAAAAAGGTGATCGTTGAAGTGAGGCCTGACCTCATCCATGCCGGACCGATCCAGCGGGTGGCTTTTTTGGTTGCGTTGGCCGGTTTTCATCCTTTGATTAGCATGTCTTGGGGAACAGATCTACTCCTCGAAGCGGATCAAAACCCGTTTTGGCGCTGGGTAACCAGGTTTACGTTGGAACGAACCGATATAATGGTTGGTGATTGCATAATTGTTGGGCGAAAAGCAGCCTCTTTCGGCGTTTCACCAGACCGTTATAAAATGTTCCCTTGGGGTGTAGATCTAGCCCACTTTAAACCTGAAGGCTCAGCGCTGCTCCGCGAGAGATTGGGTTGGCAGGACAAGATGGTTTTGCTCTCCAACCGTTCGTTGGAACCGTTATACGGGGTTGAGGATGTCGTCAATGCGTTCATCTTATCGGCTCAAAGCAACCCTGACCTGCGCTTGCTGCTTTACAGCAAAGGCTCACAAGAGGCAAGGATACAGAATCTCATCCATGTGAACGGTGTGGAGGATAAGGTTTATTTTGGCGGCTTAGCCTCGGTTGAAGAATTGCCGGATGTATATCGAAGCGCAGATCTCTATTTGAGCGCGTCGCATAGTGATGGATCTTCCGTCTCACTGATGGAAGCGTTGGCATGCGGGTTGCCAGTCATTGTTTCCGATATCCCGGGTAACCAGGAATGGGTGACCGATGGTGAACATGGCCGGCTGTTTGCAGATAAAAATATTGTCAGCCTTGTAGAAAAAATCCTCAAAACAGAATCCGATACTGGCGTTTTATTGAAGATGAAGAAAAAGAACCGCGAATTGGCAGAGCAGAGGGCTGACTGGAAAATGAACTTTCAAGTGCTGCTTGACGCATATAATTTAGCAATTGAGTACGCCCGCAAGGGAGAGCGTTAACCATGGAAAAAGTGGTCGCTATCATTCAAGCGCGGATGAGCTCAACCCGGTTACCGGGTAAAGTCTTGCTCGACCTGGGTGGCCGCCCGGTACTTTGCCGTATGATCGAACGTGTAAAAATGGCTAAACGGGTTGATCAGGTAATAGTAGCCACAACCATTGAACCCTCGGACGATCCAATCGTTGCTTTGTGTAAGAATGAGTGCATCCCGGTGTTTCGCGGCAGTCTGCCGGATGTGCTAGACCGCTACTATCAAGCCGCATTATTGTACAATGCAGACATCATCGTCCGGCTCACAGGGGACTGCCCGCTGATCGACCCAGATTTGATCGACCAGACGGTAGACGTTTTATTCTCTGCGAAAGCAGATTTTACTTGCAACCGGCTGCCGCCGCCGTTCAAACGTACATATCCAATCGGTGTGGATGTGGAAGTATGCACCTTGGACGCGTTAAAGAGAGCCTGGCAGGAGGCAGTTGAAAAACACGACCGTGAGCATGTGCTTCCTTTTTTATATGAGGTTGAGGGTCGGTTCAAGGTTATTCAACTGAATCATACTGAAGACCTTGGCAGTCTGCGCTGGACGCTTGATACTCCTGAAGACTTAACACTCTTGCGCGAGGTGATAAAAAGGTTGGATTACCGCAACGATTTTACATGGCTTGAGGTGCTGGATTTGTTCAGGCAGGATCCTCAATTAGCCAGGTTGAACGATTCCATCATACACAAAACCATGTTTGATATTGAACAACCGCACGGTCAGGAGAAATAGAATTGGCTATGTTAACCCTCTTTACGGCTCCCAAGCCATTCACAAATACTCACATTGCGGTTATCCAACGTAATGCCATCCATTCCTGGCTGGACCTAGGGAATGACGTGGAGGTGCTACTTTTAGGAGAAGAAGAGGGCCTGTCTGCCGCAGCAAAATCTTTAGGGGTTCGCCATATTTCAAAAATCAAATGCAATGCAAGCGGAACACCTTTGATCAGTGCGTTATTTGAAACTGCGAGACGGGAAAGTGATTCTCCGCTATTGGCTTACGTTAACGCGGATATTCTCTTGCTCCCAAATTTCCTTTCGACCGCTAGAAAGACGTTGGAAACCAACAAGCGTTTCTTGTTGATCGGACAGCGTTGGGATTTGGAAATAACCAGTGAACTGGACTTTTCAACCGGTTGGCAGGACAGGTTAATGCTTAATTGCAAAACCAGGGGCAGCCTTCATAAAGCCGTTGGAAGTGATTATTTCATTTTTCCCCGAGAATGTTTTCGCAAGATCCCGGGTTTTGCCATTGGCCGGGCAGGATGGGATAATTGGATGATCTATGAATCAAGGCGGCAAGGGTGGAAGACCATTGATGCTACAGATGAGATTCACATCATCCATCAGAACCATGATTACAGCCATCTTCCCGGTGGCAAACCGCATTATCATCTGCCTGAGACTGATGAAAACATCCGTCTCGCTGGCGGTCGACGAACCATCTTTATGTTGTCAGACGCCAATTGGGCTTTTAACAATGGGGATATCAAACGGGTAAAATTGAATTTGAACCGGTTGCTCAGAGAAATTGAGATTTTTCCCCTGGTCAGTCTAAAATCGATCTGCCTGGGCGAAGTATTCCATATGATACTTCATCCTAAAAAAGCATACGGCGCGATACGCGCCTTGTTCGGCCTGAATAAAAGAAGACAGGAGTAAACCGATGCGGCAAGGACAAAATCCAGCGAAAAAGATCAACACGGTGACCAAACCTGAACGCATCACGGTCGCTATCCTTAATTACATTCCTTTTTTGAGCGGCTTTTATGCCAATATGATGGAAGTCTTGAAAGCCTGCCTCGGAAGCATTTGGGCGAACACTGACACGCCTTATGACTTGCTGGTGTTCGATAACGGCTCCTGCAAAGAAGTGAAGGATTACCTCGTCAAAATGCAACAAGAAGGCAAGATTCAGTATCTCATCTTCTCTGAGAAAAACCTCGGCAAGGGTGGCGCCTGGAATTTGATCCTGGATGGCGCGCCCGGCGAGATCATTGCTTATTCAGACAATGACTGTTATTTCTATCCCGGTTGGTTATCCAACTCATTGAAAATTCTTGAGTCATTTCCCAATGTGGGGATGGTGACTTCAAGACCGCTCGCAGGTAACGAGATTTTTAACACCAAAACGATTGAATGGGCGCAAAATACACCAGGCGCGAAATTTTACCGCGGCAAGTTCCTGGATTGGGAGACCTTCCGGTCCTTTACCATGAGCCTTGGTCATTCTGAAGAGGAGACGAGTGAGCTTTATAAAGACCATGAAGACTTGCGGGTGAATTTCAATGGTTTGACCGCCCAAATTGGCGCCATCCATTATCAATTCCTGGCTTATAAAAAAGTATTAAAAGAATTTTTACCATTTGACATGGACCGTCCGATGGGGCAGGTTCGCCAGCTGGACGTTCGGGTGAACGAAGCCGGTTATCTACGCTTGATGACGGCTGAACCCTTTATGCAAAATATGAGCAACGAAGTGCTTAAGGAATATAAACCAGTGGAACAAGCTGCAAAGAAGCCAGCATTCTATAAGCGGTTGCGAGAATTAAAGGCGATCAAATGGCCGCTCATGCGTATTTATGACTGGATTTTTGGACTGTATTATAGGTAGCGCAATTTTTTATCATTTCAGCCCCAAAGGATTGAATATTTGAAATTAGAACTGCTTAGCTTGATAAATTGTCCTGAATGTCAAAATAACCTTCAGAATTACAAAGGGGAAGCGTTAAGATGCGGAAATTGCGGTTATGTTGTGAAGGTTGTTGATGGAATCCCATTGTTCACTGACGTCCCTTCAACCATTGAACCCTGGCAAAAAGTGGATCGGGGGTCAGATCTGGGTACTGCCTGGCGCAGGTCAAATTGGAAATTCCTTCAAAATTTAGTGACTGACTTACCGGCAGACGCGAAAATTCTGGATGTGGGGGCTGGACATGGCGATTTTGCAGACATCTTTAAAGGTCGGAATTATTATGCATTGGATATCGTGCCTTACCCTGAAGTGGACGTGGTGGCGGATCTAGGCAAGATTAACCCGTTCAAAGACAACAGTTTTGACATGGTCGTGATGATGAATGTGCTTGAGCATGTCTATGAGAGCCGGGAGTTGTTGAATTCGATTGCGAAGATCGTAGCGCCAGGCGGCAGCATCGTTATCGCTGTGCCATTCTTGTTGAAGGTGCATCAAGCCCCGTTTGATTTTTCACGCTTTACCCCTTATTTTTTGGAAAAGATGGCTGCAGAAGCCGGATTGTATGTGGCAAGCCTGCAGGGTTATTTTGATACGCAGTATCTTTTGAATGAAAGCCTTGGAAATGTTTGGCAATATTCAATTTCTTCCCAACCGCGAAATAAGCAAGTGACCGCCAAGATGCTTGTCTACATCATTCAAAAACTTATAAACTTGCTTGCCTGTGTCACCCAAAAGGGTTTCATCGATGAATACAAGTCCCAACAGAATCCTGCGCCTGTAGGTTATCTCGTGATACTGCGAAAGTAAAGAATAATGGCCGAACCTCAAAAAACGATTTTTATTATCGCTGACCACGGTCTGGCGATTATTTACTTCTTGCAAAGTGATGTTGTACAAATCTTGCTGGAAAAAGGGGTGCGTGTCGTGGTGCTGACCGACGATGGTTTGATCGACCAGATTCAAAAACGCTTCGGCAAACCCGGCATGATCGTGGAAGGATTGCGCTATAAAGTCTGTCAGAAATATGCCAACGATGTAAAACCGGCTTTGCAGTGGTGGTCAAACTTCATCCGCCGGGTGGGCACATCGAACCGCATCAATACCGAGGCAATGGATAGTCACATCCTCCAGGTTATGACGGAATTACAGGGCATGCAGCGGTTACGCATCCCATTGGCGCGGGCGATCATTAGTCTGATGCGAAACTCACGATGGGCTCGCAGGAGTCTGGTTCGATGGCAGATGCGCTTTACCCCCGGCATTTATGATGATCTCTTTGAAAAGTATCAGCCTGATCTGGTGGTTTCCTCCACATACGGCTGGCGGCACGACCGCTATTTGATGCGTGAATCAGTAAAACGGAGGATCAAGACCGGGGCGGTGATCGTGGGGTGGGATAATCCGAGCAGTTATGGTATTCCAGCTGCGCCTTTGGATTTTGTGACCTGCTGGTCAGAAGTGCAAAAGAAGGAACTTATAGATGGGTCAGACTGGAACCCCGCAGCGGTAAATATTGGCGGGATACCTTCATATGACGGATATTTCCGTAAGGAATGGTTGATTCCTCGTGACGAGTACTACAAGATGCATGGTCTCGATCCAAAACGCAAACTGGTCGGCTACGCTTCCAGTTTCATCACTTTTGCACCAAACTATTTGAATATTGCGGGGCTGGCGAAACTGGTTGCTGAAGATGCATTGGCCGAACCGTGCCAATTACTCATCCGTTTGCATCCCAATCACTTTATGGATGAACCGTTATATGCGGCGGAACGAGAACATGTGCGTCAACTGGCGCAAACGCTGCCGCATGTGCATGTTGTTGAACCGGTGGCGCTGGGCGGTGATATGGGTTATTACTCTGGTGAAGATATGCCTGAAAAAACCTCGATGATGGCATATTCAGATGTGTTTACAACGGTTTACTCTACCATGTGCGTCGAGACTGCCATCCATGACCGCCCGATCGTCAGCATTTGTATCGACACGCCCGGCGGATGGAATAAGTCTGGAAAATTCTCATTGAAACTTTCAAAGATCGGCGATTGGCCGACTCATCAACGATTCCGGCAGGCTGAAGCTGGCAGAGTTGCCTTTGACGCTGAAACCTTAAAGACATTGGTGAACCATTATTTGGCAGATCCTGCATACGATGCTGAGCATCGACACAAGTTCATCAAGGATGAAATTACTTTTTTGGATGGAAGCGCCGGCAGACGGACAGCGGAGTATTTGTATTCGCTGCTGCTGAAGAATATATAGAGGTTTTATACAGGACGTATGCCCTGGGACTTACCAGGTAAGTAAACAGGATTACTTGTTTTATAATAAGGACGTCTCTGCATTGGAGAATTGTGAAGCGTAGAGTTTGTTTAAAATGAAGACGCTGATTGCCGGGTTCGGCTCGATTGGTAAACGCCACTTAAACAATTTGCGAGCGTTGGGTGAAACGGATTTCGTGTTGCTGCGGTCTCACCACTCCACATTGCCAGAGAGCGATATTTTGGGTATCCCAGTCGAAACTGATATTTCAGCGGGGCTTGCGCATCACCCTGATGCGGTCATCATCTCAAACCCTACCTCGCTGCACCTGGAAGTAGCCATCCCGGCTGCTAGGGCGGGTTGTAGCATCCTTTTGGAAAAACCAGTTTCTCACAATATGGAACGAGTTAAGGAATTGCAAACTGCTATAAAATTGGGTGGTGGTCAGGTATTAGTTGGGTTTCAATTCCGTTTCCATCCGGTACTGCGCCAAATCAAACAATGGCTGGAATACGGAAAAATAGGCAGACCGGTTTCAAGCCGTGCGCATTGGGGAGAATATCTGCCAGGATGGCACCCGTGGGAAGATTATCGCAAAGGCTACAGCGCCCGGGTTGACCTTGGCGGAGGCGCGGTTCACACGCTCAGCCACTCGCTTGATTATCTACGCTGGCTTTTTGGAGAAGCGAAAAACCTTTGGGCATTTACTTCCTCTCAAAGTGGACTGGAACTCGAAGTAGAGGATACGGCGGAAATTGGTATTCAATTCCAAAATGGCGTGCTTAGTTCCGTCCATCTTGATTATGTTCAACGCCCTCCTGAGCATACCTTAAAAATTGTTGGCTCTAAAGGAACGATTGAATGGGATAATGCGAAAGGCTCTGCCAGGTTGTACAACGCGGAAAATCAATCTTTGGAAGAGGCCTCAACCCCGGCTGGGTTTGAGCGTAATCAGCTTTTTATGGATGAAATGAGCCATTTTCTTGCTATTGTTTATAGGCAAGAAAAACCTGTCTGCTCCCTCGAAGATGGTATTGCTGCTCTAAAAATGGCTGAAGCCGTGCATCGGTCTTCTGCAGAGCAAACATTAATACGTTTTTTGATTTGAATGGAGTGAATGCATGACGATCCACGATAAGTTCTCACTGACAGACAAGGTCGCGCTTGTAACCGGTGGAGCCGGACTACTGGGCACCGAGTTTTGCAGAACCCTGGCGGAAGCTGGAGCGACTGTTTACCTGTCAGACCAAAACCCTGAATTGATTGACCGGGCTATCTCTACCCTGAAAGGGCTTGCTGGAAAGGTCTCGGGTGTTGTGATCAATGTGACTGACCCGCAATCCATTCATGCCGAGGTCGAGAAGATCATCGCTGAAACCAACCGGCTGGATGTGCTGGTTAACAGTGCGGCGCTTGACCCTAAATTTGATCCGTCTCACCCGCGGTATTACAACAACGCTTTTGAAGATTACCCGCTCGAATTTTGGCGCGACGGTTTGGATGTAAACCTGACCGGACCTTTTTTAGTTTCCCAGGCAGTATCAAAGCAAATGGTTAAACAGAACAGCGGATCAATCATCAATTTGTGCTCAACTTATGGTTTGGTCGGGCCTGACCAGCGCGTCTATGAGAACACTGGCAAGCATAAGACTTTCAAGCCTGTTTTCTATTCAGTCACAAAAGCTGGCATTTTAGGATTGACCCGTTATCTGGCGGCTTATTACGCCGGAACGAACATCAGAGTGAACGCGTTAACTCCCGGCGGTGTAGAAAACGGTCACGAGGAACAATTTGTCAAGAATTATTCCTCTCGCGCGGTGCTCGGGCGGATGGCGAAGAAAGATGAAATGAACGGTGCTCTGTTATTCCTGGCTTCAGAAGCTTCTTCCTATATGACAGGAGCCAACCTGGTGGTTGATGGAGGGTGGACGGCATGGTAAATAAACCAGAAGTATTAGCAATCATCCCAGCTAGAGGCGGGTCGAAAGGTATCCCCCGCAAGAATATACGTGACTTTGCAGGCTATCCATTGATCGCCTACAGCATCAGGGCAGGCACGCAATCCCAAACCGTCACACGCACGATCGTTTCAACGGACGATGAAGAAATTGCTTCGGTTGCGAGAGTGCACGGCGCTGAGACCCCATTTCTGCGTCCGGATGAATTTGCCCAGGATACCACCACAGACCTGCCCGTTTTCCAACATGCTTTAAAGTGGCTTGCGGAGCATGAAGGATATCGGCCCGATGTTGTGGTGCAGTTGCGACCCACCTCACCGATCAGACCGCTTGCGTGTTTGGATGATGCTGTAAACATTCTGCTCTCGCACCCTGAAGCGGATTCAGTTCGCGGGGTGGTAGAGTCTGGACAGAACCCGTACAAGATGTGGCGTATTGATACAATCAGCGGGCACATGAGTCCTCTGATTGGCGTTGAGGGGATCCCGGAAGTCTATAACGCCCCGCGTCAAAAGTTGCCCACTGTCTTTTGGCAGACCGGGCATATCGATGCGATTAGACCGCAAGCGATAATAAAAAAGAATTCGATGAGCGGGTCGGTCGTAATGCCGTTGGTGATCGATCCGCGTTTCACGGTGGATATTGATACTGAGGCAGACTGGATTCAAGCCGAGTGGCTGGTTAAAGAAGGCGGGCTGCAGATGGTTGACCCCGCCAAGTTACGCAGGTCATTCCCCTCAAATGCAGCGCTGCTCGTCATGGATTTTGATGGAGTTCTCACGGATAACCGCGTATGGGTGAATGAAAAAGGCGAAGAGATGATTTCTGCGAACCGCAGCGACAGCTTGGGGCTTGCTCTCTTGCGTGAAAAAAAAGCCATCGATTGCCTGGTGATTTCGAAAGAGCGGAATCCAGTGGTAGAGGCAAGGTGTAAAAAGCTGAGAATCCCAGTCCTGCAGGCAGTGGATGACAAAGCAGCTGCGCTGCGCCAGGTCATTCGTGAAAGATCGATTACGGCCAATGGGGTGATCTACATCGGGAATGATACCAATGACCTGCCATGCTTCCCAATTGTTGGCTTCGCGGTTTGTCCAGCAGATGCACACCCTGATGTGCTGCGACGGGCCGATCTGGTACTTAATCAAACGGGCGGCCATGGAGCCGTGAGAGAGCTTTGTGATATTCTTCTCTCTCGGTTACAATAGACTTCCAGCTATTTTTGATTGAAATAACTCTATGAGGAGTTTTTAATGTTTGATGTCGAATTTTATATGAAAGTTTACGAGCTAAAAAAACGCTTGATGAGCGGCGAAAAAATAGAACGAGAATATTTGGTTGAAAAACTAGAATCTTATCGTTCCCCCGAACCAATTGTCTATAATATTGAAACAACCAACGCTTGCAATATGCACTGCGAAATGTGCCCGCGCACAACTATTATGACCCGTCCCATCGAGACCATGAAACCCGATCTGTTTAAGAAGGTCATCGATCAACTTGAACCGTTCAGCGTCGAGCAGTTGTCACGCTGGGAAGATTTTGCGGTGAAGAATTATGGTATTAAAAAGAACGAAATGAACGAGAATCATTATTTCCTTTATGTGATCCCGCGGGTGATCGTGCTTCATGGCTATGGCGACCCGTTATTAGACAAGAGCATGCCCCAATACGTAAAATGGATGACCGAGCGGGGATTGGAAAGCTACTTCTCGTGCAACCCGGCGAATATCAATATGGAGAGAACCATCGAGACCTTTGAGAATGGTTTAGGATACGTGAAATACTCCATTGAAAGTGTAGATGATCTGCGCCACAAGGAAGTGAGAGGTCAGGCTTCAAACTTCACAGAATCCTACAAGAATATTTTGAAACTTCTCGAACTAAAAGCTCAACGAAACTATAAGACTACCATTGTAATTACCATGATCAACCTGAATAAACCCTGGCAGCATGACGAGTTCGAACGTCTTCAAGAGGCGTTTAAAGATTTAGATGTATATGTATATCTAAAGAGTCAGGATCAGCAGTGGTATGAAGATAACAAACAACAGACCCAATCTATTCACTGGATCGAGTTCTGTCAGTTTCCCTGGTCATCCATGACCATTAAATCGAACGGTGAATCTGTGGAATGCGTTGAAGATTTCAACAATGAGATCATCCTTGGCGATTCAGCAACCGAATCACTTTACGATATCTGGAATGGTGATAAATATAAACGTTTTCGGAATGATCATTTTAACCTTAGACCAGGCATCAAGTGCACAGAGCAATGTGACATGCAATTGGTCGGCAGCTTTTTATCCGCTTAAAAACCTCTCATAACAGGAGACTTTTCATGAATCGTGAAATTCGCATTGGCAATCAGATGGTCGGAGATGGACACCCGGCGTATATCATCGCTGAAGCAGGAATAAACCACAACGGCGACATTGATAACGCAAAGAGATTGATTGACGCTGCCAAACATGCCGGGGTTGACGCTGTAAAGTTTCAAAAACGTACTCCTGAATTGTGCGTTCCTCCCGAGCAGCGCAACCAAATGCGTGAGACACCGTGGGGATATATCACCTACCTGGATTACCGCATCAAGACGGAATTTGGCGAAAAAGAATACGATGAGATCGATCGATATTGCAGGGAAAAAGGGATTGCATGGTTTGTCTCTGTGTGGGATGAAGAAGCTGTTAATTTTATGGAAAAATACGATCCGATCTGTTACAAGATCCCATCCGCGTCATTAACCGATCATAAATTACTCAAACATTTACGCAATACTGGAAGACCCCTCATCCTTTCCACAGGCATGTCCACGTTGGAACAGATTCATGCCTCGGTGAATTTTATTGGTGAAGGGAATCTGGTTCTTACGCATGCCACCAGCACATATCCATGCGATCCGGCTGAATTGAACCTGCGCATGATTGATACCTTGCGCAAAACGTTTAACTGTCCGATCGGTTATTCAGGCCACGAAGTGGGTTTGGTTACCTCAGCAGTTGCAGTAGGGCTGGGCGCTTGTATGGTGGAACGCCACATCACGCTTGACCGTGCCCTGTGGGGCTCAGACCAGGCC
Organism: Chloroflexota bacterium; assembly: GCA_009773005.1. Lineage (GTDB taxonomy): Bacteria > Chloroflexota > Anaerolineae > Anaerolineales > Anaerolineaceae > UBA6107. The sequence continues at coordinate 113,182 of WOUT01000006.1, read as the reverse complement.
GCATCCGTTGAACCGGGAGGATTTGAGAAATTGGTCAAATACATCCGTGTGACTGAAATGGCGGTGGGGGATGGAATTAAAAAAGTCTACGATAGTGAGATCTCTTCACTGAAAAAATTACGCAGGGTTTAAGATTTGGGTTTATCAATTGTTCCACGCATTAAAAATTCCATTCACCAGCGTTGGGTGCATCAAACAAGTAACCAACGCTGGAAGCGCCTGACTGCGCAAGTTGTGAGTCTCTCTCCATTACGAGAGAACCAGCGCCCCGTTATCTTCTTCAATGCATCCACCCGCTTGGTTGGGGTCAGTCAGAATGCCGCTTATTCCTATTTAACCAGTCTGGGGTTGCGAGCGCAAGGCGTACCGGTCATCCATTTTTTATGCCGGGCTGGTTTGCAGCGCTGTGTGCTTGGCAGCAATCGTGACCGCATTGAGCAGGCTCCACCTTGTAAAAAATGTATTCACCAGAGCGAACAGTTGTTCACTGGTGGAGCCGTAAAATGGTTTGAGTATGAACCTGACGAGACTTTAATTGGTGAATTGGAAGGTTTCAACGTTGAAAGACTGACAAAATTCACCTATCAAGATCAACCGCTAGGATTTTGGGCAGTCAATTCATTGCGCTGGGTATTACGCAGGAATAATCTAAAAGAGGAGATTCAAACCCGTTCTTTCCTGAAGTCATTTATTCTGTCGGCATGGAATGTTTATCAGCAGTTCTATGCGCTTGTGGAAGAAACCAACCCTCTAGCGGTCGTTGTTTTTAATGGGATGTTTTTCCCGGAGGCAGCGGTTCGGCAGGTTTGTTTGAACAAGGGCATCCGAGTCATAACTCATGAAGTAGGCATTCAACCTTTTTCCGCCTTCTTTACAGCGGGTGAAGCTACTGCTTACCCAATGGATATACCATCTGATTTCCAACTGACCCCTGAAATGGATAAACGCCTGGATGAATATCTCAGCCATCGCTTTAGCGGCAACTTCACCATGGCTGGCATCCGTTTTTGGCCAGAAATGCAAAAATTGGATGATTCTTTGGTTGGAAAAATTAATCAGTACAAGAGGATCATTCCGGTTTTTACGAACGTGATCTTTGATACCAGTCAGGTTCACGCGAATACAATGTTCGAGGATATGTTCCAATGGTTGGATGTGGTTTTTCAAACAGTTCTTGACCACCCCGAATCACTTTTTGTCATCCGCGCTCATCCGGATGAATCCCGTAAGGGCAAAGAGAGCCGTGAAAGTGTCGCCGATTGGGTAAAAAATCACGGGATGTTGGATCTGCCGAATGTGATATTTGTAGATTCAGACCAATACATCAGTTCCTATGATCTGATCCAACGCGCTCACATTGTCATGGTTTACAATTCGACCATTGGTCTTGAAGCCACATTGATTGGAAAGCCAGTTCTTACTGCCGGAAAAGCGCGGTATACACAAATACCTACCGCCTTCTTCCCGCAATCTCAAGCCGAGTACAAGTCCGTGCTGGAAAAATTCATCAAAATTGATGAAATTTCAATTCCAGCCGAATACCAAAAAAATGCCAGGCGTTTCCTCTATTCACAATTATTCCTTTCTTCGCTCCCATTTGGTGAATATCTCAAAGAAGACGGAGTATGGAAAGGGTACGTAACACTCAACGAGTTTACCGCTAAGGACTTACTGCCTGAAAATTCTGAAACTATGCGTCTATTAACTGATGGAATTCTTAAGGAAAGTGAGTTTCAACGCCAGTCATGACCCCTAAACCGACATGCTCGATCATCATCCGCGCCTATAACGAAGAAAAACATATCCGCCGATTGCTAACCGGAATTTCTGAGCAAACTCTAAAGAATGTGCAGATCATCCTCGTTGATTCGGGTTCAACTGACCATACAATTGAAGAGACAAATGGCTTTCAAGTGGAGTTGGTAAAGATCCAACCGCATGAATTTACCTTTGGGCGTTCGCTCAACCTGGGTATCGCTCATGCCCGTGCTGATCTTGTTGTCATAGCGAGCGCGCATGTTTATCCTGTTTATCCGGATTGGTTGGAGACATTACTTGAGCCTTTTAAAGATTCTCAAGTTGCTCTGACCTATGGAAAACAGCGCGGTTCAGAGAGCACGCATTTTTCAGAATCACAGTACTTCCACCACCTGTTCCCGGATCATTCCACCAATCATCAGGCGTATCCGTTTTGTAATAACGCCAACGCAGCTATCCGGCGTTCCCTATGGGAGGATCATTCCTATGATGAATTGTTGCCCGGGTTGGAAGATTTAGCCTGGGGTAAATGGGTTCAGGAACTAGGATTACACGTTAATTATGTTGCAGAGGCAGAAATCATCCATATCCATAATGAATCTACCTCGGGAATATTTAATCGGTTCAGACGTGAAGGTATGGCATTTAAGCAAATTTATCAAAACGAGAAATTTACCAAACGGGATCTTGTTAAACTATTCGTGCAAAACGTTATAAGCGACTGGCGCGCAGCGATAGAGGCAAAGAAATTTTCCCGTAATATATTCAAAATTGTCCGCTTTCGTTGGTCTCAATTTTCAGGAACCTATCAAGGGTATAAACAATCTGGTCCTTTAACCTGGCAGTTAAAAAACGCCTTTTATTATCCGCGATTGATGGTCACTCACAAAAAAACAAAAAGAGATGTTGACCCTATTCAGTATAATTAATGAAGACTGGAAGGAAAATCTCACTTGAAAGTAACAATTGAGTTTACGGGTGTCGCAAAATCGATAACAAAAGAGAATAAGATCGTTCTTGATATACTGCAAGGATCAACTTATCAGGATTTGGTAAGACTTCTAGCCTCAAAATTTCCGGGTTTAATCGGCGTGTTAATCGCGCCGGATGGCGAGACATTTTTGAGTTCTAACATGTTTGTAATAAATGGAGATTTAGCTTTTCCTGCCATGATCATGGGAAATTCACCGAGCAATGGTGAGCGTATCCACCTCATGTCGGTGATCACTGGCGGATAGGTACAGTCTCACTTTTTGCCACTCAAATGCGTTGTTTGAAGTTGAATCTAGAAATTGGTTTAGTTTAAATCGGAGATTTATATGCAAAAAATTATTACTGCACTTGTACCGATGAGACATCATTCGCAACGGGTGCCTGGCAAAAACTTCAGACCTTTGGACGGGCAGCCTCTTTACGCGCATATTCTGACAACTTTGTTATCTGTTCCTGAGTTGTCGAAAATCCTGGTTGATACCGACAGCAGTGAGATCATTGATGGCATTAAAGCGCACTTCCCCTCAGTGGAATGTGCCCTGCGCCCGGAAGCGCTGCGGGCTGATGCAATCTCGATGAATGAGATCTTAATGTACGATACCAGTATTGTGGAATCTGATTTCTTCTTGCAAACGCACTCGACAAATCCACTTTTGAAATCAGAAACGATCTCGAAAGCCATTCAGACCCTCACCGAACTCTTTCCTTCTTACGATTCGCTTTTTTCGGTAACTCGCCTGCAAACGCGTTTGTGGGATGGTTTGGGAAGGGCGTTAAATCACAATCCAAATATATTGCTGCAGACCCAGGATTTGCCGCCAGTATATGAAGAAAACTCATGTATGTATCTATTCACCCGTGATACATTGATGCAAAAACGAAACCGGTTGGGTGATCGCCCCTACCTTTTCGAAATTGATGCGGAAGAAGCCTGGGACATTGATGAGGAAGTTGATTTCAAAATAGTTGAACTAATGATCAAAGCACGGAAATCTGAATAGGGATTGTGTGTGACAAGTGAGTAAACGGTTAAACGTGATCATCCAAATCTGTTTGGGACTATTCGCTCTGGCAGGAGGCGTATATGTCTCAATAACGCCTGCAAACAGTTTGCTGCGCTGGTATAACATAGACGATGCGTTTTATTATTACAAAGTCGCGCAAAACGTTCTGATGGGGCATGGATTTACCTTTGATCAGATTAACCTTGCCAACGGATTTCACCCTTTATGGATGGTGGTAAGTCTTGGCGTCTTCTGGCTTTCAAAATTCAATCTATTGCTTCCCCTTCGGGTGCTGGTTATCGTCAGCGCACTATTCAACGCTGGCACCGGTGTTTTGCTGTACCGGATGCTGAAAAGAGTGCTCCACCCTGGTGCGGCAATCGTTGGCGCCTTGGTTTGGACGTTGTATCCTTCCATCTTTGATACATCAACCGCGCACGGGATGGAATCCTCAATTAGTGCATTTTTCATTGTTTTACTATTGTTGTTAGCAACAAAATATTTAAACAAACCAGAAGGTGAGCTAATGACCTTGGGAGAATTGGCTGTGATGGGTCTTGTAGGCGGGCTTACGATACTATCGCGGTTGGATAATGTCTTCCTGGTTGGGATTATCGGCGTATTCCTGCTTATGAAAATCAAAAAAATCCCAACTCTTGTGATATTCGACCTTATAGCGGTTTCATTTTCTGTCCTTGCTGCATGGACGATACGACTGGGCTCTGAAGGTGTAGTTCTTAATTCGTATTCAATTTATCCAATGTTAGCAGTATCAGTCTTAATCAAACCGGTATTCTTCTTTTTTTCAAGCTTGTATACACGTTCTACTAATGAAACCGGATTTATGACAATATTTAGAGTTTCAATTGCAACGGCTTTGTCGTTTGGGTTTGAGTATGCGATTCTTTTCGGCATGTATAAGTTAGAAATAACCAGGATGTTTTCGAAATCAGTTGTGATCTTCGATGTTGCAATCGGGTTCTTGCTTGTGGCATTAATCCATTTGTTCATCAAGAACACCGTTCCTTCTGCGAGGGAGAATCCGTTCTCATTATTCGGTAAATGGGCGAAACGGAATTGGAATAATATTATTCTTGGTGGTCTATCTTATGGTTTCCCCATTGCGGTTCTATTGGGGAGTTATGTGACTTTCAATAAACTTACCTTTGGCACGTTTACTCCAATCAGTGGGCAGATCAAACATTGGTGGAGTACGATGCCGAATACCATCTATTCTCATGCGAACACTCTCATCTCAGTCCTTGGGTTAAGTCCGGCAGATAATTATGGCCCCTGGTCATTAGCGACATCAAAAATATATACCGCCGCTTCCAGTATTGCGAAGAGAATAAGTTGGCAAAATCCGCAGGCTAGCCAACTAATTTTCGGCATTTTATTGATTGCGTTGGTTGTTTTATTCTTCATAATTATGCGAACCGAGAATGGCCGATTGGCGCGGAAAACATTCGCTTTGCTGGTTCCTGCTGCATTAATCGGTAGCTTAATCCAAATCACTTATTACACAGCAACTGGTTACTCACACACGCGCGGTTGGTACTGGATTACAGAGATGCTGACCTTGGTAGTTATTGGAAGTATTTTGCTGGATGGGTTGTTTACCTTGATCGATAAACCAAAACGTAGAATTAATTTCTCGCCTTTCCTGGTTAGTCTCTTGGCAGTCAGTCTTGTATATTCTCATATATCTTACATATTAAGGCTCTCGCCATTTCATGTTTCAGAGGAAAAACAATCTGAATACCTGCAGGAGATCAAAGAAGTGGAGTTTTATACGGAAGAAGGGGCAAATATCGGCATGACGGGCGGAGGGATGGTCGCCTATTTCATAGAGAACCGAACGATAATAAATCTTGATGGATTGATCAATAGCGCGGAATACTTTCATGCATTGAAAACTGGCACAGCCACAGCATTCCTTGATAAACTTCCCTTAAATTATGTTTACGGCAAGCCGTATGTTTTATTGGAATCTGACCCCTATGATGAAATTTTCCAGAATCGGTTAATCGAAATCGGTTTTATTCGTGGATTCGAACAATTTACTTTATTCAAATATCAGATGAACCAATAAAGAGAAATATTTCTTGCGTAAAACGTGCCTGTGATACCCGCGTTTGACCGTTATAATTGAATTGTTTAAAACAGATTGAATATAAAAGGATTGAGAATGTCAGACGTGCTGATGACCGCGCCCTATATGTTACCTTTTCTAGACCGTTTTCAACCCGTTTTTAAACATTTCACAATAAACTTGATCACACCGGTCGTGCGTGAGCGTCTGGAGGAATCTGACCTGCTGAAATATGCTGGTAAATTTGACGGAACAATCTGCGGCGACGACAGATATACGCGAAAAGTCCTGGAAACATGCTCTCCGCGTCTTAAGGTGATCGCCAAATGGGGAACAGGAACCGATTCTATCGACAGGATGGCATGTGAAGATTTAGGCATTCAATTATTAAATACTCCAAATGCATTTACGTTACCTGTCGCGGATAGTGTGCTTGGATACATACTTGCTTTTGCTCGTCAACAAGTATGGATGGATAAGGCAGTCAAAACTGGTGTATGGAAAAAAATTCCAGGCAGGTCGCTCTCTGAATGCACATTGGGTGTGATAGGGGTTGGCAATATTGGTAAGGCAGTGCTGAGGCGCGCTCGCGGGTTTGGAATGACTTTATTCGGCACAGATATTCAACCCATACCCCGGGATTTCTTGCTGGAAAACCAGGTAAAAAACGTCTCACTTCAGCAATTGCTCGAACAATCTGATTTTGTGAGTGTAAATTGCGATCTCAATCCCACTTCTTATCACCTGATCAATAAATCAACCCTTGGTTACATTAAACCGACCTCTGTTCTAATCAATACTGCCAGAGGTCCAATTGTTGAAGAAAACGCGTTGGTTGAAGCGCTTCAAGCTGGCCAGATCTCAGGGGCAGCATTGGATGTGTTTGAACAAGAACCAATCCCCGCAAGCTCACCATTATTAAAAATGGAAAATGTTTTACTTGCTCCACATAATTCCAATTCAAGCCCGGCTGCGTGGGAAAACGTACACTGGAATACGATCCATAATTTACTGCAAGGTTTAGGCATTAAACCTGATGATTTGTCAAAATGGCAGCAATCTGCCTAAAAGGAGATGGCGACCATGAAAGATTACAAGCGAATTGTTTTAATCACAGGCAGCGCTGGCGGCATTGGACGGGCTACTGTCAACCTGTTTGCGGCTCAGGGTTGGAGTATCATTGGTGTAGACTGTAATGAATTTGGAGAAGGTTTTCCGGTGGATGGATTGTTTATCAAGGCGGATATCTCCAAGTCGAACCAATTCGCTTTTGTTTACGACAAACTGAAACAATTCACTGCTTCATTAAATGCGGTTGTAAACAATGCGGCAGTCCAAATTTCTAAACCTCTGGTGGAGACAACTGTTGAAGAATGGGACCATGTGATTGCCACTAATTTGCGTCCGGTCTTTATTGGGGCGCGCTATGCTCACCCATTACTTTGCACGGCTGGCGGTGGGGCAATTGTTAACGTTTCATCGGTCCATGCCATCCAGACTTCCGCTAATATCGCGGCTTATGCTGCCAGCAAAGGCGGATTGTTGGCTTTGACTCGTGCGATGGCGATAGAATTTGCTCCAAATAACATTCGTGTGAACGCGGTTCTGCCCGGCGCAGTCGATACTCCCATGCTGCGCAGCGGACTTGAACGAGGCCACCTTTCAGGTCCTTCGGTTAGCGAAAGGTTGGATAATCTGGCTGCAAAAACGGTTAATGGCCGGATTGGTACTCCGGATGAAATTGCGCATGCAATTTATTTTCTTGCAGATGGCGTTCAATCATCATTTATGACCGGCCAAGCACTGGTTGTAGATGGAGGAGCTACGGCAAGGTTGAGTACAGAGTAAACGAATGAAAAAAGCGATTCTAAAAACACTTCCTGACCCACTTATCAATTTTTTACGCAACACAAAGGATGAAATAATCACTGCTTCAGAATGGCCTGCATCGCGCTTGCATCCATGGCGCAGGGAGTCTATTCTGAAATTGGAAGCAATGAGAGATTCGCAACGAGGTGAAAGGTGTATCATTGTTGGAAACGGCCCAAGCCTGAAAAACACCGATTTGCAAAAATTGCAAAAAGTTTATAGCATTGGGATGAACCGTTTTTATATGGCTTTCCCGGAATTGGGTTTTACGACCTCTTGTTTTCTCACAGTGAATGATCTGGTAATAGAACAATGCGCAGAAGATATCCGCACCTTACCGATCCCTTCTTTTATCTCCTGGCGTGGACGTAAATGGGTGAAACCCTCTGAAAACCTGCATTATCTTTACACTTCCTACATCCTTCCGAGGTTTAATGGCAATGCGGCCGGAAGGCTTTGGGAAGGAGCGACTGTTACTTTTGTGGCGATGCAACTGGCTTATTACCTTGGGTTTAAACAAGTCGTTTTAATTGGCGTTGATCACAATTACACAACAAAGGGCACCCCAAACACAACGGTCGTCTCAGCAGGTGATGATCCTAACCATTTCAACCCTGATTATTTTGGCAAGGGGTTCAGGTGGCAGTTGCCCGATCCCGAAACCAACGAATTGGCCTATACAATGGCACGTGAGGCATACAAAAAAGACGGGCGCGAGATCCTGGATGCTACGGTAGATGGAAAATTGACTGTTTTCCCCAAAGTAAAATTCGAGACGCTATTCTAATGTCCTCGCTTCCACTTGTTTCAATTATTACTCCCTCGTACAATCAGGCGTCATTTCTCGAAAAAACGATCTGCTCGGTATTGGATCAGGACTATTCAAATATCGAATACTTAGTCGCGGATGGCGGCTCCAATGATGGTAGTGTTGAAATAATAAAAAAATTCAGCCAACGAATTTCATGGTGGGTTTCTGAAAAAGATTCTGGTCAAGCTGAAGCGATCAATAAGGGTCTAAAACGCGCTCGGGGGGACGTGATAGCTTGGATCAACTCGGATGATTACTATATTCCAGGCGCGGTCAGTGAAGCGGTTCAAGCGCTGATCGATCATCCTGAAGCCGGCTTTGTTTTTGGAAATGTGCGCGTAGTGGACCGGCACGGGAAAATCCTCAATCATATTACTTATGGGGATTGGGGATTCCGCGAGCTAATGTCATTTTACATCATTGGTCAACCAGCCGTGTTTATGCGGCGAAACGTGCTGGAAAAAGTCGGTTTACTGGATTCATCGTACCATTACTTATTAGACCACCAACTTTGGCTTCGTCTTGCGCTTACCTCAGGCATGAAATACATACCGCGTTTATGGGCAACAGCACATTATCACGAAGGCTGCAAGAATCTGGCGCAGGCAGCTGAATTTGGTAAAGAAGCCTTACGTATCGTCCAATGGATGGAAGAAACTCCAGCGTTTGATGCTTATTTTCACCCGAACCAACGAATGATCAGGGCGGGAGCTGAACGTCTGAATGGTTTTTACCTGTTGGAGGCGAAAGAATATTCGGCCGCCTTTCGGGCATACTGGAAGAGCTTTTTGCTGCGACCCGCCACGGTGAAGCAAGAATGGTATCGTATGGTATATGCCTTCTTTGCTCCATTGGGTTTGGACGGACTAAAGGAACGGTTCATTGAAAACAGAAGGAAAAGGTTAAATTAACTTGTTTTATAGATTGAGGTGTTAGATGTCTAATACGAATTCAACAGAAACAGTTCTGTTTATTAAACCAACTAGGACAATCGTTGTAATTTTACTGGTTGTTTTCCTGTTGCTTGGAGTCGGTGTTCGGTTGATTGATTTTACCGATTTGCCTCTCGATTTTGCTGCGACACGGCAATTACACTCGTTAATTATGGCTCGTGGTCTATACTATCAGATGGATACCCCTGAAACAAATTCAATGTCCCAGGATTACCGCGAGTTTGGGATCATAACAGGCAAGAGCGAACCTGTGATTGAACCTCCGGTTTTTGAAAATCTGGTCGCACTAACCTATCGGCTGGTTGGTGGTGAGAACATTCTCATTCCGCGAGTCTACTCCATCTTGTTTTGGGTCATCGGAGGTATCCCGCTTTTCTTTCTGTCGCGCAGGTTGATGACGGTTAACGGCGCGTTTGCAGCATTGGCAGTCTATCTTTTTACACCTTTTGGAGTTTTTGGCAGCCGGAGTTTTCAACCTGACCCCATGATGGTCATGTGGATGATTTGGGCTTTATATTATCAGGTTAAATGGGCTCAGGAACAAAAACTTGGACCTGCGATTCTGGCTGGCATATTTACAGGAATTGCCATTTTTATTAAAGGGCCAGCAGCGTTCTTCGTAGGCATTCCTTTAGCAGGGTTAGTCCTTTCAACGGGGTTCAAAAAGTGGATTAAGAACAAACATGTATATTTAATGGCGTTCCTTGCGCTTCTTCCTGCTTTAAGTTTTAATATTATTAGTGCAACTATCGGTGGAAATGCCGGCTCGATATTCGGCACTCGGTTCTTCCCCGAACTCTTTCTTGACCCAAAATGGTATGTAAAATGGTTGTTGATGATCAAATCAGTGGTCAATTACTTCCCGCTGGTAATCGGCTTACTGGCTTTCTTCCTCATTAAGACGAAACAAGACCGGATCTTCTACTTTTGTCTATGGCTGGGGTATCTGTTGTACGGTTTTATGTTTGCGTATCATATCTACACTCATAACTATTATCACTTACCCCTCATTCCCATCCTTGCGCTTGGGTTTGGATACGGATTTTCAATTGTGTTTGAAAAGCTGGAAGAGATCAATCGCCATTGGCTGGCACGGGTTTCCATGATGGTTATTCTAATATTCTCGTTGGGCTTGTGCTTACTGAAAATTCGCGGAGATTTAATCGCCTCAAGTTATCGACATGAAGCACAATACTGGACTGAGCTGGGAGAAAAGATTGGTGGGAATGCTTCAGTGATCGCGCTAACTCACGATTATGGCTACCGCATCAGTTATTGGGGTCATGTAAATCCAAAACTATGGCCGACCGCTGGAGATAGAACGATTAAGACCCTTGTCGGAGCCACAGACCCTGCATTCTTGCAACTTTTCAAAGAATTGACGACTGGCAAAGGCTACTTCCTGGTCACGCTTATTGGTGAATTAGACAAACAGCCTGATTTGAAAGACTACCTTTTTAAGAGTTATCCATATCAAGCAGGCGATGGTTATTACTTGTTTGACCTTGACCATCCACTTCTACAAATAAACTAATCGATGAAAGAAACCACGCCGCTAGTGTCTATCGTAACGCCATCGTTTAACCAGGGAAGATTCCTTGAGGAAACAATAATGTCAGTATTATCACAGGATTACGAGCAAATCGAATATATCCTGATTGATGGGGGATCATCTGATAACAGCGTTGAAGTGATCAAAAAATATGAGAGCCGTATAGCTTATTGGGTCACAGAACCTGATAAAGGCCAGACAGACGCCATAAACAAAGGGTTTAGCCGCGCAAAAGGACAAATCTTGGCATGGATCAATTCGGATGATGTTTACAGTCCCGGAGCAATTCGTGAAGCTGTTGAGTACCTGACGAACCATCCTGCAGTTGGGATGGTATATGGTGACCTGGATTTTATCGATGAAAATGGTCGACTCATTGGCAAGTTCAACGCCGCTCAAACTGATCTAGGAAAACTACGCAGGGGTTATGTCCATATCCCTCAGCCCTCCGCTTTTTTTCGGGCTGAACTTTGGAAGCAAGTACGTCCATTAGATCCTTCGTTCTTTTTTGCAATGGATTACGATCTTTGGGTGAGGTTGGCAGCAATTACCACATTCGATTACCTTCCAGGCCGGGTTTGGGCGAAGTTTCGTTTACACTCTAACGCCAAGACCATAAGCTTAGATGATAGATGCTGGCCTGAGATGTTGAGAGTGCACTACCGGGATGGCGGAAAATTACTTTCAATCATTGTAATCAAATACTGGATGCGTAAAATTGCAGCCCCTTTAATCAATTGGCGACGTAAACGATTATTTCATTAAATAAAAAGAAAAGGTGCTGGCTATTTTGCCAACACCTTTTCTGCTTATTCTATTACTCCCAACTTCCTGCCGACCTTGCTAAAGGCTTCCAAGCCCTGGTCCAGGTCAGATTTACTGTGGGCTGCCGAAATCATCACACGGATTCTGGCTTTGCCCTTAGGAACCGTGGGGAAGCCAAGCGGCATGGCAAAAACACTCTCTTCAAACATTTCATGGCTAAATTGTTGAGCAAGCGGAGCTTCGCCAAGCATGATTGGCGTAATAGGCGTGGTGCTATGCCCGGTGTCGAAACCCATTTCTTTCATGATAGCTTTAAAATATTTCGCGTTATCCCATAAATGGTCAACCAATTCAGTTGAAGATTCAAGCAGGTCTACTGCTGCAATACAAGCAGCTACGTCCGCCGGTGTTGCCGCAGAAGAGAAAAGGAATGGACGACCGCGCTGGCGCAGCCAATCGATGATGTTGGCATTTCCGGCAACTACTCCACCCATGACACCGAAAGCTTTTGAGAAAGTACCAACTTCAACATCCACCTTGCCGTGTAAACCAAAGTGGTCCACGATACCGCGCCCACCGCGCCCCACAACCCCTTCACCGTGGGCGTCATCTACCATTAACATAACCTCGTGCTTGTTTGTGATTTCGTATATCTCATCAAGAGGCGCCAAGTCGCCATCCATACTGAAAACACCATCTGTGATCGTTAAACCGCGCCGGTAAGTGCCGGAATTCTCCGTAATTACTCGGTCAAGATCAGCAGCGCTGGCGTGAGCGTATTTAACTATTCGCGCTCCGGATAAGCGGCATCCATCAATGATGCTGGCGTGATTTAACTCGTCAGTGAAGAGCACATCTTCTTTTCCAACAAGGGCCGGGATGGCAGCCAGATTGGCGGAGAAACCGGATTGAAATGTGATGGCAGCTTCTACCCCTTTGAATTTTGCCATCCGTTTTTCAAGTTCGAGGTGGAGTTCCATCGTGCCGGCAATTGAGCGAACTGCGCCAGGTCCGACACCAAATTTCTGAAGGGCTTCTTTGGCAGCTTCCACCAATTTAGGATGGTTTGCCAGCCCCAAGTAATTGTTCGAACAGAAATTTAACACCCGTTTGCCATCTACAATCAACCATGCTCCCTGGGGTGAACCTAGTGTGCGAATACGGTTATAGAGCCCCCCCTCTTTCAGGGCATTGATCTCTTCCTGGATCCAATCCAATCGCTTGTTCATTATCACCTCGCAAAATATTGTTTTCTGGAGTTAACCAGATTAGAAACGTTCACAATTATACATCCAGTTCCACCAGAGTCAGAATTCCAAGCTCGATCAACGTTTTTTTTATTAGATCAACACCACTCTTGTCGATAATAACTGTCGTTGGTGTTAGTACCTCAAGGATGAACTTGGAAATGCGAGCGTTCTGTTGCAATGAAAGCATGACTTCAGGATGCGCTGCTCGAAGAAGCACTTTCTTTTCAATAGTTGATTCGAGTCCGTGTTTTTCCCATCGGTTTGCCATCAGCGCAAGAGTTTTTGGTAATGGCGTCTTAATGATCTTTTCGAGATATTGGACCAATTGGCCGGGTTTTAACCCTTGCTTTTGTGCCAGCATCAATGATGTCGGCGTGACCTGATAAAGAGTCTCACCGGCAGAAGAAGAAATAAGATCGCAGAACCGGCCGATTTGATATCGTAAAGAGAGTGATGAAAAAACGGGTACCGTAAAAAGAAGATCAGTTGAGATCCTGATGATTGGTTCTTTAATCGATATATTTACAACCGCTGGCTCTAACGCCTTTGTGAAAAACCGACTCGACAACTTGAACGCCACAACTTCGGAATTTTCCATTCCAAAGGCGAGGTTAACCATGCCAAGCCAATATAGCGGTCCTGTGATGAAGGAGGTTATTAATGCCCCGTCAACCTCATCCCAATTCTCAAATCCCCGAAGATAGCATTCAGTGCCTGTTCTTCTGATAAACCATGAGTCGTAATCACCTGCGGGACGTTGAAAATCAGGATTTTTTTCCTTGATCAAGTTAATGAACGAGGCCAGACAATACCATGATGTGGGATCAAGGTTTTGCAGGTTTTCAAGCACAACCGTGCGCGCCGTGACCGGATCATTTTGCCAGGCGCCTTCAAAAACCAAACCTGGCAGAAATCTTAAGTCGTTGATTGTTGCGCTGTTTTTCCATTTTGTAAACCAATCATGCATGACCTCTGCCCGATCTGTCAGGAAAAACCGTTTTAATGATTCGGTTTCTGGAACCCCGGTTTTGTCAATTAGCCCTGTTTGGTTTGCGATTGCTTTAATGAATGATTCAGGAATCCCCCAATGCTGATAGGTTTCAGATGGCAATGTACGGTTCATGCGACGTGCAGAAAGCCAATCTGTCATATAATCAAGAATTCGGGTATCTGCAATTAGCTCTTTTTTGAGCTCTGATTTTCCGACAGGGCGAACCGGAATCAGGGAATTGGACTGCCTGGATTGCCAAATTAGGGTCAACAATTCATCCGGGATGTAAACAAACTCTCTCGGTTCAGGGGGTATATTTAAAAATGCTCTACCAATCAGCCCTCGATACCATAACGTCTCGGCAGCAGAAACAGGATGATTTTCAGGCGCTTCACGTTCGCGTTTGGCAGGTCCATACTCACGGATACCCCCAAATTTGCGTGAAAAATTTGTCCAGGTTACTTTTTGGTTGTTCTCACCAAGAAATGCCCACGCTTCTTTTGCTGGTTGAGTCAGGCTGTCGAGTATCTCGACAACTAAAACGGGGTCATTCATCGCGTTAAACAAATTGTTAACGGCGGTCGAAAAATCTGCGTTCATTTGATCGACCCCCCAGAACCGGGAGATTCGGTTAATCAGATCAAGGTCATAAGATAAAAGCATTTTCTTAAGAGCGGGCATGTTTATTCCTGAGTACTTGGTTGAAATTGATTATACTCAACACTACGTTTATTACATTCGACCTGTCAATTTCGACTATTTTAATTGACGTGGCTATTGCTTCTAAGTATAATTTCTAAAGCCTCATGTATTAATAAAAGGGAATCATGGCCTTAAAAGGCAATCTGCGGGAATTTTCATTTATTCAATTACTAAACCTCATCAACCTGGCAAAAAAGACCGGGGCTCTTTACGTTGAAGGACCCAGCGAGATCTCTAAAGTGATCTTTCGCGAGGGCAAGATTGCTTATGCGGTTATCGGACAAGATACTTCCAATCTGTTGCAAATTTTAGTAAATGCCTCACTTATTAATCCAACCCAAGAAGCTTTGCTTCAAGAGCGGTATAAGAACTCGTCTGATAAAGAAAAAGGCATTTACCTGATCAATTCAGGATATCTAAACCAGGAGCAAATATTTTCGGGGATTGAAGTCTATCTGACAGAGATTATCAGGCAGTTATTTACCTGGAGCGAAGGATTCTTTCGCTTTGAAACAGGTGAGCTAACTCCGGATGAAAAAATACCTGCGAGATTGAACCTCGAAAACTTGATCATTGAAGGCGCAAGAAAACTTCATGAGATGGAAGAATTGAGAGAAGAGATTCCTAGTCTTGAAATGGCATTAAAATTTACAGACCGACCAGGTATGAATATCCGCAATGTAAATCTCAGCGTTGAAGAGTGGCGGGTAGTTTCTTATGTTAACCCCAAGAATACCATACAACAGATTGCCCGGGCGACAAAATTAAACGACCTTGAGATCCGGAAGGTTGTTTATGCCCTGCTGCAAGCCGGACTTGTAGAATTGATCCGTCCAGGGGGAGCGCCGATCGCACTCTCTGGGCGAAGGTTAGCGACAAAAGATCCCGCCGAACAGAAATCACTGGTCAATCGTTTGATAGACCGCATCAGGTCCATATAAAATTAAAGGAATGTGTCTAATGCAAACACAAACTGTAAAAATCGTTGTCACTGGACCATTTAACGCAGGCAAGACCGAGCTCATTCGTTCTGTCAGTGAGATCGATGTTGTTTCGACCGAAAAAAAGATCACTTCAGAAGCAGAAAAAATCAAGAACTCAACAACAGTGGCAATGGATTTTGGACGCATTACTGTGGATGACGACCTTGTGTTGTTCTTGTTTGGCACTCCGGGTCAAAAACGCTTCGATTTTATGTGGGAAATCCTTTCCGAGGGGATGCTTGGATTCATCGTGATGATAGATAGCACTCGTCCAGAGACCTTCAGAGAGGCGCGCAGTATTCTTGAAACTTTCCGTGCCTATGCACCAACGCCTTATATCGTTGCAGCAAATAAACAAGATTGTCAGGACGCCTGGGAAGTGGAGGATATTCGAGTAGCACTACGACTGGATCCTTCGATAAAATTACTTCCATGCATCGCGAAAAAGAAGAGTTCTGTTAAAACTATTTTATTGGAACTACTGTATGGAATTCTCGAAGAAATGGACTCGGGAAAGTCATGACCTTGATCACAGAGCGAGCAGATTAATTTATGGACTCATCAAGAATACAAATTAACGAAATGCAAGACTTTATTCAAGAAGGTCTTAAAGAAATCCTCGGATGTGCAGTTCTTAACGAGATTGCTGCCAGGGTTCAGACCTCTGAAACCCGCACCGGTCTGCCTGCTTTTAAAAACATTTTGACAACTCAATTTGGCGAGCTTGTTACTCGCGGGATACTAATCAGGGCAGGACGAGCGGGATTTTACTACTGGATGCGGAAATCTGGCGAATTCCTGGGATGGAAAGGTGCCGACTTCCGCTTATTACCCACCCGCTCCAAGGTGAAGCGTGCGATGTCTGACCTTTTTAATTTTATGAATACTGAAATGCTGATCAACGCTGAAATCCACGAGTTACCAAAAACATGGCATGTTTTAGTAGCAGGTTTGACTGAGACGAATTCAGTATTGGAATGCAATTTCTTCTCAGGCATGGTACAGGAACTGCTCAGTTGGGCAGGCGGTGGAAAATACTTCGGGAGTAGAGAGACTTATTGTCAGAGTGTCCGGGGGGTATGTTGCGAGTTCGAATTGGATAAAATCCCACTGGATTGATCGAGGGAAAAATTTTTTAAGGTTTTTCTTGACAAACTCACTTTGACCGGGTAGAATTGAAACCACTGCCGAGATAGCTCAGTTGGTAGAGCACACGACTGAAAATTGTGGGGTCACCAGTCCGATCCTGGTTCTCGGCACTATACACTCCCTTTGTGGAGTGTATTTATTTAATAAACTTAAGGAGTTTGTTCTGGTCAATCCATGTTTGTTCGGGTATGATTGTTCAACTTATTGGCAGTGGAGTGTTTTACAGATGAAAAACAGAAAAACAACCAATCTCTTATTCTCACTCGTATTGTTTATTTTGGCGGCTTTAGCGGCAGTTACTACCTTGAATAAATCAAACGCCCGGAGTCTGAATAATGTATTAAATGAAACTCCCACATTTGATATCGCACTAAGTGTGACGCAAACGATCAGTGCGATCCTTTCAAGCACTCAGACTGCGCAACCTACGCACACATTTATTCCTCCGACTCCGACTTCTCTGCCGCCCACCCCGACGCAGTTTGTGTTACCTCCCTCTCATTACATTCGAGATATTAATGGCAATCGTCAATATTATTCAATAGGATGCGAAGCCAGCGCTGCGGTAGATTTGGCAGGCTATTATGATGTGCTTATTTATCAATATGATTTTCAAATTCGATTGCCACATTCCGATAATCCTGATCTGGGTTTCGTCGGAGATGTAAATGGACCTTGGGGTCAGATCCCGCCGGCGGCTTACGGTGTCCATGCTACACCTGTCGCTGATTTGCTTAATCAATTTGGAGTAGATGTGGAGGGGGGCAAAGGTTACTCACTGGATCAAATCAAACGAAAACTGGCTGAATCAAAACCGGTTATTGTTTGGGTGATCGGACATATGGAATATAGCGAACCGGTTGAATACACAGACAAGCAAGGCAATATTGCGACTGTAGCTCCATATGAACATGTGGTCATCCTTACAGGTTACGATAAGGATTCTGTTCGTTATTTGAATAACGGCAAATACGCAGATGTGCCAAATGATGTATTTCTCAACTCGTGGGGAGTGTTGGGAAACATGGCAGTCTTTCATAAATAATGGGTCAGGGTAACAATGACAAAGGTATTTAATGCTGTTCAAATTGGCGGTCTCGCACTGGAAGCGCTCGGGGCTGGCGCGCCTGGCAAAGCAGTCGGAGTTACCTCCAAGGGCATATTCCTCAATTCAGCGGATAAGATCCTGTTTCTGACCGGGGCTGGCTATAAAAGCCCTTTTAATTTACAGGTCAGGCAAATGAATGATCTTTCTAACACTGTCGTTGCAGGCGATGAATTTACCGTATCTGATAACGCAATCCTGTTTCCCCTGCATGAAATTGTAATTGATGTTCACCGAGCAAAGCTTTGGCAACCAAGTCAGCCACCAAAAAACACAAACTCTGACCGGACTCAGGCTGAACGAATTGAATTGATACTTGGACGAATGTGTGAAAACGACTCGAAAAAGGGCTGGTTGTTTCTTGGAAATTGCGGGGATACTGACCTTGAACCACTTGGTTCTGCCAAGGATCGAATAAAAAATATTACCACGGCTTTTATGTCAAGCTTCAAAATCTCAGATCTCACTTATTGTTTGGACACTGCAAGATCAATCATCGGTCTGGGAGGAGGTTTGACCCCTTCAGGCGATGACTGGTTAGCGGGATTCATGCTGTTCCATGCGAGAATCGATCAATCGATGGGCAAAAATAACCCATTTTTTGCCAGTTTAGGCGAGTCTTTGACCGAAATGTCATTTCAAAAAACCACAAAAATCTCAGCGAATCGAATTGAAGCGGCTTGCCGTGGTTGGGCGGAGGAAATATTCCTTGATGCCGTTGACTACATAGTGGCTATCGAAAAAGAATTGAGCGAAACGAAAATTAAATACATTATGGGCTTTGGCCACTCATCAGGTGTCGATACTTGCATGGGTATATTTGCAGCCTGGGCAACCTTAAAAACTGACTAATAAAAAAAAGAGAGCCCGAAAAGGACTCTCTTCTAAAAACCAGTTCGTCTAAAACTAGACGTTGATCCCTTCGGGGACTGTAAAGTTTTCGTTGACTTTGCGGACTGAATCGGGGACATTGAAGTCCAATTCAGCACCGGCCATCTGTTGAACGTATTTCTTGACCAACTGATCCCAGTACTTCTTGGTGACATAGTAAACACGGGCGCCGCCAAGTTCGTGTTGAACATCGGGCCACGGGTAAGAAGGCTGAGCCATACCAAGCCCCCAGCGCATCCAGCCATTGTAGGATTCGTAAGTGGCCCACCATTCGGTGTTTTTGATCATTTCGAAGGCATAGTAAGCCTTGGCATAGTACATGACGGCGCCGATGCGTCCACCGCGGTCGAGCGCAACGGTGTGAAGGCTGATATTTATGTCTTCATTCATAACACGACCGTTTGCGAAACCAGCCCAAACACCATCGATCAAACCAACGAGGGTATAAGGATCTTTGAGCCGGTGGCGATACCAACCAAGGATTTCGGCGTATACACGGGCGCCAACGATATCATAGAAGTCGTGATCCACTTCCATGATGCGTTTCATGTATTCCATCATTTTTGGAGCTTCATCAAGCCGGGCTTCGCGGATGAAAAGTGTGCGGCCGTCTTTTAATTTGACCTGGGCGCCTGGCCACTTGGGCAAATCCATCGCGGGTCCCTGAAGAAGGGCTTCCACGTCTCGGACGTCGATTTGCAGTGTTTCGACTGATGCTTTTTCTGGAAGTTCGAATTTCATTTTATTTCTCCTTTTTACGAATATTGATAATTCAGGAAGCTTAAGCCATGTTGGCTTTGCTTAACTTATTCAGGCTCTCAACGTGCTTGATTTCGTAGACATCACCAAATTTTGTTTTTGACATGCTCTCGGCTTTTTTCATAAGCTCATCATACTCTTTGTCTTCAAGGAAAGCCACAGCGCGGCCGATTGAGGCTTCGCCGTCAACAAAGCGCCATGGGAAGAACCCAACCTGCACGCGCCGATTGAGCAGCAGATCGATCATACCGCCAAAGCACTCAGCATGGATGATCTGTTTCGGGAATAAATCGATGTGCATGAGTTGATATTTCTCTTCGGTGAAAAATTCTTCCAGGGATTTGTTGAATTTCTTCTTGAACACGTATTCAGCCTGTTTCGTCTGGCGGGGCATCCATGAACGGATGATGGTGTTCATGGGGTGATCGGCAGAACCGCAATCA
Source organism: Chloroflexota bacterium (assembly GCA_009773005.1). Lineage (GTDB taxonomy): Bacteria > Chloroflexota > Anaerolineae > Anaerolineales > Anaerolineaceae > UBA6107. The sequence continues at coordinate 93,112 of WOUT01000006.1, read as the reverse complement.
ACGGCGATCCAGCGCAGTTTCATTTTATTCGCCCAATCGGCAAATTCCTGATCGGGACCTGGGTGTTTGACCATGTAGCGAACTTCATCAGCAGTGGGTTGATCCCAGCCAAAGTGATGGTAACCGGTATGGATAACGAGGATGTCACCTTCTTTAACTTCTACCCGGTCAGTGATCATTTTGCTGGTGTAAACGTCATAATCACCGCACACATCGCTCAAATCTACAATTGCTGCATCATGAACCAAGTAATCCAATGGCAATTGGGCAATATCTCTGCCAGGGGTGTAGAAGTGAATTTCACCATCAAGATGAGTGCCAAGATGGTTGGAGTGGGTCAATAATTGACCATTGGCGCCGTTGGGGGCCAATCTTTTGAAGTATTTAATCTGCAGCGGTTCATAAGTTGGCCATGCAGGTGTACCGATTCCGAGCGGGATGGTAAGATCGAGCAGTTTCATTTTTCCGTCTCCTTTTCAAAATTTGTAGTACAAATGATTCTGAAAACCAATAGTTATTGTAACAATTTTTAGTACTTACATAACGCCGGCAATAATAGCCAAAACAACTCCACCAGCAATAACACTACCTAACTGACCGGCAGCATTGGCTCCCATAGCGTGCATTAAAAGGAAGTTGCTGGTATCGTATTCCTGTCCGAATCTCTGTACAATGCGGGCGGACATTGGGAATGCACTAATACCCGCCGCGCCAATCAATGGATTGAATTTCTTACCGGAAAGCACATACATGATCTTACCAAGCAAAAGGCCACCCACAGTATCCATTACAAAGGCAAAAAGACCTAATGCAAGGATAAGAAGGGTAGTAGGTTTAATAAAGTTGACCCCTTCCATGGTCGAGCCTATGACAAGACCGAGGAAAAGCGTGGTTAAATTTGCCAGTTCGTTCTGTGCAGCATTGTTCAGGCGATCCACGACTCCAGACTCACGGATAAGATTACCGAACATCAGTGATGCGATGAGCGGGGATGCTTTCGGTGCAATCAGCGAAACAATTACAGTTACGGTGATCGGAAAGAGGATCCGAACCGCTCGTGACACTTCCTTGATTGTATAGGGCATATGGACGATTTTCTCAGCCTTGCTTGTCATAAATCTCATGACAGGCGGTTGGATAATGGGGACAAGCGACATATAACTATACGCGCAAACGGTAATGGGTCCGAGCAAGTGCGGTGCGAGTTTTGACGAAACGTAGATTGCAGTTGGCCCATCAATCGCGCCGATAATACCGATAGAAGCGGCTTCATTGAGTGTGAACATACCAGTGGCAAGCGCAAGCAGTAAGGTGATAAAGATCCCGAACTGTCCGGCAGCGCCGAGCAGCGCCATTTTGGGGTTTTCCAGCAGAGGGCCAAAATCCGTCATTGCGCCGATGGCAATAAAAACGAATAACGGGAAGAGTTCTGTTGCGATTCCGGCATCAAAAAGAGTTTTTAACCAACCCCCGGCTTCAGTTGCTCCAGTAAGTGGCAGGTTAGCAAGGATCGCTCCAAATCCAATTGGCAGGAGAAGATTGGGTTCGTATTCTTTAATGACAGCCAGGGCAATTAACACTCCGCCAACAGCAATCATGATTAAATTTTGCCAATGTAATTCTTTGAATGCGTCTAATAAGACAAGTAGTTTCGAAAGGTCCATATCTGCCTCACGCAAACCGGATGATCACGGCGCCAAAGGGGACGCGCTGCCCTTCGCTGACCTCAACGCTGGCAACGGTTCCCTCGCGTGGAGTGCGGAGGATGTTTTTCATTTTCATCGCTTCCAAAGCACAGACAGTTGCACCTGCTGCGAGTTTGTCACCAGGTTTAACTGCGATATCCAGGATCACTCCAGGCATCGGAGCAGAGATCACATCCCCATTGGAGGCTGACGCAATCGCAACTGGAGTTGCAGTGACAGGAGCAGCTTTTACCGGACCAGGGATTGCAGCGGATGTTGTTTTTACCACTGGTTGTAGAACCGCACCACCCGCATCTTCAATTTCAATTGAATACTGTGTACCATTTACAGTTACATTTGCCAGACCCCCGGAAAAGTCACTGATTTCCACAACATACGATTTTCCGTTAACTTTTACGCGTAACTCTTTGCTCATTTTTTTTACTCCTACTATTTCCGAAATTATCTTTCCTGGTTTGTCAACGAGAAGTTCGATAAGGACCGGGGCCTGAGAGCAGGGAGGCTCCAAGTTGGCCTGTGCGCTGCGCTCGAATAAAAGCTACAGCGGCAAGCGCAGCAATGATCTCTTCGGCGCCAGCTTCGGATCCCAAAGTTAATTCAGCCGGTTTCACTTCGTCAACTGGTCGACCTTCGTTTTTCTCCACTTTCACCGGGAAGAGTTTTTGCAAAAGAACCATAACCCCGATAAAAATCAGTAAGGATGTGAAGGTGACCAGAAGTCCTACACCACTAATGACCAAGCCTGTTTGAAAGTCACTCAAAGTAACACCTCCTTGGTGAGATTAGCCTATAAGGGTATGCAGCCATGTTTTTTGGCCGGAGTATGGGTTTGTTTGTCGCGCAGAAGCTCAAGCGCAGCGATCAATCTGGGGCGGGTTTCATGCGGGAAGAGTACATCATCAACAAACCCGGCGCTGGCTGCAATATATGGGTTGGAGAATTTTTCCTTAAATTCAGCAACCAGCCGTTTGCGTTCTTCACCAGAATCTGCTTTTTCAGCAAGTTCCTTGCGATAAAGAATAGCGACTGCTCCTTCAGCGCCCATGACAGCGATTTCGGCGCCAGGCCAGGCGAATACCATATCCGCATGGATATGCTTGCTGCTCATGACGATATATGCTCCGCCATAGCCTTTGCGAGTGACGACGGTGAGTTTTGGTACTGAGGCTTCGGAGAATGCGTAGACGATTTTGGCGCCGTGACGAATAATGCCGCCGTGTTCCTGAGAGACACCGGGCAAGAAACCAGGTGAGTCTGAGAAAGTGATCAGAGGAATGTTGAAGGCGTCGCAGAATCGAACAAAGCGGGCCATTTTATCAGCAGCATCAATGTCGATGGCGCCAGCCATGAATAAAGGTTGCTGCGCGACGATACCGATCGACTGTCCATGCAAACGGGCAAAGCCGATGATACAGTTCTGGGCGAAGTTGGCCATTACTTCCATGAAGGAATTTCGGTCACAAATGCGGTTGATGACCTCTTTCATATCATAACCAACGGAGGGGTCGGCCGGGACGATCGTATCGAGTTCTTTGTCCATACGCCAGGGATCATCAGACACTTCGGCTGCAGGGGCTGTTTCTTTGTAATTGGCAGGGAGATAACCTAGCAGATCGCGGACTGCAGACAGGGCTTCCTTTTCGTTCTCCGCAGCAAAATGGGCCACACCGCTTGTGGAGGAATGAGCCATTGCGCCACCGAGGGTTTCAACGTCAACAACTTCGTGGGTGACGGTCTTGATGACTTCGGGTCCGGTGATGAACATATTGCTAATTCCCTTGGTCATGACGATGAAATCGGTTAATGCGGGAGAGTAAACAGCGCCGCCTGCGCAGGGTCCAAGGATTACAGAAATCTGAGGAATAACGCCGGAAGCCATTGTATTGCGGTAGAAAACTTCGCCGTAGGCGTAAAGGCTGAAAATGCCTTCCTGAATGCGTGCGCCGCCGCCATCGTTGAGTCCGATCACTGGAACACCGGCATCCATTGCCATGTCCATGATGTGTGCAACTTTTTGTCCGGCAACTTCACCGAAAGAACCGCCCATGATAGTGAAATCCTGGGCGTACACACAAACACGCCGACCATTGACCTTGCCGAAACCGGCTACGATCCCGTCACCTGGAATTTTCTCTTTATCCAGACCAAAGTCAGTGTGGCGGCTAACCATCAAACCATTGATTTCCTGGAACGTACCCTCATCCAATAAGGCATCAATGCGCTCTCGCGCAGTCATTTTACCTTTTGCATGTTGGGCTTCGATCCTTTTTTCTCCACCACCTGCTTTCATCTGACCGCGAAGCGTTTTCAACTTGTTCGTTAATGCTTCGTGACCAACCTCGGCTTCTGGTTTGCTTTGAGCCATTACTACCTCCGTGATTTATTGTTTGGAAATATTACACATATCTTATAGTGTACGGCTGGATGTCTGACATTTCAAGTGATACATATAGCGTACTCAACGGTTGATTGTCATGTTAATAATTTCGGAAACGGGATAAAAAAGGCATTTGGAAAACTGCGATTTCCTCATGCCTGTAGATTTGATATGATTTAGGCTGCCATACGCTATTCCCGTTTGTATGGTTTCAACAGTGCGGCTGGATAAGAGGCGTTCCGTCCGGCAATGGTAAGTGCGATGATGGTAACGATATAAGGGAGTGCAAGGAAAATCTCGTATGGGAGCTTCAAACCTTTCAATTGCAGACGCAACTGCAATGCAGAAACCCCACCGAAAAGAAGCGCTCCGAGCAAGACCTTGATTGGATGCCAGTTGCCAAAAATCACCAACGAAATACAAACCCATCCTCTGCCGGCAATGATACCGAATGTGAAAGAACCAAGTTGGGCAAGTGTGATAAACGATCCTCCAATAGCCATCAGTGCGCCGCCGATCATTAAGGCGGAGGTCCGTAATTTGTATACGTTAATTCCTGCCGCATCAGTAGCTTCAGGATTCTCCCCAACTGCGCGAATATTCAAACCGAAGGTAGTTCGGAACAGGATATACCACACAACAGGAATAATCGCTATGGCTATATAAGTGAGCAAGTATTGAGAAAAAATAGGGCCAAGGACGGGGTTATCAGAAAAAATTTTCAACAAATCAAATGAGTTTATAGACGGTGGAATTTTACTCTCACCAAAGATGATGCGATAACTGAATAGTGAAAGAGAAATGAGCAGTAGGGTGATCCCTAAACCTGAAACATGCTGATTGACTCCAAGCCTGACGGATAAGAGACTCATTAACAAACCTGATAAAATACCACTTATAGCGGCAGCAAGTAACCCGATCCAAAGAGACCCTGTCATAGATGCGGCGGTAAATCCCACAAAAGCACCTAAGAACATTGTGCCTTCTATTCCGAGGTTGAGAACTCCTGCACGCTCGCAAAACAATTCACCAAGAGTCGCAAATATCAAGGGGGTAGCAACTCTAAGAGTGGCGGCAATCAAGCCAACGATAAACTCATCCATTTTACAGCCTCTTTATTCGATAATTTTGGAACAATAACATACCAAGTGTTACAAGAAGCAAAGCAGATTGTACAACATTACCTAAATATACCGGGACGCCAAGCATGCGGCTGACGGTCTGTGACCCAGTATCTATCAACCCGATGAATAAGGCAGATATTGCAACTCCAATTGGATGTAAACCTCCGAGTGTCGCAACAATAATCCCTGTGTATCCTAATTCGTTAGAAATAGAGTCGATCAAATGATAATGGATACCTGCAACTTCGCTTACACCCGCTAACCCCGCAATCCCACCACTTACCAGCGCAGCAATGAAAATCGTTTTTGAAACATTAATTCCGGCGAATTCTGCACCAGTTTTACTTGCTCCCGAAGCTCGCATGCGAAGACCCAATGGTGTTTTTTTGATCAGGAAATAAACGATAACAACAACAATAAGCGCAATGATGAAACCAATGTGAAGTCTGGATTTTGGAATTAAACGGAAAAAAATCGCTGAACTGCCGATGTCTGGAGACTGAGGCCAATTAGAAATAGGATCTCTCCACGGACCGTTTAACAACCATGAAATAAAATAGACAATAATTGAATTCATTAGAAGAGTTGTAACCACTTCATCTACTTTGAGTTTAACCTTAAGGATTGCTGGAATTAATGCCCAAGCCATTCCTGCGACAAAACCGCCAATGATCATTAGCGGAATTGCGATGATTGGCGACAAGTTCCCAAAGGTGATCCCAACCCAGGTGGCTGCGATTGCTCCGGCTGCTAATTGACCTTCTGCTCCGATGTTAAAATAACCGGATGTAAAAGCAAAAGTGACTGCAATACCGGTAAGTATTAACGGTGTCGCTTTTACAAGCACCTCCAGCGCTGAAAAAGTGCTTGATAGAGGCGTGATTAGAAAATGGTAATATGCTTGCAATGGGTTTGCTTTTGCCAGAATGATTAAAATTGAAGTAATAAGAAAAGTGACGAGAATGGCCACAATAGGGATCAGAGGTTTGGTCCACATTGGGGCAGGGGCTCTTTCTATCCTGAATTTGAACACTTTAACTCCTCCACCAAATAAACTTTAAAATCAACAAACCCCAGCCATCAACAATCCAATTTTTTCGGCAGTGGCTTCTGAGGTTGGTACTATTCCTTTGATGCAACCCTCATACAATACTGCGATCCTGTCGGAAAGAGCCATTATTTCATCAAGATCTTCAGAAATTAAAATAACCGCCGCTCCACGGTCACGTTCTTCTAATAGTCTTTTTCTGACATACTCTGTTGCTCCAACATCCAGACCGCGGGTTGGCTGTGAAGCAATTACGACTTTTGGTCTGCGAGAAAGCGCACGAGCAAAGACAACTTTTTGCATATTTCCGCCTGAAAGCGTACGCAGACGATCATTTGGGGAAGCTTTTATTTGAAATTCATCGATCTTTTTCAAAGCGTCTTCATGGATTTTTTTCTGGTCCAGGATATTGTTTTTTGTGTAGTTGTTTAAATCTTCAAGTGCGAGATTTTCCGCTACAGTAAGGTCACCAATTGTGCCTTCATGACGGTCTTCGGGTGTGCGACCCAAACCTGCTTCTGTCAGATCGCCCGGGCTTAAACGCGAAATTTCTTGACCTTCGAGTTTTATACTCCCATGGGTCGGTTTCAATATTCCGGTTAACACTTTTGTCAATTCAGATTGACCATTGCCAGAAACGCCTGCGATTCCGAGAATTTCGTTGGCATTGATGGTAAAAGATATGTTATCGAGAGCTTTTACCACTTGCTGCCCTGATGCTGTAAGGTCTTTAACTTCGTAAACGCTCTCGCCAGTTTTTCGCGAGGATCTTTGAGTATCTAGAAACGTCTCTCGACCTACCATCATTTTTGCCAATTTTTCACGACTGGTTTCGTTTTTATTTACTGTACCAACAGTCTTGCCATCTCTTAAGACAGTTACCCTGTCACAAACTGTCATTACCTCGTTTAACTTATGACTGATAAAAATTACAGACAATCCGTTTTTTACCAGGCGCAATAAAGATTCAAATAAAATATCCACTTCCTGCGGGACGAGCACAGCTGTGGGCTCGTCCATGATCAGAATTTTCGCATTTCTATACAAAGCCTTTAATATTTCAACCCGCTGACGTTCACCAAGTGAAAGGTGTTTTACCAAGGCGGAGGAGTTTACCGAGACACCAAATCTTTCAGAAGCAGCCTGAACTTTTTGTTCAATAAGCTTTTGTGAAAGAGTTAGACTATTTGTATACCCAAGAACGATATTTTCTGCGACGGTTAATGTGGGTACTAATGTAAAATGCTGCGTCACCATCCCCACACCAGCGGCAATCGCATCCTTTGGAGAGTGAATTTCCATTTTATTTCCGTTGATAAAGATTTCGCCTTCATCAGCCCGGTAGAGGCCATACAAGATGCGCATTAGCGTTGTTTTTCCCGCGCCATTTTCGCCTAATAGCGCATGAATCTCTCCTGATTCCAAGCAAAAATGAACATCTTGATTTGCTTGAACCAAGCCAAAGTGCTTCGATATGCCTTTCATTTCAACAGCTAACATACTTAATCCTTCTACGTCATATTTGGCGGTAACAGCTTCGGGTTTAGGACGGTGGGTGTTAGAGCCCACCGTCCTTATTTGATCTAATTACTAATTTACAGCGCCAGGTTGCGCTTCGTCAATGTCCACTCGGAAGAGACCAGCTTTGATAGCTTCTTCCTTTGTTTTTACCAAAGCCAAAAGGTCAGCAGGGATCTTGCTTTCGAGGCCATGGAATGGAGCCAATGATGCGCCTCCTTTGCCAACCATACTGAAATCTTTAAGGTCTTGTGAAGTGTAGGTGCCGCCTTTAACCTGCTCGATGAGGTATTGAACAGTTGGAGTCATATTCCAAACTGCACTGCTAACGACGAAATCTGGAGCAAGTTCATTCTGATCGCTCATGTTACCAAAAGCGAATAGACCTTTTTCAGCAGCAGCTTCAATAACGCCAAATCGCTCGGCAAATAGCACATCTGCGCCGGCGCCAATCTGGGCTATCGCAGCTTCTTTCGCCGCAGCAGGATCAAACCAGGAATTGATGAAGGATACCAAAACTTTGGCTTCCGGATTGGTTTCTTTGACGCCCTGGATGAAGGCATTTGTAATACGATTGACTTCTGGAACAGGAACTCCACCCACAACCCCAATAATTCCTGTCTTTGACAAGCCGCCCGCCAGCAAACCGCACAGGTAAGCCGGTTCGTGAATCCAGTTATCGAAAACTGAGAAGTTATCGCCCGAGGGACCAAAACCAGATCCAAAAGCAAACGCAATTTCAGGGTAATCACTTGCCACACGGCGAACTGCTTCTTCATTGCCAAAAGCATCACCAATGATGAGATCGGGTTTTTGCTGTTCAGCAACTTCACGAAGAATTCGTTCCATATCTCCGGCATAGCCGATATCGTCAGTGTAGGAGTATTCGATTTGTCCATTTGCTTCCGCTTCTTTCAAAGCATGATGGATTACACCATCCCATGGTTCCTCGATAGCCGTGGCAAATGCACCGAAAACTTTTACAACTTTTGGCATTTCAACAACAGGCGCCTCGGTGGCTACCGGCGCTTCTGTCTTGGGCGCTTCAGTCGGGGCAGGGACGGCTTTTTGACAGGCGCCTAAGCTTAGCGCAAGTACCATCAATACTGCAACGAAAATGGTCAGTTTCTTTTTCATATTCTCCTCTTTTCTAATGTAACCAGGTTGGCACGACGATCAGATTCTTTAAACAACCACCTCCTTATAATTAAAGTTACGGTTTTTACGTTTATCCCCATCGGGGAGCACGATATCCGCATGATAAAGGACAAGAAGGGCGCATACAGTTTAAAAATATTTATGAAAGAGCCCCTGAGATCTAATTCGATTGTCTAACAATATGCATTTATTATCATAGAGAAAAATGGGACCAATGTCAATAAAATCGTGATACAGGAATCAAATTTTCTAAGTGGGTATTGAATTGCAGTCTAACCATTTATCTTAATAATCTCGTTCATTTTCGTCTGGTCAACAATCTTGCCATGACTGATAACGTATACGGGTTTTTCATGAAACCGCAGCGCTTCCAATACGTTTGGTTGGTCCAAAATGACAATATTGGCGAGCGCGCCAACTTCTAAGCCAAAATCCTTGAGACTGATCGCGCGGGCTGCATTTTTAGTGACCATGTCATAGAGCACTTCCATATCCTCGCGGGTAGTGAACCATAACAGGTGTGAATTAAGGAAAGCGACTTCAAGCATATTGTTGCGTCCGTATGGATAGTAAGCGTCAGAGATGTCATCCTGACCAAGGCAGACTAGGACGTTCTCCTCAAGCAATTCGCGTACCCGCGCATGCAGCGGACCGGTGTGGGGATCGCTGACAACACCCATATCAGCTTTCTTGAGCAGCGCAGCCAGTTTTTGCAGGTAGGGTTTGGCATACAGAGCCATTGCGCGGGCGTGGTGTGCCAACGAGCGGCCTTGCCAACCTGTTTTAATCGTTTCCAGCGCCATGAGTTCCAGCGACCGCAATCCTGCATCACCCGCGTCATCCACGAGCATGGAAACAGGTTTGTCAAATTCTTTGGCGATTTTGAAGCAGATGCGCACATGTTCGGCGATATCAGCATCTGTATATTCGATCCAGGGGATGCCGCCGACCACATCTGCGCCCAATTTCATAGCCTGGCGCATCAAGTCTTCGGCGCCAGGTTCACGCACGAGACCGTCCTGTGCAAAAGCAACAACCTGAATATCCACAATGCCTTTAAATTCTTCTCGCGCTTTGAGGAGAGCTTTTAAGCCTTCCAACTTGCCTTTTGAATCCACGTCCGCGAAAGCGCGAATGTGCGTGCAGCCATAACGGCCGGCAAGGGCACAAGCCTTTCTTACATTCTTGATGATCCATTTCTCATCATAATTTTCTTTAATTTTGGCTGCCAGTTCGATGGCGGTCATTGCTTTGCCCATGTCTGCGCCATGATAATCTTTGAGCGCGGCTTCATCCATCATCATCAATGTATAAACTTTACATAGGTGAAGGTGTGTATTGACATAGGATTCGGTGACCAGGTTGCCCAGGGCGTCAATTTCTTGAGCGCCCATGGCGGAAATCACTGGAGCGATCTCAGCGATTTTTCCATCCTCAATCGCAATATCCACTGTTTGTTTGGATTCACCCCTGAGGACGGCATTTCGGACGATCAATTCATATTTATCAACCATTTCAACCACCTCATTTATTAAGGATTTTGTTAAAACATGCCGGATGAAATCCGGCATGTTGTTTGATTAGAAGGTTATTTTACAATTCCAGCATCCAGCATAGCAAGATAGATCTTCTCAGCCGAGTATGGAGGACCTTGCAACCGGATACCTGTGGCGTCATAGATGGCGTTACCCAAGGCGGCGATGGTTGGAACCATCGGGTGTTCTCCGATTCCACGCGCTCCCCATGGACCATCATCTTGAGGAACCTCTACGAACGGGGTGTCCAGCGGAAAATCAACATCCGGGGCAGTGGCGATGCGATAATCCACAAAGCTCGGATTGGTCATGACGCCTTCTTTGAGTTTGATCTCTTCAAACATAGCCGAACTTAACCCTTGTACAAATCCACCTTCGATCTGGGCTTTTACCAGCGCAGGATTGATGGCTTTGCCGACGTCAAAGGAAGCCGCAGCTTTTTGAACGTAAATTTTGCCGGTGTTCTTATCGATTTCAATATCCAGACCTTCGCAGCCGACAGTGTAATGCACAACAGCACGCGGACCTTGACCGGTTTCCGAATCAAGCCCAGTAACATATTTTGGCATAAAGGAACCGCGTCCGATGATCGGCCCTCCCATCCATCCCTGATCATTCTCTTTTGGCAAGCCATAAATAACGATATTGGAAAGAGGGATCTCTTGTTCGCTCTTGTAAGAGACTACAACGCCATTGACAATATCCAGATCTTCAACATTTTCTTTCCAGGCTTCTGCAACCATATCCAGGATCTGTTTGCGAGCGTCAGTTGCAGCAGCGCGAATGGCGTTTCCCATACTCCAGGTCAGCCGGCTGGCGACAGTTTGCCATTCGTAGGGGCTGTATTGGGTATCAACCGGACCCGCGATGCGCACTTTATCATATGACACGCCCAAAGCAGCAGCCGCCATTTGCGCCATAACGGTGAAGGTACCCTGACCAATTTCCTGCCCGCCAAGACCAACGGTGACATTGCCGTCTTCAGCCAGTTCCAACCAGGCGCTTGATCCGGCGTTGGGGGGCATGGCGGGGGCTTTCCAGGCGATTGCGATACCTTTGCCGCGCAGCCGGTCTGGCGAAGAGGGTTTGGCTTTTTCGTTAAAGTTTAAGGATTTAGCAACGTTGTCGATGCATTGTTGTAATCCGTTGGCGTGCATGGTCATGCCGGTCACGAGAATATCGCCTTCGGACACGCCATTTTTCTTAAGGAATGAGATTTTATCAATACCAATTTTTTCTGCCAGCTCATCAATAGCCTGGTCAATACCGGTGTGCAGCTCAGACATACCGAAACCGCGATAGGCGCCGCCGATGGGGTGATTGGTATACACACAAATGCTGTCAGTTTCAACGTTCGGGATGTCATAAGGACCTGAGCTTGAATATCCACCAGCGCGGGTGACATTGACGCCATATTCTGTAGAGCCGCCGCCATCCCAATACATTACATTTTTCAAAGCGAGAAGATTGCCGTCTTTGTCGCAGCCGACTTTAACATGGATCGTCAAACCCTGGCGGACGAAGTTGGTGAAGAATTCCTCTTCGCGCGTCAGAATGAATTTTACAGGCCAACCCTTACATTTGGTTGCAAGCGCAACAGGAATTGCTTCCATGGTTACGCCGGCTTTTGAGCCGAATCCGCCGCCAACAAGCGGTGCGATCACACGCATATCACTCTGTGAGATATGCAGCGCCTTGGCGATCAAATTACGCTGTGCGAATGGGGATTGCGATGACGCCCAAAGAGTCACTTTTCCTTTTTCATCCATTTGTGCGATAGCAACGTGAGTTTCAATGGGTACATGTTGAATGTGCGGGATTTTATAAGTTTTTTCTACAATATGTGCGCAATTATTCCAGGCAGATGCCACATCGCCTTTGCGAATCTTGAAATGATTGGCAATATTGGTGCCGGGTTTGGGGAAGATAAAGTTCGGGTACACATATTCGCCCAACTTGGGGTGAATCAAGGGGGCTTTATCTGATGCGCCAAACTCTGCGTCAAACACGGCTTCAAGTTGTTCGTATTCAACCTCGATCAATTCAATGGCTTTCATGGCGATCTCATCATTGATTGCCGCAACTGCAGCGACTGGTTCGCCGACAAAACGAACGCGGTCTGTGGCAAAGATCGTTTTATCTTGCAGATATAGACCGATCCGGTCTGGAAAATCTTTTCCAGTGGCAACTACTTTTACACCAGGCAGGGCTTCTGCTTTGCTGGTATCTATCTTCTTGATCAATGCGTGGGGGTATGGGCTTCTCTTGGCGCGAGCATAGAGAAGTTTATTCCCGAATTGGATATCATCTGCATATATAGCTGTGCCAGTCACTTTTTCGTAAACATCGTTACGCGGCAAGCTTGCGCCGATCGGACTGGAGGTTTGTTCTTTTGATTTTGCGTTTGCCATATTTCGGCTCCTTGGAGGATTTCTCCTATCCTTGATCTTTACCCTAAAAAAGATTGGGTTTTATTTTGCCGCTTGTCTTATTGCATCAACGATGCGGACGTATCCCGTGCAGCGGCACAGGTTTCCGACAATTGCTTCCCGGATTTCAGTGTCTGAAGGGCCTGGATTGCGTTTTAGCAGTGCAGTGGCTGAGATGAGCATGCCAGGAGTGCAGAACCCGCATTGAACGCCGCCAGAGCTGATGATCGCTTTTTGAAGTTCACTCAATGTTCCTGTTTTTGCGAGGCCTTCAATGGTTACAACCTTCACGCCATCACATTCAGCAGCGAGGACCATGCAGCTATTCACAGGTTCGCCATTCATTAATACTGTGCAGGCGCCGCACTCGCCAGCCGAACAACCGTTTTTTGTTCCGGTTAACGATAGTTTTTCACGGATCATCTGGAGCAGAGTCATATTCTGGGGAACATCCACCGTTTCAACCAAATCGTTAACGGTGAGTGTAATTCTTTTCAAAGACATTGTTTCCTCCTAAAAAGGGTCATTTCATTACGCGTGTCTATTTGTTGAGTTTCTTCCAGACTTCCGTGAGAGCTTCGCGGGTCAGGTTTCTTACCATAAACTTGCGGTAGCGGGCTGAGCCGCGCACATCATCAATAGGAGTGACAGATTCCATTGCCACTTTTGCTGCTTCAGCGATCAAGTCTTCGGTGATATTCTTCTCGGCAAGAGCCGCTTCTGCTTTTAACGCCTCAAAAGGCACTGGCGCCACAGAAGCCAGAGCGATGCGGAAGCGATATCCTGACGGGCTTTCATTGCAAGGGTATCCCATCACAGTGACGCCGACGATAGATAGATCCCCGATCATGTTACGTCCAAGTTTTTTATAAGTACCGATAAAACCCTCTTGAGGAACAGGTAGAGTGATAGAGACCACTACGTCACCTGGCTTTAACACGGTGCGTCCTGGAGCCAGGAAAAACGCATTAAGAGGAACGCTGTAAATGCCATCCAAACCGTGAACTCTTAATACACCATCCATTACCATGCATGTCCCGATCGTGTCGCCCGCAGGAGAGGCGTTACAGATATTACCAATAATTGTGGCGCGGTTGCGCAACTGGTAGCTGGCAACGGATGTGGCTGCTTCAGCAAGATTTGGATAATGTTTTATTACATCCGGGTGTGCTGCAACGCGGTTCATTGTAACAGCGGCGCCGATCGTTAGTCCTTTTTGAGGATCAAAGGATAATTCATTCGTTCCATCCAATCCTTTTACGTCGACGAGGTAATCTAACTTTAAAACCCCATCGCGAAGGCGAACAAAACTATCGGTCCCGCCGGAGAAGGGCTTTGCCGTGTTCTCATGTTCAGCCAGAAACTTGCTAGCTTCAACAAGGGACGCGGGTTTTACATACTGTAATTCTGGTAGTCCTGGATGCGGATTGATCATAGTATGTCCTGTCTTTAAAATTACGAGGTTCCAACCGTACGGCTGGGAAAATCACATTGGGAGGTTCCTTCTGAATTCCAAAAAGGATTGGGTCATACAAAAACACTAAAATATTTATTAGAGGAAAATTGTTTAACCTTATTTAATATTCGAAATCTATTCAGTGAACCTCCTTAAGTTCCTAAAAAAGTCAAAAAATATTAGTACAAGAAAATCACTTAATAGATTTAGTAAACACAAAATTTTTATGCTTAAGAAATGATAGCATTAATAAAATGGGTTTACAAGACAATTATTTAGGTTGTCAGACAAAATGGGATGAATGTAATACAAAATAATGAATAACCGGCATCCAAATGAAACTAAATTTTGTTACAGGAGTGAATCATTCAAAAATTCAAAATATAATTGTTTTTTTCTAATGTTATTTTGCTTTTGGAACGCAGCGGATGCAGTTTCTTCCAGCCTGTTTTGCGGCATAAAGCGCAGAATCAGCATTACGGAATAACTCATCAAGTGTCAATTTTGTTTTATCATCAACAGCCATTCCGATACTGACAGATAGTTTAACCGGGTTGCCCTCTATAACAAATGAATGATTTGCAATGCTTGTCAGCAGCCTCTCTGCGACACAATTTGTTGAACTTTGATCGCTCTCAGGCAGCAGTACAACAAATTCATCGCCCCCCCATCTTCCGAGTGAATCGATCTCGCGGATATTTGAAAGGCAGCATTTAACGATTTCTTGCAAGGCAAGATCTCCAGCGGAGTGCCCAAATGTGTCATTAATTTGTTTTAGATGATCCATGTCAAAAAGGAGCATGCCAACAGGGCGATCATAACGATGAGCCCGGCTTAGCTCTATTTTGGCGAATTCCGAGAACCCTCTGCGGTTCAAGACGCCTGTCAATTCATCGCGAATCGCGCGGTCTTCCAAAATCCTTATCAGCCTTGACCGTTCAAGCGCGTTACTCAGGATGTTGGTAAATTGCTGCATCATTGTGGTACTGTCTTTTTCCCATTTGCGTTCAGAGAGAACTGTATCAAATCCAACAAATCCGATCAACAGTTGATTGACTTGCATCGGAAAGACCGCCAGAGATTGAATATCTTGTGATTCAAATATCTTTTTCTCGAGGAGAGCTTCTTCCGGAAGGTCAGCAACGCGGTTTATGATCACAGGTTCATCAACGATTCGGTCAAAAAACCAGGGCATTGCAGAGATTGGTTGATTTTGAATTGAATTAATTTGAGGATCGATTCCGATCTCACACCACTCGTGGGTATTGGTCATAGTCTTATTATTTGTATCTATCTGTAACAAATAACTGCGGTCAACGTTTTCTAATTGTCCGATAAGTCTTAAGGCTGTATTGATTTCAGCGTCAATCTCAATGTTTGCAAAGTTGATGAATCGGGTGGAAATTTGTGTGAGAAGCTCATCAAAACGGGACCGGAAGTGCAGTTGTTCCACTGATTTTTTTTGCACTGTTATGTCATGGAATATTGCAAATGTGCCGATAAAGCCCCTTTCGTTGTCAACCTGAGGTCGGGCGGATATCTGTATAATTCGGCGCTCACCATCCGGGCGGATGATTTCGAGCTCGTAGACACCATGCTCCCCCTTCTTCCTTTTTTGAGTTTGCTGTTTTACAAGCCTTTGATTATGGTTATCAAGGAATTTATTAATATTACAACCAACCAGTGCGCCCGGTGACACGCCAAATATTTCATGCGCACTCGGGTTTGAAAACGTAAAGCATTCATTAACATCCACAACAGCAATACCTTCACCCAAATTGTCAACTAAATTTCGATATTGTTCTTCGCTTGCAAACAATGCTGCTTCCGCCTGTTTGCTTTTGGTAATATCGATTAAGGAAACGATCACTTTTGACAACGAGTTTTCGTAGCCAAGCGCTGTGGACCAATGCATGCTTACAATGATTGATTCGCCGTCAAAAGTGTTATTGATTCCTTCCCATTCAAACTCAGTCATTCCTGCAGCAATATTTACAAATTCCTGGATGAGATCATTTTGCGAATTTCCGCCTAAAACTTGACTTATTTTTCCAATAAGCTCGTTCTTTGTTTTAGCATGAACAAGTTTTAGAGCCGCCTTATTTACGTCCAAAACTTTGATCTTAGATGCGCATTTTGCCAATTCTTTAGGGTGACTCTCAAAATATGCCTTAATGTCGGTCACTCCTCTTTTCTTCACATCATCCAAAAACCGCTTTACACCGGAGAAATCTTCCTCCCAGAGCGAGACGGGAGAATCTTCGAACAATTCGCGAAAACGGGCTTCGCTAACACGCTGAGCTTCCTCTGCCTGTTTCCGCCTGGTGATTTCATGCGCCACCCAGATCACAGTGTCTTCTGTGACCGGTGAGAGTGAAGCAGCGAACCAAAATGTTTTTCCTTCAATTGGAAGAGAATACTCAAAGGTTACATTTTTTCGCGAAGTTAATGCGGAGGTGATGTGCGCGAGAAAAACATCGGCTTCATTCTTTTCCAGCACTTCATGAAGGGTTTTTCCGATCAATTCATCGTGAGGCTTATAAAGAAGGTCGGTATTTGTCCCAAGAATACTAATGTATCGCCCATATCTATCGAATACCAATATGATGTCAGTCATGGCGGCAAATAACGCGCGCATATCTGCTTCAGATTTACTTAAAGCTTCTTCTGTGCGCTTTCGTTCGATTGCCTGGGCGACTTGGGTTGAAACAAAAGCCAGAAGTTCAGCATCCTTCTCATTGAAATGGATCTCTGGAGAATAACTTTGAGTTGCCATTACACCAATGACCTGTTCGTTTACCTTCAAGGGAACACCCAACCAGTCGACCGGTTTTGCGCCGATCAGTTCAACCTCTCCCGATTCGAGAAGACGCTCAAAGACAGCCTGGGTTGCCAGCAACGGTCGTCCCGTGCGGAGCACGTAATCCGTGAGACTGCGACCAGGTTCTATTGGATCGGCGTTTTTCTCATATTTGTCTCTGAAGAATGGAAAATGTAATAGGTTGTCATTTGGATCATGCAACGCAATGTAGAAATTCTCAACCGGCATTAAATCACTTAATACCTTGTGAATTAAAAAATAAAGTTCATCAAGAGTTGCAGATGAGATTGTGGCTTGCGAGACCTTAAAAATCGCATCTTGCACTTTTTCTGATATTTTTTGTTCTGTGATGTCTTCAAACATGCCGATAGAAAAGAGCGGCATGCCTTCGGCGTCTCTCACAATCGAACTGGTAACTTTACCCCAAACATAATGCCCATCCTTATGAATGGTACGTTTCTCCAGCGTGAAAGAGTCACGTTGGCCGGTCCACATTTCATTATTGAGTAAAACATTTTTCTCAGTATCGTCAGGGTGCGAAATTGCTTCGATAGAGAGGCGCGAGTATTCGTCAGGCGTGTATCCAAGGATGTGGAAAATTGCAGGGTTACCTGTGAGAAATTGACCTTTTTCGTTCGCAATTGAAATTCCGATCCTTGCGGTCTCAAAAATTTGTCGAAACTTTTGCTCGCTTTCTTGTATCACTTTTGTTTTTCTCTTAACGCTTACCCGCAGACTGTGGTTCCACAAGATCAGGACCAGGAATACAGTTAATGCGCTTGCACTTATTATTCCGACGTAAAACAAGTTTTTATCATTGAACGCTGGGGTCCCATACCACTTTCGGTCAATGGCTACGTATTCACCTTTTGAAATTTGGGCAAAACCATTTTCAACCATTGCAAGCAGGTCAGAGTTCCCCTTCAGGACGGCACGATGAAACTGTCCGCTGTAAAGCGGTTCTGTAAAGTTGAATTGATTTTGGAGACTGTACTGATATAAGAAATAGTCTGCCGGAGGTTTGTCAATGGCAAAAACGATGACTTCGCGCTTAACTACCGCTTTAATGATGGCTTCATAGCTCTCATATTCGAGCAGGTTTTCTACGCCCTTGCCATTTAGATAATCAATTACCGCATCACCAGCCTTTACTGCAACCGGGAAGCCTTTCAGAGATTCAGCATCAGTGATTCCGGAAATTTCATTGATAAAAAAGATTGGAACGTCAATAGTTATGTAAGGCTTCGAAAAATCATAGATCTTCGCGCGGGATTCATTAAAAAAGATCGTGTCAATGACGTCAAACTCACCCGCTTCCATGCGCCTCAAGGCTTCAGACCAATCCGACCCGGTAAGTTCAACTGCAATACCGGTTTTTTGCTCCCACAACCGCCACTGGTCGATTAAAATGCCTTGCAAATTCCCATTGGCATCCAGAAAGGTGAACGGAGGATAATTATTGTCCATCACCACGGTGATGGTTTTCAAACCCGTTTCTGGAATTGGAAATAATATTTTTTGGCAGCCGGTGAGAAGTAATCCAGCAAAAACCAGTATGGAGACAACTCGAATAAACCTTCTTCTAGAATTTCCCGGTCGAGGTGATTTTTGTATAGATTCGGTGTGCTTCGGATCGTTCATATGTCAGAATTGTTATTCGCTGTTTGTTATATCTTACCACTGACCGCTTGATTTCTTCATTAAGGTTGCATAAATAAAAAGAAAAATTCTCATATGTTTTTTGAGTTTAATAACTTTCCGTTGCGATTCGACCTGGTTGCGAAGGAAAATAGCACAAGCTATAATATGGAGAAACAACTATTTTACCTTGACCCGCATAGCGTTAAATCGTTTTCCGATTTTTTTTATTCTGATCTGTCCCAGGAGGTGAGTTAGTGCAAAAACACAAGATCGCCCTGATTACTGACAGTACCAATGACTTGCCGCAGGCATTGCGGGTCCAGTATGCTATTACGGTTGTCCCGTTAACCATTGTATGGGGAGGTCAACCCTATTTGGATGGAGTGGATCTGCAGGCAGAAGATTTTTATAAGCGTTTGGCGGTTGATCCTGACCACCCTACAACTTCACAGCCGTCGCCGGGGGATTTCCTTAAAGCATTTGAGAAAGTAAAAAAAGAAGGCGCTGAAGGGATCGTTGTAATCACAATCAGCAGCGCCATGAGCGGAACGATGGAGTCTGCCCGTTCGGCTGCTCAAAACTTTAATATTCCGGTGCACATTATTGATTCCAGATCGAATTCGATGAGTCTGGGCTGGCAGCTGCTTGCCTGTGCTCGCGCCCGTGAAGCCGGGGCGGATTTGAGCGGAATAATTGCAGCCGCGGAGGCTGTTAGAACGCAGTCGCATTACCACATCGTCCTCGATACAATGGAATATCTATTTAAAGGCGGACGAATTGCAGGAGCGGCCAAGTTTTTGAACGGTGTTTTAAAAGTCAAACCGCAGATTCGCGTTAATCACCAATCCGGGTTAGTAGAGCCGATTGATATCTCCCGCACCCGTGCCAGAGCATTGGAATCATTGTATTCCGGTTTCTTTAAAAAATTGGATACTTCCAGGCCAATGCGAATTGCAGTATTACATAATAATGCACCCGAAGAAGCACAAGCCCTTGCAGATAAAATCATTGCAGAATTCAAGCCCGTTGAATTAATCATCGGGATCGTCTCACCAGTGCTGGGAGTGCATACAGGTCCGCGGGCGATCGCGCTCTGCGGGTACAGCGAAGCTTAAGATCCGTACCAAGAAATTCAAAAATTAAACATTTAATAAGATTAAACTTGGAATTAAACTTGGAATTTACCTTGCTTTTCTATATGGATAGCTATATTATAAAAAGGCGTTACGAAGAAATGACGAAAAATCAATTTATTTTCAACCTTTTAGGAGGAGAGAAGTGAAAAAATTTTCGGTTGTATTGTTTTCAGTATTAGCAATCACCACCCTGGCGTTGAGCGCTTGCGCTACACCCACAGCCGCCCCGATTGTTACTGAGGCACCCGTTGTAACAGTAGCGCCGACAGTGGTTCCCACTGAAGCGCCAACTCCCATATCCCCCACGCCTACACCGCCACCCGATCCTGTGTGTAATTTAATGGAGAATCCCCCGCTGGTAAAAGCGGGTGAGTTGGGTTCACCTGAGAAACCAATTGTGATCGCTTTTGTTCCTTCTGGTGATACCGGCAAGATTACCAAAGCTGGGCAGGGCATTGCCGACTGCTTGAACAAGATGACCGGTCTATCCTACCAGATCGAAGTGGGGACTTCATTTGGCGCCTCAATCGAAGCAATGGGGGCAGGAAAAGCCCAGGTTGGTTTCTTAAACACTTTTTCGGCATTGCTTGCCAAGGCAAAATATGGTCTAGGTCCGTCACTCGTCAATGTCCGCAAATACTCAACCAACGAAGTTGATCCGGACAAAGATCTTGCTGGAACAATGCAGCCATTCTACAAAGGTCAATTCATTGCCAGGGTTGATTCTGGCATTACAACACTTGCAGATCTTAAGGGTAAAACCTTCTGCTTTGTTGAGCCCAACTCTACTTCAGGCTATGTAATCCCCAACATTCTCATGAAAGCAGCCGGCGTTGACCCCGACGTAGATTTGGCGTCGTATCAGATGGCTGGATCTCATCCAAACGTTGCGATTGCCGTTTACAAGGGTGATTGCGATGCAGGCATTACCTTTATCGATGTGATGACAGACTCTCCCGCGAATCTCGCTGCAGATTTCCCTGATATCTCTGAGAAAGTTAAAGCCTTTTTAGTTACTGAACGAATCCCCAATGATGGCGTCCAGTTCATCCCTGGATTTGACCCGGCGTTCAAAGACGCGATCATCAAAGGCTTACTCTCGATGACCGAAGAACCAGGTGGCAAGTATCTTCTCAAGAGTCTTTACTCCATCAATGGATACCTCGAGGTCGATGAAAATTACTATAAACCTTTCCTCGATGTGTTGATAGCCGCTGGAGTAGACCCCGCCGAACTCGTAAAGTAGAATCTAAAATGCAAAACTGGCAGACCAATTGGTCTGCCAGTTTTATGAGATTAATTCCAGTTACCCTGATCCATATATCTTGTAAAATAAAATTCCAAACAGAGTTTTTCTCTGTTAATAAACCAAACAGGTTGAAATCCCATGCTAAAAGTTGAAAATCTGTTTAAGACATACCCGAACGGAACACAAGCTTTAAATGGCGTAAGTTTTCAAGTTGATGATGGTGAGTTCCTGGCTGTAATTGGTCTTAGCGGTTCAGGCAAATCCACCTTGTTGAGATGTATCAACCGGCTCATCGAACCCACATCCGGAAAGATCATCTGGAATGATGTTGATATTACCGCGGCGTCTGGCAAGGACATCCGAATGATCCGAAGGCAAATCGGCATGGTCTTTCAGCAGTTTAATCTGGTGAAAAGATCTTCAGTCATCACAAATGTGTTATCCGGCAGGTTGGGGTATGTGGAAACACTTCCAAGTCTCTTCCACATCTTTTCTCGTGAAGATCGTGAACGCGCAAGAAAAAACCTGAATATGGTAGATCTTGAAGATAAAACCTATGTGCGCGCAGACTCACTTTCTGGTGGGCAGCAGCAGCGGGTAGGAATTGCCCGCGCGCTTATGCAGGAACCGAAGATTATCCTGGCTGATGAACCGGTCGCTTCTCTTGACCCAGTGTTGGCCCACTCCATTTTAAAGTATCTCGAACAATTGAATAAGGAAGGGGGAATAACCGTTTTGTGTAGTTTGCATTTTCTCGACCTGGTTCATCGTTACGCAACAAGGGCAATCGCTTTAAAAGACGGAAAAGTTGTTTTTGAAGGGCTTCCAAGCGAAATCGATAACAAACAATTCAAAGAGATCTATGGGAAAGAAGCGGAACGGATTGAAGTCGTATAAACTGCCCTGAAGGTGATGAGAAGCCTGTATGAAACTTAATTTGAATCAAAATAAAACCGGGAAGAGTCTCACCATTATTGCACCCTTGATTACTCTACTTTTCCCCGGTTCAGGGCAAATGTTACTTAAACGAACCTGGCGGGGGATCACCCTTTTTATCATCACAATAGTATTAACCTGTCTCGTTTTTTGGGGATACAACACCTACAAGATCGCCGAAGTTAATATAGGAAAATTGGGAACAAGCTGGCTTTGGTTGCCAATTTTCTTATTGTGGTTATGGAATGTCCTTGATGCTTACCTTTTATCAGTCCACAAGAAATCTCCTGTTGTTTTGGCTTTTCTGTTTGCGGCGGTTGTACTATATACAACGGCCTGGATGGTTACTGATGTAAAACTGGATCGACTTGTTACCAGACTAAATGATGCCAAAAGCATAGCCGCAAGGTTGATTAACCCTGATTTCTTTCAGGTTCACAAGGATGGAGAATATCGAACTTGCGGTTGGGATTGCCTCTGGTCTTATTCAAAGGCGAAAATTCAAGGTGAACCAACTTATGTTGTAAGGATTAGTGAAAATGTGGGGGACATATTCGGGCGAAAAGGCACGATCACGGCTACCCAATGGGATTCTTGGTTCACAGGGGTCAGGAAGGGTGAACGCATTGAGGGGTTTGAAACCGGGAAAATCGTTGAAACGATCGCCATCGGCGTGATGGCAACATTGTTCTCCACAATCCTCGCGATTCCAGTAAGTTTTCTTGCAGCACGCAACATAATGTCTCGCATTCACGGTGGGACGATCGTTTATTACGTTGTCAGGACAATATTAAATATCGTCAGGGCTGTAGATACAGTCATTTGGGGATTATTGATTATTGTCTGGGTCGGTCTTGGATCATTTGCCGGTGTGATTGCATTAACAATCCATTCCATCGCCGCCCTGGGCAAGTTGTTTTCTGAGGAAATCGAACATATAGATCCAGGCCCGGTCGAGGCAATTGTAGCCACTGGCGGTAACTTCTTCCAGGTAATACGCTATGCAGTAATCCCACAAGTTATCCCTTCATTCTTGTCTTATACACTTTTACGATGGGATATCAACATGCGTTCCGCGACCGTCATCGGTTTTGTAGCCGGCGGGGGTATCGGCTTCTTTGTGCTTGAAACTATCCGGCAGGGAGGTTATGAACAATATGCCGCGGCATTGTGGGCAGTGGCAGTTGTAATAATTCTGGTAGATACAATTAGCAGTAAGTGGCGTAATCGGATCCTGGAAGACAAACCCAAAGCATTGCCCAACGGGAAATGGCAAACGATTCGAACCTGGATATATATAATCATCGGGTGCGCTGCTTTCATCTATTGCTGGAACGTGACTAAGATCAATTTGCAGAATCTTTTTGCACCAGGCCCAACGTTTGGAAGACTCCTGAGAGATTTTGTCTCAATCGACTTAACAAAGCCTGTGTTGAACATAGTTGCGAAGCAGATGATCACGACAGTTTTGCAAGCGCTAATGGCGACAACATTGGGGGCTTTGCTCGCGATTCCGTTCAGCTTCCTCGCTGCGAAGAATTTAACCGGTAAGAGTCACTTTTCTGCCTGGATATTCTATATCACCAGGTCAATGTTCAATATTTTGCGGTCTATTGAAGCATTGTTATACGTCGCAATCTTTGTCTATTGGGTGGGTATTGGTCCATTCGCGGGAATGATGGCGCTGGCGATTACTTCTTTCGCGTTGATTGGCAAACTATTCTCTGAAGCAATCGAAAATATCGATTTCGGTCCGATCGAGGCGGTCAATGCAACCGGCGCCAACAAAATGCAAATGATCATGTACGCGATCATTCCACAGGTCGTACTCCCATTTCTTTCCTTTCTGATCTATCAATGGGATATCAATATCCGCATGGCGACGATCATCGGTTTTGCTGGTGGAGGTGGCATTGGGCTCACTTTGAGCACCTACTTTGGCAGCCTCCAATATCACAAAGCCGGTACTGTGGTAGCGATGATTGTCATTGTCGTGGCCCTGATGGACTTTGCCAGCGCGAAGATAAGAGAGAAATTTGTGTAGATTTAATTATCATCCTGGTCTTGATCTGAGGTCTAACTTATTCACGAAAGGGGGAGCCAATTATTTACAGGCTCCTCTTTCGATGGGTCGAGTTCGAAGCGTTCTTGAAGCATATTCCAGGAAATTCGCGTTACTCTCCGACCTTAATATTGCAACGATCAAGCCATTTCTGGGCATCTGGCGCGATCATGGAAACAAATGAACCTGCCAACTCGCCTACTTGCCCGCCAAGGACCTGACCTAGAGCGCCAGTTTGTTCTGAACCCAGTTTATCCAGGTAATTGGAATTATCAGCAGTCATCCAGGTGGCGAACTGGACGCTCATCTGCCCCTGGATGTTCTCTTGATTCAGATCATTTTGACAAAAACAATCCGCTAAAACTGCCAGCTTTCCTTCGGACTGTTCAACCGACGAATAAACATCGCCGGCAGAAGGTGCATCTTGACTGGATTGAATGCAAGCCACGAAAGGCGTTATCGTTACGGTTTCGCCCGGGTTTAAGTCAATTGAAACAGGCTGAATGACCATCATCTTTTGCAAATCAGCGTTTTCAGGAACAAAAACCAGACCGCAAGGGAGAATAATCGTGTGGGCAAATTGATCATTGTTTTGTAATTCAAGATCGATCAATCCTCCGACAGTTCCAGCTCCACCTTCAGTTCCTTTAATAGAAACGATCTGGATGTTGTTTTCAGCGAGAAAAGCCATAAAATCACGTTCAGTCCCTTGAGAAACTGTTAATGTGGAAGTTCCTTCGATCATTTCAGCTTCAGATGGTTTAACCGCATTGATCAGGTCAGTGACTCGAGAAGTTAACAAACAACCGATCAGCAATAAACTGATCATGAAGACGAATAACGCTTTTTTCATGTCTCCTCCTTATGCATAATATTTACGTTTAGAAAAGGCAAAATCCACGAAACCCCTATCCTCGCAGCAAGCTGCGGGGAAATGCCCGTAAATTAATTATAAGGTTTTCGAGAGGGAGAACATTAAAAAAAGGTCAGATCCAACCCTTGAGTTGATAGGCAAACACGCCCAGGTATTCCTTCATCGTTTTCGTGAATAATGAGATATTGGTATACGACGGAACCAGGTTCAGGAAAAATTCCTCCAATGAAGGATGCCAAAGTCGTTCCCAGGAGGCAGTGGTTATTGTGAAGTCAGTCGGCGCCGGGATTACCGCGCAACCCTGTTTTTCAAATAGTTTCACTGCGCGGGGCATATGCACCGCAGAGGTAACCAATATCACTTTATCGTACCCCTTGGTTTTAATGATCTCGCAACTGAATAGGGCGTCTTCGTAAGTGTTTTGAGAGTGGTCCTGCAGGATCACTGTATTTTTCGGGATGCCCATCAATTTTAATATTTCAAACATGTCTTGGGCTGGCGAGGTTGGGCTCTGGTCTAGAAAATCGATATCACCGCCGCTGATCAGGATTATAGTTTCAGGTTGGTTTTTATATAATTTGCCAGCATAGATCACGCGGTCGCCGGCCGCGTTCACTTCAACCATCGGGCGCGGGTTGACCAGGGGTTCCGTCCCGCCGCCCAATACGACAATCACGTCTGCCTGCGGCATCGGGTCGGGTGTGGAATACTGCCATTCGAGTGTCCGGGCGAAAGCGCTGGAGATATAGCGGTTTCCGCAAATGAACAGGACCACAAATGAAAAGATAAGGAGAATTTTGGCGAATCGTGGTTTTTTCCAGAATAATAATGTTAGAAGAAGCAGCAGACAAACCAAGCCAATTGGATAAAAGAACAGGGGTAGTAACTTTGATAGAAATATGAACATATTGCCTCGGTGAATAGGATAAGAATACTCCAAATCTATTGACAATTTAAATTATATTGCTAAACTAAGTATTATCAAACTTATTAAAGGAGGATTTCTATGGATTACGGTGATGGCATTGGTGCAGGTGTTGGTGTCGTTGGGTTTTTGTTATACACAGCGGTCATTGTTTTCTACCTGTTTTGCCTTTGGAGAATATACGTAAAAGCCGGCAAACCGGGTTGGGCAGCAATTATCCCCATCTATAACATTTTGGTCCAACTTGAGATCCTTGGGCGTCCATGGTGGTATTTGCTGCTCATGCTGATCCCCTTGGTCAATATTGTGGTCGGGATCATGCTCATCTTCGATCTGGCGAAGGTCTTTGGAAAAAGTACAGGCTTTGGGTTTGGTTTACTTTTCCTGAGCTTTATTTTCATCCCAATCCTTGCTTTTGGAGACGCCAAATATCAAGGCCCGATTGCAGCATAGTAATACAGGTTGAAATAATAACAAATGAGAGTCGAGATCGGGGCTCTCATTTGTTATTTAATCGCAATAATTAATTGCGGAAGTTGTATTATAAATGTAAAATGAACCTTAACTTAATTGAGACACGTTCAAAATGAATTTGGAATTTCCAGTAGTCCGCACAAAAATTATCATTCCTCGACGACGAACTGAGATATTATCGCGTCCGAGGCTGCTTTCAATACTTGAAAATGTACTGGATCTTAAATTGCTGATCCTGGCTGCCCCTGCCGGATATGGAAAAACCTCTTTATTGATTGATTTTGCATATCATACGCAGCTACCTGTTTGCTGGTTTGCGTTAGATAATTTGGACTGTGACCCGCAGCGTTTTATTGCGCATTTCATTTCAGCTATAGCG
The DNA here is from genome assembly GCA_009773005.1 of Chloroflexota bacterium. Classification (GTDB taxonomy): domain Bacteria; phylum Chloroflexota; class Anaerolineae; order Anaerolineales; family Anaerolineaceae; genus UBA6107. The sequence continues at coordinate 66,264 of WOUT01000006.1, read as the reverse complement.
AACCGATTTCCGACTTTTGGAGAGGCTTCGTTCTCTGCTCTGAACAATCTCAATCAGGATACTCTAAATCTTGACCCGGTTATCTCCGCAATCATAAATGATGCATATGATCATATTTCAGAACATTTTGTATTTGTTTTGGATGATTATCACCTGGTGCGGGATAGTAAACCTATCGACACTTTTGTTAACCGCATAACCCTTGAAATGTCTGAAAACTGCCATTTGATCATTGCCTCGCGCACCCTGTTAACTTTGCCAGATCTCACATTGCTGGTTTCGAGGTCTCAAGTAGAAGGATTAAGTTTTGAGGAATTGGCTTTCCTGCCGGAAGAGATCAAACAATTAATTTCGGTGAATTACCACCAGAGTATCAATGAAGATACAGCCACAGAACTTGTGCGGCAGACCGAGGGTTGGATTACAGGTTTGCTGCTGACTGCTCAAATTTCACCAAAAGAAACGAACGATCGACTACGGTTGGCCAGGGTATCAGGGATCGGGATTTATGAATATTTGGCGCAGCAAGTGCTGGATCGTCAATCTGAGGAAATGAAGTTGTTTTTATTGAGAACTTCTCTCCTCGAGGAATTCGATGCTTTGCTCTGCGAGCAAATATTAACACCAGCACTAAAACTGGAAAATGAAAACTGGCATGAAAGAATCGAGGTTTTATTACGGGATAACTTATTCGTCCTCCCTGTAGGTGATGAGACCTTGTACCTGCGCTATCATCACCTATTTCATGATTTTTTGCAAAGCCGCATGCGAGTTGAAAGACCTGAAGAAACCGCAAGAATCGAAAAGATATTAGCAGCTTTTTATGAACAAATAAAAGAATGGGAAAGGGCGCTCGCAATTTATTCCAGGGTTGGAGATTTTGACCAGATCGCTGAGGTGATCCGGAAGGCAGCCCCGTCCATGATATTGGGCGGGCGGCTTGTGAGTCTCACTTCCTGGCTGGAATACCTTCCAGAACAAGAAAGGGATGGACGCCCGGAATTATTATCGATCAAAGGTACGATCGCGATGTTGCGGGGTGAAACCCAAAGAAGTCTTGAAATTCTTGACCGGGCAATTGAAGGATTAAGGAACTGTAATAGTATATGTGATTTAGTTACAGCGCTGGTTAGGCGCAGCTCGGTAAATCGATATCTTGGTTACTATGAAACCGCTAAGCGGGATGCGGACGAAGCAGCTCAGATTTGCGGTAATACATTGGGGATGGAAAAACTCAATGCCGAAGCACTGCGCGCCAGGGGGATCGTCCTTTATCAATCGGGGGATTTGAAGAACTCTCTTTTCTCTCTCAAAGAGTCTTGGGAAATATATCATTCCCTTGGGGAGGATATGGACGCCGCCAAAGTGCAATTGGATTTGGGAGTAGTGCATCTCGCGCTTGGGCAGTTGGATGAGGCGGATAAAGCTTATCAAGGTTCACTCAATTATTGGCAATTATCTCAAAACTCCCTTTGGCAGGCAAATTTATGGAACAATATTGGAGTTTTACAGCATTTACGCGGCAAGTTTGAGCAGGCTGCGCTGTCTTTTGAGCGGGCTGTATCCTATGCCCGTCTTGCATCTAACCCGCGCTTGGAAGGTTTTTCACTCACAAGTCTTGGAGATCTATTTAGAGACATCCGAGCGTTACCTGAAGCCCGCCAAGCATACCGACTGGCGCGAGAGGTTTCAGGGTCTGTTGATGACCTGGCGCTGAACGTTTTTCTCTCTCTTTCAGAATCGGTTTTGGAAAGAATTTCTGGCAATTATGGAGAATCCCTCAACCGGATAGAGCTCGCGTTGAAACAGGCGCGAAAGGGGGGCTCAAAGTATGAAGTTAATTTGTGCCAATTCGAGTTGTGCGCTCTTAATTTTGTGCAAGAGAAAATAAAGGATCAGAAACCTCTGTTAAGGAATTTAGAAAAGTTCTTTTCCCATGAAGGATTTCACCTGGAATCATTAAAATCCAGTTATTTTCTTGCTTTAATTTCATTGGTTGATGATAAAACGCAAAAAAAGCAAAAAAATCTTTTGAAAGTGATCATTGCTAGCCAAATTGATCTTGAAAGATCACCCCTTAATCAGATTGGGCTTGAAACTTTGAAATTTCTAGAAGATCACCATCTACTCAAATCTGGTGAGCCAAAAATATCGGAGTTTATTTCGAATCTGCATGAATTTGAGGCAAGTCTGGTTCAACTTCGCCGGGTCATTCGTAGGCACTCTGACATTATTCAATTCTCTGCCCCGAAACTTGTGATCAGTGCGTTTGGAAAAGGCCAGGTGAAAATTGGTGACCATCAAATATTACCTTCAGAGTGGAAAACCCAAGTGGCACGGGACTTATTTTTTTATATTCTGCAGCATCCTGAAGGCGTTACCAAAGAAGAAATTGGCGAAGCCTTCTGGCCGGAATCGACCGAAGATACCTTGCGGCTGCGTTTCAAGAACTCTATTTACAGAGTTCGCCGAGCGCTGGGGGGCGACAGCGTAACGTTCATTGAAGATTACTACCGCTTTAACCGTTCGCTGGAATATGAATATGATGTTGAGAACTTTCTGCAAGAAATCAAACTTGCCCAATCTGCGACTCAAGTTGATGAACAGATCATGCATAACCGCCTGGCAGTCAATTATTACAAGGGGGCTTATTTACCGAAACTGGATTATGAATGGGTGTTGAACACACGGGAACAATATCACCAGAACTTCATCACCGCCGTCACAAAACTTGTAAACCTATACATTCAGACAGAACAATACCAATTGGCGATACATTATTCTGAACGGGCAATTGAGGAAGATTCATGCAATGAAGCAGCATATCGTTCTGCAATGCTGGCTTTTTCAGCGTTGGGTAACCGCGCCGGGGTTTCGCGCCTATATGTAAAATGCAAAAACATGCTTAAAAAGGAACTTGAGATTGAGCCGTCTCTTCAAACCCAAAACTTGTATAAGACATTAATGCAATAGTTTCCACGTTTATTCTTTTCATTTTACCGTTATAAACCTTTACGAGTACATTAAAGCAGAGAAATCTTCTCTGATATTTTGATATTAAGGAGGTGAACTAGAAATATGTAAAAGATATGACATTTTGCATCCTGTTTTGCATCCTGTTTTGCATCCTGGTACCTGTCATAATATTTGAACATCAATAAACTTTATTCAAAAAGGAGTTTCTCATGAAATCAATTTCACGCAATCTGGTCCTAATCTCCTCGAAATTCAGCAAAAACATTAGGGTTATTCTATTTGTCCTAACTCTGGTTTTGTTTGTTCTTGCCGCCGGAGCCCCTTCGGCTACTGGGTCGGTAGGCGGATAAGTTGATCCTATGATCCTCATCGTTGCAGTCTTTATCGGATTGACTGCCGGGCTTTGCAGAGCGTGGATCGGAAAACGTACCTATCGAGCATATGAACTCAAATACCCCGGACTGGTTTTGCTGGCGTTCATTCCTCAGTTTTTTGCTTTCTTCTTGCCCAAGACACGCCAACTCATCTCAGATAATTTAGTCTCGATCTTATTAGTTAGTTCGCTGATTATTCTGTTGATTTTTTCGCTCCTTAATATTCAAAAATTCAGTTTTTGGCCGATCAGCATTGGTTTTTTTCTGAATTTTCTAGTGATTGTCCTCAATGGCGGCTTAATGCCGATCAGTGTTGAGACTATTCAAAAACTGATTCCTGGGCCAGAAAGTAACTGGATCATAGGACAAAGGTTTGGTTACACAAAGGACATTATTCTAACACCAAGCCTTACAAGATTATGGTTCCTTTCTGATCGATTTACGTTACCTGACTGGATTAATTATCGAGTCGCATTCAGCCTGGGAGATATTTTTATCGCAGCAGGGGTTGTCTGGCTGCTCTGGATATTAGGTGGAAAGAAAACGCAGGATCTTAAGGAGAAAAAAAATGAGCAATATATTTTTTGATTATCATCAACAAGATGAACATATGGTTCAGAGTGAACGCGAATACAGCCGCATTATGACTGCGGCCGTTGTAAGCGAAAAATTCCGCAAGCTGCTGCTCGCTAATCCCCGTCTGGCAATTAAGAGTGGATATGGCGGTGAGGCTTTTAACTTGGCTATGGAAGAATCTGAACGGATATCCTCAATTCAAGCCACTTCTTTGGCTGAGTTCGCTCGGCAAATGAATGGATTTCCGCAACGCTCTGGAATTGCTTGCCTGGCCGCAGATTGATCTGCATAAATTTGGTTCCTTGAACCAGACATATATTGGTATCGCTATTGATATGAGCGCAATTTTGATCAAAGGCTTTGTGTGTAATGACCCAATACGTTGAGAACTATACCCACCCTTTTAGGCAGAGGGGGGCTGCCATAATTGCCAAAACAGCCGAGAAATTGACTGGATTGTCAAATCTTAGTCATTTTCTGGTAGGCACGGATACTGTCGAACATATTATAGAGAGAACTTCTGGATATATCCTGGATCTTTTGCACATTGATATTTGCCGCATCATCATGCTTGATCAGAACGGACATTATCAATGTCAACATGCCGACCCAAAACTGTCGAGGATTATTGAGGATAGCTTCTTAAGAATAGCCAGGTCTGAAACGAACCAGCGACCTAATTCTCTTGACCAATCTTTATCTCCAGAAGAAAAGACCGCACTAGGATTGGCTGAAAAAGATTGCCACTGGATCATCCCCCTAAATGTTGAGAAAACGGCTGTGGGAATCCTCTTATTAGGAAAAAGAAATTCACATTATGAAGATGCTTTTTCATCAGATATTTTTTATTTGGTTAATCTAATTGCGGATCAACTTGTGAATGCACTTCATAGAAAACAGCTCAATGAGCAACTTGCTAATTCATCTATTGAGACTGTGCTGGCGTTGTCAAAAACATTAGAAACCCGCGACTCATATAGCGGATCTCATAGCAAACGGATGACTTTGTTCTCAGAACAAATTGCACAGTGTTATGGTTTTTCTATTCGAGAAACTCGTGATCTTTGTTGGGCAGCATTGCTGCACGATATCGGAAAGGTCGGTATTGAGGATCAAATTCTGCACAAACCCGGACCATTGACTTTTCGGGAGTGGGATATCATGAAATCTCACACGGAAATTGGAGCTCAAATTGTCAAAGGTCTCAATGGATTGGAGAGGATTGCTCCATTGATCCTTTCACATCATGAACGTATCGACGGCGCAGGATACCCCCATGGACTGCGAGGTGAAGAAATCCTTTTAGGAGCACGGATCATCGCAGTTGTGGATTCTTATGCTGCGATGACAGAGGGACGTATTTATCGGTCGCCGCGCACCCATGATGAAGCGGTTTTGGAATTAAAAACATTTTCTGGAAAAATGTATGATCCGGAAGTCGTGAGGACGTTTATTGGTTTGTTTGACAATGAAACAACCTAAACTTCATTCATTTCTGTATTTGCCCTTCCCAGGGTAACTCCAGTACTTCGCTGCAGGGGGAAAACAAAATGGATGGCCGATCGTCTTGAGCCATCCATTTTTATTTAGGTATACAAGGTTCGATCGCCAGTGATGGCGAGAATCTCGCCGTAATAAATGGTGTGATAGTCATTCTTTGAGTATAAATTATCAATACTTGGATCTAAAAACGCTTGCGGTCTAAATTCATCAGAATAGATTTTTCGACATTCGATGACCAAATTGGCTTCAAGATAAGCTGGCGCTCTAACAATGGAGCTTTTACAGGGAGAAATTCCAGAGGCTGCGATCTTATCGCTGTCTCTGCCTGATTTTGAACCTAGTAGTTGCAATGACTTTCGATAAGCCTCAGGGAATGTGCAAACTGTAAAATCAGAATATTCCTGCATGAATCCGTAAGTGTATCTTGTAGGTCTTACAACTACCTGGATAAATGGTTTGTTCCACATCACGCCAATACTACCCCAGGATATCGTCATGCTGTTGAACTTTTGCTCTTCATAATCACCGGAAGTGAGCAATAACCATTGGTCTTCCCAAATTGAATGTGATTTACAGCAAAATTCTCGTAGTGAAATGGTTTGATTTGACATAGAGTTTGGCCTTTTTCTCTATTGTATATGAAAGGAGGACTAAAACACAAGAACAGCGGAAATAAGCTGCTCTTGTGTAGAGGAGGGATGGAAGTAATGAATAAAATAATGAATAGATTACATTGTGTGCACTGCTTCCAGGAAGCTGTAACTGAGATAAGACAAGTCAGGCGTTTCTTCGTAGGGGGTTGCAATAATGAAAATGCGGCCCCAGGAAGGGTCTCCATTTGCGAGGATGCAGGTTTGGAGGACCAGGACGTTACCCAAACCGTAAGTTTCATAGAACAAATCAGTGCTGGTGAGGGTCACATCTGGGTTTGCCAGGTTTTTGAAATTGGAATATTGGCTGTTTGGGCTTAGCGCCTGGTATTTTCTAATATCACTAACTTGATAATATTTAACACTCCCGTCGCCATAGACCAGGGTAATCAAAGAACCGGATTGTATATTAAAAAAATCATTACCAGAAAGATAATTATGAGCGAGTAAACCAATGGAACCGTATTGGCTTGCTAAACCGAATTGTGTGACTGATTCAGCGCGTGAAGAAACATAACCTGGGTTCGAAGAGGGTTGTTGAAGGACAGGAACTGCCATCACGTCATCTATGTAGAGACCCGTCAGAAGGGACGAATCTGATTTTCGCAGTGTCGCGGAGAAATCTTTGAGTGACAGTGTGTTGCTTGATGTAGAAGTTCCCTCCGCGTGAACTGACATAGTTGGAAACAAAGCGAAGATTATTGCCAGGATAACGACTGCGGAGATGAATTTTGTTTTCCAACTTATCGTTTTCATGTATTACCTCTTCATTACTATAAATAAACCTTAAATATATTATAGTAATAAAATAGTAATACTGTAATAATATATAGGTAATAATAGCCAAGTTTGCAAAGTTGTAAGCTGGATAAAAAACTTCATGAATTTAGAACTCAAGTTGATGATTGATTTCTGGATTTTGTGTCTATATAATGAATTTGTCATTTATCGCAGCTTTTGGTTTTGAAGATGTTTGAGGAGGAGTTATGTCTTCAGTTAAAAGTACTTGGATAAAGTTGATATGTGCAATATTGTTCGTCGCGCTGGCACTTGCGGCTTGCAATTTCCCGTTATTTTCATCGGGTCAAACTGATTCTGGAGGGGTACAAGAAACCCTGGCAGCATTACAACAAACCGCAAATGCATTTCAAGCCGGCAATCCAGCGCCCACTAATCGACCGGAATTAAACCCGACAATAACGAATACGGTTGAGCCTGCAGTTGAGGCGACTGCCGGAATTGTCCATCTGGTCACGCCTGTTAACCCACCGGGGAACAGAGAATCAGGAATGACGGACCCGAACACTTCGGCGTATGCCAACAGTAAAAAAGTTGTTGCTGGCGAAAATTTCAGTATCGGTTTGTTTGAGCGTCCATTCAATGCCGACACGATGGACAAGTATTTCCCCGACCTGGATATTTTGCAGGGTTCTTTAAATCGCAAGGATGCTTGGGTATTTCTCCTTATCCGATTGCAAGGAACCGCTGTTGAAGGAGGATTGCGTGGCAGCTATGGAGCTGAATTTGACCTGAATGTGGACGGTAGAGGAGATGTGCTCGTATTTGTTCAAAAACCGGGCGCTGAATGGGCAGTAGAAGGAGTGCAGGTTTGGAAAGATACCAACGGTGACGTCGGAGCCCGGCTGCCAATGGAAGGCGACCATCCACAAACCGGAGATGGTTACGAAACGAAATTATTTGATTCCGGTGGCGGAAGCGACCCGGATGCTGCCTGGTCGCGTATTGACCCGAACGATCCAAGAACTGTTCAAATCGCGTTCAAGTATTCACTGATCAACAATGATCCGGCTTTTATGTGGGGGGCTTGGGCAAAAACAGAATTTCAACCGGGCTGGTTCGATTATAACGACCACTTTACGATCATTGAAGCAGGTTCTCCACTAACCTATCAATCTCAAGCTTACCCTCTCAAGGCTTTTTCAGAGGTGGATAATACATGCAGATGGCCGCTTGGATTTACTGCCACTGGAAAGGAACCCGGTGTTTGCCCGATTCCTGCAACAGCGACCTCAACGGCTTCTCCAGGCTCAATCGGTGGTTTTGCCTGGAATGACTTTAACGGAAATCAAATCTTCCAACCCTCTGAGTTTAAGCTCCCTGGAGCGGTAATCCGCTTGCAGCCGGGCAGTTGCTCATCTCCAGGCGCTGAAATTGGGTCAACAACGACAGGCGCCGATGGAAATTATGCCTTCAATGGAATAATGCCTGGAACCTATTGCGTGAGTGTCGCCAGTGCCCCTCCCGGTGGATATAAGTCTATTCCGGGTTCCAACCCGAAAACCGTATCGATCGGTTCAGGTGGACATGCGGACGCTTCGTTTCCGTTCTGGATAATCATCTATTAAAGCAAGGTGCATAGAATAAAATACTCAATGAATTCGGGTTTCCATAAAAAAAATACCGTCCTTTCTGGTTTCATTTGCTTTACGAGAAAGGACGGATGATTATTTAAGTACAGTCTATATTGACTAAATACATTTGAAGTGCCAGAAACTATGATTTACCAATTTCCGATAAGTATTCGATGACCTTCTCAAACAACAAGGTCTTAGCTGATTGACCAGTGCCAGTGGTCTGACCTGCTGCTTCAGCGGTAGCTCGAGCAGCAGCTTTTTCGGCTTCCGTTTTGCTACTACCTGAACCGGGTACTTTGGTGACTCCGGGGATAGGAGTAGGGAGGACAACACCAAATTCTGCATAGAATGAATTCAGCTCAGCGTTGGTGATCTGCATTTCAGCAATAGTTTTCAATTGTTCAGGCGTCAAGGTTGTTGTGATCTGGTCTTGAATGGCAATCAATTCTTCGCTGGCAGTGGTTGTGTCACCACTGAGGGCGATGATGCCTTGCCAAAGCGGGATGAGGTTTGTTGCTTGTTCAGCAGTAACGGCATCAGAGGTTTCAGCAAGTTTGATCGTGCCATAGGCTAGTTGATTGCGCAGGCTGACAGCGTCAATATATTCAGTGTCCAGATACACCCCAGCGATCGAGGTAGGCTCGGTGGAAGTAGATGGAGCTGCCGAGGAACAGGCAGAGAGCAGCAGGACAAACGCAAGCAATGGAAGCAAGAATCGAGTTTTTTTCATGATTTTCTCCTTATTTGATCGTTTCAAGATAGGTTATTGCTGTTGGGAGTGACGCCAGTTCTTCCATCTGCTGCCTGTTTTGTGGCGCGGGCTTCAGGCGACATACCCTGCCCCTGACCTTGTCCCTGTCCCCCTCCGGCACCAGAGCCCATGGTCACACCGTTGGCTTGCGCCCATGCTTGCAGTTCCACCTGGGTTAGTTTCATGGTGTTGATGGTGCTTACTTGCTCAGAGCTTAAGGTTGACTCGATTTGTAAAAGCAGAGCGTCTACCTCTTCCACAGCGCTTGTTCCAGAGTTTGTCAGGTTATCAAGCGCCTGCCAAAGCATGATCAACTGAGGCGCTTGTTCGGAAGTGATTACTGTTTGAGTCTCCGCCAGCTTCAATGAACCGAAAGCGAGCAGCAAGCGTGGTGTGAGAGCATTTTCATAATTGGTATCGACCGCAACCCGGTCAATGTTTTTGGTAGTGGTGTCATTATTGATAACAGACTGAGGCGCAGATTCGGTATCCACAGCCAGAGCAGGTGGCGGTGTGGAGTTTGATCCACAAGCTGTCAGAAGCAAGGCAGATAAAATAAGTAAAATCGGTAGGTGAACGCGTATCATAGATCATATCCTTTTTAAGTAGATGAATTTATTCGTGCCGCAGAGCGACAATAGGGTCAAGCTTGGCGGCTTGGGTGGCTGGGTAATAGCCGAAGAAGATGCCGACGATAGCGGCAGCGCCAAAGGCTACCGGGATGGATGCAGGTACTATTGCGGTCTGCATGGTTCCGAGTGCGCCAAACAAATAGGAACCGCCCACACCTGCTGCGATGCCAACCAACCCGCCTGCCAGGCTAAGAATTACGGCTTCGAGCAGGAATTGGAGCAAGACATCAGATGGGCGTGCACCGAGTGCCTGACGCAGCCCTATTTCACGGGTACGTTCAGTGACACTGACTAACATGATATTCATAATTCCGATGCCGCCGACGACAAGAGAGATGCCCGCCACCCATGCCAACAAGTCACGGAATGCTGCTGTGGTGGCTTCTTGTGTGGCGATGATATCTTGCTGGGTTTGAACTGTGAAATCCGGTTTTGTAGGATCCACATCATGGCGCTCGGCAAGAACGGTTGTGATTTGAGTAATAATGCTTGAAATTTTTTCCTGACTCTCAGCCTTGACGTAAATCGTTCTCACACGATCTCCGCCGATTGTCATGACTGTCATATATTTTTGAAAGACCAAATTAATCGGTAGATAAATTCGGCCATCATAGTCAACATCAGCTACCATACCTTTGGATTCCATTACACCGATGATGGTCAGTTTTGTAGATCCAACAGTGACAGTTTGACCAAGCGGTTCGTTTGTGCCAAACAGATCGGTTGCGATTCCCGCTCCAAGGACAGCAACTTTTGCTTTCCGATCATCTTCGCCTAAGTCGAAATATCGCCCTGAAGCAACGGTATAATCGCGTACTTCAGGAAATTCGGCTGTTGTACCGACCACAGCGATCGAGTCAAGTGTGATGTCATTGGCTTTGACAGTCTGGGCGGCTGGGGCTTGTTCGGCAGAGATACCGGTGATTCCAACGACCTGTTCTGCGATAGCGTAAGCGTCATCGATTAAAAGCGTGCGTGAAGCGCCTGGAACACCTCGAGCCGGTGAAACAATAATCAGGTTCGCCCCCAATGCATTAATCTGTTCAGCTATCGCAGCCTCGGTTCCAGCGCTCACTGCAAGCATGATGATGACAGAAGCGACACCGATTATTACACCCAGTGTGGTGAGGAAAGAACGGACTTTATTGAGCATCAAGCCTTCCCAGGCTGAGCGAAGAATTTTATTAGGGTTCATTGCAATTCCTTCCTTCCCAAGCAGGGGTTTTTACCGCCGTGACCATCAGAGAGAATCAAGCCATCCTTAACACAAATGACTCGTTCAGCGCGATGGGCAATATCTTGTTCGTGGGTGACCATCACTATCGTTGCTCCATTACTATGTAGATTTTGTAAAATATCCATGATTTCGAGGCTGGATTTTGAATCCAGGTTACCGGTAGGTTCATCTGCCAAAATGAGCGGCGGTCGGTTAACCAGTGCACGGGCAATTGCTACGCGCTGTTGCTGCCCGCCTGAAAGTTGGTTGGGACGATGGTGCATGCGAGCGCCCAATCCAACCGATTCCAGTGAATCTACTGCACGGGATCTGGCTTCAGTATCATCGATGTCATCAAGCGGGTTGTAGAGCATTGGCAGCATCACGTTTGCTAATGCGCTCAAACGCGGGAGAAGGTTGAACGATTGAAAAATAAAACCCAGTTTCTGGTTGCGGACTTCGGCCAGTTGGTTTTTACTCAACTGGCTCACATCGCGACCATCTAAAAAATATGTACCAGTAGAAGGTCGATCGAGACAACCGAGGATATTCATTAAGGTAGATTTGCCGGACCCAGAGGGACCCATAATAGCGACGAATTCACCTTTTTTCACTTGAACATCTACACCTGCCAGAGCATAAACCGTGGCTTCTTCTTCGCCGTAAACTTTGGTCAATTCTTTGATTTCTATAAGGGAGTTCATATTTTTACCTGTAATTATTTTGTTTCAACAGTGCCGGTGCTGACCACATCACCCATTTTGAGACCGCTTAGAATTTCAGCATTCGCAAAATCACGCAACCCAATTGTGACGGGGGTGAGTTTGAGTGAACTATCAGATTGAACAACAAAGACCGCAAATGAACCAGGACTAAGTTCACGCAGGGCTTGTACTGGAACGATCAGAGTTTTCTGAGCTTCGCCAGCAATCACTTCCACATCAACAGTCATACCTGCCAGCAGGGTGAATGAAGGACGCTCTGGCAGGGAACCCCAAACAACAACAACCGGGGAGCCATCTACTGTTTGAAGGGCTCGTTCAATAAGAGTGACTTTGCCATCCAGGCTGGTTTCAGGGTAGGCATTGAATGTGTAAACAACCCGGTTACCAACAGCAAGACCGGCCAGGTCAGTTTCGTCCATAAAAAATTTAACCTGAAAAGATTCCAATGCGGCGAGGGTTAAAACCGGGTTGGCGCTAACGCTTTGTCCGGGAACAAGATTTAGATTGATAACGACACCGTCAAAAGGCGCGATCAGCCGAGTATTTTCAAGCGCAATGCGGGCATTTTCATACGCGAGGTATTCCAATTTGAGTTTTTCCAGCGAGGTGCCATCTGCAGCAGCAAGTGTTTGTTCCAGAGCCTCGGGATCCCCTGCTTTCAAAATAGCAAGCGCGGTCTGAGCATCGTTCATTTTGGCTTCGGCGAGATCCAGGTTCGCTTGAATGGATACCGAGTCTAGTGTATCGGGATTACTTTCGTAATAAGCTAAATTCGCTTTGGCGCCCTTCAAATCAATTCGAGCTTGTGCCAGAGAGGCCAATGCTTGCGCTTTGCGAATGTCACCATCAGGAGTTTCTACATAGCGGTTGAAGTTTTCTTCAGCAGTTACTACCTTGTCTTGAGCAGTAAGGTACGCAGATCTTAGAATCGCAATATAGTCGGACGAACCAACTGGTTTATTCAATGTATAGGATTGACCAAGGGCATCGTTATATGCAATTTCTGCGTTGACGGCTTCAATTTGGTAAGCGGCAATACCCGCTTCGGAAAACAGTGTTTTTATGGTAGCTTCAGCCTGGGTAAAAGCGATTTTTTGAGAAGTGTTATCAAGGCTGGCGAGAATATCCCCTTTTTTAACCTGTTGGCTGGAAGTTACGTATACTTCAGCTACGATGCCATTACTGCGGAAACCCAGGTCAGCTTGTGCGGATGAGAGGACGTTTCCACTTCCGCTAGCGCTGACTACAAGGTCGCCTGTGCGAACTTTGGATGTTTGCAATACAGGGGCTGTTGTTTCAGCCGCGCTTGCCACAGATTGAGTCCAGTAGATAATTCCTGCGATGCTGGCTACCAACAATAAGCCAGCGAGAAGCCAAACAGGACGATGTTTAAGTAAAGATTTTTTCATTATCACTCCTTCTAATAATCAGTTGACTTCAAAAGTATAAAAGTCAGATGTGAAGGAGTAGTGAATAATGTATGAAGAATTTATGAAGAGAATGTTTAAATTCAGAGATTTTAAAAATGATACAGCTATAACTGTGCTATTTTGAGGGTAAACACGCCTGATAACTCTAATTCAATATTCCACGATAAGAGATTGGATTAGAGTTTTTGGTTTAAACCCTGCTATTTATTGGGTTGAGAAAACGTTGAAAACAATCACCAATAACGATTCAATTTGACCGGATAAGTTTACAGCAAGGCTACTAATTTACTCATTCCTGGTCCTGAAACGAGGAATCGAGGGTTGTATGGTACGAAAATACATCTGATATGCAAAAAAAAGTTCATCGTGATTATCACTTTGTCTCTAATCTGCACCAGGCATAAAGTGCGTCATAAACCTCAAATTGATGAGCCAGATTTGCATGGTCATCCGGGAATCTAAGACTATAGCCGACTGCGATGGCTTCAAGACCGGCAGCGATCGGATCGGTATGTAAATCGCCCTTAACATCGGCAGCGTGGACGATTTTTGCCAAACGCAGCAATGCTTTGTCTGTTAGCTCATATCTCTCAACTATTGATTCGAATGAGCATTTTCCATTCTTGTGTCCCAATTCAAAACCTGATACATCAAACGGGATTGCCCCAATTTCAGAGACTACTATTTCGATTTGGTTATCAGGAATAAACAGGAACTCTGCTTCACTATCCACAAAACGGCTGATCAACCATGGACAAGCAACTCGATCTACATGAACATGCGAGCGGGTGACCCAAAGCAAATTAAACCTCCAAAGACGAATTATTAATTGGTTTGAAATTGTTTTTCATATCACGGCCAAAAATGGCAAAGAAGATCGTACCCACCAAACCGAACCCGAATGCGACCAGCAAGTTGATCTCGGGTTTGATTGCCCACAAGAAAACCCCGCCAAACGCCGCCACGCTCACAATGACATCTCTGATCAAGTAATACACTCCAAAAACGGCAGCTTTTTTGTCTTCCGGGGCGAGATCCATGATCAATGCCTTCCGGGTTGGCTCGCCAAACTCCTTCAAACCGCGGACGATAAACGCAAGCGCCATCATTGGAAGACTGCGGGAAAATAATAACACTAATGGGAAAAGAGTAAAGAAAATAAAGGTCATCAAAACGAAGGGCTTCTTGGCTGTCCTGTCTGCTAAATACGCCACAGGGATATAGCACAAGACAGCTGTCACCATTTCAACCACTGATAACCAGCCAAAATTCAATGCGCTGATTTTGTTAACTTCGACCACCCACATCACCACCAGCATATCCGGGATTTGTTCACAAAATCGGATGATCGTGTCTGAAACCAGCAAATTTCGCAAATCCGGTGTGATAAGTTTGAACATGGCGAACGGGTTTCTAAAACTCTCACCTTTGCCTCTGCGAGGAGCTTCTTTGATCATTTTTTGCTGGACAAAAATCGCGATCACTCCTAAAACAAATGCCACCATGAATGCATAACGAATCCCCTGAACTTCGCCATAGATACCGATCAACGAACCACCGATCACGGGGCCTAGAGCCTTCGGCAGCCGCTTTGTGATGGAAATCAAGGAAACACCCATCGTGCGCTTATTGCTGGGCATAACAGAAGAGACCAGGCTCATGGTGGCGGGCAGGGAGACAGATGACCATGCCAGGAAGAAAAAGGCGCCAATCAAAACAGCTACCCAGGATTGAAAGAGGATCACGATGGCATAACCCAGCAAGGCGATCAAGTTAAAAACAAGCAGCGCTTTCTTGTACCCGATTCGTTCGCTCAGGTACCCTGCCGGAAATGAATACAGGGCGCCCATAAGATTCTTCATTCCGCTCAAAACTCCGATGACCTCTAATCCACCACCTAATGCGCGGATATAAAGGGGCATAAAGCGGTCTGCCATCCATTCTCCCATACCGATCAGGATGATCATCAAGAGGACAGCCACGATGCTCTTTTTGAAGCTAAAGAAATTGATCAATTTTTGCCAAATACCGGATTTGTTCACCAGGGCACCATATTCATCATTGAAATTCACCATCACATTTTTTCAGCGCTATAATATAAAAAAAGAATCTCAGTATGGTGTGAGATTCTTTATTATATTACCGAAAAGTAATTCGGGAATCTACTTTTTCTGAGCGCGGAATTTGAATAACTGAGGAAGAGCTTCTTCAGCAGCTGTTTTTCCTGCCTCGAGGACTTTCGCGGAGTCTCCGAAACCCCATGAGGAATATTGTGAAACTTCAGGGCGGATGTAACAATCGCAGGCATCACTATTCACCAGGGCGCCATGCTCTTGCATGATATAGATCATGGAAAGTACGATCTCAAAAGGATTTTCAGGGCGTTTGGTGAGTTTGCCACGCTTTGATACATCACTCGCAATAATGAACTTCGCGCCCATGGCACGGGCTTGTTCTACCGGCAGGTTATCTACAATTCCACCGTCTACCAACAGACGACCCTCAATTTCTACCGGTGAAAACAATCCAGGGATGGCTGCACTGGCGCGAATGGCAGGGGCGAGTGGACCGTGGTCAAGCACCACGCGTTCGCCGGTCACAATATTGCAGGCGATAGCCGCAAAAGGGATATTCAAATCTTCAAAAACACAATCGCCGATTTTCTTCTTGATAAACTCTTCCATTGGCTGTGTATCAAAAAGGGATAACGGTTTCTTGATCGATAATCTCAAAAGGGTAGGCCAATCCATGGAAAGAAATAACTCACTTAATTCATCCACCGGCACGCCAGCGCAATAAGCTGCGCCAATCAATGCTCCGGCGCTCGTGCCCGCCACAAACTGAGGCCGGATACCTTCGCGTTCCAATACTTGCAGTACGCCGATGTGCGCAGCCCCGTGCGTGGCTCCGCCACTTAACGCAAGACCAAGCGCAGGGGTTCTCTTTTTAAATAGATCAATTAGTTTCATAAGTCCTCGTTGATGTGAATTTATCCATTGTACATACGGAAAAATGCATCATCAGGTTGCAACCGTCAGAATGTTGACTGCTCAATACAGCTATCTTGAGCAATACTGGCCTGGATCAGTTTCGACCCATAAGATCTGGAAAAAGATGACTTTTATTGTGAAATATTTTTGTCTTGGTGGTATATGCTACAATATGAAAAAATATACCGGGAGATACAGATAGATGGCTGCAAAAAATGTGGATCTTGTGAAACTCTTTAGCACTGTCGCGACGGCGATTGCGCAGAATCAAACCACCTTAAACCAGGCGGATACGTACAACCATGATCATGGGGATAACATGGTACAAATATTTGAAGTTATCACCCAGGCAATGAAGGAAAAAAAGAACGCCTTGCCTGCTGATCAGTTGGCATACGCCAGCCAAATCCTGCGCAACAAAAGCCAAAGCGGTTCAGCCCAGTTATACGCGGAAGGGCTATCCGATGCCTCGTCGCAATTTAAGGGCGTGAAATCAATTACTCCTGACAGCGCGATAACGTTAATTCAAACGCTGCTGGGCGCGCAAGATACTGTCCCTGCTGCAAGCGCACCTTCGTCTGATGGCGGCGCTGACCTTTTAGGAAGCCTGTTTGGAGGATTTTCAAGCACGCAGCAGCCAGCTGCGCCCAGCACACCGCAGCAAGGTGAGTTACCACAAATTGATATTGGCCAACTCCTCAATGCTGGCATGGCATTTGCCCAGGCAAAAAAGGCAGGGAGTAACAATCTGGACGCGATCTTGAACGCGGTGGTGGCATCCAGCAGGATGGGTACCTCTGAACACCGGGCGCAATCAGGCGCACTCGTAGCGAACACGCTGCTGCAGGTGGTAAGCAAATTGGCGCCCAGGAAGTAAGATTGGATGAGTTGAATGCCTCCGGAGACTGGAGGCTTTTTTGTTTAAAACCAGGATCATGCATGTCGTTTATAATTGAGAGCTATAGGTGAAGGATTGACACAATCTGCATTTCGATACTACTTTAAATCGATAATTACTCTTATCAAGGGAATTCGTAACCCCAGTGTTTTAATCAGTTTGTTGACCAAAAAGTCAACACACTCTGCTTGCAGGGTTAATTTGAAAAGAGGCGAATCTTTTATGGTATTCAGCCTAATGGATATCTGGATTCTCAAAGAAACGATTCTTGATCGGCAGTATGAGCAAGCCAGTGTCACATTGCAGGATCACTGGACTGTTATTGATATTGGCGCAGCGCTTGGTGATTATTCTGTTTGGGCTGGCAAACAAATTCCCCACGGTCGTTTGATCGCAGTTGAACCCTATCCGCAGTCAGTATCCCTTTTACGGGTTAACCTGGAAAAGAACAAAGTGTTGAACGCTGAGATTTTTACTGGCGCAATTGCCTCTTCAAATGGAACAACTTCCCTGACGGTTACAGAAGGAAAGGTCGTTCAAAATTCAACTGCTGTCTCACACGAAACAGGCCATGAGATAGATGTACGTACCATCACCCTGGATGAATTGATGAAATCTTTTTCAATCCAAAAGTGCGACTATCTAAAAATAGATTGCGAAGGTGGTGAATATGAAATCCTTTTCACTACTCCAAAAGAAACACTCGCACAAATTGACCGCATATGTATGGAGATCCATGATGGACTGACCGTTCATACTCGAAAAGAAATGATCGATTTTCTGAATATTAACGGGTTTGTCACCCGTTTGACCCCAAACCCGGTGCACCAGGAACTTGCGTTTCTATATGCTGAAAAATCCACCCATAAGAAAGAGCGCTCATGACCCTTCATCACCACATCCCGGTTGAAGCGGATAACGCAAAAAAAGATCACCTGTGGCTGCACATCTCCAGTCTGCCTTACTTCAGAGGATTGCTGCGCGCGGTTGAAGCCCGGTTCTATGAAAACATTGAGCTCCCTTCTCCAACTATTGACCTCGGATGCGGCGATGGCCATTTCGCCGCACTCGCGTTTGACCGCCCCCTGGAAGTGGGGTTGGACCCATTGGGCGCGCCATTACGCGAGGCAGTAAAACGCGGTAGATACCTGAAAGTTATTGAGGCTTCCGGGGAAACAATCCCATACGCAGCGAGTTTCTTCGCCAGCGCAGTGAGTAATTCCGTTCTGGAGCATATTCCAGATCTTGACCCGGTCATGGCTGATCTGGCGCGTGTATTAAAACCAGGCGCCCCATTCGTTTTTTGTGTCCCGAACCAAAACTTCCTGGGCGCTTTATCTGTCAGTAATTTTTTCGACCGCATCGGACTAAAATTCGCAGCGAACGGTTACCGCCGCTTTTTCAACCGCATCGCCCGTCATTATCATTGCGACGCCCCTGAAATTTGGAAAGCCAGGCTGGAAAAAGCCGGTTTTGAACTGGTGGATTGGTGGCATTATTTTTCGCCGCGCGCCCTGCGAGTGTTGGAGTGGGGTCACTACTTTGGGCTGCCTTCGCTCATTACGCGCAAATTATTTGGAAAATGGATCCTGGTGCCTGCTCGCTGGAATCTGATATTTACAGAGTGGATCACGCAAAAGGCATATTTAGAACCCTCCATCCAATCAGAAGGAACCTGCACCTTCTACATCGTTCGCCGGAAATAATCAAAAAGGATGCACAAATGGAAGAACCAAGTCTTCTTGATTATCTAAAATCGAAGTTAAGCGTTCGCAGCTTGTTTTCCCACTCCGAAATATCAACAAAACCGGCTTTGGTGGAAACAAGTATTGGTGAGACTCACACTCCCAAGGTGTTTTTCTTAACCAGGTTGCCTTGGCGCTCATTACTGGCGCTGATTCTGGCTCTGGTTGCACAAAGGTTGCTTGAACCACCTGCGGAAAATCCAAATTCGGGGGTTTACTTTTATTTCGCTTCTGGATGTATGTTGATTTATGCGCTATTAAAAAAAGAGTGGCGCATCCAGCCGCATCGTATACGTGATGATAAATCAATTGACTTAACTATTCACCGTACCCCGCTATTCTTTTTTATTCCACTGTTATTCATCTCTTTCCTGGCGTTCAATGGCAACCGATTCACATCATTGAATGTGATCCTCTGGATTGCGACTTTGGCATCCGGATTGTTGACTTTTTGGTTACCGGAAAAAAAGACAGATTGGGAATCTAAAAAAATCAAGATATTAAGTTTTATTAAAAACCCGATCATATCCTTCCGGTTTGATTACTGGAAAGTTCTTGTATTGGCTGCTTTTCTGATCTCGGCCTGGTTCCATCTCAACCAGTTGAATACCATCCCTTACAACATGACCAGCGATCATACAGAGAAGTTGCTGGATGTGAACACCATTTTGAACGGGCAATTTTCGATCTTTTTTCCCAACAATGCTGGCAGAGAGCCGATCCATTTTTATCTCACAGCATTTTTTGTTAAATACCTCCATACCGGGTTGAACTTTTTCACCCTTAAGCTTACTATGGCGCTAGCTTTTTTGCTTTCACTGGTCTATGTCTATAAACTAGGGAATGAAATCGGCAGCCACTGGACGGGGCTTTTCGCCATGCTGCTGCTGGGCTTTGCTTCGTGGCCGAATATGATCGCAAGAGTGGGGTTGAGGGTGGTGTTGGCACCGGTTTTTGTTGCGCCCGTTCTCTTCTACCTGTTCCGCGGAATTCGCCAATCCAGACGCAACGATTTCATCTTGGCTGGAATCCTGCTGGGTTTGGGTTTATTAGGTTACAGCGCCTTCAGGATCATGCCTTTCGTGGTGGTTGCGGGAGTGATCATTTACCTTGCGCACCAAAAATTCAACAGAGCGACTCGAAATACCTGGTGGGCATTGGGTTTGTTAGCCTTGTTTGCACTTGTGATTTTTCTGCCTTTGCTGCGATTCTCATTTGAATATCCTGATTTGTTCGGGTTCCGTGCTTTAACGCGCATGACTGACGCAGAACGACAATTACCCGGAGAAGTGGCAAAAATATTCTTCAGCAATTATTGGAGCGCCGCAACTATGCCGTTCTGGAAAGATGGCAGCACCTGGGTGATCTCCATCCCGGGCAGACCTGCCCTGGATGTGTATTCAGCCGGGCTTTACTTCTTGGGATTACTCCTTCTGCTCTATAGGTGGATTCGCTCCCGTTCCTGGCAGGATCTCTTTCTATTGATTTCGATCCCCGTATTAATGCTTCCCTCAATCCTTTCCCTGGCTTTCCCTGACGAGAACCCGTCGCTCAGCCGGGCAGGTGGGGCGTCAGTGCCTATCTTTTTAATCAGTGCAATTGGACTAGAGACTTTGCTTGCCAGTCTGTGGTCAAGAGCGTCGAGGATTTTTACAAAGGCGCTTGTTGTAATTGTTGGTGTGCTGATCCTTGCAATTTCCGCATTCCAAAACTATGATATCGCGTTGAAACAATATCCGGAGCAATACGCGCGGGCGACCTGGAATACAACACAAATGGGAGAGGTAGCAAAAAATTTCATCGAAACGAGCGGGAATGCAGACAATGTGTGGGTTGTGGGTGTACCGCATTGGGTTGATACGCGACTGGTGGCGATCAGCGCCGGGTATGTTGGTCGGGATTATGCGATTTGGCCGCAAGATCTCGAAACGACCCTTACCAACCCCGGCGCAAAGTTATTCCTTGTAAAATATGACGATATAACGGGTATGGAGCGCTTGGAAATGCTCTATCCGCAGGGATTTTCAATCTATCACTCCAACCCCATCGAAGGGCGCGACTTTATAGCGTACATTGTCCCTCCCTCCTTGTGAAAATAAGCGAGTTTTACAGGAACTATATTTCATAAAAGGGTTTAAATAGTTAAATTCGATTCTTTCTAAATCAAAGAGGTAAAATGACCACATACGATCTCAAATCCCTTAGCCTGCCGAAACTTACTGGAACTGCATTAAAACTCTTCACGTCTGCCGTGGAAAACCCGGTTGCGAGAAGAGCCCTGATGCCCGGTTTACTCGAAAATGGTGGAATAACCATGCTTCGCCGCATGGACTTTACAGAAGTTCCCACACTTTATCCATTCATTCAGCCGAAGAACCAGATCCGGCCGGAGGAATTCAAGGCTAATCTCCAGAGAAAGCCGGATAATTTTCCATATCGAACCATGTCAGATTATGCCAGGGCATATCGGAGTGGTGAAACCACGCCTCTGGAAGTTGCGGAAAAAGTTCTGAAAGCAATTTCAAGCAGCGAGAAATCATCTATTGATCTGAAACTTTTTATCGCGGTTTATCGCGACGACGTATTAGCGCAGGCAAAGGCTTCCACAGAGCGCTATGCGCAGAAAAAAACGCTCAGCCTGTTGGATGGCGTACCTGTCGCAGTTAAGGATGAGATTGATATGTTGCCGTATCCGACGACGGTGGGCACCCTCTTCATGGGAAAAGAGCCAGTCAAACAGGATTCGACATTGGTTGCCCGCCTGCGGGATGCCGGGGCGCTACTGGTTGGAAAGACCAATATGCACGAGATCGGGATCAACCCGAATGGCTATAACGATACTCATGGAACGGTCAAAAATCCCTACGATCCCGCGTGCGATTCTGGTGGTAGTTCAAGTGGAAGCGCATCAGCGGTTGCGGCGGGTATCGTCCCTGCAGCAATTGGCGCGGACGGCGGCGGTTCGATCCGCATCCCGGCTTCCTTATGCGGAATCGTTGGCTTGAAATCCACTTTTGGTCGGATTAGTGAATTTGGAGCAGCACCGTTATGTTGGAGCGTTGCTCACCTGGGACCGCTGGCAGCCAGTGTGGAAGACGCTGCCTTGGTCTATTCGATTATCGCCGGTGTCGATCAAAAAGACCACAATACCGTGCAGCAGCCAGCAGTGACGCTCAAAGATTGGAACGTACCCGATCTGAAAGGCATCACTGGGGGCATCTATCCCGAGTGGTTTGAACATGCCAACCCGGAGGTGGTCAAGACGAATTATGCCTTGGTAGAGCAGCTCAAGGCTCGCGGGATGACAATCAAGGAGATCAGCATTCCAGACCTGAATGCCACCCGCGTGGCGCATGCGGTCACCATATTGGCTGAGATGGCGGCATGTATGCGACAATATGCTGATCATCGCAAGGAGCAGGGAGCGCCGGTGAGGTTGAATCTGGTGATCGGTGAGGCGCTGACAGCCATCGATTACCTTCAGGCGCAGCGCATGCGCACCCGGGCGATAAATAATTTCAACACGGTTTTTGAGGGGGTGGATGTGATCCTGACCCCGGCAACCGCTAAGGCAGCTCAGCCGGTTTTACCCGGCGGACGCGAAGGTGGATGGTCTGACCTATCATTGGATACGGAAATGATGCGTTTTATCATCCCGGGGAATTTGCTTGGTTTACCTGCGATCAGTTTTCCCAGCGGTTATGATGTACGCGGTATGCCGGTTGGCATGCAGGCGATCGGTCGTCACTGGGAAGAAAACCTGCTTCTACGGGTGGCATATAATGCCGAGCAAGTCGTCGAAAGGAAGCTGCCCAAGATATATTTTGGATGATCTTTGATGGAAAAACCGCCTGAAAAGCTCGTAATATCCCGGCTTCTTCTGTAGCTGCCTGTACTGGATGAGATAAAAATCATCTTCCAGAAATACGCTCAAGACAATGAAGTTACCAACTATCTCATTTGGCGAGCCCTTAAAAACATCAATATCACACATGAGTTTATTCGTGGTTGTAGTCAATGTTGGAAGGATGGAACAGATTAGTTGTGCGAAAGAAAGATCATGAATTAATTGGCATGATCGAACTGCGCCTCGATCAGCACTGTGCAGGTTTGGGTTATTTAATCGCGCGGGAATACTGGGGGAATGGTTACGCACCGAAATCACAAAATCTGTTGTGAAATGGGCAGTAGCGCAGGAAAGTATTTACCGGGTAGGGCTATCTGCGATATTGAGAATCTTGCTTCAGCGCGAGTGCTGGAAAAAGCCGGCATGCAAAGAGAAGGCATTCTTTGACGATACATCGTTCATCCGATTATTAGCGATGAGCCGCGAGATAGTTATTGTTATTCTGTTGTAAAGTGAATTAAAAGGAGTTGTTTTTTTAGGTTTGGTTTGTTACCTGGTTAGCCTGGCGTAGTATCTGTAACGATCTCCTCTATACAAGATTTTTACAAACTCTATTGGTTTCCGGTTTTGCGCAAATAAAACCCGCTCGCTTAGAAGCAGAGGTGCGCCTTCGGCGATCTGCAGCAGATCAGCTTCTTCAGGAGTGGCAAGGGTGACTTCAAGCGTTTCATCCGCTTCAGAGGGGATGATGTTGAATTTTTCCTGCAAAATACGGTAAAGTGAGCCCGAGCTTTCCATTTCTTCTGAAGTGATGGTTTGATTCTCAGCGAGGGCTAAATAAGAGGTTTGCAACCCAATGGGCGTGTTGTCACCGAGCCGGATGCGTTCGATGCACAGCACGTGGGTGCCCGGAGCGAGCTCAAGTTTTTGTAAAATCTTGACTGGAGGAAGGACGCTGGTCAGACTGCGAATGATTTGTCCGGGTTGGATGCCGCGTTTGATCAGATCTTCCGAAAAACTAGTCAGTTCCATCAAAGTTTTTTGCAGTTTTTGTGGGGAGACGAAAGTACCTCGTCCGTGTTCCCGGTAAATATAACCCTGGCGCATGAGGTGATCGATCGCCTCGCGAATTGTCGTGCGGCTGATGTTGTAAAGTACTTCCAACTGGCGCTCTGAAGGAATAGGTGAGCGCGGTTCCCATTCGCCATCTTCAATCTTTTGACGTAAAATGGAAGCAAGTTGAATGTATTTTGGCAACGCATTGTACGGGTCGATTGTTCTTGACATTTTATTTTTGAAGTGGTATTATAATATTTGTCAGTGGTAGTGTGGTCACTACCAGTTAGATTATCCAACTTTTTTGCACATTCGTCAAGTATGGAGTTTAAGGCAAAATGCAGCCACTCTCAGACGAGCAGCTCCACAACCTTGTAGAAAGAATCGTCCACCAAACGGTGGGCGGGATGGTTCATCCTGTCCAGATTTCGGTTAATCAGGCTGTTGAAGCTTCAAAACCAACTCCTGTTCCAGAAACCAATCAATCTGTTGGCAGTCCCAAAAAAGTGGTTGCCATTGGTACAGATCACGGGGGAGTGGATCTGAAAGCAATTCTAAAAACAGATCTGGTTGAACAGGGTTATGAAGTAATCGATTGTGGCACTGACACCAAAGAAGCAGTTGATTATCCCGATATAGCGCTCGCAGTTGCCCAGTTGGTGATTTCTGGCAGGGCCTGGTGCGGTGTCGTGATCGATGGCGCCGGGATCGGTTCATGCATGAGCGCAAATAAAGTCCCGGGTGTAAGGGCTGCCATGTGCTATGACAATGCCACCGCAGTTAACAGCCGGGAACACAACGACGCGAATGTGCTCACCCTCGGTGCGGGTCTGATTGGTGTGAATCTGGCAAAACAGATCCTCAAGACCTGGCTCTCCACCGAATTTGGTGGCGGCAGGCATGCCAAACGCGTGGAAAAGATCATCGCGATCGAAAAGTCTTTTTTGAAGGATGGTAAATCATAATGCCCCCTGATATTAAAACAGTTGAAGCGCTGGTTGAGATCATCACCCGCGAAGTGCTGCTGGCGATGGTCGAACAAGAAGGCAAACAGCAAACCCCTGTTGGTGAAACCTGTGTCATTGAAGTTGCCAGCGGGGTAAAAGTGAAAACGTGTTTTGATAACGCTGGTCATGTGGTTAGCGCAGGTGCAGAGCGCATCACCTCAACCCTGGGCGTCATTCCACAAGAACCCTCACTGGCGGGGATGATCGACCACACGTTGTTAAAACCGGATGCAACCTCTGACAAGATCGCGCAGCTTTGCTTTGAAGCGCGTAAATATCATTTTGCGTCTGTATGCGTCAACCCTACCCACGTCAGATTATGTGCCGATTTATTGCGCGGATCTGATGTCAAGGTTTGCACTGTGATCGGTTTTCCACTCGGGGCGACCTCTGCAGAGGTCAAAGCCTTTGAAACCCGCAATGCGTTGGATAATGGAGCGACCGAAATTGACATGGTCATCAACATCGGTGCGCTAAAAGCGGGTGAATCAGAATTGGTCGCCAAAGACATTCGCGGCGTGGTTGAAACCGCCCATGCTGCCGGAGCGCTTGTAAAAGTGATCATTGAAACCGCCTTGCTCACTGATGAAGAAAAAGTGATCGCTTGTCTCTTGGCGAAAGAGGCTGGCGCGGATTACGTAAAAACCTCCACCGGGTTTTCCGGAGGGGGAGCAACTGTTCATGACATTGCCTTGATGCGCAAGACGGTAGGACCTACGATCGGGGTCAAAGCGTCAGGCGGCATTTACACCCATGAAGATGCCGAGGCGTTGGTCGCTGCCGGCGCCACCCGGATTGGCGCAAGCGCGGGAGTCAAGATCATTCAGGCTGGCGGACCGGAAGCAAAATCCACGGCAGCGCCCGTTGCCTCAAGCAAGGCGTATTGATTTAGGAGTCTACATGTTAATTGCGCGTGTGATCGGAACAACAGTATCAACGATAAAAGACGAAAAGCTGATCGGTCGAAAATTAATGATCGTCAGGCAGACGGATGAACGCGGTGAACCGGTTGGGAAACCTTATGTGGCTATTGATACCGTGGATGCAGGCATTGGCGATTTAGTGCTTACGGCAGGGGGGTCCAGCGCGCGTCAGACAAACATCACCAAAGATACCCCTGTGGATGCTGTGATCATGGCGATGATCGATTCATTGGAAGTGGGCGGAGAAGTCGTCTTCCGCAAGAGCTGATTACAATATGACCGAATTCGATAAAGACCTTGTTTCCATCCAGGAAGCCCGCCAATTGACGGTTCAGGCATACGAAGCCTGGAAAGTCTGGTCAAGGGCGTCTCAGGAACTGGTGGACCGGGTTTGCGCCGCCATGTCTGAGGCTGCCTATGCCGCCGCAGAGCGGTTGGGCAGAATGGCACATGAAGAAACAGGGTACGGGGTTGCTGCTCATAAAAAACTAAAAAATCAATTTGCCGCGCGCGGTGTGTGGGATAGCATCAAGGATATTAAAACCGTCGGCGTTGTCAAGGTGGATGAGAAGAAAAAGATATACGAGATCGCCTGGCCAATGGGGGTCATTGCCGCGTTAACCCCCAGTACCAACCCAACTTCAACCGTCATCTACAAAGTCTTGATTGCGGTCAAGGCGCGTGATGCCATTGTCATTGCGCCGCATCCCTCGGCGGCTCGCTGCTGCTTCGAAGCCGCTTCTTTATTGGCAAAGGTTGCCGAAGAGAATGGCGCGCCGCGCGGATTGATCTCATGCCTGCAGAACATTTCTCTTCAAGGAACGCAGGAGTTGATGAGCCACAAAAATGTGGCGTTGATTCTTGCCACGGGCGGAACTCCCATGGTTCGGGCCGCGCACTCCACCGGAAAACCGGCTTATGGCGTCGGACCGGGGAATGTGCCCGTCTATGTGGACCGCTCGGCGGATATCGAAAAAGCGGCCAGCTATATTGTGGCAAGTAAAGCCTTTGATTGCTCAACGATATGCGCCACAGAGCAGGCGGTTGTCGCGGACACGCCAATTGCCCGGCGGTTGGAAGAACTTATGAAACAAGAGGGCGCTTATTTTGTTAATGAAGCACAGGCAAACTTGCTGCGCAAGCTGCTCTTTAACCCGGATGGCGGCATGAACACTGCCACGGTGGGTAAACCTGCGGATTATCTGGCAGGCATGGCTGGTTTTGAGACCCCAAGAAACACGCGCATACTGGTAGCAAAATTGAGTCAAACCGGAAAAGAAGAACCACTCTCACGCGAGAAATTGACCACGGTATTGGGTTGGTATGAAACCGATGGTTGGGAGGCTGGTTGCGAACGCTGCATTGAGTTGATCCAGTTTGGCGGCAGAGGACACAGTCTGATCATCCATGCCAAGGATGAAAAAGTCATCATGGCGTTTGGATTGGAAAAGCCGGTCTTCCGCATCGCTGTGAACACGATGGGTACGATGGGCGCGATTGGTTTAACAACCGGCGTAATGCCTTCTTTAACATTGGGCGCTGGAGGGGTGGGCGGGTCTATCACGGGTGATAATGTGACCGCCTATCATCTATTCAATATCAAGCGTCTGGCATATGAATTATCTGCTCCTCCGCTAGAAGCGATGATCCCTGGTGAACCAAGAATTGGTCCTGCACCATATGAGATCGAAGCGGTAGTACGGAGTGTTGTCGAAGAAATACTCAGATCAAGATAACCGAACCTTATTACGAGAAAGGATTTAGAAAATGGCTTTTGATACTGCACTGATCGCTTTAGGAATGGTGGAAACACGTGGTTTGGTTGGGGCGGTGGAAGCCGCTGATGCCATGGTTAAGGCGGCTAATGTCGTCCTGATCGGTTCGGAATATGTCGGCGGTGGTTTCGTGACCGTTATGGTACGCGGCGATGTTGGCGCAGTTAAAGCTGCCACTGATGCTGGCGCCGCAGCCGCCAAACGAATCGGCGAACTGGTATCGGTACATGTGATCCCGAGACCGCATCAGGATATCGAAATGATCCTCCCCCAGAATTCAAAAGGGAGTATCGGCGGCTGTGGTTCTGAAGCCAAGAAATAACCCGACTACCTGTTGTCACCAGCCCCGATTCCCTGCCTGAAGGCTTAATAGTTACTTGGTCTTCTTCGGGATCGGGACATTCTCATTGGAGTCAACGTTTATTATGTTGATTGTAATCAGCATATCCTTTGAGTGACCACGGGTTTCATGGTGAATGAGTGGATATCGGGTTGTCTTTATGACTTGTAGACTGAATTTTAGGCAGTTCTGTAAAATTCTGGCACAGACTGGTTGGAGGAGGAATAATGGCTGACGCTTTCTCATTGCGATGTTATTGTTTTATCGACCGCATGCAAGCTCAGTACGCTGCATTTGTTGGAACGATCACTCAGGGCGATTTACCAGTTGAGGGGATGGCTGCTCTGTATGTTGAGATGGCTCCTGGCAATGAAGTTTTTCGTGTAGTCGACATTGCGGTCAAAGCTACAGAAGCCAAACCTGGCGCGCAGATCGTTGAACGTGAATTTGGAATGTTCGAAGTTCATTCTCTCAATCAGGCGGCCGTGTTGGAAGCCGGGCAAGTGGTGCTTGACCGTCTTGGACTTAAGAAAGAAGACCGTATCAAGCCAGAAGTCGTTTCCACCCAGGTGATCACCCGCATTGATCCATACCAGTCGCAGTTGATCAATCGTTTCAGGCGCGGCAGCATGCTTGTGCCGGGTGAGACTCTGTTGGTTTTGGAATGCGCTCCGGCTGCCTATATCAACTATGCGTGTAATGAAGCTGAGAAGAAAGCCAACATCAAGATCGTGCATGTCTCGTCGGTTGGGCGTTTTGGACGTATGTGGTTATCGGGCAGCGAGTCAGAAATCATCACCGCCAAAAACGCTGCGGTAGCTGCGCTGCAGGGTTTGGAAGGTATCCCGGGCTAATAAAAATGGTGGCAAAAAACCACAGGAGCAGTTTATGGCAAAAACATTTATAACTGAACGGGATATTGAGGATATGGCCAGGCGAGGCGAGATGTCACTCACGGTCTGCGACGATGTTGTGCTCACTGAACTGGCGTTTGAAAAGGCTCAGCGCTTGGGGGTCAGCCTGTTGCAGCCGCACCAGCTTCCGCCTTCCGCCCCGATTAGACCGTATCTCTCGCAGCCGGTAGAAACAAAAATACCATGCACAAAGTGTAGCGAGCCAGCCGGACCCACCGAAGAAGAGTTGAGGCAGCGGATTCGTGACGCAGTCAAAGTAAAATTGGGCAACCAGATTGACGCGGATTTACTGGAGACAATTATCACGCGGGTATTGAACAACGTGGGAGTAAAGTAACCTATGCTGCTTGGGCGCGTTAAAGGGACGGCTGTGTGTTCTGTCAAATACCCGGGCACTGAAGGGCTCAAACTACTGGTTGTGCAGCCGCTTAACAAGAGACTGGAAGCGGTTGGCGTTCTTCAAGTAGCGGTTGATGTCGTTCAGGCCGGCATCGGAGACCTGTGTGTCATGGTCCGTTCCCGTGAAGCGGCGTTGGCAATGCCCGAAGTTAAGTTTGTTCCGGTAGACCTGGCGTTGATTGGGGTCGTGGATGAATTGCATATTCGGCCCGATGACGAGTTTGATTACACGATGAAAAAGGGTGTCACTCAATATACCTGATCGAGGCGAAATGATCCTAGCAAAAGTTGTTGGCACAGTGGTTACTACGATCAGTCACCCCGATTTTAAAAATCGGAGGCTGTTGGTTGTTCAACCTCTGATTTTGGAGGGTGACAAACCGGATGAAGATTTTATTGCCCTCGACTGCACCCACGCAGGGATCGGTGACACCGTGCTCATCAACCGGGAAGGTGGGGGAGCAAGACAAGTGTTGAATAACCCGGATGCGCCTGTCATTTCTGTGATAGTGGGCATTGTCGATTCTGTCTATGTGATTTAGATAATTTCAACTAATTCTAAATGTGAAATGCCCTAGGCTTGGGGGAGTTTCGGTAATTAACTTCCTATTTGTAGGTATCTGCCAGATACTGAATGAGAATTGTTTGTTCTTCTGATGTCAGTTCCGCACCATTAGAAATCATTCGTTTCACTGTCTTTTCCCAACCTGCAAAGTCGGTTTTTTTTGCGCTTACACGATCAAGTGTGTGACAAACAGTGCAGCGTGTTTCAAGCAGCGTTTTACCATCCATAACGCTGGAAGGTGGGCTTGTTGGAGCTATCCCGGTTGGGGTGTTGGTTTTAATGGCTTGTGTGCAGCCGGACATTAAAACAATGAAAACTAAAACTACCACAAAAATAATTAACAGTGATCTTTTCATTTTTCCTCCTGGTTCCGAAATTACCTGATAGTATTTTACAATGGATCGCTGGACATACAAAGTGATATATCAATATCGAGATGTTGTGACTCTTCCTCCATGTTTCACTCATCCTTCAGTCTTACTATTTTTCGCAGCAAGTTGCGGGGACACAAGCTGCGGGGGAATGCCCTCTTTTGATTATAACCATTTAGAATTATAAGAGTCTTCAACAAATGTACCTAATCATTAATGCAATATATCTTTAGAAGGATTTTTTATACGTGTCTTTTAAAGGGCAGTATACTTATTTCAGTTGGAGAACCATTATGGGAAATCGCACCAATGAAGAATGGCTGACAAGTCTTAGGTCACCTGGAGAGCTGCGGGAAGTTGCACTTGCTGACTTGTCTAAAATTATTATTACCGGTATACCTTATGCACTTGCAAAGTGGATCCAACAGGACGATCTCCGTTTTTCTTCATTGGTAGAAGAAGTAACACAGGAAACCCTTCTTCGAGTTCTGGCTCGCTTAGACTCCTTTGAGGAACGCAGCCAGTTTACAACATGGGTATACACAATTGCTGTACGGGTTGCGCTTACTGAACTCCGTAGGGCAAAATGGAAAGAAACTTCGCTTGATCAATTGATAGAGGGAAAAGAAGAAGGAGATGAGCCTCATGAAATTCCAGACATGGGGGTTAATATCGAATCGTCATTTGAAAAACGAGAAATGATGTCCATAATACAAAAGGTTATGCTCGAGGAATTAACTGAAAAGCAACGGACAGCATTGATGGCAGTTGCAATCCATGGAATGCCTTTAGAGGAAGTCGCTCGCAGGATGGATACCGAAAGAAACGCATTATACAAATTACTTCATGATGCCCGGTTAAAGTTAAAACACCACATGGAAAAACAAGGAATTGCACCAGAAGAATTATTCGCAGTATTTGAGAAATGAAAGTAATAATTCAAACAAAGACCGCGTCTAATGCATTGGAGATCTGATTGTATGAACTTATTTACACGACTTTTCCGGCAAAGAAAGAAAACGCCTCTTGATAAGATGAAGATGAATATTTCACCTGATCAAGCTGCAAAAATGCTGCACATGATCCAAAATACACAGAACGTTGAACTAACCTGCGATGATGTTCACGGATTACTGGATCAATACACTGAAATGGCCATCCGCGGCGAGGATGTGGTCGGTCTGCTCCCCTTGGTCCTTTACCATCTGGACATGTGCCCGGATTGCCGCGAAGAGTATGAGGCATTATCCCGTATATTACATGCAGTATAACTCTTCCCGAAAAATAAAACCCAAATGAGCATCTACTAAATCTGGAAAAAAGTAAGGCTTAACTCAAAACACTTCTAACATGTCTGCAAGAAGTGTTTTTTATAGAAACGCTTATTTAACAACCACAACCTCAAGGTCTCCCTGATCACTGTTCACAACAATATCAAGTAAATATCCTGGATTAGAGTGAATAAAGGTTGTTCCTTCTCCTTGACTCCAATCTCCTTCGATAGTTGCTTTTCGAGTTTGTCCTATATAGGTAATCTGAACATTAGCCGAATCAGCAATTTCAAGTCTGGTTTTTCCAAATCCGGTCGTGATTACTGCGGACATATCCTGTTGTAGTTGTCCGGAAAAATCTACCAGATAATTTCCAAAGGGAATCTTTAGGATCACGTTTTTTGCGCCAGAATTCAGCAATCCATATACATTCATTTTTGACCGGACAGAATCAATTAAAAAAGTGTCATATAATTTTGTTGGTTTATCAAATCGAATTGTAGAATTACTGTTCAAATCAGCAAGTTGGAAACTGCGTAAGTCGACGCCAGTAAGGTCAATCTCGCCATCCCAAATCCTTGCATCAATTTTTAGATCCATGGGATTCTGCCCTGCATTAATACGCCAATTATTCACGGTGTAATCAACCTTCTGCCAATTATTACGAGGACGGTTTGGTTGTTCAATTCTATAACCTTCTCCGGTTGCTGTCTGCTGAGGTACCCAATCCTGGATGTTTGTTTCGATATTAACCGAAGATTCAGAAGAACCGGAGGAAGACAGATTGAACGATCCTCCAGTCATGATGAGGGTCAAATCGACTACTCCCTTTGAGTTTGGCGTTGGATTTGCCGTGATTGACTGCAAGGAACCAACTTTGCTTTTGGGCACATCTTGACGGAAAGCAAAAAAACCTGTAACCCCAAAAAACACTACCAGTATTGTAACTAATCCTATTACCAATATCTTTTTCATTTTCTTTTTCTCCTATCGCATAACCTGATTAACTATTACTATTTTTATTTTCCAGACACCAATAATTCGTCGATAATCGCCGAAAGCTGTTCGAATGAAGGTGGACCGATCAGTACCTGATCATTCACTTTGAATGAAGGAGTGGCTTTGAATCCATAACTATAACCATTTTTTAATTCTTGTTGAACATCCTTCTTGTATTTTCCAGAATCCAGACATTCGTTAAAAATCTTACTGTCCAATCCGAGACCAAGAGCGTAATTCTTTAAATCCTCAACTGACAATTTTGGATAATTCTTGTAAACCACATCATGAAACTTCCAGAACTGTCCCTGATCATTTGCACATAAACCAGCTTCAGCTGCTTTGGGCGAGTTGGCAGTTATAACAGGAAAATCATGCCATTCAAATCTAACTTTATCTCCGTACTTTTGCTGTATTTTTTCAATGATTCCAAGTTGGTGCCATACTCTGCAGGTAATACAGCCAAAGTCTGCATACTCCTGAACAACAACAGGAGCAGTGATTGGTCCCAATGACCGAACGGGAATTTCAATGCTTACTGCGCCGTCCTTCTGATCACTTCTTACAACGAAGATGACCGTGATCAGTAGAATTACAGCTATTGCAATACCTGGAAAAAGTATTTTTTTGGTGTTAATCCTTGTCGATTTCTTCGTCATAATTAGTCTCCTAAAAAAGTAGCCACATCAAAAATAGGTTCACAATATTTGACGTTGCCTGATAATGGATTCTTACCTCTTCCGGTTACTATAGTAAGGTAAGAATATTTCCAAATCACGCGTCTATATATTAAAAGGAAAAAATTCTTTATGAATCAGGATGAGAATTATCCTCAAAAAAAGCATGGGCGAAAAACAATACTGGGGATCGTAATCGCCCTGGCTATTTTAGCCTTACTAATATCATTCAATACTGGGCAAGCGAGAGAACAAACCGGTGTAACCATGCTGGCACTTATACCTGCAGCATTTTTATCTGGTCTTCTTAGTTTTCTTTCACCCTGCTCGTTACCGATTCTGCCTGCATATTTTGCGTACTCATTTCAAAGCAGCAAACAGAATATTGTCCTGATGACGATTGCTTTCTTTATGGGTCTTGCAGCCACCATGACCATTTTGGGGGCAAGTATAACTGCCCTTGGAAATCTCCTTGTCCGTAATCTTTCATTGATCTCATTTATTGGTGGAATCATCATCATTGCATTTGGAATATTGAGTATTTTTGGTAAAGGGTTTACAGGTGTACAGTTTCAGGATAGTCCCGCAAGAACCATTCTTGGTTCTTTTGTATATGGCGCGACTTTTGCCATTGGATGGACTGCGTGCATCGGACCCATATTAGGAGCAATCCTCACTTTGTTGGTTACCCAAGGGACAGGAATCTTTCAAGGTGCCTTCCTGTCATTCATATACGCTTTAGGGCTAGGTCTACCATTGATCATCATTTCCACATTTTTTAGTAGGCTTGGAAATGGAAGCCGATTCTGGAAATTTATTCGAGGAAAAGGTTTCGAGCTAAAACTTGGAAAAAAACGAATCCCTTTACACACTACCGGAATCATCAGTGGGCTATTGTTAATCACCATGGGAACCCTTCTGTTAACAGGCAAACTAGCTACTATAACCCAACTAGCAACGAACACGGCAATTTCCAACTGGGTGGTGGGTGTTGACGAAAAAATCAGATTGTTATTCGGGTTACGGTAATTTATCTCTTGCTAATATTTTTCTGTCTTTCAGTTTAAAAATGTTTCTCAAAATAAAACGAAATTTCTAAAACCTAATATAATATACGTATATGATTTGAACATCGTTAAAAGTAAGCTCAAAATGCAGTTTTACGAGGTTTACATTGGACGGTACTAATATTCTCCTGGTCGAAGATGATGATAACGTCGCTCTGACGATTGAGCGTTGTTTAAATCGAGAAAAATTTAATGTCGAATTGGCGAGTTCTGGCGTCCAGGCATTGAAACTGGCCCGAAAGAAAAAACCGGATCTTGTTTTGCTAGATGTTGTAATGCCTGGAATGGATGGGTATGAAGTGTGCCGGGAAATGAGGGCAGATTCAGCATTAATGGACGTTCCAATCATTTTTTTAACTGCTAAAACGAGAGAAGAGGATCATATTAAAGGTTTTAAAGCCGGAGGGGATGACTATATTAATAAACCTTTTAACATTGAAGAATTAGTTCTAAGGGTACGCGCAGTGCTGCGCCGGACATCTGAGCGGCATCCTGTTCATGACAAGAAACACGATGAACAAAATATAAACAATCTTTCACATTCTGCCGACAAACGAGATGGCAATCCAGTAATTGAGATAAGAAACTACTCTTTAAATATTAAGACATTTGAATTAACAATGCCGGATAAGAAAAAATTGTTGCTTACCCCGATTCAATATGATTTACTTTATAATTTTATGAGTCATCCCGGTGAAATTTATTCACCGGCTCGATTATTAGGTGTCATTTGGGATTATCCCTCCGATGCAGGCAGCCCTGACCTGGTGCGAGTGCACATCAAGAATCTACGAATGCGGATTGAAACCGATCCAACCTGTCCAACTTTTATCGAAACAATCCCGGGGTATGGATATACAGTGAGAGGTGAATCTCACATGGAGAAAAATGACTGACACTGATCAGAAATCTTCGAAATCGGATCGTTTGCGGGATGCGCTTCGGTTGATTGCAATTGCACAAAACCAGGGGTCTGATGTATTAAATCCGGATCACCAGTATCTTAAAATGATGAAAGACTTTTTTGGCGCAGAAGCAATTGTGGCGCTATTTGTCAGCGAAGAAAAGCATGAAGAAACGATCAAAAAAGAGTGCACGAAAGGAACAGATTGGAAGGTCTCAAGCAATCTCCCGGTGAAAAGCGGAATCTTATGGACATCGTTCAAAAACAATGAAATAACCCAGGTTAGCAGTCTGGCGGATAACCATTTGTATTTTCCTCCAGTAGATTCTGCAGCGGGGTTGAATAATCATTCGCTGACAGCCTGTCCACTCATGAGTCATTCAATTCCATTGGGATCTGTTGGGTTGATCAATTTGGCAAATTCTGTTTTAGATGACCATGAGAGTTCTTTATTGGCATTGTTCGCTTCAAAACTGGCAGATCATCTGTTTTATCACAAAATGATTAATGAGGTCGAATCAACCGGAGACGAGTTAAAAGCAAGCAAACTTCAATTACTGCATTCGCGAAACACTCTCCGCACTCTGTTTGATAATATTCCGGCAGCATTCTATATCGTGGATCGAAACTATAAAATAAATGCAATTAATCAGGCTCGCGCGCTGCGAGCTAAAAAGCTCCCAAAAGAATTGGTTGGAAGGATTTGCCACGAAGTTTTGTTTGGTCTGAATAGTCCATGTACCGGTTGTTTGGTTGAAAAATCTTTTCAAACGTCTAATCCTTCCAAACGAACCGACAACCACAGGAAGAATAATAGCGACAAATTAGAATGGGAGATCAGTATATACCCGATCATCGAAAATGAAGAAAAACCTCAGCAAGTCATACTCATCGAACAGGACATAACTGAAAAACGAAAAATGGAAGCCGAATTGATCCAGGGTGAAAAACTGGCCGCAGTGGGGCAATTAGCTGCTGGCATAGTCCATGAGATCAATAACCCTCTCACTACAGTGCTTGCGAATGCTCAAATGTTGCTGCAAGATATTCCGCCTGATCAAACGGATATGATCCAGTCTGTAAAGTTAATCGAGATGGCAAGTATCCGGGCGAACCATGTTGTCAAGAATATTCTCGGACTGGTACGCAAAGAAAGTTATGACGTAGAAGCGTTTGACCTAAATGAATCAATGCAAACTGCTTTAATGCTGGTATCACATGAATTCCTTTCCAGAAAGATCTCAATAAGGTTTGATCGGGGCGAAAACATGCCCTTATTGATGGGAAGCACAAATCATCTTCAAGGTGCATGGATCAATCTTCTTATGAATGCGATTGAAGCGATTGATATGGAAAAAGGCGAGATCAAGATCACAACACATTACGAAGATGCAAAATTTTATGTAGAAGTACGTGATTCTGGCTCTGGCATTACTGAAGAGGACCTTGACAGAATATTTGAACCCTTTTTTTCAACGAAAAACCGGGGTCAGGCCACTGGACTTGGTCTATCGCTGGTTCGCCGTATCATTCAGGCGCATGGCGGTCAGATATTAGTTGAGAGCAGCCCCGGTGAAGGCGCTCGATTTACGATTATTTTGCCAGAGCACCACAATGTGAACAAGGAAGAAGAAAGTCCAAAATACAAGGGACTCTTGTAATAAATCCTGTTAATTAAGAATTACGAGGAAGCAAAATCTGCTTCCTCGTTTGTTGTTCCAATAAGAGTTGAAAGAATATGTTTGCTTAATCGTCCAGTATTGGTTTGTCGATTTTGAAACAAAAAGCAAAAATGACAACACCCAATGCCACAGGGATATACCAGAACTCAGCATACTTGGCAACTAACTCTACGTCCTTTATGAGGTCGTAACCTAGAATCGTCATTTTGTTATACATCAGCATTCCAAAGATAATGATGATAAAGGCAATGGCGACAAAAAACCAGTTTGTGATCCCGTAAGGAGGAGTGCCCGGCGCTTTTTGCGGCAAGGCAGCGCCTTTTGAGCGGCCGTTTACCCTGCGACGTTTAAGCGCATAATCCCGTTCAAAGCGTTTTTTCCGCCCCCGCAGCCATGCGATACGCAGGTAAAAGAATACCATTGAGACAATGACAACCAATAACCCAGTTGAAAACTTCATATCTTTTTCTCCGGTTTGTTCTTCTCAAGTTTAGCCTTCACAACGCGTTTAAAATCCAATTTTGTTGGATTCAATCCAATACCGCGTTCTCGATACAAACCGCGTGGAGATAATTCTCCAAACGCGGTTTGATATTTTGCCTGGCATTCGTCATATCTACTTAAAACATATACAGCCGTGTTTGGCAATCGTACCCATGCGAAACGTTTTTCAGGTCTGGCGATCAAAGCGAGAAAATATGCGTCTCCATCTTCCTTCGGAGTTGGCAGAGTGATGAGTACGAGTCTTGTATTTTTATCTATCTGTTCGACGTCGAAGGTAATTCCTGCAGGCGTAATCCGTTTGGATTCCTCCATTCGGTCTCCAACATGATTCCACCAGAACTTAATGAACTCGATGCCATCTTTTTCCAGGTGGTTCATAAATCCAGAGGTTTGACTGTGGAATAAAATTGGCATGGCTTCAAATGCAAAATTGTATTGCAAACTCTTATTCTTGTCCATAATTTATTTGGTTCCTCCTTGGATTAATGGCTGAACATTCGGGATGTGGTGGTTCAAGAAATTTTCAAATGTTGTGGCAGTCCGGTTTATTAGTTGACTCAAAATGTTTGAGTTCCCTACCAGACCGTATTTTTCATAGTATTCAAACATCAGAAGCAATGTTTTAATTTGATAATCAGAAAAATTGTTCTTTTGGACACTTTCTGCCCAAACCTTGCGGTCAATTGTTGCAGGCTTAACAACAATTCCAAGAATTGTACTAAGGATCGCCGCTACTTCAACCTGAGAGAGGGGTTGTGGACCTGCCAGCTCGTATATTGCATTCGAATGCTTTTCATCCGTCAACACAACGGCGGCTGCTTCAGCCACATCGTTAATATCCACGATACTTATTCGGGCTGATGTTGCATATGGAACTGCGTAGACACCTTGCTCAATTATTGATTTCCAGTTGGATAGAATATTTTGCATATAAGCACAAGGTTGAAGAATAGTGAAATCAATACCTGATTCAAACAAGCGTTCTTCCATTCTCATTTTTTGCCAGTGGTGCGGCATTGATTCAACGTGCGGGTGCAAAACGGAATGATATACAAATCGATGAGCATTGGCAACTCGCGCGGACTCAAGCAAGCTTTCACCAATTTGAACTTCGTCAGGTGTTAAATTTGGGCAGATAAAATAAATGCTTTCACAACCTTGCACCGCCTGTGCAACAGTGGATTTGTCCCGTAAATCACCTATTAACGAATCTTGTGCACCTAGGTTAGACAAAAATATAGATTGTTCGTGCGTTCTAACCAATACACGAACAACCTCGCCACGTCTTGCCAGGGCTTGTAATATCGCTCGGCCAGTTTTACCTGCTGCACCTGTTAACAGAATCATATAAATATTCTCAAAAAGTATAAAGATTATATCTTATGTTCGAAAAAAAACGTTCCCCGAAGCCAAAAGTGACCGCGGGGAGCGTTTTTTGTTCCTGAATAATGACCAGATTTCTTTGGTCAAAATAAACAGGGAGCCTGGTCTTTTAATTACTCCAAAACTTCAGTGGAACGAACCACTGGTGGTTTGATGAGGACGAAGATCAGGTTAACCAGAATACCAACTACTGCAGCGGTTGCGATCGCGGGCCAGCCATAGGGGAAGACACCCTTTAGAAGGGGAATGGGCAGGAAACCGCCAGGGTAACCGATGTTGCCGCCGATGCCAACGATCAGGATCATGGCGCCGAGGGCTAGTTTACCGGGATCATAGAGATCAACTTTTTCGGCCATCATCAGCGCAATACCTTGCATACCAATGACACCGAAGAGGTAGATGGAGAGACCACCGGAAACTGCAGTTGGGAGAGTCAGGATGGCATCCTTGAGTGGGCCAATGAAGCCCAAAAGGATTGAGATTGCACCGGCAGTAAGGAGGACTGTACCGGAGTAGTTGCGGGTGATGACCATGAGGGAGTTGTTCTCTCCATAGTTGGTGCCCGCGGTGGAGCCAAAGATACCATTGATGAGGTCATTCAGACCATCAAGCATCAGGTTGAGGCCAATGAATTTGGAAAGGCCCAGTTTTTCGCGTTTTAATTCCACAGCCAAATGGTCAACATACAAGCTGATCTGGTACAGGTGCGCGGTGGATTCCGGAATGGTCGCAATGGCCATAATACCAACGCCAATGAGCACGGTTACGGTAAGGGGATCTGCGAAATTCGGGAAGGTGATCTGCGGCACTGTAAACAGAGCGGTGGTACCGATGCTGGCGAAATTGACCAAACCCAAGGGGATGGCGACAAGGTAGCCAACAATTGCTGCCAGGAGGATCGGGAGCATGCCAATGAAGCCCTTACCCTGCAGGTAGACAGAGAAGACAACCGCGGCCAGGAAGGTCACGATCGCAGCCAACCACCATTTGAGGGTTACAGCTGGAGCAGTGGCAGGATCAACGCCGCAGCAGGTGCCGGATGCCATGGTAAGGGCTGCATAACCAAGGCCGATACCAATGACAATAGCGACAGAGCCGGTGATGACCGGGGGCAGAACTTTATCGATGCCCGCTTTGCCGCCAGTTAATCGGATAATCAAGCCGACGATAATGTTGATGAGACCGGTTGCGATGAAGCCAGCCTGAACAACGGCGATGGTTTCGGGTTTGGCAGCAACACCAAATCCAAGACCGGGCTCCATGACTGCCACAACCGCTGTTACTGCGGCGATATAGCTGAAGCTTGAACCGTAGTACAAGGGGATGTAGTTACCCATTGAGAGTTTGGCGCCAATCAGAGCTACGATTGTTCCGAAGCCGGTGACTGCCAAAACAGTGGAAACATCAAAGTGCATGAGTAAGGCGCACAACACGGTCGCGGGGAACATGGTAAGAACGTGTTGGAAACCAAGCAAAACCATCTTGCCGAATGGTGGGGTGTCCTGAGGTAGGTAGCCCATCACTTTTGAAGTAGTTGCCATAGGTTTTTTCCTTCCATCCTGTGTTTATGATTTGGATTTTTGAAATTCAATTGCTTTCTGTTTCGAACCATTGCAAATTACAAAAATTTCATTTACTACCTAAAGTGCAAAATCAATCCTACCCCGATAAGCACCTCCTGTGATTTTCTTTTCCATCTTGGTATATATATGATACATCAATTTGTCAAGATGGGTTGTGGGGGGGGGAAACCCCCCCACACATGATTACGCCGATTAATTTGCTTTAAGTGCCAAGGCAAGAACTAGCAGGGCAAGCGCAACGGGAATGACAAAAAGGAGCATTCTTACTTCTGCTATCTT
This sequence comes from Chloroflexota bacterium, assembly GCA_009773005.1. Taxonomy (GTDB): domain Bacteria; phylum Chloroflexota; class Anaerolineae; order Anaerolineales; family Anaerolineaceae; genus UBA6107. Next base: position 25,877 of record WOUT01000006.1, on the reverse strand, counting down.
AAGTAAACCCTTCAAACCGCTTTTCGGTTCGCTGACAGTATGTTCTTTTTTCGATTCTGCTGTATTGTTTTTTACTTCTGTTGCCATCTTTCCTCCAATGTTTTTTCTAATTTTTCGAGCCCTGATTTGATCATTGATTTCGCTACGCTGTCGATCATGCGTTGACCGACGCTCGCAAGCGTTCCACCAATATTCACATCACCGGCGTATTTCAATAATGTTGAATTATCGCCAAGGTCAGTAAAATGAACTTTTCCAACACCTTTGGCAAACCCGGCCATCCCTTTCCCGTCGATGTTCAAGGTGCAGCTTTCAGGCGGGTTTTCATCGGATAATGATAAAACGCCAGCAAATGACGCATTTATGGGGCCAATGCGGAGATTTATAGCCCCTTCATAATGTGTGTCATCGACCTTGACCAATTTCTGCATTCCTGGCACAGCGGTAGCGAGGGCATTGGGGTCGTTGAACATGTCATAAACAACTTCCCGCGGACCTTTGAAAGTGTGCTCACCTTCAATAATCATACAAACAACCTCCTGTCAATTTATTTTTATCAGTTGTAATTCGAAGGTATTAGTATACCTGAATAACCTATTTTTTGGACCTATGCATATATTCAAAGATCATGCTCGGGTTGAGGTTGGAATCTGCAATGTCGAGATTGTATTCAATCAAAGCATCTTCAACAGCCTGCACAAAAGCCGGAGGAGTGGGGATCGCTCCAGCCTCTCCAACACCCTTCATGCCCAATGGATTTAACGGGCTGCTGGTGTGCAAATGTCCAATTTCCATTTTATTGGGCATGTCTGTGGCTTGCGGCATCAGATAATCCATAAAGGATGCTGTCAGCAGTTGGCCGTTTTCATCATACACGATCTTCTCATAGAAAGCGTTTCCAATTCCCATAGAAATGGCGCCCTGGATTTGTCCTTCGAGCAAGAGTGGGTTGATGACTGTGCCGCAATCGTGAACGAGTACGAGACGGTCGATCTTGATCTTGAGGGTTTCGGGGTCAACATCAACGATAATTGCACAAGCCCCTGAACCGGTTGCGCCATGCGGAGGAGCGAAGTACGCGGTCGCTTCAAGACCGGGTTTTACATCCGCTTCGACTGCGCCGCGCATCGGGTTGGCTTTTCCTGCCAATTCTCCCAGCGAAATTGAAATTTCAGGCTTGCCTTTGACACAAACGGAGCCTTCGCACAGTTCAACCTGATCCTCAGGTACGCCAAGGAATTTGCTGGCGGTAGCGAAAATCTTTTGTCTCACAAGGACTGAAGCGTTATGGATTGCAGTTCCGGCAATCGTGGCGCCGCGGCTGGCAAATGTGCCTGCGCCCCAATGGAAGTGATTGGTATCCCCAGTGATTACTTTTACATCCTCAACTTTAACATTGAGCTGCTCCGCGACAATCTGTGCAAAGACTGTGAAATGCCCTTGACCTTGAGTGCTGATGCCTGTGGCGACGCTAACTTTGCCGTTGTTTCCAATAGTGACCCGCGCGCCCTCATAAGGACCAACTGCAGTGCCTTCGGTGAAGGCAACCACGCCTATACCTAAATGTTTGCCTTCTTTGCGTGCTTGTGGCTGGATCTCTTTGCGGAATTTCTCATACTCAACCATTTCGAGCAGTTTTACCAGGTTGCCCTTGTAATCACCGCTATCCAGAACACCCTCCACGAAATCCTGACCGATTATGCCTGTTTTCAGGGGGAATTCCTCTGGTTTGAGCAGGTTTTTCATACGGATTTCTGCCGGATCCATCTTGAGTTCTTTGGCGGCGGCATCCATCATGCGTTCCATCACGAAAACACCTTCAGGTCTGCCAGCGCCGCGAACCGGGGTTACCACCATTTCATTGGTGAAGACCATGCGTATCTCAGTATAGAAATTGGGAATACGGTAATTGCTTACTGTGTGAGTTTGTGTATTCAGCGGGACTGTCATTCCATAGGGATCGTATGCCCCTGTATTGTGATAGAAGACGTCTTTGAAACCAAGGATTGTTCCATCTTTCTTTAGCGCAATTTCGCAATAATGCACCTGATCTCGCTCAGAAGTCGTGGCGAGGAAGTTTTCACGGCGGTCTTCCAGCCATTTGATCGGTTTGTTGAGTTTCATTGAGATCCATGGCAGCAGCACATCATCTGCCTGCGAAGTCATGATTTTGGGGCCAAAACCGCCACCAATGAATGGAGTGATAACGCGCACCTGGTTTTCAATGAGGTTCATTTTACCGGCAATGGCAATTCGAAGCGGAAGGGGCGCCTGGGTGGTTGCCCAAACCACCATTTCCTGATTGCGTTCGTCCCAGTTGACCACAAAGCCGCGATTTTCCATGGCGGCGCCGGCAACTCGGTCTGCATACAATTTTCTGGAAACTACAACATCAGCCTGCTTTTTGGCTTCTTCGTAGTTCCCGGCTTCCTGTTTGACCAGGGCGGCCAGGTTGGAAGGAAGATCGTCGTGCACCTTCACGGAGGTATCTTCCCAGGCTTTTTCCAGATCGATCACGGCTGGCAGAGGTTCGGCATCGAAGATGATATCTTCAAGCGCGTCTTCTGCGATATAGCGGGATTCTGCGATCACAATTGCAACAGGCTCGCCAGAAAAACGCACTTTGCCTTTAGCAATGGGAACCAAAGTCCGCGCATTGAACTGTGATCCTTTGATAGCGGTAGGAGGAGGAACCTGCAAAGGGCCGGGCTTCCAATAATCGCCGAAATCTTCAGCAGTGTACACCGCCACAACACCCGGGTGTTTGCGAGCTTCAGACACATCGATCTTTTTGATGATGGCGTGCGCGTAATCACTGCGTAAGAAGGCGGCATGCAGCATTCCGGGGATTTCAATGTCATCGATAAACTTGGCTCTTCCAGAGAGCAAGTGTTTATCTTCCAGTCGTTTTATCGGTTGACCAAAATATTTTCCAGTCACAGTATCACCTTTATCCTTCTTAATTACCGCGAAGACATTTTTTTCGAGGCTTCCTGAGCTGCTTCGATTATTTTTTCATAACCGGTGCAGCGGCAGATATTCCCGTCAATTGCTTCACGAACTTCGTCATCCGTTGGATGGGGATTTTGTTCCAGGAAAGGAACAAGGGTCATCAGGAACCCGGGTGTGCAGAATCCGCATTGCAGGGCGTGTTTTTCACTGAACGCTTCCTGAAGGGGGTGCAAGTTTTCGGGGGTTCCCAATGATTCCACAGTCCTGATCTCGTGACCGGAAGCTTGAACCGAGAAGATTAAGCAGGAACGCACAGCCTCGCCGTCAAAAAGCACGGTGCAAGCGCCGCAGATGCCATGTTCGCAGCCAACGTGGGTGCCCATGAGGCCAAGCTCGTGTCGCAAGAAATCACTTAAGAGCAACCTTGCTTCAACCTGACGCTCATAGACCTGCCCGTTCACATTAATGGAAACAGGAAATAGTTTAGTCATGTTAGCCTCCTCTTTTCGCGCGGCCGAAGGCTTCGGCGAGGGAACGCGCCACTAACACACGGATAAGGTTGCGGCGATATTTTGCAGTTGCGTGCAAGTCAGTTGCTGGGTCAATTTCGGACGTGGCAGCGGCTTCGGCAACGGCTTTGAATGCATCTGCCGTGGGTACATGACCAACCAGGATTTGGCTGGCTTTTTGTGACAGAATCGGAACTTCACCAACGCTCATCAACACCAATCGAACAGCCTTGCAAAGGTTGTTTTCATCCAAAGTCACTATAGAGGCAACGGCAGCCTGGGCGTACCCGCCGCTCTGGCGGGAAACTTGCTGATAGTTGCTGCCTGTGCGTGGAGGGTTAGCAGAGAGAACTACCTCTGCCAGCATTTCATCGGGTTCAATAGTGGTCATGAAAGGACCGATAATAAGGTCGGCGGCTTTTACCCAGCGTTCTTTGCCTTTTCCGCGGATCAGGAGATTCGCGTCCATCGTAACCGCGATACTTGGCAATTGTCCGGCCGGATCGGCATGCGCGATCGCGCCGCCGAATGTGCCGCGTCGCCTGATTTGGGAGTGTGCAATGAACTTGGCAACTTCGGGCAGCAGCGGGAAGCGCTTGGCCACTTCCGGGTCGTGTTCCACTTGATATACCCGGGTCATCGTGCCTATTGCGAGACCGCCTTCCGGGGTGGGATTAATGTAAGAAAGTTCTGGGACGTTATTGAGGTCGACCAATGCAGCAGGTCTAGCCATACGGAAGTTCATCGCGGCGATCAAACTCTGACCTCCTGCAAGTACCTTCCCGTCATAGCCAAGTTCTGCCAGCGTATCGAGTGCTTCATCAACACTGGCGGGGGCGTAATAATCAAACTTAACTGGCTTCATTTATTTCTGCCTCCTGAAAAATTGCGGTTCAGAACACGTACGGCAACAATCATTCTATTTTAATGGATAATGCCAATTTTTCAATTATTCAATAGACCTTCAGGGAGGAATTATCTCACCTGAAGGTCTATTAGTTGTTCAATTTTACTCTTTGAAAGCTACGAAGCGACCCCACATGGATTCTGCTTCCATGGCTTTCTGCAAGTAGCAGCCGATGTAATAGCGGCCGCTCTTGGCAGTGGCAATATCACCTGCCAGGTTCTCGGCATGCACGATCTTCTTCGGGAAAAGGTTTAGGTGCATATCCTGATAAAAACCATCCATTGGGTACATCTCGTCCCAATCTTTCCCAAAGTCCTTGATCAGTTTGGCATTGGCTTCAGCAAACGTCTTGGGGTGCCAGATGCGCATAATGGTATTCATGGGGTGGTCAGCGGATACTGCATCCACACCTATCCACTTGATTTCCATATCGGTTGCCCATTTTGAAAAATCGGCTGAGGGGCCCGGGTGTTTGACCATATACCGGAATTCATCAGAATCTTTACTGAACCAGCCGTACTTGTTCCAACCTGTCTTGATGACCAGAATGTCACCCTTGCGGATGTCGACGACCTCCTGGATCATCTTTGGCGTATAGACGCTGGAATCACTGACGAGTTCAGAGATATCTGCGATGACGCCAGGTCCTACCCACTCAGACAAAGGCACTTGCCCAATTGTGCGACCGTTGGGATAGAAGTGCTTTTCGCCATCCATATGCGTGGCGAGGTGAATACTGGCGTTGCAGATAGAACCGTTGCGTCCCATGCCGAAATATTGTCCACCGACTCGCTTGGTGTAGGTGACGCTTAACGGAACATAATTAAGCCACTGAGGCGTTTGGACGCTGAAGGGGACGGTCATATCGATCATTTCTGATTTTTCCATCGCCTCTATGAAATCATCTTCACTCATCCCATCAGGTGCGGTCAGGGCTGCTACGCGCGACCAGGCAGTCTCCACTTCCATGTAAGGGATTGGCATGATCTGGATCCAGGCGCGTTTATTTTGCAATTTGTCGATATCACCTACGATACACTCGGCAAGCACAAGGTGGTGTTTCGGCATGGTGATGTGAGTGAGATCGTAGTATTCACCCTGTGGGAATGTTTCATCCCAGGTTTTGCCGGTTTCTTTTTTAAGTTTTTCCTCAGCCAGTTTGAAGTGGTTTTCATGCATTCGGCGGATCGGGGTATTCATGGGATGCTCTGCCGCGCCACAATCCACGCCGACAACCTTGAGTTTCATTTCAAGCGCCCACTTGTAGAATTCAATTGAAGGGCCGGGATGACGAACAAGGAAACCAAATTCCATGGATTCAACCCCGCCTTGCGCTTTTTTGTTGTTCACCTGTGGCTGGTCCCAGGAATATTTGTGATAACCGGTATTAATGATCAGAATGTCGCCTTTATTAACTTCGGCTTTCTTCATGATCATTTCAGGAGTGATGATACTGTAATCAGAAACTATATCTGAAATATCGACGATCACACCAGGACCGCACAAGTCTTCCAAAGGAATGTCAGCAATGGCGCGACCGCCGGAATGGAACGCCCGTTCACCCACCAGGTGAGTACCGACCGTGTTGCTCCAATTCAAGATTTGACCGTTCGCGCCCTGTCCGCCGCCATAGGCGCCGGTAACACGCTTGAAGAAGTGTACCTCAAGAGATTTTTCACCCGGCCAGGGGGGAGTAAAAATACTGCAGCCTTGAGTAAGGTCAAATAATTTGGCTTCACTCATCATCCTAATAAAACTTTCTCGATCCATCATAGCCTCCGTTTTTCTGAGTATGGAATTAGAAACCGTATTTATCAGCGAAGGCGACAAGTGCGTCTTCGAACAAACTCATCGGTGCTGATACCACACCAGCGCCAACCTGTCCAACACCTGGGTCTTTGTGTGCAACGCCTGTGTTCACCCGCGGGGTGATCTGTTTTTCGACAACCTTGCGGATATCAACGCCCGTGGGGGTGCCGCGGAAATCAAGGAATGGGATGGTAAACTGTTTGTGCTCGGCATAGGTGATTTCATACATATCGAGGGTAGTATTAATGGCGTCTCTGGGTACTCCGCCAATGAATGTGACCAGGGCGGGGGCAGTTGCCATGGCAAAGCCACCGATGCCAGCCGTTTCAGTGATAACACTGTCGCCAATATCGCGGCAGGCATCTGATTCTTTGAAACCAGGAAAGTAGAGCGCTTTCACAATCGGGGCCTGGGCAGTGAACCAAGTGTCACCCAAACCGCTGACCTTAATGCCAAAATCCGTGCCATTGCGTGCCATGATGGTAACAATCGTGCTGCCCTCCACATTATGACCGGCAGCCGTCATGGTTTTACAACCAGCCATAACCGGGTTTAGAATGCTTAAGGCGTTCTCGCCAAGGAATTTGATTACTTCAAAAGCAGTGGCGCTGTCTTTGGCGGTCTTGGCAATATAGGGCGCCAATTGGGTTGTCCACAAAACAGAGGCGGCGTCCAGGCGGTTATGCCCGTCATCACCCATGTGCAGCGCTTTGGAAAGAATGGCGCGAATATCGATGCCACCCATGGCTTCCAGTGCGGTTTTGACCGTCGGGCCGAGTGTGGATTCCATCCATTGTAATTTGTCCAAAACGTCCTGGCTGTAAGCGCCCATGCGCAGCACTTTGCCGCGTCCTTCATTCAAATTAGAGAAGCATTTGATCTTGTGGGTCTGGTTTTCAACGACGTATACAAGCATGGATGGTGAGATCACGCCAGCCATCGGGCCAGTGCACATATGCTCATGGCAGGGTGAGAACTCGATCTTGCCAGATTGCAGCATCTTCTCTGCTTCTTCGCCATTCCTGGCTTTGCCTTCGAAGATCAAAGCGCCCATCATGGCTCCTTTCATCGGGCCGGACATTCTCTCCCATGTAACGGGGGGTCCGGCGTGAAGAAGCATGTTGTCGTGTAAACCAGGTACTACCTCAATCGCTTTGGCTAAGGTAGTAGCAACCGGGCGCGCTTCCATAAAACGTTCACAAACTAATGCATTTGCTTTTTCTATATCTACCATGTTTATTCCTCCAGGTATTTAATTACAATGGATCATTGCCAACTTGATCAAGATTTTTGTTTCATTCTTTCCAAAATACCCATCAGGCGTTCATTACCGCCAGCGGGTGGTTTCCAATCAACCTGAACATGGGGAGCGCCCTGGTCTTTCAGATTCTCTGAAAAAGACTCAAGACCCACGTTGATAGCTTCCATGGGTTTCTTCAAGGTATTCAAATCGACCGGTTTACCGATCATTGCAGCTTCAACACTGCCACGCTCTGCAAGTCCGCGAAGAATGCGGCCAATGCGGCGAACGACAACTTCGTTGCTGGTGTCTACCCACGCGCCGGCTTCTTTCAACTGCTGGATCTGGGAATTGAAATCTTGCGGATCTTCATCGGTTCCGGTGACGACGCACACAAGTTCAAGGTGTCTTCCGGCCTTTTTGGCCTCTTCGAGGCAGTTCTTGATCGCTGGAGCAATTTCGCTGGCGGGGTCGGGGTGTGAACCATATCCTATCACCACATCCAGCATGATCACTGCCACCTCGGGGTCTTTGGCTTCTTCATATAACCTGCGGATGCGCAGTTCATTGTCCATCATTGGGTGCAGGCGCCCTACAGTGAATTCGTCCTCACCGAGGTCGATAATAGAATGTTCCTGGCTGACCAGGGCATTCGTCATCTTGAACTCTTTGTTGATCGGGGAGTTTGCCCAAACCTTGGGTAAATAACCAGCCAGAATGTGCTGGGCTTCATAGGCTAAGGTACCACCAGAAAAGAGACCGCGCAAATATTTCTGCTCCGGCTTGAATTTTTCCAACTCGAGATCAGCTTCGCTTGTGATCTTTGGCGGATGGTTGGCAAGTTCCACAGCCAAACGGGCGGCATCATCCAACCCGGTGGCAAAGAAGAGGTTGCCTTCATGCAGGGTGGTCACTGCCCGGGCAATAAAGTTCACCACCACGGGTTTCCCGGCTTTACGAGCTGCTTTCAATACTTCTTCTGCTACCTTTGGTGAGGGTGGTTTGGAGGTGAGCACGATCACTTTGGTATCCGGGTCGCGGGCTAACACATCCAAGGCCATTAGAAAGGTGATTGCCCCTACTTTTTCTGACAAGTCCTTGCCGCCTGTTCCAATACCTGAGGTGATGCCGCTGCCCAATTGATGGATGCGGCAAGCCACCTGCTGCAAACCGGTACCGGCTGCTGCCACGATGCCGATCGGGCCGAGGCGGATCTTGTTGGCAAATGCCAGTCCCATTCCGCCAATCATGGCTGTACCACAGTCAGGTCCCATGACGAGTAGACCTAATTCGCGGGCTTGTTTCTTTAACTCAATTTCTTCTTCAACCGAAACATTATCACTGAATAAGTGAACATGTTTACCCAGGCGCAAGGCTTCTCTGGTCACACCTCCGGCATAGCGGCCTGCCACTGAGATGATCACCCAGCTGGCATTCGGCAGCATTTCAGCCGCAGATTCCAGCGAGCGGGGTAAATAATCCTGGTCCTGATTGCCTTTACGGGCTGCGAGAAGTTCATCCACTTTGGATAATGCTTCGGTTGCGGCTTTGGCGTCATCCGATTTGACAACAATCACCAATTCATCCGGTTTTGAAGCCATCACTTCTGCAGAATCGAGTCCGATATGAGCAAGTAATTCCTTGTTGGAATCAGTTCCCATCACAACGCCAGCGTCAAGAATTCCGGGCAGACCAGCCAAAGTTCTCTGCAATTGCATCAACTTGGCTGAGTCATAATACACACCACTGCGAATTTCAGTTTTTACAGTTGCCATTATCGCTCCTGAGAGGAAAATATTTTATAAACACAAGAATTAACAACTAACGATTTTCATAGAGATTTTACGAAAATCGTATTTTGCGAATTGGAAAATGGCTGTTTGTTAGACTGGGCAAGGAATTGGCAATATTAATTTGAAATTTCAATATTATTTCCTTATGTTCCGATTTTCCAAAATAGCAACAAGGGACATAATTCACTATAACACGCCGAAAAATCCTAGTCAAATTACCTTAATCTCTATTTGTATGACAAACTTCATGACTTTGATAGTATGTTTGTGAAAAAAAACATCCCCTGGTTCGAATGGACAGAATACAGAGGATGTAAGACGTAATATTAATATTATTTATTAGAGATCAAGAGTTTCTGAAACGTGGAAGTTTTCATTGGCTTTTAGAACTTCATCGGTAACCTTGAAATTCAAATCATCACCAATAATTTGTTTGCAATACTCTTTCAAACGGCCTGTCCACATATCCTGATTGACATAGAAAATCTTGGCGCCGCCCAATTCGTGCTGGAATTGCGGGAATGGTTTGGTGGGTTGTGCCATGGATAGACCAGCCATTCGCCAGCCATTGTAGCTTTCGAAGGTTGACCACCACTCTTGAACCTTGAGCATTTCCATCGCGTAGTAGGTCTTGGCGTAGTACATCGGCCAACCGAGTTTGGCGCGGCGGGAGAAGGTCAGGGTGTGAAGGCTGACAGCAATATCTTTGTCCCAGGCACGACCATTGGCGAATCCGAGCCATTCACCATCGACGAGACCAACGAAGGTAAAGGGATCCTTTAAGCGTTTTCGGACCAGTGCAAGCACTTCACCGTAAACACGCACACCAACGATGTCATAAAAGTCTTTTTCCACTTTCATGACTTTTTCGAGGTAGCCAAGCATTGGTTTAATATCGCTATCCTGAATTGAACGGATGTAGAGCATGCGACCATCTGGCAGTTTTACCTGGGCGCCAGTCCAGACAGGCATCTTCATCGGAGGAGAGGACAATATGCCTTCAATTTCGCGGACATCAATTTTCATTTCTTCAACAGATACAGCGGTCGGGAGATCTACTTTCATTTCAAATCCTTTTCTAGAGAGAATAGATATGTATTAAAAAAGTATAGCAGGCTGAAAAGGGAGTGTCAATCAGTCATCAGACAATTACGGAAAAATAGGGACTTATGTAACCTATTGAATATGCCAATACGCAGGCAGTCTTGTTATTTGTATGACATTTATCTTGCAGTTGCATTTACGTTTATTAACGCCGCAGTTTTTTATATAAGAAGCAAACATTAATTCCTGCTATTTCTACAATTGTTTAATGGTATTTACAATAAATTAACTACAAAATTATTATAATCTAATATATAATTGAAATTATCCTAAAAGCATTGTAATCGTTGCGAAATTTTTACTCGGTAATATTTAGACCGAGAGTTATTCGAGGTTTATTAGTGATTAAATCATATTTTCAAAATCGATTGAGTCATTTTCGATTACTAACAATAATTGTATTAGTAATTCCCTTGGTAACGTACATACTCGAAAAAAAAATTTCTACCGAAAACACCCGTATTGCAGTATCGAATACTTTGTCGATATTTTACAATCTTCTCGCATTTGTTGGAGTTATTGCCGCGTCAATTCGATCCCGTCGGGTTTCAAAAAAGTTATCTAACGGGTGGGCAATTCTTGCGGTTGCCCAGTTTGCTACCTTTTCAGGGGACGTTCTTTGGACTTACAATGAAGTGATTTTGCACGCTACTCCTTTTCCTTCTTCTGCTGATGCCGCTTATTTATTTTTTTACCCGCTCTTTCTCGTTGGGGTTATTTTTTTGATATCGACGAAATTAAAACCAGTGGAATGGATCAAACGAGGTTTGGATATCAGCATTATCATGTCAGCAGCATCGTTGGGTTTTTGGGTGTTTTTGTTCGCGCCAACCCTCGTTTCGCAAACAGGCGTTTCACCGCTTGAACAAGTTCTGGCTATCGCTTATCCGGTCGGTGATTTGATTCTACTTTTCGCCTTAATGGTCGTGCTCTACTATAGATCAGAAACCTCATATTCAGGATCAACCTGGATCTTGAGTTTTAGTGTACTTTTATTAATTATTACTGATTGTATTTTTGGGTTGCAAAGTTTATCAGAGACGTATATTAGCGGCAATTTACTTGACCTGGGCTGGTGGTATTCCAGTATTCTAATTGCCTATGCCGGTTTATATCAAGCTGTGTCAGCCAAAACTGATACCTTAATTACTAATGAGAATGCGAATGTTGTTGCATTACGAACCAGGATTCCAAAATTATTATATTATTTTCCATACTTTACTATCGCAGGCGCGTTTGTTCTATTAGTTGTTTATCATGATTCTGATCTCTCAGTAAAGAATGAGTTAATTATTGGTGTTGGATTTATCTTCGGTTTTGTAATCTTGCGTCAACTAATTGTATTGCATGAAAACGAACAGTTGGTGAAAAATCTGACAAAAGTACTCGAACAATTAAAACTGCAAACCAGGAATCTGGATAATGCCAATAAAGATCTCCAAGAAGAAATCGTAAAGCGTAATCTGATCCAGAAGAAGTTATCGTATGACGCGATGCATGATGCTTTAACAGGTTTGGCGAACCGCGTTTTATTGATCAATCGATTGGATCATGCCATCGAAAAGAACATAAGAGAGAACAAGTGGGATTATTCTGTACTATTCCTTGATTTAGACAACTTTAAGGCTATCAACGATGTCCTTGGACATACTGTTGGAGACCTGGCTTTGATCGAACTCGGTCAAAGGTTGAATAAATGTATCAGATCAGTTGATACGTTAGCGAGGTTTGGTGGAGACGAGTTTGTAATTCTTCTCGAAAACACTCGCAAGAAAAATGTGACTTTATCAGTGGCTAACCGTATATTATCTGAGTTACAGAGGCCGTATCTTTATAATGGTAACAAAGCGTTGATTACTTGCAGTATCGGGATAGTCCAGGGCATTAGCGGGTATAAGAATTCTGAAGAAATATTACGTGATGTAGATATCGCCATGTATACTGCAAAAAAGGGTGGAAAATCGAGGTTTGAGATCTTTACCATCGAAATGGGAACGGCAGCCACCTACCAATTTATGGTTGAAAGTGAATTCCATCGTGCAATAACCAACAATGAATTTATCCTTCAGTTTCAGCCAATATACCGGCTGCAATCTGGCAGCATTTCAGGGTTTGAAGCGCTTCTTCGCTGGGAGCATCCGATGCGTGGATTATTGGAACCGGATGATTTTATCCCGATCGCTGAAGATTCAGGCGCCATAAACCCGATTGGGGATTGGGTATTAAATGAAGCTTGCTCCCAAATGCACAAATGGCACCTCGAATATCCTGATTCATCCTCAATGTCGATCAGTGTAAATATCTCAGGAAAACAAATAATTAATAATGGTGCGGTTGAAAGAATCAAGGAAATTCTTAACAATACAGGTTTAGATCCTGCCCGCTTGAATCTGGAGATCACAGAAAACACATTTATTATGGATCAGTCAACAATAAATGACCATTTATCTGATCTTCGGAATATGGGAGTTTCGTTTTCGATCGATGATTTTGGCACTGGTTATTCTTCCTTAAGCAACCTGAAAATTTTTTCGATCAATGAAATTAAAATTGATAAGATATTCGCACAGGGGATTGAGGAAAGTAATAAGAGTTATGAAATATGCAAGTCGATCATCAACATGGCTCACCAAATAGGATTGAACACAGTTGTTGAAGGAATTGAAGATAGCGAACAATTACGAATTTTCCAAGACCTGCAATGTAAATTTGGGCAAGGATTTTTTCTTTCAAAACCATTGGGAGCGGGGGAGGCGGAAAAATTACTTAATTGAACCGGTTGGCAATTGAATAATCACGCAGTTTGAAAATTCCGAAATTCACGCAAAATATTTACCCCACTGAACTCCTCATGGAGCTTTTGTACGATTTCATGATAATAACGACTTCCGAATGCGTAGATTTATATCATCGGACACAAAGGGCAGGGATTACAGACGATACCCCTTGATCAGTGGGTGTTTTTGAACACGAACTGGGGGCAAGAATTTGAATTTGCGCCCTATTTTATTGTTATGCCTATCTCTTTTTCAATCCACGGTTAGGGTTTTACTCAAATTCCGCGGAAAGTCCGGATCATACCCTCTGGCGACTGCCATTTGATACGAAAGCAGCTGGAGGGGGATTACGGCTAGCAGGGAGGAGATCATCGGGCTGGAGCTTGGGATGATGATGACATCACTGGCATTAGCGCGCAAACGTTCGTCCTCTTCACCAATGGCGATAGCTCGTCCACCGCGGCAGGTGACTTCATTGAGCCCGCTGACGATCAACGGTACATCCTGTGGTCCAGCCACGAACAGGATGGGGAAGTCTTTTGTTACTGCAGAGAGCGGACCGTGTTTGAATTCAGTCGAAAGCATGCCTTCACAATGCGCGTAGGTGATCTCTTTAAGCTTGAGAGCTCCCTCGAGCGCCATGGCATAGGTTGCGCCGTAGCCAAGGCAATAGAGATCGTTCCATGCGTTGATGGACGGGACTAGCGCCTCTACTTGCGGCGCGGTCAATACAATCGTCTGCTCCATCAATTCGGGAATATTTTCAAGTTCTTTGGTGTCGCGATCTCCCAAACGGTACGCCAGATAAAGAAAAGTGACCACCTGGTTGGTGAAGGTTTTTGTAGCGGGCACACTGATCTCATAGCCGCAGCACAACGGTAACCAGGCAGCGGTGGAACGGGTGAGGGTTGAACCGATGACGTTAGCAAGCCCGTAACAGGTCATGCCTGACGCTTCGGCAGCCTGAAGGGCGTTCAGCACATCTTTGGTCTCACCCGATTGGCTGACGAAAATGCCGACATCCTCATGGTTGACCGCCGGCAGGTATTGAGGAATGAACTGGGTTGCCACGACCGGAATGACGGATTTACTGGCGAGCTGGGCAAAGTAAACTGAGCCTGCCTGGCAGGCGTGATAGCTTGTACCGCATCCGAGGAAGTAAACATGGCGGGCGGCTTTGATCTTATCCAGCACGGTTTGAACGTCTGTGCTGCCTTCCAGCATGTGCAGCACTTCACGCGCCGCCTGGGGCTGTTCGTGGATCTCTTTGAGCATGAAGTGGTCAAAGCCGCTTTTCTGAACGGCGCTCATCTCTTCGGTGATCAATTCAGGCTGGCGGTCGATGATAGCGCCGTCTCGGACCGAGCGCAGATCCACTCGATCCGCCCATAGAGTGATGATCTCCCCATCATTGAGGCGGATGATCGTGCAAGTAAGCGGTAGTAAGGAAGGCAGATCTGAAGAAACACAGGTAAAGCCCTCGCCGATCCCAACCACCAGACCCGAGCCTTTTTTGATGGCATAAAGTTTGTCATCGTTGATCTGCCCGATGACGAACGCGTAATCGCCCTGCAAGTCACCGTATGCCAGGCGGATCGCTTCGATGAAATCATAACCCTTATTAATGTAGCGTTCGACGGCATGGACGCAGGACTCGCCGTCGTTTTGCGAACGGACGGTCATCCCTTCTGCAATGAATTGCTGCCGGAGCTCGACGTTGTTGACCACGTTGCCATTGTGCGCGCCCACAATGTCACCATCTGAATCGAGGTGCGGTTGAGAGTTGATCTGTGAAGGTTCACCAAAGGTCGCCCAGCGCAGTTGGGTAATGCCGCGCTGACCGGTCATCTCGGATAGGTGGTACTTGGCGGCTACTTCATCCACCCGGCCGACGTCTTTGCGCAGGTCAATTTTGCCGCCGCTGATGGTTGCCGCTCCGACCGAATCATATCCGCGGTAGGTGAGACGTCTGGCTGCCTCGATCAAAATTGGGCCCAGCTTTTCTTCTTTTTCAGTCACAATGCCAAAAATACCGCACATAAGTATCCTCTCATTAGTTTGATCGGGTTGGCTTGTCCATGTTTTAATATGTAGAAGCAAAGTTTATCACAGTCTTGGGTTGGTCTAGCGGTCCATTTACAGGTCCATTTAAAGGAATCAATTATTACTTACATGATGATCCTGTACTCCAGCGGCTTACATCAAATGGAAGTGTATCGCCGATATCGCCGACCTGGTTCTAAATTCAAACACGCTTTTAACCAGGATGATTGAATGATTTGTGCCCGTGAGGAAGTTATAGTTAGTCACTTGTTTTTATGGTCTAACCAAACAGAGGCACAGCGACACTGTGCCTCTGAGCGTACATCATCTTACAAGATCATTTCTTGATACTTATGTTTCCACCTCCCAAAGGTTGCATGGTCACCGTATCATAAATGATCGCACCAGCAGCATCCCACACTTTAATTTGAAGGGTATCCGGAGAATCATCCAACTCTGTAATCATGAAGAAGTACTCTCCTTCACCATTGATCGTACCACTGCCTTTGAGTTGTGCATACTTGCCAGCCACCACCAGCCATCCATAACTGGTGCTTCTAAAAATGAAGCTATCGCTAAGGATAAATTCGGTGTTTCCCTCTGGGATGATAGAACCCTTATGGTATTTTGCCATGACGTCGAATTTTGCTTTATAACCATCTGCAGGAGAGATGAACCACCCACTGCCGGTGATAAACCCGCCGTTTGGATTATAGATGACCACATCGGCAAAGGTGACGGTGTTGGATACTGCTCCGTCTTTATCCGTGACGACCATTGAGATGGTATAGACACCGGGGGTTGTGTATGTATGAGAACCACGGACAGAACCAGAACCATTCGATTCTGTTACAGTACCAGCAGAAGTAGTTAAGTCACCCCAATCGATGGAAACGATGTGGGTATCCAGGATACCGGGATCGGTGAAGCCACCGCTGACGCTCACAGGCGATGTAATTGCAACTGGCTCAATTGGACCAGTGATCGCACCCAACATGGGGGCGATGTTTTCAATATGGACTGTTGTGGTGGACACAGTGAATAGGCCTGTCGCATCGGTTACCTTTACGGAAACCGGGTAATCAAAGGCGCCATCTACGGGGTCAAGAGTGGCTGTTTGACCTGAAACCTCAAAAACGTTATCGTTATCCAGATCCCAGGCGAAAGTGACAGCGGTACCATCTGGATCGTAACCAGTGGCATTCAAAGTGATTAACGGGTCACCTTCATTTGCAACGTAGGGTCCACCAGCGCTCGCAGTAGGTGGATTGTTGACAAGATCAAGGTCAATCAAAATGGGATCGTGGTCTGCAATCCGGAATTCATCAGGAGCATAGAGTGTTGTAATTAAATTCGCAGTCTTGAAGTTCGTGTTGTAATCCAGGACGCTGGGTTCATCCGAGTTGATGTGCCAGTCGCTCACTCCGGTCACCTGAGGTGTGAGGGAAGCGTTGCTCAGGGCATGATCCAGATAACCCCATTGTCCGTCAAAGACATAGGAGTACGCTTCATCCCCTCCAAACTGATGCACCAGATTGGTGTATCCTGCGGATTTGATTGCGGTGATGGGATCTTCCATGGCGTATGCGTTTAAGTCGCCGATAATCAGCGCATCAGGGTCGCCTGTTCGCGTCGGGTCACTGGCAAGCCAGGCGGTGAGTATGTTGGCTGCGTTGGTTCGCACAATGTTACAGTTGCCTTGTCCATCCAAACCATCTGGAGCGTTGCAGGCAGAACCTTTACTCTTCAGGTGGTTGACTGTCACCACAAACCGGGCACCAGTACCAACTTCTTCAAAGGCTTGGGCCAGGGCTGCACGGTTGCGTGGCGTTGAATCACCGGCATTTATGAATGCTTCTGAATTCAATGCTGCCGTCGTGCCTACGGGGGTAACTTTAGCGGTTTTATAAACCAGCCCAACCTTGATTGCGTCAAGACCTAAAGCATTAGTCTGTCCTGTGCCTGTATCTGCGTCAATGAAGGCATAAGTACCGGGATAAGCCGCGGCATTGAGTTGATCCACCAGGAACTTGATCGCGCTGTTTGTTCCATAGCCATCATTTTCCATTTCGATGACGCCGATCACATCCGCATTGGTACCAGTGATCGCAGCCACGGTCTTTTGCCACTGACGGTCAAATTCCATTTGATTTTCAGCGCCACGGCAGTCTGTTGCCAATCCACCAACACCGTTCGTGCATCCAGAAAAGGTGTTAAAGAAATTGAGCAGGTTCATCCCGGCGACACGGACCCGGCCAGTCAGCGCAGGTGCGGATTCTGGACGCGGGTTGGAGGCTTCAAAGTTGACATACCCATTGAGTGCATTGATCGGGCGCACACGGAAAGAATTCGGACTGGCGCTGTTGCCACCCCAGGTGTAGGTCATAATACCCACGATACCGGTCGCCGTATCCCCGCCTCGCAGCGTATTGGATGCCGAAAGCGGCAGTCCGCCACGGCCAAACAGGATCGGGTCAGGGTTTTGTGCCTGTGAGGCGTCATCCACAAGAATCTGGTTCAAATTATTTTGATCTTGAAGCGCCAAGGCTGCTGCACCCGGTGTGGTGACGTTGGTTGGCTGCTGCAGGCGTCCACCTGATGAGAGCAATACCTCATCAAACCGTCCGAGTTGATACATTTCGGTAACGGTTAAGGTCTGTGGCAGACGCACGAGCATGCCTTCATACTGTTCAGTGTAATCTGCTGACGCGAATGGCAGCGTCACGTCAACCGGATCAACGCTTCCGGTTCCGCATTTGATGATATTTCCAATGCTGATCTGCGATTGTCCTTGGTTTTCGCCTGCATTTCCTGTGACTCGGACGACATCACCGAGGTTCACACTATTAGCATTGCTGCCTTCAAACACGAAAATTCCATCAGAGGTAGCGGGGTTTCCGTCACCAGTTAAATCCTGTATGAAAAATCCTCTCAGGGCAGGTGAGGGACCTTCGTAATCACCGATGACAACTCCCATTGTAGTTCGCGAACCCGTAAGTGCAACTGTAGCGCCGCTGCCCTGAATTTCATAAATTGGAGTATACGATAGAGTGCAGGCGTCAGCAGTTGAGAAGCCCACTGTGAAATTTGCGATCATATTGTCAGGGGGATCATTTAAGTCTTGATCTGTAATCTGGTTTGCCAGAACTGTAAGCGTACAGCTATCACCCGAAATAAAATCCGTATCTGGATTAATAGTAAAAGTTGTCGGTCCTCCCGAAACTGCAGCGGTGTGACTCCCACTTATAGAACAGGAGAGCGTATACCATGCAGACGTGACATTCACTGGTTCCGTAAAAGTTACAGTTACATCAGTATCGTAGGGCACCGCAGATGCCCCATCAGCTGGTACCGTAGAAACCACTGCAGGCGCGGCATCTGGCGGGGGAGTATTGCGCGGGTTGGGCGCGCCGATGGTGAAATCTGCCAGGTTGTTATCGGTGTCCTGTGCGCCGTTCAATTTTCGGAGAGCAGCGGTTGTGTTGGACAATGCAGGAGTCGGTGATGTCTCGGAACAATTAGCTGCTCCATATCCAATGAAATCAACTAATCCTGCCGGGCATGTACCGGTCAATGTTGTACTATTGTTTACGAGAGCTACCTTGCCGGCAGTAGCGCTCATGGCGATGGATCCTGTAGCATTGGGAGTAGGCAATGGAACGCCACATGGAAGACCGCTGCAACTGGTACCGACTGCCTCCTGGATTAAGTAGTACTTTCCGGGTTGAATTGTTCCCGTAAGTGAGGTTTTTTGCCAAGAGGATCCTGCTGACGATGCATATTGTACCGACCAACCGGTAATATCGATTGGGGTCGTACCAAGATTATATAATTCAATGAAATCGTTCTGATATTGAGCCCCGCTATTTCCGCCACCGCCATATACCTGGCTGATGACGATATTCGGAGATACCGCCTGCACAGGGTATGCAGGCACAAAGCCCAATAACATTGCCAAAATGACAACGACGGGCAGCAACAACTGGAAAGTCTTTTTCATGCGATTCCTCCATCCAAAAATTGAGTATGAGAATTGCCGAGAAAATCTTTCGTTATGCTATGTTGAGATATTAATGGTTGTGGAATAGTTGTGTACTGCGATTGGATCATTATCCCAGTACATGTTCCCCACTGCAAAGAGACACCTTTTATTGTAATGAAAAATAAGAAAAAAGCAAGCGAAATGAGAACAGTGGTAAAAAGGAGAACAGTGGTAAAAAGGCCACTGTGGTTTCGAGTTGCTTTCTATCTCATTGAACTTGAACATCCAAAAAGCAATCCCACTCGATATCCGTAGCATGTTGCCTGAAAATCAGTAGTATGTTTACGGAGCGATGGTGATTCTCTTGTTATCTCACGCGATCAAGGTTTACCAGCGGTCCCTTGCTTCAATAAAACCTTGAGTTAAGATTCGTTGTTAAAACGAGAGATTTGCATTTTTTTTTATGATATGATGAATTTGAAGTTTTGTCATCGGACCAAACGCTAAGTTGCACATTAATTAGCCGCTGCGCTTAGGCGATAAAAGCAAGTCATAAAGTTTGGCAGACCGTGCCCAGAGAATCAAAAAGGCGATGACTGAAACTATTTTCCCTCTAAAAAACAAGTATAGCATCTCCGGTTTACTGGTTCTAATGCTGGTGTTCTTTATTGCACTGGCAGCAATCTGCGCCAATGCCGCGCTTCGGCGCATTGTCAAGGAAAGCGATCGTGCTGAACATTTGCTCTTGCTCCTCAACGTTCATGCTTATCATCTCTCTGCTTTGGAATGGCAGTCCATCGGAGAAGGACACATCACTACGGAATTGGTTGAGAACTTGGAAAACGCCCGTAATGATATGGAACAATTATTGAGGGAATTGGAGCAATTAGACCCAGATAGAGAAGGCCTGCTTTCGGTTCGCCGAGCTTACTCAACCTATGTTTCTGCCATCTCTGAAGAGATCAAGCTGGTCTCGGAAGGCGATTTTGACCAGGCATGGGTCTTTGACGAAGAACAAGTGGACCCAGCCTTCGAATCTTTTATCCAAATACTTGACGAGGTCAGTGCCCACTACCATGCGAAGGTGGAGCAAGTGGAGCAGGTAGATGATATTGGTTCCGCGCTTGTGCTGGTTCTTACTGCCGCCTCGATCTCGCTGTTATTCTTGCGGTTCCAAAAAGCCCAGCTTGCAACTGAAGCAGCAAACGCAAAACAGAAAGTTCAAAACCGGCATCTGGAAGATTTAAGCCTGCTTAACGAGATGGGCAATCGGCTACAAACCTGCCTTACCGTCGCGGAAGCTTATGACGTCATTGCTAATTTCTTCAGGCGTTTGTTCCCAAACGTTTCCGGCGCGCTTTATGTCCTAAATAAAACATCTGGCATTTTAGAGCCAATCGCTACCTGGGGGGACGCCCCGCTTCAACTGCCTGGCTGCGCGCTTTCATCTGATGAGTGTTGGGCGCTGCGTCTGGGGAAGTTGTACTCGTCTGACGATTTGAACAGCCACAGCGGTTTCTGTCCGTCACTCGGAAAACCCAGACCAGATGGGTACCTTTGTGTTCCTCTGCTTGCGCACGACGAGACGCTGGGCATTCTGCATTTCAGATACCCAAAACTTCTGCGAACTCTGGAAAAGCAATCGGCGGAGGGCCTCATGATGAAACGACAGTTGTCTGAGACGGTGGCCGAGCACGCTGCGCTAGCATTGGTGAACCTTGGATTACAGGAAACCCTGCGCTACCAGGCAATACGAGATCCGCTCACTGGCTTATTCAACCGGCGTTATATGGAGGAAACATTCATGCGAGAGTTGGATCGAGCTGCGCGTCGAAAGGCGGCCCTCAGCGTGATCATGCTTGATATTGATCACTTCAAATCCTTCAACGATACCTACAGTCACCCGGCCGGAGATGCAGTTTTAATCGAATTGGGCGAATTATTAAAGAAGAATTTCCGAGGTGAAGACATACCCTGCCGCTATGGCGGCGAAGAATTCTTGTTGATTTTACCGGAGGCTTCACTGGACGACACTCTCCGGCGGACTGAAAAATTGCATAGCGAAATCCAACGCATGAATGTACGGTACCAGGAAGAATCACTTCCAGCCATCACCGTTTCCATAGGGGTTGCAAGTTTCCCAGAACACGGGGAGACGATTGAGAGTCTACTATCAGCTGCCGATTCTGCCCTGTACCGTGCCAAAAATGAGGGACGCAACCGATTTGTGGTTGCTCAAACCAGTATGGAGTGAATAGCAACGTGCATAATTTTCCCTAAATCATCTTGCTTGCAAGACTGAAGCAATTGGTTATACACATGTTGATATCGCTCGAAAAAATAACCAACTGCTCTTGTTTTAAGATATTTGATTTTTAAATGTTCTGAACTCGCTCGGTAAGGGTTGAGGTGGAAAGGATGTCAAAATCAATCGCTGATTCTTTTTCTCATCAGCCATCAACCAGCGGGCCTTCAATAAACCAGCAAGAATGACAGGAGCGTATAAATCTTCCTGGACCCTCTTGCTACTTGAACCCGCATCGCCATGTGCGAGACCGGAGCAACAAATTGTTCCAACGGGTTCGGCCAGCGTTATCGTTAATATTCTGGCTGGTTATCAGTCTGCCTAAAGCAATGCCTTTGTAGAATTACGTCCCTATATGTCCTTTTCAGAGGCTTTCGATGTGAATCTCTATATTTGGTAAACGAATTATCATTTGTTAGTCAAAGCTCAACCCCTTCGAATAGATCACGTTCCATTTGCAGAGGAGGTGCAGCCGGGATCGCGCGCATAAACGTGTCGTTTCTACCAAACCAGCGTTGCAACCACCTCACAGGTCCGTTGCAACCACCACCCTGACTGGCATGACATGCAGAGGCTTGATCTTTTATTTTCAAAACCTTGCGAATTGATATAGTTGCGTGGATAGGAAAGTCACTGTCACCCAGTGATTTAAGATCAATATCCCTGTTTTTTCCAAAATGATGCGGATCCTGCCCTATTAACACCAGGATACGCGCTACCCAACGCAAGATACGGCGCGAAAATGTCGAGTAATACAGTTTAGAGGGGGAATACGGTGGCAGACCCTGGATATTCTGTCCGGGATCTCCTGCCATGCCGAAGGCTTTCACGGTTGCCCGCTGAATTGCGATATGGTCCGGGTGGCGATACCCTCCAATCGGATCAAAAGTGACGATGACCTGCGGATGAATTTCCCGGATATGACCGGCAATTTGTTGTGCAATCTCGGTTAATTGAGCCATAGCCAGCGACTTGGGATGATGATTGTCTGGCGAGCCAGGCATGCCCGAGTCGCGATAATCTAGAAAGCGCACGGTTTTTAGCCCTAACACCGAGGCAGCCCGGCGTAACTCATCCTCGCGCATTTCACCGATTGAAACAAATCCATTCAGTCCATGCGGCGCTTCTCCAGCCTCACCGCGCGTGGCACAGATCAGATGGACTTCAACCCCTCTGGATGCGTAAAGCGCCAGGGTACCGCCCGGACCAAACGTCTCATCATCCGGATGAGCAAAAACGGCGAGCAGTCGTCGGTTGGAATTTTTGGACAAAGAGGAAAAATTACTCATCGAATTGTTTTCTGAAAAACATCACCTTTCTTTTAATTGTGTGTTGAAACAAGAATCGTGCCCTGTCGTTAATTTACTTGGCGTAACTCTTCTCAATGCAAAATCATTAACTCATAGATTACAGGTCCGTGTTCTATGGAGCACTCTCCTGAAATACTCACAGATAGTTCCAGGTCTGCCTCAAAACGGAAGTAATAAGGATTGGTAAACAACCGCGCCAACGAGCGTTTCCAACCCGGTAAACCGGTAAGCATACTGGTAGACTCAATAATCCGGGGCTTTCGTATCGCGAGATGAATTGTTTCGATGTCACGCTGCCAATAAAAATCCAACCGACCTGGAAAAGTCTTTCGGCTTATGTGAGTTTGTTCTTCTCCCTTTTGCAAAGTGAGGAAGCGACCGTCGTCTGTTAGAACGCGGCTGCCTTTGGCAAGCAGGAATACAGGGAATACCTGGTTGTTGTAACTGTCTGCCGCCACTACATTAGCAAAGATCAGAGTGTAGTCGCCCAGATGGGCGCGCCCCCAATACCAGTGTGACAGCACCTCGTTCAAGCCAATGTTGCCCCAGTTGTGGTCATGATAGCCTGTGCCCCGCACAGGACGCGTTTGACCATCATAGGTCAATGTGCCCTCAACGTGACCAAAAGGGATGGAGGGCAGCCAGGCGAAGAAGCGGGTAAGCTCCTCGTTGTAATAATTGAAGCCCGATCCAGGTCGCCAGGGAGGCACTTGCCCGGTGAACACCAGGTCGGCACTCAAATTACTGCCCTCGGCGTGAAGCTCGTACCGATGGAGGTCGCCGTGGACTCGACTGGGGCCGATTCGAATATCACATTGATCTTTTTCTGCTTCAAATTGACCAGGACGGTAGATTGGAAAGCTGCTCAATTTTTGCCCATCGGGGCGTGTGATGGTGATAGCGATCATAGGTTTAAGCGGACCAGTGCGCAGCAATAACGGTTTAGTGTGGTATACAATGACCACAGTGGAGCCATCATCGAAATGTGCGTCGAAGTACCACCATTCAAAGTTGCCTGGTCCGGTGTCGGTGCGCAGACCGTCTTCCCAAATTTCTGGCTCAAGCGTTAGTCCCTCACGCTTGAGAAACTCATCTCCCTCCCCAAATAGCACTCGTTTTGACATTTTGTTACTCTCCATAAATGATTTTTCCAACTTGTCGCAATGAAGCCAAATCGGACACATCGTGGTCCAACAACGGAAGACGCGTCTGGATTAAGTCCTTAAAGCGCGATCCAATCTCGTCCAGGTAGCGGGACTGCACTTCAGCCCTTGCTGCAAGGAAACGGTTACCTTCGACGACTTCGGGCAGGATGCACTGGTTAGTAATAAGTGATTGAACCGAGATACCGAGTCGGTCCAGACCGGTAATGGCGCTGTAAGTTTCCTCGATTGGCAACCGCTCTGGCAGCAGAACCAGATTGAAGACCGTTGTCGATCGATTACGCAAAACTGATAGGGCGTTTTCGTAGCGGAGCTTATCCTGTTCCAGTTTGTCGAAAGAATCCTCATCCATGTTCATCAGGCGCGCCAGTTCCTTGCCATCCTGGATTTGTTTTTGCAGAAAACCAGCCCAGTCGAACGGCATGGCAAGTTCACGCAATGACTTGCCTGTGGGAGCGGTGTCGAAAACGATCACCTCGCTGTCTGGTTCTTCCAGAAAGGTCACGAATTGATCGAAGGTTGCCATCTCCTCAGCACAGGGCGTGCTGACGATGTCACCCCCAAAAGTCCCGGTCATCTGACCCATGACGCTGTTCAGACGTTTTTGAAAAACTCCTTTGGCGTCGTTGGGATTGATGTTAAGCCCGCATAGATTGGATACGTGGCGGATGGGAACCCGCGTCTCGCCGCCGATCTCCTGACCGAACATGGTTGAGAGGCTCACGGTGGGATCAGTGGAAACGATGGTCGTTCGGTAGCCTTGATCGGCGAACCACACGGCAGTTGTGGTAGCCAGCGTTGTCTTGCCGACGCCGCCTTTGCCGCCAAAGAAAAGATACTTGGTTGACCCGTTTGGTGACATGATGTTGACGAATTTATTATCCATTGGTTTTCTCCTTGGTGATATTTACCGCTTGAAGAAGCGCGGTTTCGATTTGTTCGATCTCGGGTACGCCGAACGAAACGGTTTTCCCATTAATCAGGATTGCAGGCAACCCGATTTGGCCGGACTGATTATATTTCCCGACGAGTTGCGCGATCACGTCCTTCGGCGCACCGCCTATGTAAGCGGTGGTGACTGGCAGGGTTTTCACTTGGGCGTTTACGCCAGTATTGGAGATGGCTTGCTCCACTACCTGATGGGTGCGTTCATCGAGCGGCGCCATACCGGGAATACAGCAGCTACCCGTAATAATTACAATACCCACTGGTTTTTCCTTGCTCATAAATCCAAGTTTCATTATACTGATCTCCTTTATTTGCTTAATACATTATTTGTATATACTAAATACATGAATAAAAAAAGTGAGTTGCAAATGCTCTCATGGGATACAACCACTTTTGCGCACCTTTTCAATGGCGGTGACGACTCGCTCAAAACTCTGAAGGATGTCTTGCCGTTCTTCCCGTGAAATTTCAGCAAGTACCAATCCAAAAAAGTATTGCTGGGCCTGTTCCAGATTGTGCCGCGATTCTTGCCCTTGCAAAGTAAGGCACACCCGCACCACGCGGCGATCTTCATCGTCCGTCATGCGGCGGACAAAACCCTTTTCAACAAGTTGATCAACCATGCGCGTCATCGTGCTATTGGCCAGCCCCATAGCCTCACTCAACGCGTTCATCGTCATGCTCTCGCTTTCAGGCAGGGTGAGGATTGTGTAGCCCTGGGAAGCCGTCAAGCGATACTGCCCAGTGCATATCTGATCGCAGAGTTCGTATTCTCTGACAAGGTGGCTAATTAGGCGCTGTAGATTGCTGGCAAATAAGTCGAGGGAGCTTGCGCTCATGAGCTGTGATCCTTAATAACTTGTAATTACGTATATTTGTATTATACAAGTAGTTTCTGTTTTGTCAAGGGGTAAAATGACATTGTTATTTGACATATGTAGGTTTACACTACATATTGGACAGAGGAAAGTAAAAGAATAGCAGGAAAGGGAAAAATCCGTTATTGTTATAGCGCTCAAACCAAACAAAACGGAG
>WOUT01000054.1:4493-15721 GCA_009773005.1 Chloroflexota bacterium | reverse complement strand
TGGGGAATAATCCAAGGGATTCCAGCCTAACAAATTGATAGGAAAGGCGATCAGTTGTGGCATTACTAAGGTGAATGTCAGGATGAGCAGGTCAAACGAGCGAATATTCTTGATGGTTGCCCAACCTAGCCCTGTAAGCAGCATGTATGCCGCAACGATCAACGCGAAGATAGCTAACCCCAGACTGATGAGCAAAACAGTATGCAGAAGAGTTGGCGCAGCAGCGCTTGCAACAGGGCTCTCTGTCATACTCTGAGCTGCGGCAGAGCTGTTATTGGTGTCAACAACTCCAACGCCTAATGCAACGCCAATAAGTAGCAAGGCGGTGCGGTGATAGTAACCAGAATAAAAATATCCCTGTTAGCTATTTTCTTCCATGCTTGTTGAGTAACGTCTTTGAGAAAGATTAAAGCCAGGAAAATTAATATTTCGGCAGTATATATGAAGGAAGTCTCTTTTGTGCTGAAATGTAATGCCAGCACAGCCGTGTAAAGGTACAGGGTTGAGTGTTTCCCTCTCTCCAGGTAGTGCAGTACTGCGTATAGCATTATCACGCCATATAACGCTACATAGGATTCATTGCGGGTATATCTGCCATAAAAAAGCATATACGGCGAGATCAGAAAGAAAAAGCCCGCAAGCAGTGCTCCGGTTCTTCCTAAAAAGCGGCGAAAACCAAATAAGACAAACACGATTGTGGCAATGCTAAAAATTGCAACCGGGATGCGAGAAGCAACGTCGGAATCACCGAAGAGAAAATAAGACACCGCCATCAAGTGAAATTGCAGTGGTCCGTGGGTAACGGGGTCATGGCTGTACCCTCTGCCCATATATAAATCATAGGAAGGGACGACATGATTGACCTCATCGTGGCTCATAACGCGCAGGCCGATATTTGTAAACCTGCTAATGATCGCAGCGAAAATGATCATCGCAACGAGCAGATGCTCCAGGTTAAGGTTTGGAAAAAATGTAATAATTGTACGGTCTAGCCATGTGGAAGGTTTACTGGGCAAAAGTGGAGTATCCATACCTGGTATCAAACCTCGTTGAATTTGAATTGATTATTCACGACTATACTTTAATCCACGTAAACTGGCAAGGCAAATCTAACCAAGATGAATTAGGAAACCTGCCTAATTCATCTTGGTTAGATTCAGATCAAAAACTATTGAACATTCAGATTGAAGTAGTTATAAACCGCCCTGGAAAGGTCAGCATATAGTCTGTTGGCGGAATCCCACACGATTTGATTTGTATCCGATATGAATAATGAAAGGATGTAGTTGCCGCTAGGCGAATAAACCAGGGCAACATCTGAAACATCGAGAATTACATAATCTACCGTTGCAAACCCATGTTTATGTACCATTTGGGTGCCGTCAGGTAGTCCAGCCTCTATCAACATACCATCCCGGTTCTTCGAAAGCAAAGTGATCATTGCCCTGCATTCATTTTGTGAGATCTGTCCCGGAAAAGCGGCTATTAAACTTCCGCCGCCGTTTCGGGCACACTGATATATGTCATCTAGCAACATCCCCATTTCGGTTGGGGTGGTTTGGCTGTAAATGTCAGGGTAGGCATTAATATCAGTCCTGGAATTGGCGGGTGTGCTTACAGAACCTAGAAGTGGCGCCCCATAATAGAACATGCCAGCAAGGTAAGTGTTTTTGAGTCCCAATGCTTTAACGGTTTTTGTGATTTCGCGAGGGCCATAATTCGGGTCAATCAATGTCTTCATTAAATTGTCAGAAGCGGTATTATCCGATTGGATAATCATTTTCTCAAGATCTGCATAAATATCTGGAGCCGTGGGTTCGCTCACCCTGCGGTAAGTATCGATCATAATCGGGATCTTGATCGTGCTGAGAGCTGAAAAAGCGATATCCGGTTTAAATTGTTCGCCAGTTTGATACGCAAGTTGCAAATCTTGTCCTGTTTGCAGATCAAGCATATAGATTTCGACAATCCCGGCGAAATCATTAACATCGATGATTTGAGCCAATAGGATCTTCAGATTGTCAAGTGAGGGACGGGCAGAAGCGCTTTTTTCTGTAGATAAGGCGACTACTCGAGATGTCGGTGATTTCAATGCGAGGGTGATCAAATCGATTGAGCGTTCAATATTAAGCGTAGTACCAGGTTTGCCGGTTTGAAAATAAATACTTCCTGGAATCGGCACAAAAGGTTCAGGCGCTTGATCGTATCTGGCAGCTATATCGTTCTCCAAAAAGATTCGCATCTTATTGATATCAATTTTGGAACGTATTGGGATTTCTTGAGAAGAGGGAAGGCGGTTGAATAAAAAATCCCAAAAGGCAGACCAGAACGGTAACGAAGCACGGGCTTGATCGGCTGCGGCCATCATACTGCTTAAGTCAAGTGAAAAGCCGAGTGTGGCTGGTTTGACCTGAAAAGTATTTTCGCCGTAATGCAGCTCAACTGGAACAGAATACGCTTGAGTAAGGCGGTCCGCGGCTTGAGCAACGCTTAATCCTGAAACATCTATCCCTCCGATCTTTGAACCTGGCGAGAATGAGGACCGCAGGCGGCTATACAATACCAATTGGAACACCAAAAGAAGCACCGCTGAAATGATCAGTGCGAGCGACATCCACCTTAATAACGAGAAATTGCGAAACCGATTCATTGAAAGAGCTCCTGTAAAAAACCAACCACTTCAGATTTTACCAGATGGTCAGTCGATTTCTAGTGGTGATTGTCAATAGTTTAAATTCTGCACATTAGATATACTTATGGTATGACATCTGGCAATCATGAAAACCTGACTTTCCTCAAGAGTCTGTTTCCTTTCAATCTTCTCGAAGATTCCTCCCTTCATCAGATTGCTCCATTGTTCGAGCGGGTCAGTTTAGCCGCGGGCTCCCATGTTTTCCGAGAGGAGGATGCTGCAGATGCGCTTTTCTTCATTATTTCAGGAAAAGTGAGAATCACACTTCATAAAAAGGATTCTATTAATACACTATCATTATTAAGCATTGGGGATCATTTCGGCGAAGACTCACTGGGTAAAAATGCGTTTTACTCGACCGCGGCTGTTTGTGAAACCAGAGTGCTTGCGCTTAGAATATCACATAAAAATATCTGTTCGATATCAAATGGTATCCCAAAGGTGTGGAGTGCATTTTCGCTTTTCCAAAAAACCTACAGATTAGCCCGGAAAATTTCTCTTCCCTGGCGAAGTGAGGAAGAAACCCTGCACTTGATCAGCCGGCGACACCCTTTCTTCCTATTCCTCAGGGTGATTTTGATCGGAGGCGGGAGTCTGTTGACTTTTGCCATATTATTGTTTTTCGCGTTTACTTCTCTAGAACTATCCTTATTCTTTTTAATCCTGTCAATCCTGGTTTTAGGTCTGGGAGTGGTGATAACCGGTTGGGCAGCTTTGGAATGGACGAATGATTATTTTATCATTACACGCGACCGAGTGCTCGTGCAGAAACAGTTGATCGGATTTTTTGAGAGCCGCCATGAATCCCCTGTCAGCGCGATCCTGTCAACCGGAATTGACACATCGGTTTGGGGAAGGATGTTCGGCTTTGGATCGGTGACGATGCGGTCTTACACCGGTGACCTCCGGTTTGCCCGCCTACCTTTTCCCCATTTGATCTATGAACTGCTTGAATATCGCCGGCAGCAAGCCATGTTGGAAACCAGGCATCAAGAACAAGCCGGAATGCGCTCATCTTTAATGCAGAGACTCGAACCAGGCGTAACGCAAAAAAAACTTATTAAACCCAAATCGAGTGTAAAACCAACCTCCTCGGTTTATCAAACAGGTTCGTTTTCAGATTTGTTGGCGAAGTTTTTCAACCTGCGCTATGAAAAAGAAGGCTCGGTTATCCTCCGCACTCACTGGTGGATCTTGCTGCGGAAAACTGCTCTTCCAGGGCTTTTCCTGCTGTTGGTGATTCTTGGGATTGCAGTCCGACTGATTGGTTTCTTTGGCCTGTTCCCTGAGACTTTGGTTTACCTTGTTGCACTCTTTCTCTCCCTTGCGGGGTGGGGATGGTGGTTTTATCAGTATCTTGATTGGCACAATGATATTTACATTCTGACCCACGACCAACTCATCGACGTTTCGCGTAAACCGTTGGGTAGTGAGGAGCGTCGTTCGGCCCCCATCAAGAATATCCAAACCGTGGAGTTTACACGGAAAGGTCTAATCGGGTTGATCTTGAACTTTGGCACGGTCCGAATCCAAATTGGCAATGAAGAATTAACGTTTGACAACATCTACAATCCTTCTCAAGTGCAAAGTGAAATATACATGAGATTCAAGGAATTTTCGGAGCGTATGAAACGAAACGAACAGCAGAGATTGGCAGACTGGATCAAAACATACGATGAGATCCGACAGGAGAAGTCGAAAGAGGAATCTTCTTCAAGCGGCATTGAAAACGAGTAAAATTAGTGCTGGAAAAAATCCTGATTGAGGCATAAAAAATGGCGCTTCTCGAAATCGTTACCATCCCTGATCCAATTCTCAGACGCAAAGCGCACAAGGTAATTGACTTTGGAGAAGAATTTCAGAAGTTGGTGACCGACATGATCGATACCATGCGTGACGCTCCAGGTGTAGGGTTGGCTGCCCCTCAGGTGGCTGTCTCTCTCAGGTTGGTCGTGGTGGAATACGGGGAGGATGAGGATGAAGATGCGCCGAAAAAGCTACATGTCTTGGCGAATCCTGAGATTGTTGAAAAGTCCGAAGAAATGGTCATGGGGATTGAAGGCTGCCTTTCGGTGCCGGATCTGGTTGGTGAAGTGGAGCGTTATGAGAAGATCGTTGTAAAGGCGCTGAACCGGCAAGGCAAGCCAATCAAGATCAAAGCCGAAGGATGGTTGGCGAGAATTTTTCAACATGAGATCGATCATGTGGAAGGTATTGTCTACACTGACTTGACAGACAATGTTTGGAAACCACGAGATGAAGATGAAATTCCGTTAGATTAATCAATGTACCTGACGCATATTTCACTTACCAACTTTCGTCTTTTCTCCCGCCTGGATATGGATGTTCCCCGGCGGATTCTTTTGTTGCTTGGCTCAAACGCCCAGGGGAAAACTTCCCTGCTTGAAGCGCTCTATTATCTGGCGACGTTTACATCTTTTCATGCCCAGAGTGACCGCCAATTACTTAATTTCATTGCTACCCGCGAATCGCTCTCTGTGGCACGGCTTGTGGCAATATATCAGCGGGGTGACCGGCAGCATCGGTTAGAAGCGCGTTTGATTCAGGATTCAAACGGGAACGGAGGTTCTCGCTTGCGCAAGGAAGTCTTGCTGGATGGGGTTAAAACCCCGATCAATCAGGTGGTCGGGCACTTCAACGCGGTGATCTTTTTGCCTCAAATGATTAAAATTCTGGAAGGTGGGCCGGAAGAACGCCGGCGATATTTGAACCTGGCAATTGCACAGGCGGATCCGTTTTTCACGCAAGCTTTGTCAGAATACAATCAGGCGTTGACGCAGCGCAATGCTTTATTGAAGATGCTAGATGAGCGAGGTGGAGACTCTTCACAACTTGAGTATTGGGATGAGATTCTTACGTCTCGCGGCGCCAGGATCGTCCATTCGCGGATTCGATCAATTCAGGAAATCGAGCAGATCGCAATCAGAATTCATGAGCGATTAACCGGCTCAACAGAGATAATAAGGCTTCTGTATCAACCTTCTTACGATCCTCTCCCTAAACCTGAAGGGCAGTTTACATTTCCGATCCAGACGACTGTGCAGCGCGATGGATTTACCCTGAACCAAATCCAGCAGGGTTTCTCGGCAAAATTGGCAGAAGTACGTGCGGAAGAAATCTCTCGCGGCGTCACCACGATCGGTCCGCACCGTGATGAATTGCGTGTTCAGAGCAACGGTATTGATTTAACCGATTTTGGGTCACGTGGTCAGCTGCGGACTGCTATCTTATCTTTAAAACTTGCTGAAGTGGATTGGCTGAAACAAAAAACGACCCAATGGCCTGTTTTGTTGCTGGATGAGACACTCGCTGAATTGGATGTTAAACGCCGGCGCTTTCTTCTCGCTTATTTGGAGGGTGCAGAACAAGCTCTTCTTACCACCACGGATATGAACCTTTTTCCGCCTGGATTCGTTGACAAATGCGAGCGCTGGCAGATTGCCAGTGGATCTGTCGAAAAACTTAAGGATTAAGTAATTCGGTGACTTGAAGACTACAAAGGTTTTTTAGATGGGATTCCCACACTACGTGGATAGAGTTGTGGTGTGGCTGAGATTTTTTTTACAACAACCAGGAAACGTTCTTCAACCACTCCTGGAAGAGTCACTTTTGTAATTTGATCCAATTCTCCACCCAGATGTTTAAATGCGTTTTCACTTGCCTGCGCTTCAGCGTGTGCGCTTTCCCCTTTTTGCGCAAGCATTGACCCCCCGATCTTTAGCAATGGCAGCAAATATTCCGAGAGAATCGGCAACCCGGCCACCGCTCTGGCAAGAGCCCAATCATACCGTTCCCGGTGTACGGGGAGACGGCCGACTTCTTCCGCTCGCAGGGTTAAGACCTCAACATTTTCCAGATGAAGTGTTTCAACGACATGAGTACAAAAGCTGGCTTTTTTGCCCACTGATTCCACCAGTGTGAGTTTAATTCCAGGGCGCGCGATCTTGAGGGGAATGCCAGGAAAACCGGCTCCAGTGCCGATATCAATGACCCGTTCACCGTGAAGGTTTTTCATGACCACCAAACAGGAGAGTGAATCCACAAAATGTTTAACACGAATACTTTCTTCTTCGCGGATCGCGGTGAGATTGAATTTTTGGTTCCACCTGATCAGTTCATGCTCATAAACCTCGAAAGCTTTTTGTTGGAGCAAATTGAGAGAAACACCGCAAATTTTATTTGTTTCTGTGAGGAATTGTTCCATAAAAGGATTATACCAAGTCAAATGGCGAGTGTGAAATTACGTCATAAATTCTAGCGTTTTTCTATGTGATAGGAGTGCGTGTTATACTTTTGAAAATTTGACTGAAGGAAATTCATAATGGGAAACTCTATCAAAGCAGTTATCTGGGATATGGGGGGAGTGATCTTGCGGTCAGAGGACCCGAAACCCCGCCAGGAATTGGCTGACAAATACGCAATTACTTTGGATTCCATGTATGCTTTGGTTTTTAAAAGTGAATCAGCTCAGAGAGCGACCGTCGGGATAATTGACGAGACCGAGCATTGGAAAGAAGTCGGAAAAACTCTCGGCATCTCTGGAGACGAGCTTTGTGGTTTTCAAGACCAATTTTGGGCGGGAGACCGTTTAGACCAGGAATTAATTGAATTTATTCGGTCATTAAAAACAACTCATAAAACCGCCTTGTTGAGTAATGCCTGGTCCGGGGCGCGCGATGTATTAACTACGAGCAAACCTTGTCTGGATGCCTTCCAGTTCTCGGTATTTTCTTGTGAAGTTGGGCTTGCTAAACCGGATCCGGCTATCTACCGGGAAATTTTAACCAGGGTTGGCGTTGAACCGCGAGAGGCTATTTTTGTGGATGACGTTCAGGAAAACATTGACGCTGCGAATGGGATTGGAATTCACGGGGTTCGCTTCTCCGATTCGATGCAAGCCAAAAACGAAGTAAATTTGATATTGGCTCAGACCGCTTGATCACAATAGAGTGTCTATGAATTCGATCATCATTGGCGTCATCTCTGATACTCATATTCCAGATCGTGTCCCTGGGTTGAACCCTGATCTAATTACTGCTCTCAAAGTTGAAAAAGTTGAATTGATCCTGCACGCCGGGGATGTGTGTGTTAAACGGGTAATTGATGAATTGGAGACGATCGCGCCTGTCTTGGCAGTGAGAGGGAACCGCGATTTTATGATCCGAAAATATACTCCTATGGTGCGAGAGATCAAACGAATGGGTGTGAAGATTGCGTTGATGCATGGACATATCAACCTTATTACCTATTGGTTTGACAAGTTTCAATATATCTTGCATGGATACAAACGTGAACGCTACCTCTCGCGTTTACCAAAGGTGGTGCATGGGGCAGGAGTCTACGTGTTTGGACATACACATCATCCTGAAAACCATTGGCAGGATGGAATACTCTACTTCAATCCCGGCTCTGTGAGTATTGGGGACTTTCCGAATTTTCAAAAGTCCTGGGGTCTCCTTAAAATTTATGAAGATGGATGCGTGGAAAACAGGATCTTACCCTTGGATTAAATGGTATAATCTTCATCTCAGGTATCTTAACAATACTGGTTTTATTATCTTAAAATGTTACCTTAAAATTCTTGACCATATCCTAATGCCTTGATATAATAAAAAGTTGCGCATCCCGGCCTTGATTTGCCAGGAGGGATTTTTTATTCTTTTTGCCAGGTTTATGATTTAGGAGAAACCTATGGCTTCTGCTTTGCCAACCAAATCTTACGCACGAATTCCTGTAATTTTTAACATGCCCAACCTGATCGAGATTCAACTCGATTCCTTTAAAAGGTTAAAGATAGATGGATTGGGTGACCTCTTCCACGAAGTTTCACCGATTGAATCTTATAACAAGGGGATGAAACTTTACTTTCCAGGGCGCAGTCTCGAAGCTCAGCAGTGGGGGCTGAAATATTGGTTTGAAGCCCCAAAACACACCATTGAAGAGTGTGTCGAACGTGACTTAACTTATGCCAGTCCGCTGTATGTTTCAGTTTTGTTAGCCGGACCAGATATCCCTCAGCCTGTCAAATCAGATATTTTCCTGGGTGATTTCCCTGAGATGACCGAAAAAGGCACTTTCATTATTAATGGTACTGAGCGGGTAGTTGTTTCGCAGCTCATTCGTTCACCGGGCGTCTATTTTGAAGCTCCTGTTGATCGTGCAACGGGTCACCGTTTGGCAATGGCTAAATTGATCCCTGACCGCGGCGCCTGGATGGAATTTGAAACCCGCAAGAACGATTATCTCATTCTCAAGTTCAACCGAAAACGCACTGTTCCGATCACAATCTTCCTGCGGGCGTTAGCCGCTGTCGATGACTTGCTGCCTGGCGATAGCCCCCTAAAAGTTGGATCTGATGAAGAGATCATTTCGCTTTTTAATGATATTGATAATAACCCCGAACGGCAGTTCATTCCTTCCACCATTCACCAGGAACCAGTCTGGGATTTGAGCGGCGGTTTGACCGTTGCCCAGGCAGCGTTGATCGAATTCTTCCGCCGCATGCGGCCGGGCGACCCTGCCAACCTTGAAAATGCCAAAGCATTCCTTGAAGAACAACTTTTTGACAGCCGCCATTATGACCTTGAACGTGTTGGCCGGTATAAACTGAATCAAAAATTAGACTTGATGGACCGTATTCCGGTGGCTCATCGCAGCGTGACCAAATGGGATATCGTCTATTTGGTTCGCCGAATGATCCTGATCAACAATGAAATTGAGGATAAGGATGATATCGACCATTTAGGCAACCGCCGGGTGAAAACAAATGGTGAGTTGATCCAAAATAAACTTCGTATTGGCCTTCGCCGCATGGAACGCGTCATCAAAGAGCGTATGTCAATTCGTGATCAGGATCAGGTCTCACCTGTCAGCCTGGTAAATATTCGTCCAGTCGTGGCAGCTCTGCGTGAATTCTTTGGTTCATCACAGCTCTCACAATTCATGGACCAAACCAACCCGTTGGCAGAATTGAGAAGCAAGAGAACGCTTTCGGCTTTGGGTCCTGGCGGCTTGAGGCGTGAGCGAGCGGGCTTTGATGTGCGCGACGTTCACCATTCGCATTATGGCCGTATCTGCCCAATTGAAACCCCTGAAGGTCCGAATATTGGTTTGATCGGCCGTCTGGCGAGTTTTGCCCGGGTTAATGAATATGGATTTATCGAGACGCCGTACCGTCGCGTAATGAAAACCCTAAGCTGTGAAGATCTCCGGCTAGAAGGACGCTTGTTACGAGAAACCCTGAAGGATGAGAAATCTGGCGAGATTATCGCCAAAGAAGGTGAGCGCATCAATTCCAAGATGCTCACTGCAATTAAAAAGACCAAGAAAACCACCATCTTTGTAGCGCCTTTTGTTTCTACTGAGGTTGAATATCTTTCAGCTGATGCAGAAGATAAATATGTGATCGCTCAGGCGAACACAGGTATTGATCTGAACGACGAATTCATCCTGGATCAAATCTCCTGCCGTTTCCACAGTGACTTTATCATGTCAGGTGGAGATGGCGTCAATTATATGGATGTGGCTCCGCATCAGGTTGTTGGCATCAGCGCCGCCCTCATCCCCTTCCTAGAACATGATGACGCCAACCGTGCACTAATGGGCTCAAATATGCAGGCGCAAGCAGTTCCATTGATTAACCCTGATAGTCCATTGATCTCAACTGGTATGGAAAAATACGCCGCGATCGACTCGGGCCAGGTTTTAGTTGCAGAAGAAGATGGTGAGATCATTTCAGTTACAGGCCGCCAGGTTTTTGTACGCAATTCTGAAGGTAGAGTACGGGAGTATAACCTGCGAAAGTATCAGCGCTCAAACCAGAGCACTTGTATCGATCAACGCCCGGCAGTTATTAAGGGGCAACGAATTCACAAAGGCGATATCCTCGCTGATTCTTCCTCTACTGTTGGCGGAAAGCTTTCTTTAGGTCAGAATGTTGTTGTAGCATTCATATCTTGGGAAGGCGGCAATTTTGAAGACGCTATCCTAATCTCAGAGAAATTGGTTCAAGATGATAAATTTACTTCAGTGCACATCGAAAAACATGAAGTTGAAGCTCGAGATACTAAACTTGGCCCGGAAGAGATTACACGTGACATTCCCAATGTTGGTGAAGAAGCGATCAAAGATTTGGATGAACAAGGAATCATTCGCATCGGCGCCGAAGTAGGGCCAAATGATATCCTTGTTGGCAAGATCACGCCTAAAGGTGAAAAAGAACTGACCCCTGAAGAGCGCTTGTTGCGGGCGATCTTTGGTGAAAAATCACGAGATGTGAAAGACACTTCCTTGCGCATGCCACACGGCGAACGTGGAAAAGTGGTCGATGTGAAAATATTCACCCGCGTTGATAATGTAGATCTTCCTGCTGGTGTAGATATGATGGTACGTGTTTCAATTGCCCAGCGCCGCAAGATCACCGCTGGCGATAAAATGGCCGGGCGTCACGGAAACAAAGGTGTTGTCTCTCGTGTTGTTCCAGTCGAAAATATGCCCTTCCTCGAAGATGGAACCC
>WOUT01000054.1:0-4485 GCA_009773005.1 Chloroflexota bacterium | reverse complement strand
TATCATCTTGAACCCACTGGGTGTTCCTGGTCGTATGAATATCGGACAGGTTCTCGAAACCCATTTGGGTTGGGCTGCCCGTCAGCTAGGATTTGAAGCGGTTACACCAGTATTTGATGGTGCTGATGAATTTGAAATTGAGGCAGAACTTGGCCGAGCCTGGTTGATGGATTTAGCCTGGAAAGAATCTGGCGAAAAATCTTGGGAGTGGATGAATACCCAGGATTATGATTCTCAATCTATCCGCGACGATGATGAAGTTCGACTTCTCTACCTGGAACAGGTCTTAGGCGATAAGTATGATATATCTAGGATGGCGACCGACTATAACTACGCGCGCCGCGTGAACCTTGAGTATTGGTTATTGGAACGAAAGGTGGATCCGGAATCAATCCTCCGGTTTGACAGTGTCGCCACCGGAAGCCCTCAATACACAGAATATGATCGTAAAGCTATCAATATTTGCTTGAAAATCTGGCTGGAGAGTCAAGGCATAGAGGTTTCTAAATTAAAAGATGACAAGATCCGTGAAACAGCTGAAAAATTAGCTCTGGATACCATTCAACCTCTGCCGATCCTCGGCAAACAAATGCTCCGAGATGGTAAATCTGGCCAGCCTTATGACCAGCCGGTCACAGTTGGTGTGATGACCATGCTAAAACTCCATCACCTCGTTGAAGACAAAGTTCATGCTCGATCCACTGGACCTTACAGTCTGGTAACCCAGCAGCCTCTTGGTGGTAAAGCCCAATTTGGCGGACAACGCTTCGGTGAAATGGAAGTGTGGGCGCTGGAGGCCTATGGAGCGAGTTATACACTACAAGAAATGTTGACGGTCAAATCTGACGATGTCATGGGTCGAGTAAGCACGTATGAGTCCATTGTAAAAGGCGAGCCGATCGAAGATCCGAGTCTGCCTGCTTCATTTAGAGTTCTCGTTAAAGAACTTCAAAGTCTTGGACTTGCTGTTGAAGCAGTGATGGACACCAAGGAAGTCATCCGTTTTGGAAAGGATGAAGAAAAGTTAAAACCTCCGAAACTTTCGACTGGTTTGCTCGGTCTGGGTGAGGAGTTGCACGGACTGCTATAATTATTGGCAGCAGGCTAATCAACGAGGTGAAAATGAGGTCAATTTATTAAAGCTTTCTTGTCTTGACCAAGAAAAATCCTCATGATATAATTTTTAGCCGTTGCCTTAGTGTCGTGGTGATGTGGTAACCTCTGCCATGGAGTAAATCCGGTGAGGCCATCATAGCAGTCGATGGCCTCACCCTATTAAGAAAAAAAATTACAGAAGGCTATTCATTTTCGGAGGCAAATAGACGTGCCAACAATCAATCAACTGATTCGCAAAGGTCGTGAGACCAAGAAAGTTAAAAGTAAAGCGCCTGCTTTACAGTTCACATTAAACTCAATGAAGCAACGCCGCACGCGCCTTGAAAAAGGGGCGCCTCAAAAACGTGGTGTCTGCACGGTCGTGAGAACCATGACCCCCAAGAAACCGAACTCGGCGCTTCGTAAAATCGCTCGTGTTCGCTTAACCAACGGGCTTGAAGTCACGGCGTATATTCCCGGTGAAGGTCACCAGTTGCAAGAGCACTCTGTCGTTCTTGTCAGAGGTGGTCGTGTCAAAGATCTGCCAGGCGTTCGCTACCATATTGTGCGTGGTACCCTAGACACAACCGGTGTTGCCAAACGTTCTCAAGGCCGTTCAAAATACGGTTCGAAGAAACCAAAGGCGTAATAATCTTTCATTTTTGATGGAGAAGTTTGAATGCGACGGACAAAACCAGAACCAAGAGAAATATCAGCTGATGTTCGCTACAATAGCGTGCCGGTGACCTTTTTTATTCACCGAATCATGAAACGGGGCAAAAAGAGCGTCGCCACTCGGATCATGTACGAAGTGATGGATATCATTAAAGAAAAAACCAATAAAAATCCCATAGAAGTTCTTGACCAGGCTTTGAAAAACGTAGGTCCTCAAATGGAAGTTCGCCCACGTCGTGTTGGTGGCGCTACTTACCAGGTACCTATGGAAGTTCCCGCAAGCCGAAAAATGACCCTCGCTATGCGTTGGATCCTTGACGCTTCTACTGGTCGAACCGGTAATTCTTATGCTGAAAAATTATCAGCCGAGTTGCTCGAAGCTGCCAATAACACTGGTAATGCTGTTCGCAAACGTGAAGAAACCCATAAAATGGCTGAAGCGAACCGTGCTTTCTCCCACTTTAGAATGTAATTTAAGATTGAGAGTTAAGAGAATCAGATGCCTCGCAATTATCCTTTAGAGAAATGCCGCAATATCGGGATTATTGCTCATATTGATGCGGGTAAAACCACGACAACTGAGCGAATCCTCTTTTATTCCGGACGTACATATCGTATTGGTTCCGTGGATGACGGCACAACTGTAACGGATTGGATGGTTCAGGAACGGGAACGCGGTATCACAATCGTATCTGCCGCTGTTACCGCTGAATGGAAGGGGTATCAGATCAACGTGATTGACACTCCCGGCCACATCGATTTCACCGCAGAAGTGCAGCGTTCCCTCAGGGTGCTGGATGGCGGCGTGGTTGTGTTCGACGCAGTCCAGGGCGTGGAGCCACAAAGTGAAACGGTTTGGCGTCAAGCTGACCGTTATGCAGTTCCGCGTATCTGTTTTGTAAATAAAATGGACCGCGTTGGTGCATCTTTTGATTACACCTTGGGAACAATCCAGAGCCGACTTGGCGCTAACACCATCTCTATGCAGATGCCAATTGGTAGTGAAGCCAATTTTAAGGGCATGGTTGATCTCATGACCATGCAAGCCGTCCTTTTTGAAGATGAACTTGGGAAAGAACCCACTGTAACTTCAATCCCAGTAGAGCTTCAAAGCCAAGCTGAAGAAATGCGCCAGCACATGATCGAGAAAATCGCCGAGCTTGATGATGACTTGACAGTCAAGTACCTCGAAGGTGAGACGATCTCAGATGATGAATTGAAAGCTGGACTTCGAAAAGCAGTCATTGAAAACAAGGCTATCCCTGTGTTTTGTGGTTCTTCATTAAGAAATAAGGGTGTTCAGCTTGTTTTGGATGCTGTCATCGATTACTTGCCATCCCCGCTAGATATTCTTCCAGTAAAAGTTACTAATCTTAATACAGATGAAGAGATGACACTGCCAACCGAAGACAATGCGCCGCTGAGCGCTTTGGTTTTCAAGATTGTTAGTGATCCTTATGTAGGTCGATTAGCTTATTTCCGGGTTTATTCTGGCACACTTACAACAGGCAGTATGGTTTATAACCCGGCAAAAGGCCGGAAAGAACGCGTTGGCAGACTCCTGCGGATGTATGCAGATCGCCGTGAAGATATTACTGAAGTCAATGCGGGTGATATCGGCGCTGTCCTTGGTCTCAAAGATTCATTCACTGGTGACACTCTCTGCGATGCTGCAACACCCGTTGCGCTTGAGAGGATCACTTTCCCCGAACCTGTAATTTCAATTGCCATTGAACCAAAGTCAACCGCTGACCAGGATAAAATGGCGAACGCGCTGCAGCGGCTTTCAGAAGAAGATCCAACTTTTCAGGTTGTTTCAGATGAAAACACCGGTCAGACCATAATTAAAGGGATGGGTGAGTTACATCTGGATGTCTTAGTCGACCGCATGCTTCGTGAATTCAAAGTTCAGGCTAACGTCGGTCGTCCCCGGGTTTCTTACCGCGAGACGATCACTCGGGCTGTTCCTTCTGTAAACTACAAGTATGTAAAGCAATCCGGTGGTCACGGTCAATATGGGCATGTAGTATTTGCCTTTGAACCACTTGAACGGGGTAGTGGTACCAAATTCGTGAACAAAATCTCTGGCGGGTCAATTCCTAAAGAATATATCCCTGCAGTAGAAAAAGGTGTTCGCGAAGCCACTGAATCTGGTGTATTGGCGGGGTATCCTGTTACTGATTTGCAAGTAACCTTAATTGATGGTTCTTATCACGAAGTTGATTCAAGCGAAATGGCTTTTAAAATGGCTGCTATCTTGGGTTTCCGTGAAGGACTTCAAAGAGGTTCTTCAGTTTTGCTCGAACCAATAATGAAGGTAGAAGTAGTTGTCCCCGGTGAATACCTGGGTGAAGTAATGGGTCAGGTAACCTCACGGCGAGGAGAAGTCCTAGGTATGGATATGCGGCCAGGGAATGCACAAGCCGTTCGCGGCACCGTGCCCTTGGCTGAAATGTTTGGGTATGCGACTGAATTGCGGTCTGGTACACAAGGTCGTGGTGTTTTCACAATGGAATTTGACCATTATGCACCGGTTTCTACCGCAGTTGCAGAAAAAGTAATCAATAAGTAATCATTCTTAAACCGTATCAGGTTCTTGAAGGAGTAATTTGACAAATGGCCAAGCAAAAGTTTGAACGGAACAAGCCGCATTTGAATGTAGGCACGATGGGTCACATTGACCATGGGAAGACGACACTAACCGCTGCCATCACC
>WOUT01000053.1 GCA_009773005.1 Chloroflexota bacterium | reverse complement strand
CTTGTGGTTGGGATAGACTCATTATATTAAATTATTGGCCATTTGCAGAGGGTGTAATTAGGACTGATTTCATCCAGTCGTTTTTGCAGTGAAGTCATAAATGCATTCTGAAGATAAAACGCCTCAGCAATCTTTTCCACACCCAATCCACGGACCGGCCCAGGCGCGGAATCCCCACCGATAATGATCGGGGCAATAAACGCCCATACCTCATTTACCAGACCAGAAGCAACAAACGATGCCAGAACTTCCCCACCGCCTTCGACTAATAAGCTGATAATCTCCCTTTTACCTAGTGCTTCTAATAATGATATAAGCTCTATCCTTCCATCAGGAGCAGAAGGCAAAAGTAGCACTTCGGCTCCCCTGCTGGCAAGCTCTGATTTGTGCACTTCTGGCATCGCGTCTGTGGCAGCGACGATCGTTCGCCCAGGTAAAGTGGGATTGAATAAGTTCGAATCTAGTGGAACACGTCCACGACTATCGAGAAGGATGCGGATGGGATGGCGAGGACTGGGCATATCCTCAATTCGAGTTGTCAGGTGAGGATTATCGGTGACAGCAGTACCAGCACCGATTAGGATTCCATCACAAAGATGACGCAGGAAATAGCCTTGTTTTCGGGATTCTTTTCCGCTGATCCAACGACTGTCCCCCGTTCGGGTGGCAATTTTACCATCCAGGCTGGCGGCAAACTTCACGATGACATACGGTTTCGCATGGATAATATAATGAAAGAAAAAACGGTTCAAGTACCAGGCTTCATCCAAACAAACGCCTTCGGTCACGGTCATGCCTGCCTCTAAGAGACGCCGGTGCCCGCTGCCTGAGACCAGCGGATTTGGATCGCTAACAGCATAAACTACTCTCCGTACGCCTGCGGCAATAACGGCTTCTGTGCAGGGTGGGGTCCGGCCGTAGTGGTTGCAAGGTTCAAGGGTTACATACATTGTGCTTCCACACGCTGCTTTCCCGGCAGCCCGAAGCGCTTCCACCTCAGCATGTGGTTCTCCAGCCCGGCGGTGATAACCCTCTCCAATAATTTGCCCGTTCTGAACGACCAGTGCTCCAACCGTAGGGTTCGGGCTGGTAAATCCCTGCCCTTTGGCTGCTAACGCTAAAGCCTGCTTCATGAAGAAGCGGTCCATTTCTTGATGTACTAAGTTTTTGCTCTGCACTTCATTTTCCTGCCTGTTTGCATTAAACATAAAAGCTCCGACCCATGGCGATCCGAAGCAGTTAGGGAGAACAGGTATCTGATTCAACAAACGCAGATTTTGCTCTTTCTGTTGAAATCAAATGCCCCAACGTAAAATCGTTGGGGCATAAGAAAACAAACAGAAAAGCGCATATCACCGTTTAAGCGCTGCCTGTTTTAGATCTTCTCCCATCCGGACTATACCGTCGGCTTCGGACTTTCACCGAATCCACCCTTTTGGCATTTCTTAAAATGCTAATGGGGTCACGGGCTTGGCTTAATTAAGCCTTACCGTCGGTCTGGAATTGGCTTACCTATTGTGAAGGCGCCGCACCTTGCCCCGAAGATCAACTAATTTTATAATTGGCAATAATAATTGACATTAGAAACTTTGTCAATAGCGGATTGCATAGCGGATTGCAGAGTGTTTGCAGTGTGTTATTGCAGTGGGAATTGCAGTGTTAAACCAAAGTAGGCATGTCCCCTTTTACCAAAGTTAAAATGTACCCATAAGTGAGGACAAGGAAGTGGACAAACAACACACGATGAGCGATAAAGAGATCAAACGACTGCAAGTGATGACCCAGATGGAGAAAAGGCAGCTCGCCCAACGGATAGACGTAGACCAACTGAAGGTCAGTATCAGGCAAGTAAAACTGCTTTGGCGAGCGTACCAGAAGCAAGGAGCAGTAGGACGACTGGTAATTAAGAGTCGCGGGAAACCGAGCCACAACCAACTGAGTGTTGAAGTAAAACAGCAAGCGCTGGACTTGATCTTGGGGTAGTACTGAGATTTTGGACCCACGTTAGCCAGAGAAAAACGATTTTTCTGTCATTTGAAAGTTCCTTTGTTGGCGTTCACCAACCACAATATTGATCGGAACTCTCTCTTTTGTCTATCCTTTTCTATGGATTTTTGTGACTATAACTGACATCCAAACAGACATCAAAACTGATATCCAAACTGATATCCAGTGTTATCCAAACTGATATTGACATATTAATGTATGGGTCATATACTTAGATAAACTAATCTATACATAGAAATACATAGCTATGACTAATTCATCCTTTTCGAAAAAATCGAAAACCTGGTTAAACCTGTCCGAAGCAGCGGATATTCTGGGTGTACATTTCACCACTTTAAGACGATGGGCGGATGCGGGTAACATCGAATGCATGCGTACCCCGGGTGGACGCCGCCGGTTCAAAGTGGAAGTAATTGTTCAATTTCTTCAACATCACCAGCAAGC
Organism: Chloroflexota bacterium; assembly: GCA_009773005.1. Classification (GTDB taxonomy): domain Bacteria; phylum Chloroflexota; class Anaerolineae; order Anaerolineales; family Anaerolineaceae; genus UBA6107. The sequence continues at coordinate 8,471 of WOUT01000053.1, read as the reverse complement.
CCCTATTTCAAATTCATTGGCAGTGATCGAAAGCCGCCTGATTGACCATACCCGCCGAGATTTACAAACATCAAGTTCCAACACCGAACCCTGGATGGCCCAATTCAACACTGAGCAGAAGCTGCAATTCCGCCAGACAGGCAGCCGCTTAACCGCTTTGCTGATGCAATATTCCAACCGGGCGGAAAATGAGAGGGCTTTTTTGGAAGAGGGAAAACGGCTCGCCGGCAGTTACGGAACCATTTGTTATCAAGCAGGTCTTCCGATCGCGCAGACGGTACAAGTCTTTCTTTTTTTCCAACGGTCAATTTTAGATGCGGTCCATGAAACAGGTTTCCTGGGAGAGATTAACGACGCGGAAAGCCATCAGCTTTATCAGAGAGTATCCTTTTTCTTCGATGAGATGCTCATGGCTCTTGTGGGACAATATTTTATACAATCTACAACTCATTCCATGTCCCATTCACAGTAAAGGTACCGATGCAGCTTATTCGTCAGCCAAAGTATGATTTAAAGCAAAGACCCTTCATGGTCATATGGGAGACAACCCAGGCCTGTGATTTGGCCTGCAAACATTGCCGGGCTGAATCGCAGAAGGATCACAATCCATTTGCCCTTTCGTGTCAAGAAGGCAAGAATTTAGTTGATCAGGTCCTTGCATTTGGAGAGCCACGCCCCTTGTTTATTATGACCGGGGGCGACCCATTCAAGCGGTATGATATCTTCGACCTGGCTTCCTATGCCTCTGAAAAGAGGCTGCCAGTCGCCTTGTCTCCATCCGGGACCCCTCTACTCAATCAAGAAAACCTGCAAAGGCTGAAAGACACCGGCTGCAAAGTGATCTCGCTTAGCCTGGATGGGGCAACCTCTGAAATTCACGATTCCTTCCGGGGTGTTCCGGGCTCATTCGACTGGACCGTCAACGGGTGGAAAATAGCCCAGTCGCTTGGCTTAAAAATTCAGGTCAACACAACCGTGACGCGCTATAACTTGATGGATTTACCGGATATCTTTGCCCTCGTGCGGGAAATTGGCGTGATGACCTGGAGTGTGTTCTTCCTCGTTCCCACCGGTCGGGGATCGACCAAAGACGAGATCACGCCCCAGGATTATGAAGCCGTGATGAATTTCCTGTATGACGCTTCAAAATACATTGGAATCAAAACCACCGAAGGACATCACTATAAGCGTGTTGTGCTGCAACGGGCATACCTGGAGGCCAATGGTTTACCGGTAAAGCAATACCTGGATTTGAATGACACCTACGACGCTTTAATGGAAGGTCTCCACCGGGTCGCGCCCATGCCGCCTACTCACCATAACCCCGACCGCATCCGGCGCACGCCCCTGCACGTCAATGCCGGGGATGGGTTCGTATTTATCTCCTTACTGGGTGAAGTTTTTCCGAGCGGATATCTTCCGGTCAGTGCAGGAAATGTGCGCAACACTTCCTTGAGTGATATCTATCAATTCAGCCCGTTGTTCCAATCTTTGAGAAATAAGGAAAGCTTGAAGGGACGCTGTGGAAAGTGTGAATTCAATCCCGTGTGCGGTGGTTCACGTTCCCGCGCTTATGCCATGTCAGGCGATGCGTTGGCTGAAGAGCCGTATTGTTCTTACCAGCCCGGTACATTCCCATTTAGTCGCGAAATTCCAGAATTATCTAGAGAGTAACTTAGGCCAAATCTGAGCGACAACTAATATTAGACGATTGATCGGACTGGAGGTATGTCACCATGCCAGATCTTTTTTTATTCTACTTTGCTGGTCTGCAATACACCGAACGCTATTGGTCTTTACCACATGACGAACGCCAACAACTGGCAGACAACTTCAGCGCCGAACTTCAGGCCGGGTTGCCGCATCATGCTCTTTACCAGGTTTTTCCGGCAAGGAGTGAAACGAATCTCTTCCTTTGGAGTTCATTTTTAGCCACAACGCCGAATCAACCTGCCGGGATTTTCGAAACCATCGCCAGACTGCTCATTGCACATAGGCCGTATCTGCGGCCCACCAATATTAAATGGGGCTTTACCCGGCCTTCCGATTACTCAAAAGCGAAATCCAGCCAGGAAATCAATCCATTAAGTTCGGATCATAAGAAATATCTGATCGTGTATCCGTTCACCAAGACGGCCGATTGGTATCGCTTTGGCCGCGATGCCCGCCAGGGAATGATGAATGAACACATCTGGATTGGGCACCAATACCCACAGATCTCTCAGCTTTTGTTCTATTCGACTGACCTTCAGGATCAGGAATTCCTTGTGGCTTATGAAACGGACGAACTGCCGTCCTTTTCGAATCTCGTCTCTGAATTGCGCACGAGCGATGCTCGTTCCTATATTCTGAGCGACACGCCCATTTACACTGCCGTGCATCACCCTACCCAGGACACCTTGAATCTTTTTCTCTGAGGTGCATCTATGATACCCAAAGCAGTATTAATGATGGCTTACGGCGGTCCAGGATCCCTGGAGGATGTCGAGCCGTATTTGCTGGAAGTGCGTGGTGGTCGGATTACACCTCCCGAGCTTGTGGAGGAAATAAGAGCTCGCTATGCCGCCATCGGCGGTAAATCTCCCTTGCTGGAAATCACCCAAGCTCAGGCTAGAGCACTCGAGGACAGATTAAACCTGATATCCAATGATGACTCATACAAAGTATTTGTGGGCATGCGCCATTGGTACCCTTACATCCGGGAAGCGATCGGGCAAATCATTCTTGCTGGCTTCCAACAAGTGAATGCAATTTGCATGACCCCCTATTTTTCCAGGATGAGTACCCAGGCATACTTTGACCAGATTGACCACGCTATGGGATCTTGTGAAAAAGAAAAGGGGATTGTTCTGCCGCAGATTATGAAAATTTCTTCCTGGTATTCCAATCAGTTGTTCATCCAGGCTTTAACTGAAAAGTTGGAGCAAGGAATTCGGCAGTTTCCCGCAGTTTTAAAATTGGACGGGAAGATTGTATTTACCGCACACAGTCTACCCGCTGTGATTATCGAACAAGGCGACCCGTACCAACAACAATTGCAAGAAACCGCGCAGTCGATAGCCGCGCAATTGAAATTACCAAATGCTCGCTGGGAGTTTTGCTACCAGAGCGTCGGAGCCAGAAATATGCGCTGGCTGGGACCGTCTCTCGAGGAGACGCTGGCGAGACTAGCTAAAGAGAAAATTAAAAACGTATTGGTCGCCCCGATCGGCTTTGTCTCCGATCATGTCGAAATCCTTTTTGATATTGACATCGAAGCCAAGCAGCAGGCACAGGAGGCTGGCATTCACCTGGTACGGACAGAAACCCTCAATACGTCGCCCAGATTCATTGAAGCTCTCGCTCAAATCATCAAACTTGGAGGCATGCAGTGAACATCGCAGCAGGAGAGCAAGCGCTCAAAATCGCAGTCATCGGAGGTGGAATTTCAGGATTGGCTGCCGCCTACACCATTCAGGAAGCATCCAGAGCAAAAAACCTGAACGTCACAGTGTTTCTGATCGAAGCAGAAAACCGGCTGGGCGGCAAGATCCTCACCGAGCAAGTGGATGGGTACACGATCGAGGGCGGGCCGGACTGCTTCTTGCGCCAGAAACCTTGGGCGGCACAACTGGCTGGGAAGATTGGCCTGCAGAGTGACCTGATTGGTACCAATGACAAGCAGCGGAGAGTCTATGTGGTCAATAAAGGCAGGCTGGTTCCGCTGCCCGACGGCGTCATGTTGATTGTTCCTACGCGGATTATGCCTTTCGCTCTCTCCCCTCTTATCTCCATTCCGGGAAAAATACGCATGGGCCTTGACCTGCTGGTGCCGCCCTTTAAGGGTGAGCGCGACGAGAGCATAGGTGATTTCGTCCGCCGCCGCCTGGGCAAGGAGGCATTGGAGAAGATCGCTGAACCGCTCCTGTCCGGCATTCACGTCTCCGACCCGGAAAAGCAGAGCTTGCTGGCGACTTTACCCCGCTTTCGGGCATTGGAGAAAAACCACGGCAGCCTGATTCAGGGAATGTTGAAGGAACGCAAACTGGCAGCCAAGAACAAACCAGTAAGTGGAAACGGCCCGACTTCGCTATTCCTCTCACTGCATAACGGCTTGAACCAAATGGTTAATAAACTTGAATCTTCCTTACAAGATGTTGAATTGCTCTCCGGACACCGGGTTAATTGCCTGGAGCGACAATCACAAGGAGGTTTTCGTATCTTTCTCTCCGGGCACGCACCTTTGGATGTAGATGCTGTGATTCTGGCTATTCCGGCTAATGATGCTTCCGAATTAGTTGAAGACATTGCCCCGCATATTGCCGCTGAACTTCAGAAGATCCGCTATGTATCCACGGCTACGATTTCCTTGGCTTACCGGAAATCGGACATTCACCAGCCATTTTCAGGTTTTGGGTTTGTCATCCCACGCAAGGAAAAGCGGGATATATCCGCCTGCACCTGGACCTCGATCAAGTTCAATCATCGAGCGCCGGAAGACACAATCCTGTTGCGCTGTTTCGTAGGTGGGCCAGGCAAGGAGGAAATGGTTTCACTCTCTGACAATGAGATGATCACAGTTGTCCGGCGTGAGCTTAAGGCTCTGATGGGATTGGATGCTGACCCCGCCCTCACAAGAATCTTTCGCTGGGAAAAGGCTAACCCACAGTATGATGTGGAACACCTTACCCTTGTCAGACAGATTTTTGACCAATGCCAGGAAATCCCGGGACTTTATTTAACCGGTAGCGCGTATGAAGGAGTAGGCATTCCGGATTGCATCCGCCAGGGACAGCAAGTCGCTAAAAAAGTATTGGATTTTCTAAGTGAAATGAAACCTGAAATAACTGTAGGATGATGGGATTCCAGCCATGCGCCTGATCTGTTTGAGTATTTCACATCACAACACGCCGGTTGAACTGCGTGAATGTCTAGGCTTGACTTCAGATATGATCGATAGTGCTTTATCGAAATTTCCAATTCGGCAAGGTGTATTCGAGCCGATACTCGAGATGGTTTTCCTATCCACCTGCAACCGGTTAGAAATCTATGCTTTGGTGTCTTTAACACAAGCGTTGGAAGAGAATTCGAATTCGATTTTTCTACCTATTTTGACCTATCTTCGGGAGGTGTTGAAAATTGCGACCTATCCTATCGAACCCTATTTCCGCTCTTTTACCGGAAATTCAACGGTCGAACATCTCTTTCAGGTGACCGCGGGGTTGGATTCAATTGCCATCGGAGAAACTCAAATACTGGGTCAGGTCTCGCAAGCTCTGGAGAACGCACTGCGGTGCGGCAGTGCTAGATACGTTCTTGGTTCATTTTTCAGATCAGCCATCCATGCCGGGAAACGAGTCCGAAGCGAAACAGAGATCGGCCGTAACCCAATCAGCATTTCCTCAATCGCTGTCCAATTTACCGAAGCAATCTTGGGTACCCTGTTCAATAAACAAATATTGGTTATTGGCGCTGGGAAAATGGGAGGAGATGCAATTAGATCCTTGAGAGAGAATGGCGCTCAGAAAATCATCCTGACCAACCGCACTTATCAACGTGCAACCGAATTGGTTGCGAAATATGGCGTGGAAGCACTGCCTTTCGAACACATGTCGGATAGTCTGAAAGATATTGATATTGTATTTACCTCGACTGCTGCAGCACAGCCAATCCTTCATCGGGAATTAATTGGTGAAGTTATGTCCCACCGGCCACACAGACAGCTGACTTTGATCGATCTGGCCGTGCCCAGGAATGTGGAAACCAGGGTCAGGGAAATAACGAATGTCCAATTGTTTGATATGGACGATCTGCAAAGTTACGTTACCACTTCAGGGGTTGGCAGCCATCAAAATATTGCTCTTGCAAAATCAATCGTAGATGAAGAAGTAGCAGACTACGAGAAGCTGCTCCGTGTGATTCCATTCATAGGAGAGCTGCATAAGAAAGTGGAGCATATCCGGCAGTATGAGGTTGCCAGAACTCTAAGACATTTAACCAATCCAGACCCTGAAGTTCTTGAACAAATCAACCTTCTTTCCCATGCGCTCGTTCGGAAGATATTGCATGAGCCGACCATGCATCTGCGTACAGAAACGAATCAGGAAACCCTTAACGATTATGTGGATACTTTAGCCCGATTATTTGATCTCAGTGAGCGCGAGCCGGACCTTTCCATTAAAAAGGAAGTAATATGAAAAATCTGACCACCCGGACTATAACCTTGGGGAGCCGACCTTCAAAATTGGCATGCTGCCAAACTGAGCACGTCCTTGCGCAGCTCAAATCAGCCTGGCCGGGTCTTAATTGCCGATTGGTTACCCTGGTCACAACCGGAGATAAAATCGTTGACCGCCCTCTGCCAGAGATTGGGGGGAAGGGTGTGTTTACTGAAGAACTGGAGACGGCCTTGCGTTCCGGCCAGATCGATCTGGCCGTTCATTCTCTGAAAGATCTGCCTGTTGAAAACTCGAAAGGTTTGAGTATTGGTGCGGTGGGATTGCGCGCATGTGCTCAGGATGTATTGATCTCGGCTAAGGGAGAAACTCTTTGGGAATTATCTACAGGCGCTCGATTGGGAACCTCCAGTTTGCGCCGCGAAGCCCAGGTCAAAGCTGCCCGGCCTGATTTGACCATTCTTCCGCTGCGCGGAAACGTAGATACCCGCCTGCGCAAAGTGCTGGAGGGCGAGTACGATGTGATACTCCTGGCTGCTGCGGGGATTGAACGGCTTGACCTTGGGACGTATGTCACCGAATACCTTCCCTATGAGGTCATGCTTCCAGCCCCGGGCCAGGGGGCCCTGGCAATCCAATGCCGGTCCGATGATGCAGAACTGCTCCAGCTTCTCCAACCTATTCACGACCTCCCCACATACCGTGCTGTCACAGCGGAACGCGCTTTTCTGGCAGCGCTTGGCGGGGGTTGTTCTGCGCCAGTGGCAGCATATGCCACGACGGATAGCGCGCAAATCGAAATGCGCGGCCTGGTTGCGGGAATCGATGGCCGGCGAGTAATCCGGGTTGCGGCAATAGGAGAAGACCCGAAAAAGATAGGGGAACTACTCGCCCAAAAAGCGCTTAATCAGGGCGCCGCGGAATTGTTAGGATGAACAATTTAACCGGTAAGCGCGTTCTCATCACCCGTCCAAGAGCACAGGCAGCGGCATTGATCGAAAGGCTAACCGCCCTGGAGGCTGTGCCTGTCGTTTTTCCCACGATAGAAATTTCTGCTCTAGAAGATACAAATCTGCTTGACCTGAGCATTGCCAACCTCAATACCTACCATTGGGTTATTTTCACCAGTGTGAATGGAGTATCTGCATTCTGGCAGAGGTTGGACGCCCTTGGAAAAGGGAACGATGTGTTTACCGGTATCCAAATCGCTGCCATCGGGCCGGCAACCGCTCATGCGCTCGTAGAAAAGGGCGTGAAGCCCAACTTTGCCCCAGATGAACATGTAGCGGAAGCCATACTGCCTGGCATGGGTGATGTGCGCGGTCTGAGGGTTTTGTTGCCGCGGGCGGAGATCGCCCGAAAGGCGCTTGTTGAAGCGCTCCAAAATCAAGGTGCCTTTCCTGAGGAAATTGCAGTTTATCGCACCCTGCCGGCTCACCCTGATGTGCAAGCGCTGTCCGAACTTGAGAAAGGAGTAGATGTTGCCACATTTACCAGCTCCTCGACAGTGCAAAATTTCTTTAATCTTTTGGGCGGGCGCGCGCTTGATCTCCTGAAAGAGGCAGTCATTGCCTGCATCGGTCCAATTACGGCTGAAACAGCCCGTGAGCTGGGGCTCGCAGTCGATATCGTGGCGGAAGACTATACAGTGGATGGATTGATTGAAGCGCTGCTCAACCATAACCCAAAAAACTCGGCGAGGAAAATCCTATGAATTTTCAAACCCAAACAACAAAAAACCAAAAACAAAAAATTGGGCAGACAGCCCATTTTCCAAATATTCGCCCGCGGCGTTTACGAATTTCTCCTCAAATTCGGGCCATGGTGCGAGAAACCAACCTGGCTCCCAATAACCTGATCTATCCGCTCTTTGTCACCCATGGCCGAGGAGTAAAAACGGAAATCTCATCCATGCCCGGTGTCTACAATTTGTCCCCAGACATGCTCGCAGAAGAAATTCATTCAGTTGCCGAATTGAGAATCCCGGCCGTCCTTTTGTTTGGCATCCCGGCCGAAAAAGATCCGATCGGGCTGGAAAACTTTGCCGACAACGGCATCATACAACAAGCCACCCGCGTCATCAAAGAAACCCTGCCCGAAATGGTAGTGATCACCGACGTATGCCTGTGTGAATATACCGATCATGGTCACTGTGGAATATTGAACGTTGGCGGGCAAAATCGACCCAACCTCCATCTTCCCGAAGGGTATGTGCTCAATGACGAGACACTGGAGATCCTGGCAAAAGTGGCCATCTCGCACGCAAAGGCTGGGGCAGATATCGTCGCACCTTCTGGGATGATAGATGGCATGGTC
>WOUT01000052.1 GCA_009773005.1 Chloroflexota bacterium | reverse complement strand
TCCGAACTTCTTATGGTCAGAATCAACTTTCTCATGCAGTCGAAGTATCCAAGCTGTCAGCCGTTTTGGCAGCAGAACTTGGCGCTAATGTAGAGGTTGCCCGTGCTGGCGGCTTACTCCATGATTTGGGTAAAGCGTTAGATCATAATACAGAAGGTACGCACGCACAGTTGGGCGCAGAATATGCAAAACGTTATGGCGTGCACCCGAAGGTCATAAATGCGATGGCGTCACACCACCATGAAGTGGAGCAGGAATCAATTGAAGCTGTGATCGTTGAGGCAGCGGATGCTATCTCAGGCGCCCGGCCAGGCGCCCGGCGGGAAGATTTGGAACAATATATCAAACGACTGCGCGCACTTGAAGAGATCGCCAATTCCTTCAAAGGGGTGCAGCAAAGTTATGCCATCCAGGCAGGACGTGAAGTGCGCATCATTGTTCGACCCGAAGAGATTGATGACCTGGCGTCGACCCGCTTGGCTAGAGATATCGCCAAAAAGGTTGAAGAGACCATGCAGTACCCGGGACAGATCAAGGTTACCGTTATTCGTGAAACCAGGGCTATTGAGTTTGCCAAGTAATTAAAAACTTAAAAAGGAACTGGCTATCCATTCAACTGGATTGCCAGTTTTTGTTGTCTATTGCCAAGGTCCTGACCAGGGAAGCAACGAGACAAACTTCTCCATGGAGTATCCGTTTTCAATCTCGATGCGGTTTAAATAGAACAGAGTGGATTTGTCATGCCTGATAGATTCACCCAAACCGACGGCAGATGTGTAACCAAATCTGATCGTCTTGTCTACGACTGTTTCGTTGATTTGACCGAATGGATAGGCGAATGAATTGATGGTGAGTCCCAGTTTTTCTTCTGTTTCTATTTTTGCCATGCGGATTTCCTGGGCGAGGTCTACCCCTTCGGCGGTAAGATTACTGTGATGGTCGCTGTGAGAACCAATCTCCCATCCATTCTTGATGAGGTCTTTTAGCTGGTCTGTTGTGATCATTTCTGACCCGTTGATATATTGATCAACCACATAAAAAGTTGCTGTAAAGCCATACGCCTTTAAAATTGGGTATGCATTCTCATAGACATCCAGATTACCGTCATCAAAAGTGATGATCACCGGACGGGGAGGGATATGTCCACCTTCTCGAATCAGGTTGGCGAGGGTTGTCACATTGATGGTCTCGTAGCCATTCTCATAGAGCCATTTCATTTGCGCTTCAAATTTATCCGGGTCAATATTGTAACGGCTGGCTTTCATGTCTGCTGTAACATGGTGATAGAGCAAGATCGGAACTTCAACAGTTCCAGGTTCAATTGTTAAAAATGCAGGTGTGGGAGTTAGTGTTGGTGTGGGGGGCAGTGTTGTTGTTGGCGTACGTGTTAGGGTCGGCACAGGTGTGGGTGTTTGCGTAAGGGTTGGAGGCACATTTGTCGGAGAAGGTTGGAAGAGGTTACCCAGAAAAGCATTTTGGCAGCTTGAAAGGATCATCGCTGACAAGATGAGAGCGCAAATGACTAATTTTATGGAAGCTTTCATATCACCGTCCAAATTAAAAATATTGGTCAATTATAGTCTGAATAACCATTTAACTTGATTCTGGTTTGTTTGTGAGAAATGTCCCCGGATTTTGATTTATAAGCTCGAAAATTCAAGATACGGATTGTGATCCATTTCCTCTTTGACTGTTGTTTCAGGTCCGTGACCTGGAATGAGCCTGGTGTCAGGTGGAAGAGTAAAGATTTGTTTTTTTATACTTGACATCAAGGTTGAATAGCTGCCACCAGGGAGGTCGGTCCGACCAACACCGTGGTAGAAAATCACATCACCGCATAAGGCAGTGTTTAGGTCCGGAATATAGAAGATTACAGAACCGGAAGAATGGCCTGGGGCTGTTCGAACTTCGATATGACTGGTTCCAAGAGAAATTCGTTGTTGCTCCTCAAGGTATATATCAGGTTCATCAGGCAAATCGATCAAAATTTGGAATTCTTTGGAACCTCCGCCTGCCCGCCAGAGGTCAAGGTCAGCGCGGTGCAGACCAATCGTCGGTTTGTTTGGTAAACTGGCGCAAATATGTGAAACGCCAGCGAAATGATCAAAGTGACCGTGCGTGATCAAAATGGATTCGACAGTCAGGTTATTTTGGTCAATAAAATCCAATAGAGGTTGTGACTCAAAAGAAGGATCAATGATCAAAGCTTTTGTTGCTACTTCGTCATAAAGAATACAAGCGTTATTTTCAAGCTGACCAACAATAAAAATCTCAAGTTTGAGTGTCATGGTTACCGGGTCTTTCTCCTGATAATGATTGAGAAAATGATGAGATTTGCGATAATCACGCCAATAAGCAAGAACATCGAGACTGTGTAAACCGAATAAGGTTCCTGTCTATATAACACACCGGCGAGGATGGGGGCTGTAATCACAGTAGCAGCGCTGGCTGTCTCCATCAAACCATACGCAAGTCCGGTTTCTCCAGGGTGTACCAAGCTTCTCGCGATAGCCAAAATCATTGAACGACAGAGGCGATAACCGCCGATGAAGAAGTAGCCAAGCCCAAATATGAAGGGAGTTTCACCTTTCAAGAACAGGATCACAAAGATGAGAACCCATATTTGCCCAATGATGAACCCGGCAACGGAGTTAAGACTTCCCAGCGCAAAGGAAGCGAAGGCTGTACCGAGGCTGCCAAACGCGCCAAGGATGCCAATTGTTGTTCTGGAAAGCGCCTGCTGGTTCTGAAGGAAATTTGGCGTAAACGGTTGAGGAAGATACAAGGCGAACAAAGTTACGAAGGTGATTCCCAAAAATGCGAGAAAACGGAAATTGGAAAATACCCCCTTGGGTTGCTCAGATTCCTGGTCGGCGAGGTGGGTCACCGGGTTTTTCTGGACGACCAGGATGATCGCCGTTGAGATCATAAAAAGCACAGCAGCAATATAATAAACGATTCTTAATCCGAATTTGTCCGCGACGATGCCACCGGTGACCGGACCAATCACTGCGCCGATATGGTACATTCCTGACACCAACGTGAGGGCACGCCCGACCGAGAAATTCCCGCGCGCGTTGGTGATATAGCTGTTCATCGGGGCAAGGACGAACCCTGTCAGTCCGTAGAAAACCATGCCAACCACAAAAACCGGTAGAGAGTTTGCGAGCGCCATCACCCAGGCCGTGATCGTTCCAAGGATCCAGGAAGCCCACATAATCGATCTTGAACCAAATTTATCAGAGAGATACCCGGCCGGGATTTGGGAAACCGCCATTGCAATTCCCATGCCTCCCAGAATACCGCCAATCAATAATGGATCTGCACCCCATTCCTGCAAGTAGAGAGGTTGAAAATAGATGAATAAGCCTTCACCGATTCCCCAAACGAAGAGGGAAACCGCGACAAGGAGCAGGTTGCGACTCATCTTTTGCTGGTGATCCGTTCAATGAATTGTTTGACAGCCGCAAAAATGATCTCACGGTCCGGCTCGCGAATCACTACGTGTCCACTGTTTTCGACCCATAATTTTGTTTTTTCTATTGATGAAATGTTCTCGAAGAGAGTATCCATGCTGTCAGGAGGGATGCTGTGGTCTCCACGCGATTGCACAAAAAAGGCAGGTACAGTAACTCGGGATAGATCGTTGTGCATGACCGTCAGGAGTTTTTTCAATTGAAGGATCGAGCGGGTGGGGTAATAAGAATACTCCGCGTGATCTTTGCTGGCTGCCGGGTTTTGCCAATCCGGTTTGCCTTTTGCAGCGCGAGGAAACAACCAGGCGAAGAAAGGCAGGAATTTCAGACGTGGGTCTTCAGGCAGAGCAGCAGGGGTAGAGAATGAAATCACGCCTTTGACATCGAATCTCGCCGCAGCAATTAAGGATAGGATCCCCCCCATTGAAAGCCCCATCACTACCTGCTGGTCAGTGCAGCCCTTAAGCAGATTCAATCCGTCTTCCACGGAGGCGATCCAATCATTCCACCGAGTACGGTTCATATCTTCAGGGCTAGTGGCATGACCTGAAAGGCGCACAGCAAGGATCGTGAATTTTTCTTGCGCCAGTGAATCTGCAAGCATGCGCATTTCTTTTGGCGTTCCTGTAAAACCGTGCACGAGAAGGCAGCCAATCTTACTGCCCGGGATAAAGAAAGGTTCGGCGGTTGGCATGGTCTGTGTTGAATTCATTTATCCCTCTTCTATTTTTCAGCAATTATGCCATACATTACCCGAGGATTTGAAGATCACGGGGAAAATCGCTCATGGACTCTGAGTCTGTCAATGTGACCACAATATCATCTTCAATGCGGACGCCCCCGTTGCCAGACAAGTAGATGCCGGGTTCTACAGTATATACCATCCCTTCGGTCAACAGCAAGTCGTTAGAGCCGAATATATAAGGAGGTTCATGACTATCCATTCCAAGCCCGTGGCCAGTGCGGTGGGTGAAAAATTCTCCAAAGCCAGCCTTGTCTATGACAGTCCGCGCGGCAATGTCTACCTCACCAGCTTTAATGCCCGGTTTGCCCATAGCTCTGCCAGCCTGATTTGCGGTTTGGACGGTCTGGTAGATCGAACACAATTCCTGTGAGAGCTCACCAATTGCAAAAGTGCGGGTGAGGTCAGAGCAGTAATCGTTGCAGCCAGCCCCCCAATCAATGACAACCAGATCACCGCGCTCGAACTTGCGGTCGGAAGGCACCGCATGCGGGTTGGCGCTATTTGGTCCGCCTGCAACGATAGGCGCAAACGGCAGGTTAGGCGAGGAACCCGCTTTATACATCTGGATGATCAGCTCGGATGCGATCTCTTTTTCACTAACGCCTTCTTTGATGCAGGGCAGAGTGGCTCTTAGAGCGTCTTGTGCAATTCGCACTGCTTCACGCATGCAGGTGATCTCTTCTTTGTCTTTTTGCAATCGCAAATTCCCAAATACAGCATCGGCAGAGCTGAATTTGGCATCCGGCGCGGCATTTTGCAGGAATGTCATTTCCATGTAACGCAGGCAGGCAGGCTCCACCCCGAGGGTGGCTTGATCTAATCTCAGTTTGTCGATAGCCCGGTTAAAAACACTCTGCCACTCCACTGGGTCATCCCCAAAAGTAAAAGAAGTGAGGGGTATCGTCGAAGATGCCAATTTTCCTGCTTCCAACTCGGGCAGGATCAAAGCAGGTTGGCTTCCGAGTTTGTAGAGCAAGACTGTTGGCCGTTCCATTAAATGAAAGTGCAGTCCGGTCAAGTAAGTGAGAGTTGAACCAGGGTTGAGAACGATCGCATCTATATAATTGGATGCCATCAGTTGATCCAGGCATGAGAATCGGCTGTGAGTCATGGAATTTTTCTCCCGTGTCGATTATAGCCTGAAGGTTTTCAGGATGCAAAAGGAAACATCATTCCGGTTTGAAAATAGGCATTCACTAATTTCCTATAGTTAATGATTCAATATCTGTGACAAAAATAATCGTGTCCGTTCCTGTTTCGGGTTGGCAAAGAAATCTGCCGGAATTGCCTGCTCGACGATCTGACCTTTGTCCATAAAGACCACCTCATCCGCCGCGGCGCGGGCAAACCCCATTTCATGCGTGACTACGATCATTGTGATGCCGGCTTTGGCCAGGTCAAGCATAACCTCCAACACTTCTTTGATCATCTCCGGGTCGAGTGCGCTGGTGGGCTCATCAAAGAGCATCAGTTTTGGATTCATCGCGAGCGCGCGGGCGATTGCCACCCTCTGCTGCTGCCCCCCGGATAACTGCGCCGGGAATTTGTCTGCTTTTTCTTCTATCCCTACCCGTTTGAGTTGGGCCATGGCATTCTCTATAGCCAACTGTTTTGAGATTTTCTTGACGATTCGCTGGGCGAGCGTGATGTTCTCCAGAACGGTTAAGTGAGGGTACAGATTAAAATGCTGAAAAACCATTCCTATCTCCGAACGGACTTTATCCAGTTGTTTGGAATTACGAGTAAGGCGCTCACCGTCAACCCAGATCTCGCCGCTGGATTTCTCTTCCAATTGGTTCACGCAGCGCAGCAGGGTCGATTTGCCTGATCCGCTGGGGCCGATAATGACAATCACCTGTCCCTTTTTTACGGTCAAGCTCACTCCATCCAACGCTTCGATGCCGGTGAAGTGTTTTTTTAAGTTCTGTAAAACGACCATGTTTTCAGCGCTGTTCATTTTTTTGGATCCTTTTCTCAATAAATTTCATTAAAAAAGAAAGTAAAACAGTCATGGTCAAATACATGACTGCCAGCGTGATATACGCTTCCTGGTATTGAAAAGATCTGCCTGCGTAAAGACGGGCGATTTGGGTGATATCTCGTACAGCCAGAACTGAAACAAGCGACGAATCCTTCAACATGGAGATGAAGTCGTTCCCCAATGCGGGAAGCACATTGCGGATGGCTTGCGGGAGGATAATATAACGCATTGCCTGCCAGTAACTCATGCCTTGCGAACGAGCTGCCTCCATTTGCCCGCGTCCGATGGATTGGATGCCTGCCCGGAAGATCTCTGCCAGAAAAGCGCCATAAGTGAAGGAAAGAGCGATGATGGCGCGTGTGTTCATGGGAACGGCATTATTCTTAAAACCGCTCAGCCATGCTCCGATACCGATCATTCCATTTTCAGTGAACCAGACGCCGAGTGACTTAAAACCAGCCACAATCGCAGGAACGCCAACCAGAGCGATAAAAAAAATCAGCACCAACATTGGGATGCCGCGGATAATTTCTACATAGAGCGTGGCAAGATTGCGAAAGAATGTATTGTTTGAGATCCTGCCCAAACCAGTGAGCAAACCTAAAACCATCGCGAAAACAAACGCTATCAGGGTGGTTGAAATTGTGACCCCCAAGCCGGCTTTAATAAAAAGAAAAGCGTCCTGAAAGGGTTGATTTGTTGCAATGGTTACAGCGGTGATGACTGCGATGATTGCAATGCCGATTAACCACCAGGGCGCGGTTTTGATCTTTAATAAGATATATTCTCGAAATTCGGGAGAATTTCGAATGGAGGGTGGTCTGGTGCTTGTCGATACAGATTGTGCCATCCTGCGCTCTTTCTATGGACTCCCCGGCAATAATCAATCGCTGCCGGGAAGCCCATGTGTAAGTCCTGATTATTTGATATCGTCGTAGGTGACTTTGAATTCCGGACCAAAGAATTTTTGATTTAGTTTTGCGAGGGTGCCGTCATCCATCATGGCCTGGAGCGCTTGATTCACCGGGTTCACCAATGCGCTACCCTTAGGAAAAATGAACCCGAGTTCATCACTGGAGATCGATGGACCGATAAGTTCAAGTTGATCTGCGTTTGTGCCTTGATAACCCATCCCGACGATCTCATCGATGATCACAGCATCAATATCACCGGAAAGCAAGGCCTGAACTGCAAAGGGGAACGTGTCAAAGGCTTTGATGCGGTCTTCAGGCAGATATTTGGCAGCAGTTTCATAGTTGGTCGTACTTACCTGGGTACCCAATTTGAAATCAACATTGGCGGCAATTTCTTCGATACTTGAAAAGCGCGTTTCACCCTTGCGGACGAGAAGTCTTTGCTGAATTTGAACATATCCGATTGAAAAATCAACCTGTGTTTGTCTTTCAGCGTTATTGGTAACCCCATCAGCGCCGACATCGTACTGACCGTTGGAGACGGATTCGATCATGCCGTCCCAGGCGGATTCAACGAAAACAGGTGTGCAGTGCAGCCGCGTGCAGATCTCATTCCAGGATTCATAATCCCATCCACCGGGTTCACCAGTCTTGATGGAAATGTAGTTGAATGGAAGATAAGCGTTCTCCACAGCGATGGAGACTTCCTGACATTTCAAGTCAACGATGGCATCAGAAGCTTTTCCGAGGCAGCCATCAGAAGAGGCTTTGGTACCGGAGCAGGCGCTCAAAACGAGAGAAAAAACGATCACGGCGACTGGTAGCGCGAATTGTTTGGTTTTCATAACGATCTCCTTCTTGGTCTATTGATTTAAGGGCAATATCTAACTCACCACAAAGCTGAATCCATTGTGGAGTAGCCTTCCCGAATTCTCCGCGCGAAAGAATAAAAAAACCCTCCCCTTTGAAGGGAGGGCGGGAAAACTATCTAAAATTGCTGTTGTCTTTACAGACCTAAGTCAAAACAGCGCCCGAAACCCTTCAAAAGAGCGGCGAATGTTCGCTTATGATGCTTAGGCGTGTAGATAGATAACATAGGTAGACTTATAGCAAATATTTAACCAAAAGTCAATGGTTTTTTAGAAATTGATCAAAATTGGATTTGACTATGCCACTCATTGCGGTCGGGATATAATTAAGTATGCAGTAATTCATTAGATCAAACATCACAACTCTTATTGATGGGGAGGATTGAATTATTATGGCGTTAAACCTGGTGTCCAACCGTAAGAACTTAACTCGTTTATTTCTATTAGTTCTCATTTTTTTGGCGGTTTTGAATGCTTTGATCAATATTCTTGGTCTCGGCGGTGATGAATTCGTGATCACCTTGAATAATTCGTTTGTGATCGTCCTGTCGATCGGGATCACAGTGGTCAGCGTTATCATCATGGGTCAATTAGTGGTTGAGAACCGAAAACGGAGTCAATGGCTGGGGATGTTGATCGGTTGGGGGTTGTGGTCATTAGGAGAAATTATATGGGCGGGGTTATCCTATACGAATCAAGAGATCCCATATCCTTCATGGGCTGATCTCTTCTGGTTGATCGGATATCTCCCCATCGGCATCTCGCTCGTATCGCACATTCGCGGACTGCTGATCAAACCAAACCGGTTGCAAAAAGTGGCAATCTGGATATTTTCATTCATCACGATTCTTGTTACCGTTGTCTACGTGATGATCCCCATTCTCCGAGATTACGAGCCCGGTTTGCTGATTGAGACGGTCATCAATCTCTTGTTTCTGGTTTTCGATCTGACCATCCTGGTGATGGCGCTCGTGATCATCTTTTCCCCTCAAAAAGGGGTCTATGGGCATTCCTGGATATGGCTTTCGATCGGGTTTGCCCTGCATTCTTTCTCAAATAATGTCTTTTTATTTGCTGATTACAACGGTCTCTATTACCCCGATCTAAAGATCAACTTTCTCAGTTCCATGGTAATCGATTATTCATACAATTTAAGCTATTTATTATGGTTTACCGGAGTGCTGGTGTTGAGGGGGTTATTGAAGGAATATGAACATTTTACAGTGGATTCCAGGCTTAGATCCATTCCAAATACGAATGTATTGATCTTCACTGACAATAAAGGAATAATCATGCATTCCAGCGAAAACGCTTATGATATCTTTCCTTTTGTTGAGGGAGACAAGAAAATAGCGTCCGAAGCCTTAGGCACAACAGAAGCAGATCTCTCAAATTACCTTAAGTCCATCGATGAGAACAATCTTTTACCTGAAAGAAAAATTCAAGTAACAAACCGTGATGGCACGCAGCTGGACGCGTGGATTTCAGGGCTTGGAATCAGGAATCCACAGAAAGAATTTACCGGGGCTATTTTCCTCATCCGTGTTTTTGCCTCTCTGGGAGCTTCTTTAAAAGGCTTCAGCGAATACCAGCAAACAATCTTCGACAACCTGTTAATTCAACTTGGTTCAAATTCGGAAGGTCAAGTCAAGCAGATGTTGCTGGATTATTATTACACCTTCCTCAAAGCGATTTTTGATCGGAGCGTGGTTGAAGGCGGAGTGGCTATGTCGGACGCGTTTCAAGCTGAATTGCAGACTACTGCAAAGAGTAACGGTTTCCAGATTGAATTCGAGCAAAATGGACTGCATGAAACCTCACCACAAACTTTGGAGGAATTGAAAACGGCGCTGCCGGTGTTATTTGCGACCGCACGGCAATTCCTGGTTAACCGCACAAGTGAATTATTAGCTTCATTGCTGGTAAAAGAGGTCTATGCCAGGATTGACCCTGCGATTCATGAAAGCGTGGAACGTTACGGAGTGTTGATCAGCAACTAAAAGAAATGCATTTTCATCGCCGAAGCCCCGCTCATCTTCATGGCGATGGCGGGTGTTAGAGAAAATCTCTTCCTGATGCAGGACTTTTCTGAAAAAAAATGAGATCAACGTCAAAAAAGACAAGTAAGGATGTTACAGCGGGAGGATCGAGATGGTTAAAACTCCGAAATTTAAAACCGGATTTGTTCTCTTTAAAATAATAACCCGCAGGGCAATTCTCGCCTTGCTTTGTGTATTTATGGCGGTTTCAGCCACAGGGTGTTGGAAGAAGTCGTCTGCAGGTCAAAATTGCGAAGCGACTCTGCTGTTGGGCTCAACACAGTATGCAATTCAAGTTGTCAAACCAGAGAGAGACGGAAAATTAACCATCCCAAAAAATTATCCGTACCGGGCTTATTGGGTGGAAGGCACCGAGATTAACGCGGTCTACGGGTTGAGCCCAACCACAAGCAGTTTGACCTTACAGACCTCGCTTAAAACCGGGGATGAAGTGACTGTCACATTAAAAAACTGCAACTCCACAAAATACAGCATTTCAACAATCACATCTGGTGCGCCAGAAACGGCGGCGCTCCTGGATCAATCCTTTTCGGGGATCACAATCTTTGCGAGATCCTCCGCGGCGGCGGGATTTGTAATCAGGGGCGATCTTCTTGAAGAAACCATCACTCATTTTAATACCCCGAATCCAGCAGAGATCCAGGCAGAGGTGTCCTTGTTGGAGACGACTTCCTCGGAGGATGGCAAGGCTTTGATTGTGAGCATTTCGATCTTGAATACAGGTCAGACTGCACTCACCTTGAATACTGAGGATGTCTTTCTTGTTGCTCAGGATGCAGCGGCTGGCGTGCCGCAAAGCGCTGAACCTGCCCTGCCTGCATCATTCAGTTTTACTTTTCCTAAACCGTCAACACTCGCGGTCACCATTAAGGTATTCAGCGTTGAATTTGAACTGGACGGGTATTAGTTTTCATAAAAGGTGGTATGAATGAACCTGCGCCATCGTTTTGATGGCGCAGGTCGTTTAAAGCTTTTTGAAAAATTTTGCAGGTTATTTCAGTTTGAAGAATGCCGTTTTAGAAGATCCATCTTGGGTAGTCATTGTCACCTGATAACACTTAGCAGGAGTGGATGGTGTCTTCCAGTTGTAGACGAACTGGCCGACAGTTAGATCATAGCGAAGAACCGTGCTTCCAGTTGGTGACAACAGAGTTTCAATTGCATCCTCAGCCGCTCCAGGTAAAGTAGTGCAAGGGACTAATTTGGATGCAATGGATTTTACAGCTGAAGTATCGGTTATTTCAGTCGTTCCTGTAAAAATCCTAAATTTCAATGGAACCGTCGACCCATTCTTGACGGTGTTCCAAACATTGCCCATATCCACAGGTTGGAAGAAACCGCTGAGCGTCCAAGCCTGAACGGTATATGTACGCTCTTCCACTTTGCTATTGCCTGCCTTATCTAGCGCCTTAGCTGTCAGAGTGTAGGCGCCAATTGCAGTTCCATAACCACTAACCTGGCAGCCATCTTCACCAGAAAGCGCATCAGTGGCGGTGCAGGTCGGCGCAGCAGGGACGAAGCCGAAGTAGTAAGAAGCGCCATCCGCGGGGCCGCCGATCCAGGTGATGGAAGGGGCGGTCAGATCAACATCAATGTCGGCAACTCCCGCTGTTGCGGAATTACCAGCGTTATCAACCGCATTACCCGTATGAGATTGATTCTCTCCTTCGCTAAATGTGTATGCTTCAGAACAAGAAAACACACCGGAAGTTGCGTCACTGCAAACAAAACTAGCCGTTGGTGCGCCGCTAGTGATATTCCACCATCCAGAAGCCGGGAGATCCGGGCTAACACTCGCGCTGATCGTTGGCGCCGTTGCATCCCGTTTTACGGTCAACGGAATTGCGCCAGTCGTCAAACCAGCGTCATTGGTGCATGAAGCGTTGAAGATATCACCGATCGTA
>WOUT01000051.1 GCA_009773005.1 Chloroflexota bacterium | reverse complement strand
ACCCAAAAGGTGAAAAACTAACTTGGCAAAACCCATGTGTTTTCAGATCAAAATCGTGTGTTTTATCGGTTTTTTGAATAATTGACGTGGAATGCGGGTAATATATAAAATCCTACCGAATTGCCTTACGCAACTCTTTTTCGAGAAGTTGAAACTCGGGTGTGTAACGCAGCTCTTCCTGTCTGGGTCTGGGGAGTGTGACGGTTAGATCCATGATCACCTTCCCCGGCCGCGGCGAAAAAACGATTACCCGGTCAGAAAGCAGCAGCGCTTCAGAGATGGAGTGAGTTACCATAATGACGGCTTTACGCTGGCTCTGCCATATATTCAGCAGCTCCGTACCCATGCGCTCCCGGATCAAGGCATCTAGAGAACCGAAGGGTTCATCAAGCAGCAATAGATCAGGCTCGGCAATGAACGCCCGTGCAATCGCAACCCGTTGCGCCATCCCGCCGGACAACTCGGACGGCCAGGCTTGTGAGAAACCCTCTAATCCCACCAGATGGATCATTTCATTTACACGGGACAGGGCGGCATCGCGGCTGACCCCTTGCAGCTCAAGCGGTAAAAGGATGTTTTGCAGAACATTCCGCCAGGGCATCAAGTTGGCTTGTTGAAAAACAAGGCTGATCCGCGGCGTAATATTTGTTTCCCCAAAATCAAACCGTCCGCGAGTTGGTTTAATCAATCCTGCGATCAACCGCAACAAAGTACTTTTACCGCTGCCTGATGGGCCCAAAACACACAGGAATTCTTGTCTACCAAGAGAAAATGAAATATCTCTGAGTACCTCAAGTGAGCCTTCCGCTCCATTGAAGGTCATTCCTAATTTTTGTACATCAAGAAAATGCTTTTCTTTTTGAACCATCAAGGGATGAACTCGTTCGTATAACCGAGGTTAACATCTGTTGATTTTATTAGTAGACCCATTTTTTTCAAAATACGCTGCATATTTACCCAGGCAGCAGGCTGTGAATAACCAGGACGGTCAGTCTTCCATTGTTCGATGGAATTCATCAGCACTTGTTTTTGAATCGTTTGATCGGCTGAGGCAAGGTTCTCAACATATTTTTTTGAAATTTCATACGCTTCGTCCAGGTTTTCAATTGTGTAATTAATACCCTTAAGGGTCGCTTCTACCATAGCTTTTACCAGCGCAGGGTTTTCAGCAAGGGTTTTTTCGTTTGTCACCAAGCCATTTGCCACAAGGTCCATGGAGTCAGAAACCTTCAAGAGATTGATCGATTGTCCAAGACTTTCAATTTGGACTGGTTCATTAGCGGCATAAACCACTGCCGCGTCGACTCGATCAGCCATGAGCACTTCCACTTGATTGAAGCCGATTGAATCCAGTGTGACATCTGATTCATTCAGACCTGCGGAATCCAGCAGGGCAATCGTTCCAATGTAAGAAGCTCCGAATAATCCGGGCAGGCCGATTCTCTTGCCTTTTAGGTCAGCTACTGTGGTTATTCCCTCAACGTCTTTTGAGACAATCCCGACCGGGTATTGTTGATACCATGCCATCACATATACTAATGGCAGTTCTTTATCGCGCGCCAGCAGCACTTGTTCACCGGAGATAATTGCAAATTGAAGCGTGTTAGTGGCTAATAGAACCGCGTTGTCATTTTCCATGCTGTAATCGATGGACACATCCAAACCTGCGTTACTGTAAAACCCTTTTTCAATCGCCACGTAAAGCGGAGCGAATTGAACATTTGGGATATACCCAACTGGCAGCCGCACCGAAACCAACGGTGTAAAAGTTTGTGAAGGTGCGGTTGTCGGAGATTCAGTTTCCTGCATAATGCGGTTCGCACCACAACCGGTTATTAGACCAACGAGCAATGTTGCAATGATGACAAATTTAAATTTCATTAAAGTACCCTCCAATTATAATTTTCCATGATGTGCTGTTTTCCAACGGGTGGATCGTTTTTCAGCCAGCATTGCCAAACCATACAGAATTAGAGCCATCAAAATCAAGGTAAATATCGCCGCGAAAACCAGCGCGGTGTCATACTGTCCGCGGCCAACGTTGATCAAAAAGCCCAAGCCTTTATCAGAACCCACGAATTCACCCACAACCGCACCGATAACAGAGAGTGTTGCGCCAATGCGCAGCCCGCCAAACAAGATCGGCAGCGCAGCGGGGATCTCGAGATGGCGCAATTTCTGCCATTTTGTAGCCCTCATTGATTGCATTAGATCGCGCAAATTTTCAGGGACAGCCCGAAAACCGATCATTGTGTTCACCAAAACCGGGAAGAAAACAATGAGCGCGCAGATCAATATTTTTGAGAAGATTCCCGGCCCAAACCAGATGACCAGAAGCGGAGCGATCGCCACCATGGGGATTGCCTGGCTGGCAACGAGGTATGGCGAGAGCAGTTTCTCAAGGATGACAGATTTCGCAAGTGAGTAACCTAGAAGGGTTGCCAGTAAACTGCCAAAAACCAATCCGAGCATCACCTCATAAAACGTCACCGAAGCATGAAATAATAGTGTGCCGTCTGCGATCGTCTCCGCTAATTTATTCCACACAATCACAGGCGATGGGAGAAGAAAAACCGGAGGTTTTCCCCACCTGACGATCAAATCCCAAGCTAGAAGCGCAATTACTATGGAAACCAGCACAAGCCAGCCATTATGCCGCGCTAGAAACTCCACTCCTCGATTCCGTTTGGTTGTTGAATGATTTTGATAAGTTGTTTGTGTTTTCAATAAAAACAGCCTCGATAGATAGTTTTCGGGGCTGGTTAAAGCGATGCAATATTCTACATCTGCAAGAAATTTCTTCTCTTTTCCGGACTTTACCGTCGACCCCGGAATTACACCGGATCATGCGCGCGTTGCGCTCGTGGGTTTTTACCACCGATCGGGAATTGGAACATCTTGTTCCTCACCCTGCCCCGAAGAAACATATTTTATTGCTCAAAGTATATCGCTTAGATAAATTGATGTCAAGCATAACCTTGACAGCATAACCCGCAGCATAACCCGTAGAATTCGTAGAAATGTAGATTTAAGAATGAAAAGGGCTCATTAGCTTCGTTCTTCAAGCCGCCAGAACAAGTTCTCTAACTGTCCGTTGACACGCTCTATGCGGGTTTTGAATCTTTCTTCGACAAGCCATGATCCCCAGCCCTGTTTTATATTGATCATTCCTAGAACGGTTTGCCCTGCCAGTAGCCGGCAATGACCCGCTCTCATGGATAAATGGGCATCTTGCTGTATTCCTCGCAAGTGTGCACCGCAGGCAAGGTATTCAAAAGCTGCTGCGGCTTCCTCAAAACGTCCAATTGAAAATAGTTCATTTGCGTGCAGCAACAATGGCGGCACATCCATAATTGCTGCGCGTCGAACTGGTCTGAATCGAGCTCTGCGAAACATAAGAACACTATTATATGAAAGAAAACAAGATAAATTATTTTTGCGCTTGAAGCAAGATCACAGATGCCCGGGTGTTCTCCTCGATCGCAATAAACACATTAAAGAGCTCGCCTAAAGAAAAGGTTAGCAGTCCACACACAAGCCCGGTCAGAAATGCAAGCGCGCCCGCGACGACCCCGATAATCAAACCGATGCCAGGCGCTGCATTTGCAAATCCAAATTGGATAAATGCTGCATCGGCTTCTGACAGGATCAAAGGCAACATGATCAAACTTGCAACCCCAATGATCATTTCAAATACACCAATGATCTTCAGCAGCAAACCAATGAAATTTAGTCCCCGAAATCTTTTTTGCATCCTATCTCCAATCAGTGTGATACTAAATAAATCACAGAGGATTTACTGACTTGAATCGATTAAACCATCCCTGTGTATTAAATGTCAAATGCCCGGGTGAGGGGGGCACCCGAGCATCTGACAGCCCTATTTTAGCACAAAGGGTTCAAAAAAATCAATAGTCTTGGAAAATTTTATGTTTTTTTTATACATTTTTTCCTTTTTACGCTAATCTTCATTTTTGCAGTCGCAAATCCCCTTGCTAGATTATGATAGACGTCCATATAATAGATATGGATTGTTCCTGTTTTTCACCTAAAAATCTAGTTGAAGAATAACGACTTACCAATACCCCCAATCAATGTAATTGGCGAGGGTCCTTGAAAAAAACAAACCAGGATATTTCTTCATTTACAAATACAAAGCAAAATAAAACAGTACCGGTTGATTTGATAAAAGATCAACAGATTCTGGCAGCTGCCCTTTCTGATGTCTCAATGGCTTTAAACAGCAGCTTGAATTTGGATGAAGTTCTAGATCGAATACTTGAAAATCTCACCAAAGTTGTTCCTAACAAAACCTCAAACATCATGCTCCTTGACGGGCAACTGGCGCGGATCGTCCGATCAAAAGGCTATGACTTATTGGGCACTAAAGACATTCTGATGTCCAGGGTTTTTGATACTGACCAGATCCCCAACTTCCAAAAAATGATCAAAAGCAGACAGCCTGTTTTGATCTATAATCCCCATCTCGATCAAGATTGGCACATCCTGCCAGAATCCGAATGGATAAAATCTCATATTGGTGCACCCATCCTTTCTGACGAGACTGTCATTGGGTTTCTTAACTGCGATAGTGATGTGGAGGGTTATTACGAAAAATCCCAATTGTCCGCCATCCAATTATTTGCTGATCATGCAGGTTTGGCAATCCGCAATGCAAGGCTTTATGATGCATCTACCAACCTCAGTAAGAAATTAAGATTGATCAATGACCTTACTCACCAAGTCCTTGAGGCAAAGACTCTCAACGAGATTTTGGGTTTGTTGCCTGAAAAATTAATTGAATTGCTTCAAGCGGCCAATGTTTATATATCAAAATGGGATGAAGAAACAAAAACTGCTTCCGGTTGGGCAACCTCAGGAGAAAGGAAAAGAGAATACTTATCCGCAGTTTCAAAACCTGGCGACCGAACAATTACAGAAGGCATCCTTGAAGCTCGGCATGCCACCCTCGTCGCAGATATTACAGAATCGTCTGTTATGGACTCCAAGTTTTACGAGTTGTATCGGGAAAAAACGATATTAGGACTTCCGTTAATTGCTGAAGGAATTAAATTTGGCGCGATCTTGATTGGTTTTAATAATCCCGATCAAGTAACAGAAGATATTATCTCCTTAGGTGAATATACCGCATTACAAATTTCCACTGCGATCGCAAAAAGCTATTCCCTTGAACAAGAAAGAAATCAATCCAGTCAACTAGCGCATGCTAATGCCTTAATCGAAACACTTAGCCGGGTGTCCTCTACAATCAAAAGCGGAGTGAATACCAAGAATGTTATGACAACGATCGGCACAGAACTTGAGTTGTTAAAAATCCACAGCTTGGTCGCATTAAAAGTTGGTTCAACTGACACACTTTCACTCGCCTATTCATCAGTCCAGTCCACCATCATTCCGTTCGTTGAAAAATTCGGCGGTAATAAAATCAACGACTTGCATACCTCAATTGATGCTTTGCCAATAATTAAAGATCTCATTGAAACACAAAAAGCCAAATTCCTTGAAAATCCAGAAGAACTCCTTAAGCAAATAACGCCCCCGGTGTTTGTGCCATTGTTATGGAAGTTAATGGATGCGCTGGAGCTAACAAGAACCGCAAAATGCATCCTGGTGCCATTGGTTGCGGAAAAACAATCAATTGGAATTTTGAGCTTATGGGGAGAAAGTCTTCAAATAATTGATATCCAAGCCGCGGCAATTTTTGGCGGTCAAGTAGCCATTGCCATTGAAAACGCCAATTTATTACAGGAAGTCCAACGCTTGGCGGTGACTGATGAGTTGACCAATGTTCTTAACCGCCGTGGTTTTGACGAGGTGGCTAACAGAGAATTTGAAATTTCAAAACGTTATGCCCGTCCGTTATCAATGATCATGTTGGATATCGATCATTTTAAAGCAACTAATGACACTTACGGTCATTCTGTTGGAGACGAAATATTAAAGGAAATCGCCTTTCGTTGCCGCACCAAGATCCGCGAAACCGATTTCATTTCGAGACATGGCGGTGAAGAATTTCTAATTCTCTTAATTGAACAAAAACGCGAAAATGCAAGACTTGTTGCAGAACGCATAAGAAAATACATTGCTGATCAGCCATTTGTAACAACCTCCGGAAAAATCAAAGTTACCGTAAGTCTTGGAGTTTGTAGCCTTGATTCACAAACAACCTCAATCAGTATGATGGTCAAAAAAGTTGATAAAGCCTTATACGTTTCAAAAGAAAATGGGCGCAACCGGGTGACATTGATCAACAATAAATAAGAGGGAAAATGTCTGAAAATATCAAAGGCGAGCAGACATCTGATCAAACCGTTGGCAAAATATTAAATTGGGATGCATACCTTCACCCTTTAATTCTGGCCATATCTGAAGTCAAAATAACTTCGTTTTCGAATGCTTCTTGTGAAAAAGATTTTATAATACGAACTGGAGATTCATTTGTTCTATACCAACAACTGACAGGGGGAGTAACGGAACAAGAAAGGCGGCACTCCCAGAGGATGATTCCCGGATTTTGGTATCCACCCAATTTGCTCTCGAGGATAACGGAGAAAAACATATTTGTTAATCAATGAAGAATCGGGTTTTAATAAAAACATAGATTCCCTTAACCAGCCTACAATCGAATCGTTGTTAGGGATCATACCCGGTGTTGTATATCGCTGCGAGAATGATAAAGACCGCTTAATGGAATTTCTGAGTGAAGGTTGTTATCAGTTAACCGGTTATCCTGCCGATAGTTTTACTGGCATAAAAGAAATTTCCTTTGCGGGACTGATCCACCCAGAAGATTTTCAAAGGACTTGGGAAAAAATCCAAGCCGCGTTATCTGAGAATCACCCATTCAAAATAAGCTATCGAATCAGGCATGCAAGTGGGGAGTACCGCTCCGTTCTAGATCAAGGGAAAGGAGTTGTTGATCAAGAGGGAAAGGTCATTGCTCTTGAAGGTTGGATCATTGACAATACCGAACAAAAAAAAGCAGAAGAAGCTCTCATTAATAGTGAATCTTGTTATCGTAACTTGGTTGAGTCATCACCTGATGCCGTGATCCTCGTAGACCTGAAAGGCACCATTCTGCTTTCCAACCAGCAGCTAGGAATTATGCTTGGCGTTGAAGACAACGGCTCTCTGGTTGGTAAAAAGATCGTTGATTTTCTCGGTCCAGCAACAAAACAAATTTCAAAAAAAGAAATCACTCAATTTTTTGCAGAAGAAAATACTCATCGGGGAAGTTACCAAATTCAAACCGTGGACGGGAAGGTATTTCCGGCCGAAATCAGCATTCGGGCAATTTATGGACCAGATAGCAATCCGACAGCTTATGTCGGGGTTGTGCGTGACGTTAGCCCGCGTGAAGATACCCTTCAAACCCTAAAAACCAGCGAAGCCCGCTATCGATCAATTGTGGAAGAAAGCCCTGAAATGATAGTCCGGTTCGCTCCCAACGGAAAAGTCACTTTTGCAAACCAGGCTTATTGTAACTATTACGGGATGGTTCCAGATCAACTAATCGGTAACCGATTATCCAATGTACTCCCAACCGGTTCAAAAAAATCCATTGAACGCCTGTTATCATCTATTACTCCTGACATGGCGCCTGCAACAAAGGAGCATTCTGCGCAACAAGAGAACGGTGAAATGCAATGGTATCGCTGGAAAACGCAACCAATCCGAAATGATGAGGGACAATTTATTGAATATCAATCTGTGGGCGAGAATATCACAGATGAAAAGAAGGCTCAAAACGCCGAAATACATTCAGAACGATATTTACGGACATTGATGGAATCGATCAAGCTGATCGCAATCATTCTTGATCCACACGGAAAACTTACTTTTTGTAACAGTCATTTTCTGGAAACGACTGGATGGACAAGAAAAGAGGCGATTGGTAAAAATTGGTTGGAATATTTCGTACCCACCGATGTAGCATATACTCTCAAGAAAGTTTTAATAGAAAGTTCGCTGCACGGAAATGTTCCCCAACGGTATGAGAATATGATTGTCACCCGGAAAGGGGAACAAAGGCTGATCTCCTGGAACAACACCCTTCTCACGGATGATCATGGAATTACCACTGCGATAGCCAGTATCGGTGAGGACATCACAGAAAAATTTTATTCAGAAAAAACCCAGGAAGTAATCTACAAGATCGCTCAATCCACAATCTCCTCTGGCGATCTGAATGAGTTGTTCCGTTCCATCCATTTAGGATTAATGGATTTAATGCCTGCTGAAAATTTTTTCATCGCACTCTATGACGCGGAATCTGATATTCTGTCATTCCCTTATTTCGTCGACCAATTTGACAGTCAACCGGCCCCCAAAAAGCCTGGAAAAGGATTGACCGAATACGTACTCCAAACAGGCAAACCTCTGCTGGTTAACCCGGAGGTGTTCAATTTGCTCGTGGAAGAAAATGAGGTTGAGTCTATCGGCGCGCCATCTGTGGATTGGATGGGTGTTCCTCTTTTGATCGAAAATCAAGTGATCGGCGTCATGGGAGCCCAGACTTACTCTGAGGGAATCCGGTTCAAAAAACGCGATGAGCAAATGATCACTTTTGTTTCGACCCAGGTCGCAATGGCGATTGAAAGAAAACGGGCAGAACAAGCGCTGAAATCAAGTAAACAGCGTAACGAATTGCTTGTCCAGGCATCTACTGATGGCATTTTCCTGGAAACCCTGGCTGGCGAGATCCTTGACTGCAACCGAATCGCCGAGCAAATGTATGGGTATTCCAGAGAGGAATTTATGGCCTTGCACGTAACTGACCTGGTCTTGAAAGAATATGTTATCGACAAACCGGATTATGTGAAATGGCAATTAGATCAAGGCGGTCGCATCGGTAATGTCCCCAATATTCGTAAAGATGGAACGGTCTTTCCGGTCGAAATAAGTACAAAGATAACAGGTATTGAAGGAGATAAATTTGTAGTGGC
Organism: Chloroflexota bacterium; assembly: GCA_009773005.1. Classification (GTDB taxonomy): domain Bacteria; phylum Chloroflexota; class Anaerolineae; order Anaerolineales; family Anaerolineaceae; genus UBA6107. The sequence continues at coordinate 2,157 of WOUT01000051.1, read as the reverse complement.
ATATGTGCGTGACGTCACAGAACAAAAAAAGGCCGAAAACGCGATCCTGGAAAGCGAAGCCAAGTTCAGGGCACTGGCTCAAACCACTGCAGCCGGAATTTTCATTCACCGCGCCGAGCAATTTCTATATGTAAACCCTAGATGGTGTGAGATAACTGGTTACTCCGAACAAGAACTGCTCAAAATGAGTCTTTGGGATACAGTTACACAAGACGAGCTTCCGGTTGTCAAACAAAAATATGAGGACCGAATTCGAGGAAATTCTGAAATCGTTCGTTATGAAACCGCGATCTTTACAAAAAAAGGTGAAAAGAAATGGTTGGATATCACAGCGGGATTCATTGATTATCAGGGAGAAAAATCAACAATCGGTACTGCGATCGATATCACCTATCGAAAACAACGCGAACATGAGTTGGAAGTAGTCGCACATATCAGTGACGCCTTGCGTACAACACTCTCTCGCGAAGAGATTCGGCCAACAATATTGAGAGAGTTGATGGATCTTCTTGAAATCGATGGCGCCATAATTTCCACGATCGAAAAAGGGAAAGAGCTCAGCACTTTTGAGCGGGCAGTGGGTTGTTGGTATGCTTTAGATAAGCTCTCACTAAAGGTTAGCGATGGATTGAGCGGATTCATTGTTGTTTCCGGTAAACCTTATTCTAATTTCCACGCCTCCCATGATCCCCACTTCGCATTTCCTGAATTAGTGCACAATCTAACCTCCATTGCAGGGGTTCCTCTAATTACAAAAGGAGAAACGATCGGTTCCTTATTGATCGGTTCTGCCCGCGTGTTAACAGATAATGAACTTCGGCTGCTCAAAACTATCGGAGACCTTGCCGCGAGCGCCATTCATCGCTCTGATTTGTACGAACAAACAAGCCTTCAGGCCCAAGAACTCAAACAAGCCTATGATGCCACCCTGGAAGGCTGGGCGCACGCCCTTGAACTACGGGATAAAGAAACCCAGGGACATTCGATACGAATTGCAAATATGACACTGAAACTTGCAAAGCGTATGGGCTATAAAGATGAAGACCTCGAAAACGTCCGCCGCGGCGCATTACTGCATGATATCGGAAAAATGGGCGTACCGGATACCATCCTCTTAAAGCCTGGGAGTCTCAGTGAGGATGAATGGACAATTATGCAAAAACATCCAGCCTACGCATATGATATGCTTTCGGAATTACAGTACTTTAAAGAAGCGCTGGATATACCATATTGTCACCATGAATGGTGGGATGGCACAGGGTATCCGAGAGGATTAAAAGGAACCGAAATCCCCTTGGTGGCGCGGATTTTTGCAATCGTGGATGCCTGGGATGCATTGGTTTCTGACTGTCCTTACCGCAAAGCCTGGGTAAAACGGACCGCCCTTAAACACATCATTGACCAGGCGGGAACGCATTTTGATGTTGAGGTTGTGAATAATTTCGTTCAAATACTTAAAGAAGAAGAGATCTAAGGACAACCAAAAACCGGCCTTCAGACGAAAACCGGTCTCATTTCTACAAGTAAGAGTTACTTTTCCTCGATCTCTACAGAAAGCAGCTTAACCCCTTCATATTCAGGGCTGGTTGGATTTCGCGCCGGAATTGCTAATAGTATATCAAGACCCTTGATGACTTGCCCAAAGACGGTGTGTTTATTGTCCAACCACGGGGTTGGCACATGGGTGATAAAGAACTGGGAACCATTTGAATTCGGTCCCGAATTTGCCATTGAGAGAACCCCTGGTCCATTATGACGCAAACTGCTGTGAAATTCATCGTTGAATTTGTAACCCGGTCCGCCCATCCCGGTCCCGGTTGGGTCGCCGCCTTGTGCCATAAAATCAGTGATCACCCGGTGGAAGATGGTATTGTTGTAAAAACCTTCGCGGGCCAAAAAGACAAAATTATTAACAGTTTTTGGGGCCTTGTTTGTAAATAAACTACAGACGATATCGCCTTTGTCTGTTTTAATGGAGGCGGTGTAGGATTTCTGAGAGTCAATCACCATTTCAGGTGGTTTGGCCCATTGCTTTGATTTTTCGGTCATTTTTTCCTTTCGGTTCATCTTCGAATGGTTTTATTTTATCACAAGGGTAACTCATTCGTTCTAGTGCTGGAGTTTTTTTCGAAATGATTGAATTGTCCAGGTAACCGC
>WOUT01000050.1 GCA_009773005.1 Chloroflexota bacterium | reverse complement strand
ATGAATCAATCCATATTTTTCAGCAATGATCTTTGCTTGTGTACCTTTGCCTGCGCCCGGAGGTCCTAAGAGGACGTAATATTTTGCCATTTTAACCTTTGATGATGCTTTCGTCGTAACCATGAACTTTTAGTTCTGTTTCGATAATGGTAAAGGTATCGCGGACGACACCAACCACGATCAGCAAGCCTGCCGCAGAGATGACGAATAACGTCGACTGTGCCACTGGAAGGATTGCTCCAAGAATGTAAGGCAAAACCGCCACAAAACCGAGGAAGAAAGCGCCAGGGAATGTGATGCGCCGCTGTACTTTGGACAGGTACTTCTGGGTCGGTCCACCACGAATAACACCAGGGATCTGCGCTCCTTGTTTCTTCAAGGTCTCACCATAGTTCTGTTGAGTAAACAAAACGTCAGTATAGAAGAAACTGAAAGCGACAACCAAAACAAAGTATAAGATCGGGTAGAACCAGCCTTGTCCGCCGAATAACGTCATAACAGAATAAAAGAAACCTTCAGTTCTTCCTGCTACAAAATAGCTGGCAATTAAGGCCGGGAAGGACAGGAAAGTCTGCGCAAAGATCAAGGGGATCATGCCTGCCATGTTTACAAGAAGCGGAAGGTTGCTGCGAACTGGCATTGACATGCGGTTGCCCACTCGTCTGCCAGGGAACAACACCGGGACGTTTCTTCTACCTTGTTGAACATAAACGATAGCAAAGATAGTCAAGCCAAGAATCGCGATCATCATCAAGAACATCCACCAGCCATTGACTTTATCGGCAAGCAAACCTGCCAATTTGAATGGGATTTGCGAAATGATGCCTGCAAAGATGATCAGGGATAACCCCTGTTTCGGGATTCCGAACTCAGAGATCATTTGACCTAACCAGATACCGAACATGGTGCCCGCAACCATACTGGTCAGCAAAGTGAGCGTTGGAATGAGTGACTCACCAGTAAAGCCAAAAGGACTCGTCAATACGGTTCTACCTTGTAGCATGGTATTGAATATATTCACTTGGCCGATTGCTGAAAGAAAAGCCATCGGGATAGTTAGCATGGTAGTCCATTTTTCCATCAAGACTCTACCCTCGCGAGGATTGTCTTTTAGCCTGCGATCAAGGGCAGGAATGATGGGAACAAGTAGTTGGATGATAATCTGTGCTGTGATGTAAGGATAGACGCCCATAGCCAAGATGGAAAATTTGGAAATGGTGCCGCCTGACAACATATCTATTAGGTTTAGTAGTGACGCGCCTGCAGTATTCGATTCCGAAATCAATCGAATTACTTCGCGATCAATTCCAGGTACTGGGATGTTCGCTGCGAGTCGATAGATGATCAGCAAAAGAATTGTGATTATTAGCTTCTTGCGGATGTCTTCTGACATCCATAAGTAGCGCCAGGCTGATCGCTTCATAGAATTCTCCTTAGATAGCCGTTTAGGCGATCAATTCGATCTTGCCGCCAGCTGCTTCGATTTTTTCCCGGGCAGATTTCGAAATTCGCGAGACCTGAACAGTCAAGGCAACTTTCACTTCTCCGCGTCCAAGAATGGCGACTGGGTTTCGGGGTTGATGGAGCAATTTGGCGTCTGCAAGAGTAGCCGGTGAAACAACGCTACCGGGCTGGAATCTCTCTAATTGATCCAGATTGACTACGTTATATTCCACCTGATTGGGCGGGGTGAAGCCCTCACCACGAATAAAGGGGAGTCGGCGGAAAAATGGCAGGTTACCACCCTGGCGATATAAGTTGCCGCCAGATCCTGCGCGCGAGCCTTGGCCTTTGGTGCCACGGCCAGCGGTTTTACCCTGGCCAGCAGCAGTGCCATGCCCTTTGCGCTTGCCTACTTTTTTTGCGCCTTCGTTTGGCATGAGGTCATTAAGTTTCATTTCACTTCCTGCTCTTCCACTTTTACAAGATGGTTAATTTTCCTCAACATACCACGCAGAACCGGGCCATCCACTTGTTCCACACTTTGGTTCAGGTGGCGAAGTCCTAACGCACGGATCGTGGCTTTATGTTTCACGGAATAACCGATGCCGCTCTTAACCAGAGTGATACGGAGCGTTTTTACGGTTTCTTTTTTCTTAGGCATTCTTCCTCCGTTCCCAATATGGGAGAAGGTCTTTTACAGATTTTCCACGGCGGATGGCTTCAACCTCAGGAGATTTTAATTGTTCCAGAGCATTGAAGGTCGCTTTGACAACATTCAAAACATTGGCACTACCAAGCGACTTGGTCAGGATGTCGTGGACGCCAGCGGCTTCCAGGACGGCGCGAACACCACCACCTGCGATAACACCAGTACCGGCTGAAGCAGGTTTAAGAAGAACAACTGCTCCGGCGGTTCTTCCAATTACTTCATGCGGGATAGTTGTATTGGTTAGAACGATCTTTTGAATATTTTTATGTGCACGTTCAGTTGCTTTACGCATCGCATCAGGCACGGCATTGGCTTTACCAATTCCGATACCGATTTTTCCATGGTTGTCACCAATGACAATGGTGACACGGAACTGGAATCGGCGACCGCCTTTAACAACTTTTGCGACACGAGCAATTTCAATGACGCGTTCGTCAAATTGTTGATCTAAAGGTTGATAATCCATACTCTCCATAATAAGGCCCTCTATCTTCTCTTGATTCCCTAAAATTCCAGGCCAGCTTCACGGGCTGCATCAGCCAGGGCTTTTACGCGCCCACCATACCGGAAACCACCACGGTCGAACACGACCAAAGCGATTCCTTTGCTTTTTGCGCGTTTTGCCACAAGCTCTCCAACCAGGCGCGCCTGTTCCATTTTTTTCAGGCCTTCAACCTTGCCACGGAGTTCATGATCAATACTTGAGGCAGCTGCGAGTGTTTTTCCGTCTTCATCGTTGATAACCTGAGCATAAATCTCAGCTAGACTGCGGAATACACTCAATCGAGGTCGCATTTCACTTCCGTGAATCGTTTTGCGAACACGTTTGTGCCGACGAATTCTTGCTTCAGTGCGATTATTTTTAGTCATATGCACTCACCTACTTCTTGGCGCCCTTACCCTTACCAGCTTTGCCTGCTTTTCGGCGGATCTTTTCGCCCTTATAGCGGATGCCTTTGCCAAGGTAGGGTTCAGGTGGACGAATCTTGCGAATATCAGAGGCCAGTTGACCTATTACTTCATTATCATATCCGTTGACCTTCACAAGGCGGATCTTGCTATCCACCTCAAAAGAAACTCCAGCGGGAGGATCGATAATGAACGGATGAGAAAAACCAACGTAAAGGGCTAATTTATTGCCATCCATCTCAACCCGGTAACCAACACCTTCAACTTCAAGTTCAATGGTAAAACCAGTAGATACACCGGTAACCATATTGTTAATTAAGGCACGCGTGGTGCCATGTAAAGCGCGAATTGGTGCGAGGTCAGAACTTCTGGTCACGAGAATTTGATTATTTTCGAGAGAAATTCCCATTTCCGGTGAAAACTGCCGAACCATTTCGCCTTTTGGACCTTTAACACGGACTTCAGAGCCGTTGATTTCAATTTTTACAGACTCTGGAACAGCCACTGGTAATCGACCTATACGAGACACGTTTCTATCCTCCTTGATTCCAGCGGGCTACCAGACCTTGCAGAGTAACTCACCGCCAACACCTAACTGGCGAGCACGCTGTCCGGTCATCACACCCTTGGGGGTGGATAGGATCGCAATACCCATGCCTGCTAAAACCCATGGGATGTCTTGTTTTTGCGTGTAAACACGCCGGCCAGGTCGACTGATTCTCTCAAGACCAGTGATCACTGATGATCGCTGACGGCGTTCGCCAACATATTTTAATTTGACACGCAGTGTCAAAATACTTGGTTTTTCGCTGTCAACTACTTCATATCCTTCAATGAAGCCTTCCTCTTTTAAAATCCGGGCAATTTCTGCCTTGATTTTCGAGAGAGGCATAGCCACCACGGATTGGCTGGCCATTGTGCCGTTCCGGATACGGGTCAACATATCTGCAATTGGATCATTAACACTCATGTTTCTTCCTCCGAGCTGGCGCTTACCAGGATGATTTAGTTATGCCAGGAATTTGGCCTTCGAGAGCAAGCTCTCTGAAGCAAATGCGGCAGAGCCCAAATCGACGCATATAACCGCGCGGTCGCCCACATTTTTTGCAGCGGTTGCGCACCTGAATGGCGTATTTTCGCCTTAATTCACGATATTCCATGCACTTCTTTGCCATACTAATCCTTCCTGAAAGGCATGCCAAGCATTTGCAGCATCGCCGCTGCCTGTTCGTCCGTAGTGGCACTGGTTACGATTGTAATTTCCAATCCCCGGACCTTGTCTACTTTGTCGTACTCGATCTCAGGGAATATGATCTGTTCCCTTAACCCTAGGGTGTAATTGCCGCGGCCGTCAAATGAATTTGGCGAAACGCCACGAAAATCACGAACCCGGGGAAGTACGATATTCATCAATCGGTCCAAAAAAGCCCACATTCGTTCGCCGCGCAGGGTTACAGCTGTGCCAATGGCACGACCTTCGCGTAATTTAAAGTTAGCAATACTTTTACGCGCTTTAGTCACCACAGGTTTTTGCCCTGTTATCGTGGTTAGATCAATCACCGCAGCATCCAGGGCTTTTGGGTTATCCATCGCCTCACCGAGACCAATATTGATTACGACCTTCATGATTCGCGGGACCTGCATAACATTTGTGAATCCCAGCGATTTCATCAAAGCCGGTGAGATTTCTTTCTGAAAACGTTCTTTCAATATATTCATTAAAACACTCTCCCAAGCGGCTTATTCATCGATAATCGCAGTGCATTCCTTGCAAATCCGCTTTGTTTTGTCATCTTCGCGAATCAGTTGAATCCGTGTCGGTTTATTGCATTTTTTGCAAACGATCATGACATTGGAAACACTGACTGGCGCTTCAAAACGGACTTTACCAGGATTGACCGTGCGACCTTGAGACTGAACCTGCCGTTGGTGTTTTGTGCGCATATTAATTCCTTGCACAACAACGCGTTCAACTTCAGGCAGTACTTTGATCACTTCACCGCGTTTGCCTTTGTCATCCAATCGGCCGCTGATGACTTCTACCTGATCACCTTTATGAATCTTCATTTTCATTTGATCGCTCCTATATCCTGGCTTAAAGAACTTCCGGGGCAAGGGAAACGATCTTCATGAAACCCTTTTCACGCAATTCACGCGCTACGGGACCAAAGATACGCGTACCCTTCGGATTTTGACCATCTGCATCCAGGATTACTGCAGCGTTATCATCAAATCGAATCGAGGATCCATCTTCACGGCGCCATTCTTTGGCTGTTCGAACGATTACAGCCTTCACAATATCGCTTTTTTTCACTGACCCTTGAGGTGCAGCAGATTTAACGGTCGCTACAACGATATCACCTACTCCACCAAATTTTCTAGTGGACCCACCGGTGACATGAATGACCAGCAACTCACGCGCTCCGGTGTTATCGGCTACTTTTAGGCGAGACTCATGCTGAATCATTCAACTACCTCCTCGGCAACGCTCAGGGTTTTCCCTTCGCGTTTTACGATGGACTCAACAACCCAAGCCTTTTCACGTGAGATTGGGGCGCTTTCGACCACCACGACTACATCACCAATTTGGCATCCCAAGAGATCATGGGCTTTCACTTTGGACGAAGCATGTACAACTTTTCGGTAAAGAGGATGACGATAAGTTCGATCAACTTTTACCACAACGGTTTTGGTCATTTTATTGCTGGTAACAGTACCAGTCATACGCCGTCGTTCGTTCATTTTTCACCTTCCACTTTGATACTCAGTTCGCGCTCGCGCAAAACTGTTTTGAAGACCGCGATCTGTCGGCGAATTGTCTTGAGTCGGCTGGTATCAGTTAACTGACCAGTAACGATTTGGAACCGGAAGTTCATCAATTCGTTTTGGGCATCTTCCAGCTTGGTCTTTAATTCACCTGTGGACAAGAGTCGGATTTCTGAAGTTTTCATACACTCTCTCCTGCAGCCTGATTCCGAGCAATAATTTTGGTCTTGATCGAGAATTTATAAGAAGCCTGTTTCAAAGCTTCAACTGCTGCATCGTGTTCAAGACCACTGATCTCAAACATAATTCTGCCCGGTCTTACGACCGCCACATAATACTCCACACTACCTTTGCCTTTGCCCATGCGGGTTTCAGGCGGGCGGTGTGTATATGGTTTATCAGGGAAGATCCGGATCCATACCTTACCATGGCGTTTCATCGCGCGGACAATCGTACGTCGACTGGCTTCAATCTGTCGGGCGGTTACCCAACCTGGTTCAACTGCCTGCAAGGCATATTCACCAGAGATCATATCAGCGCCGCGTAATGATTTTCCGGTCATGCGACCGCGCATTGTTTTTCGCCATTTAACACGTTTTGGCATCAACATAGCTACTACCTCTTTCGTATTACCTGAGCTTATGCCCAGTGTAGAGTCTATTCACTTACGTATACACCCTCAGTGGATTCGATTTTCTCTTCCACACTGGGCAAGACTTCACCTTTATAAATCCATACTTTCACGCCGATACGTCCATAGGTCGTGAGCGCTTCAGCACGAGAAAAATCGATATTGGCGCGCAATGTCTGCAAAGGAACACGTCCTTCACGCAGCCACACGATTCGAGCCATTTCAGCTCCGCTCAGGCGACCAGCAACTGAAACTTTAATGCCTTCAGCGCCCTGGCGCATAGCCTGTTGTAAAGCACGTTTCATGGCGCGACGATAGCTGACACGTCGTTCGATCTGACCTGCAATGTTTTTGGCAACCAAAAGTGCGTCACAATCAGGAGCTTTGATCTCTTTGATCTCAAGATCAATTTTCTTGCCAGTCAATGCTTCCAGGTCAATTCGGATCTTCTTGACAGAATCGCCCTTGCGCCCGATCAAAATTCCGGGTTTAGCAGTGTGAATGGCAACTTTAACTTTTCCAGGAAAGCGTTCGATCTCAATTGTTGAGATACCGGCTTTTTCTGCTTCCTTTTGTACCACTTTACGGATGACAAGATCTTGATGGAGCTGATCACGATACTCAGTTCCCTCAGCAAACCATCTACCTTTCCAGGGCTGGTTGATGCCAAGACGAAAACCAATTGGATGTACTTTTCGACCCATAATTTCTCCTGGTGTCTTTTTCATGGGAGCAGCGTGTGGTTAACCCTGCTCCACTCGAATTTACTCTTTTTCCCGCAGCACGACCGTGATGTGAGACGAGCGTCTCAACAAAGGCTTGAACCGGCCGCGAGCCCCAAAACGACGCCATTTACGAGTGGGCGCTTCATCTGCGGTGATCTTGTAGATGAATAAATCCTCCCGGCTGACTCCAAAATTTTCTTCAGCGTTAGCAACGGCAGAAGCTACTAATTTGCTCACATGCTGGGCAGCCACTTTGTTGGCAAATTTTAGTGTAGACAGCGCTTCGACAGCTGGTCTGCCGCGAACGAGATCAATAACAAGGCGGGTTTTTTGTGCCGAGACACCGCAATTTTTTAACTCAGCGCGAATATCGGTAGCCATTGTTATTTCGCTCCAGTGGATTTTTCAGAAGAATGGCCACGGAAGTGGCGGGTAGGTGCAAACTCACCCAAGCGGTGTCCTACCATATTTTCGGTGATGTAAATGGGCACATGTCGGCGGCCATCATGGACAGCAATGGTGTGACCAACCATCTGAGGAAAAATCGTGCTGGCGCGGCTCCAGGTGCGGAGGACCTTTTTCTCACTTTTGGCGTTCATTGCTTCAATTTTTTTCAAAAGCTTAGGGGCTACGAACGGCCCTTTTTTAAGCGATCTAGACATATCTTCGTCCTTCTTTCTCGATTAAGACCATTTTCTGGTCTTACCGATTACCGGATTTCCGGCCTCGAACAATATACTGACTACTGGCTTTATTACGGCGGGTCTTATAACCGCGAGTCGGTTGACCCCACGGAGTTTTTGGACCCGGCATACCGGTTGGCTGTCTGCCTTCACCACCACCATGTGGATGGTCACGCGGACTCATTGCGGTGCCACGAACAGTGGGTTTGATGCCCATGTGGCGTTTTCTTCCAGCTTTACCAAGTTTGATATTGCTGTGGTCAGTGTTTCCGACCTGGCCGATGGTTGCATAGCACTTCTGTCGGATCAAGCGGACTTCGCCAGAGGGCATGCGGACCTGGGCATAATCGCCTTCTTTCGCAAGCAACTGGGCTGAAGTACCAGCTGACCTAACAAGTTGGCCACCTTTTCCCTCTTTCAGTTCGATGTTATGGATCATTGTGCCGACAGGGATATTGGAAATGGGAAGGCTGTTGCCGGGACGAATTTCTGCGGCAGGGCCAGTCATTACTGCATCATCCACTTTCAAACCGACTGGCGCAATGATGTAGCGTTTTTCACCATCTGCATAGACCAATAATGCTAATCGGGCAGTCCGGTTTGGATCATATTCGATTGCAGACACTCTCGCTGGGATTCCGATCTTGTTTCGCTTGAAATCCACGAGGCGAATGAATTGACGTTGCCCGCCGCCTTGATGGCGAACAGAAATGCGGCCTTTATTATCACGACCAGCATGAGCCTTTCGTAAGACGATCAAAGAGCGTTCGGGCGTATCCTTGGTAATTTCATCAAAGCTATACCCGGTCATGTTACGGCGGCTGGGGGTTGTTGGTTTATATATCTTGATAGCCATTACTCCACCCCTTCAAATATTGGAATTCGATCTTCGGGAATCAGAGTGATCACTGCTTTTTTATACTCCGCAGAGGTTACTGTTAGTCGGCGGCTGCGGCCTTTTCTTCCACGTTTGGCAGGAACATTGATGATATTTACTCGAACGACTTTTACTTCAAAAATTTTCTCGACCGCATCTTTTACCATTGTTCGATTGGCATCCTTAGCAACTTCAAAAACATATTGGTGAAGTTTATTCACCATGTAATTGGATTTTTCAGTCACAATCGGGCGGCGGAGTACTTCATAAATCGAGCTCATTTTATCCTCCTCCTATCCCAGGTTAGCCTTGATCAAATCAAGAGCAGAGATCGGCATAATAAGTTTGTCGAAAACCATCAAATCCCGAATGTTGAGATAATTAGCGTTGAGTACCTTGGCATCCGGAATGTTATTAGTTGATCGAACTATGCTTTCGTAAGATTCCATTGCCGGGATCAAAACAAGAGCGCTTGCGGTACCTACCAGCGTATTTAACGCACTAGCCATTAAGCGAGTCTTGGGTTCAATCACTTTCAGTTCATCGACAACAATGATCATAGATTCAGCTGCTTTAACAGAAAGCGCGGAACGTAAAGCTGCCTGACGCATTTTATGTGGCATAGCCTGTACATAAGACCGCATGTGCGGGGTGTGGATCTTGCCGCCGCCTTTCCATTGCGCGGAACGGGTTGATCCTTGTCGGGCACGTCCGGTACCTTTTTGTCGCCAGGGTTTTCTTCCACCACCTGAGACAAAACTCTTTGTCTTGGTTTCATGCGTTCCAAGGTGCGCGTTTGCCATTTGGCGAACGAATGCCTGGTGCATGAGATCAATATTGATTGGGGCTTCAAAGATCGCAGCGGGTAATTCAACCATGCTGATCTTCTTGCCCTCCATATTTAAGACTTCAACTTCCATTGTCATATGCTCCCTTAGTCCAGGTAAACGGTTCTGGAAAATGAATTACATCTTCCGCGATGCATTAATGATCACGAGGCCACCGCGTGCACCAGGTACGGAGCCGTTCACGCCGATCACATTTCGTTCGGCATCTACCAAGACAACTTTAAGGTTTTGCGCAGTCACGGCTTCATCGCCCATATGACCAGGCCTGCGAGAACCTTTGAAGACTCGACCCGGGGTTGTGGTTGCGCCATTAGAACCTGGCCCACGCCAACGGTCAGATTGACCGTGGGTTTTTGGTCCACCTCTAAAATGATAACGCTTCACAGCGCCAGCGAACCCTTTACCCTTGCTAACACCTGCGACATCCACCTTTTCGCCAACAGCGAAAAGACTGACATCAACCTTGTCACCCTCGTTTACCTGGATTTCTTTTGTTCTGAATTCTTTCAGGTATTTAAGAGGAGGAAGGTTGCTGCGCTTGAGGTGGCCGATTTCACCACCAGCCAAGCGTTTCGGTTTTACCTCTTCGAAACCCAATTGCACGGCGGAATAACCTTCGTTTTCCACACGTCTGATCTGGGTAACGAAACACGGCCCAGCTTCGATTAGCGTAACAGGTAGCGCCGCGCCATTTTCATCGAAAATCTGGGTCATGCCGATTTTCTTTCCGATCAGCCCTTTAAACATCTCAGTTGTTCTCCTTCAATATTTATTGTCGGGACTGTCAACCTGGGCTTGGTTGCATCATCCCTGCACAACTCAGTCAGCTGTTTGCTGCGACACTTTTGATTTTTGTCTCGTGCGCGTACAAAACCGCTCTTGAGTTGCCTTTTTGGGTTGGTACCCAAAACCTGATCATTATACCGCAAATCGCGGATAATGCCAGGGGTATTTCTAATTTTTAAGGTGATCTACCGAGATCACAAAACGAATTCGCGGTACTAACTTTAGATCTTAATTTCAATATCTACACCGGCGGGCATATTCAACCGCATGAGCATGTCGATCGTCTTTGAATCAGGATCAAGCACGTCGATCAAACGGTTATGGGTGCGAATCTCAAAATGTTCATGTGAGTCTTTATCAATAAATGCTGAACGTCGAACGGTAAATTTTTCAATACGAGTTGGCAGAGGAACTGGTCCAACTACCTGAGCACCGCTGCGTTCTGCAGTCTCTACGATCCGTTTTGCGGATTGGTCGAGTACACGATGGTCGTAAGCCTTTAAGCGAATTCGAATTTTTTGTTTTGCCATCATCATCTACCTATGCCAGAATTTTTGTGATCACACCGGCGCCAACCGTCAGACCACCTTCACGAACAGCAAACTTAGAGCCTTGTTCCAAAGCCACGGGGATGATCAGGTCGCATTCCATGGTGACATTATCACCAGGCATGACCATCTCAACACCCTCGGGCAGTACCACCGATCCGGTCACATCCATGGTGCGGATGTAGAACTGCGGTCGGTAGCCAGTGAAG
>WOUT01000049.1 GCA_009773005.1 Chloroflexota bacterium | reverse complement strand
GGCCGCCATTCCAAAACGTTTGTGCAGGTCAACCACCGGGATCACGCTGCCACGCAGATTGGTGATCCCTTCCACATATGAAGGAGCCTGGGGAATTTTGGTGATTTCCTGCATTTTTACAATTCCTTCCACTGAGGCAATCTCGATCCCAAAATGCTCGGTTCCCAGTTCAAAGATAACAAGCTGTTTTTCCATTTTAGTCTCCTGGTCAATTGGATGTTCAAGGCAGGAAAATCTTATTTACCTGCCCTGAAACCTCTATTTAACTGTTAGTTTGAACTGAGCAACAACTGCCTGTAAAGTTTGTGCCATCTCTGCGAGCGATTGCGCTGAGGCGGTCACTTCTTCCACCTGGGCGCTCATCTCTTCCGCGCTTGCGCTGACTTCTTCGATGGCAGCGCTGTTTTCTTCACTGACACTGGCTATGCTCTCTATCGCCTGGTTTACCTCGGTGGAATTGGCTGCCATCTCTTCCGTTGAGGCTGTGTTTTCTTCAACAACCGCTGAAACCGAATCCACGGCCGAGACAAGTTCTTCAGAAGCTATTTTCATCCGTCCACTGGCTTCTCCTGCCAGAGCAGCCTGTTTATTTACCGCCTCTGTCGCAGCCTGGATATCTGACAGAGCTACACCAGACTGGTTGGCGCTGACAACACCCAGTTCCACTTCCTTTGAACCTTCTTCCATGGCTTTCACGGCTTCAGCCACGGTCTTCAGGATTCCGCTGATCAAACTGCCGATTTCTTTGGTAGCCAGAGAAGAACGTTCCGCCAGCTTGCGGACTTCATCGGCAACCACTGCAAAGCCTTTGCCGTGTTCACCGGCGCGGGCCGCCTCTATGGCTGCGTTGAGCGCCAACAGGTTGGTTTGAGAGGCGATATCCTCGATGGTTTCAACGATCTTGCCAATTTCTTCCGAGCGCCTGCCCATTTCCTGTACTTTGTCAGCGGACGCGCCTACCTTGGCTTTGATGCTTTGCATGCCAGTGAGGGTTTGTTCGACCGTGAGAGCGCCTTTGCGGGCTGCTTCGGCTGCAGCCGCTGAATCGGTGGTCACCGCAGCCGCATTGCCAGAAACCTGCTGAATGGCTGTATTGATCTGATCGGTGGCGTTTGAGACCTTCGAAACTGATTTACTCTGTTCCTGTGCACCCTTTGCCACGCCTTCAATTGCCTGAGACATTTGTTCGACGGCAGATGCGGTTTTAGTGACTGCGGCAGCCTGGTCTGCCGTACCTTTGGCGACCTGCTGCACTGTCGCGGCGATTTGATTGGTAGCTTGCCCGGCCTGGGTGGCAGCGCTGGCAAGTTGTTCCGAGGCTGCGCCCAGGCTGGTAGCGCTCTGGGCCAGCTGGCCAACCGTTTCCCGCAGTCCTGCAATCATCTTGGCAAAGGCGACGCCCAGTTCATCTTTTTCGCTCATGGGGGTGACCATAACAGTCAAGTCGTTTTGGGCAATGGTATTGGCTGCCTCTGCCCCGGCCTGCATGTAGTTGATCACCTGGTCAAATGATTTAGCAATATCCCCCACTTCGTCTTTACGCATGGTAAGCGAATCTTTGACCTTCTGATCCAGATCGCGCACAAGATCTCCCACAGAAACGGAGGTGGCAATGTTCACCAGAACCCCTAAAGGTTTCGTGAGAGATCGACTGATCACGATCCCTATGGCGAGCGCCAGCAAAAAAGATGTGATTGCCACAATTAAGATCGTAAGGGTGGCGCCGGCAAAAGTGACATCACCCTTTGTGTTCAACTCGTCTCCAGCTTTAACGTTGATATCGAGTAATTTTTGTAAAGATCCACCGACTGCCTTCCGTGCAGTGGATGCCCGCCCTGTGCCTGTCAGGCTGGCAATCGCTTTTGCGCTGTTTCCAGACTTGTTCCAGGCGAGGATCTCGGCGACCGCCGCCTGGTATTCTGCCCAGGCGGGTTCAAACGCGGCCAGGGCTGCCACTTCTGAATCTAACAGGTATGTTCCTTTGTATTTTACGATCCGTTCATCGATGTTTTTGACCAGATCAGAAATTTTTTTCTCGCTGGCCGCTGCTTCCGAGGGGATCAAGAGCAATTTGTAAACATCCCCACGCATTTGGTAAAGTCCTGCGTCAACCTCACCAAGATTCTCAATTGGTAACAAACGGTCAAAATACATGGTGGTCATGCCATCGTTGATTTTTTTTATGTTGGTGTATCCCATAAAAGCAACGACCAGCGTGATCAGCGCGACGACCGCAAAACCACCGATAAGTTTGACTCCTGTTTTAAGATTGTTTAGCGCTTTCATAGTTGTGCCCTTTCGGTTCTCATTAATTTTTTTTACAAGTTTTATCGTCAGATTTCTCTGCATTCATGCCGGAACAGCATTCTCTTTCAGTGAGTATCCTCACACCTGTCAGGTGTGCGCCACATAGTGATCTGCAATCAGGGAGTTTTCATCATAATTGATCTCCAACTTCTTTTTCCGATTTCCCAACCTTAAGAATCCTGATTGATACTCGTTAATCGTCTTCGGTGCCAGAAACCCATTTTTTTAGGTAAATAAAGATAAAGGTGAAAAACTCAACCAATAAAAATAAAACACAGGAGGTTTGCTGTTCTGTTATACAAGTGTCCAGGTCTTAAATTATGTAAAAAAAAGTGAAATGTCTATTAATAAAATGTTCTTATTTCTTTACGGTCGGTGGCATAAATTAAAAAACTGAGGGCAGGTTGCTACACCTACCCTCATGGATTCATATTTATTGAAACAGACTCTACTTCTTCTTTTTCCGTCCTGAAAACTCAGAACCGATATGGATTCCCAAATGGGGCAGGATCGCCCGGTGCAAGACCAGGATCACGAGAGTCATTCCAAACGCGATCCCGAATACGACTAATGATTGACCCAGGTCGCTCATCAGGCTGGGCTTGACCAGCATCACACCCGCGAGGGTGAGCATGAGAACACCCCCGATCAACTTGAGAATGCGTCCGTGTTTTTCTTCGATCTTGCTTGCTTTGAGTGTGAACACTGCCACCAGGAAAATTCCAAGCTCATCGATCTGGTAGATAATCATATACACCAGTAGCAGGAGTACAAATGTTAACACCGGAACATTTTGAGCGGTGAGCAGGTTCGTCCACAGTACCGGGAAGCCTGCCGTACATGAGAACTCGACCAGGGAGACCCCTGCTGCCAGAACAATAGTGCCGCCAACCAACCCCCAGAAAGAATCCCCCGCGTCCATTACCTTTCGGATCTTTTGATAAATCCCCGGTTTCTTTTTATCGTCGATGGTGAAAGAGACGCCTTCTTTGTACCAGAAATAATCCTTAATATTGACCAGCGCGAAGAACAGGGCTACCAGCGCGACTACAACCTGTATCCAACCCATAAAACTGACCACCGTGAACATAGTAAATAACCCCGCGATGAAAAGAGCATAGATCGCAGCAGTGACGGTGATGAATACAAAACCAATGATCAATACCTTTTTGCGTGAACCGGCGTGAAGAGTGATTGCCAGCAGCATACTCAACACCCAAATCGAACACGGATTAAAACCATCTACAAACGAAATCAGCAGTGTACTGATTAATAACGATTGTCCTGTTACATCCACATTGCCGATCAACGGGATCTTGATTACCTTTCCACCTGCTGGCGCTCCTGAAGGCGTAGCCTCAGGCGTAGGTACTTCGGTTACAGAAACTCCAGACAGGAACTGAGCGCCTTTATCCGAGTAACCAGAAATCAGGTATTGTTCAACTGCTGTTTGAATCTCTTCGCCGATAAAATCAGAGTATCCTTCCCAATGTTTTTCACCAATAAAGAAGGTGGGCACTGATTTCGGTTCAAATCCGAAGCCTGCGGCGAATTTTTTAAATAGTTCAAGGTTCTCTTCATCATGCCAGACTTCAAAGGATTTGATCTGCACGCGTGGATTTTTTTGTGCGAGTTCATCAAGAAAAGGTTTTGCCTTTGCACAATGCGGGCAGCCATCTCCCCAAAAGAAATAAATCACCACCGGCGTTGATTGCTGAAGCCTTGGTTGCAAACTGAAACCACCCTCAGACTGAGAACCAGGCAGAACTTTATTCTCTGCTGAAACATTGAGGGTTGGAATCAACACAACCAACAACCCCAGAACAAGAGCGATTTGAACGATAGTTTTCCACAAAGTAGTTTTTTTCATGATATCCCTTGGTTTATGCAATTTTCAGTATTCAATTTTACTCAATTATTGCGCATTTTTAGGTACTGGTTTTGTTCTGTTTTTCGATAGTTAATTAATTTCTGTTCCATTAATTTTGGTTGAAATGATAAAATGAATTATCATCCCAAAATCACTCAGGCAGGCGTTGATATGATCCAAATTTCAAAAATCCAATACGGTGGCTGGCCAAATTGCTATAAGATCAGCAATGATCATCTTGATTTGATCGTCACGACTGATGTTGGACCAAGGATCATCTTCTTTGGATTCAAGAATGGCGAGAATCAGTTTTATGTAAAAACAGATGAAGCCGGTCTAACAGGAGGCAGCGAGTGGCATATTTTTGGCGGTCACAGACTTTGGCACGCTCCTGAAGTAGCTGAGCGAACCTACGCGCCGGATAATCACAAGGTTCAGGTTGAGCAAATTATTGACGGCTTACGTCTCACCTCACAAACAGAACCCTGCGGCATCCAAAAAGCGATTGAGATCCATTTGTCTGAAACTAAATCATCCGTTAAAGTCAAGCATATCCTTATTAATAATGGTGTCTGGACTGTCCCCCTGGCAGCCTGGGCGCTGTCAGTGATGCGGGCAGGAGGTGTAGCGATCGTCCCTCATGCTGAGAGAATTGAGTTTCCACAACAGCTCACCCCAACCCATTCGATCACTTTATGGGGTTACACGAGAATGAGCGATTCAAGATGGACATGGGGAGAGCGTTACATCTTCCTGCGGCAAGATGAAACATCCACCAAACCGCAAAAGCTGGGTATTCTAAACACGCATGGTTGGGCAGGCTACTTGAGGGATGGGAATTTATTCGTTAAAAAGTTTGATTACACTCCATCAGCAAAATACTCAGATATTAATTGCAATTTCGAGACCTTTACCAATGATGAGATGCTGGAATTGGAATCGCTTGGGCCATTGCAGCAGCTCGAACCCAGAAAAAAGGTTCAACACTGGGAGGAATGGTCGTTGTTTAGCGGCGTCAAAACTCCCTCCACCGACGATGAAGTCGATGAATATATACTTCCATTACTGGGGAACTGACAACCTTTAAAAAGAACTCAGGAACGCGCTAAAGCCAGCGCGCCGACCAACCCCGCCTGGTCGCCTAATTTTGCAAAACAGATTTCCAGATTTTCCTTGTATTCAGGGGTCATGACGCTTTCATCTATAGCGCGTCTTACCGGGTTCATCAAGATATCCTTCGCGTTTGTCACCCCACCGCCCAAAACGATCACGGTCGGGTTGAAAATATGCAGAAGATCCGCAATCGCCCGGCCAAGGAAGGCGCCTGCATACTCAAAAGCTTCCAGCGCAAGCAAGTCACCTTTAGCAGCGGCTTCTGCGATCAGACGTCCGGTTGGTTTTTGGGAGTTCAATGACAATATCGATGCTCTACCTTGACTGAGTTGAGTTTCTACGTAATTGGCAATGGCGGTCCCGGAGGATACCGCCTCAAGGTGACCGCGATGCCCGCAGCCGCACATTGGTCCGTCTGGCAGCACCGTGATATGCCCAACTTCCGCGGCAATCCCTTGCGGTCCTACCAGCAGACGGTCGTCGATGATGATGCCGCCGCCGATGCCGGTGCTGATGGTCAAATAGATCAAATCATGATGCCCAACACCTGCGCCATACTTCCATTCGCCCAGCGCCGCCAGGTTGGCGTCGTTTCCCAGGATCGCAGTGGTTTTATGGTGTTTTTCGATCAACCCACCCAATGGCAGATCTATCCAACCCGAAATATTGGGGGCATTATAGACCACCCCGGTTTTCGGGTTGACTGGTCCCGCCACAGCGACGCCGATCCGTTGCACACCCCCGTGTTTAGGCCAAACAGAACCGATCAGATCAATCAAACGATCCTCTGGTTTCTCATCGCCCGCATGCGTGACAATGATCTGCTTGTCGATCGGCTCAATCCCATGCTCTGGATAGAGCGCCGCGCGAAGCTGTGTGCCTCCAATATCTACTGCAATGAACATCTTTTCCTCGTCCACCTTCACCCCTTTTCACATTGCTTTGGGTTTTCTAATGAATTGGATCTGTAAGATACGGTTACAATACTTATAGATGAAAAAAGCAATCTCGAATGGAATTTTACCAAATAATACGAGAATAACACACTCTTGAAACCGTTACTCGGTGAAATTCTATAATTATTAAATTAATCTGTTTTAAACTAATCCTGTTTTTGTGCGCAACCCATGTTATAATCTTGTTTCGCGCCGTGCATACGGTAAGAAATTTAAAGTCAGGTGTAGAAAATGAGCGATTTAATCAAAGCATATGATGCTCCCGTTAACCCGAATATTCCGGAACTCAGAACCGGAGATTCAGTTAGCGTGCACGTGAAGATTAAAGAAGGCACCCGAGAACGTATTCAGGAGTTCAAAGGTGTTGTCCTTTACATGCACAATAATGGCACCAGCTCCACCTTCACGGTCCGCCGCGTTGCCAGCAACGGAATTGGTGTGGAACGCACCTTCCTGCTTCGCTCCCCGCGCATTGACCGGGTCGTGGTCGAACGGCATAGCAAAGTCCGCCGCGCCCGTTTGTACTTTCTTCGCGAACGCTCTGGTAAAGGTGCCCGCCTCAAACAGAAATTTAACTAATCACCAACGTGATGATTACATCAGGGTGCAACCTACGCCGAGGTTGCGCCCTTTGTTCTATTAACTCTACTTTTTGAGAGGTAAAATGTCTCAACCCATCATTGCCATTACTGTCAGCCAAATCCACCCCAACGGTATTAACCTAAACTCTTTATCCTCCGCATATGTCAACTCTGTTAAAAAGGCAGGCGGTTTGCCTTTGATGATCCCGAATGAATTTCCTTTAGAGGAAATTATCGCTCTTTGCGGAAGAGTCGACGGGGTGCTCTTCTCCGGCGGCGAGGATGTCGATATCAAATTGTTCGATGGTGAACCTCACCCTGAGATCGGTGATCCCTCAGAAGAGCGTGACAGGCTAGAGATCGCACTGGTCAAGGAAGCGCTGGCGAATCACTTGCCAATCCTGGGAATTTGCCGCGGAGTTCAGGTGATCAACGTGGCGCTCGGCGGCACGCTTTACACGCATATCCCGGCACAATTCAATACCGCAACAGAACACAGCACACCGGAGAGTAAAGGCAAGAACTTTTTCGCTCATGAAGTAAATATTGCACCTGATACAAAACTGGCGCGAATCATCGCGAAAACAACCATCCTGGTCAACAGTTTTCATCATCAGGCGATCAAAGATCTTGCCCCCGGGTTAATGGTGACAGCCAGTTCAACTGATGGTTTAATAGAAGCAGTTGAAATACCCGGTGACCCATTTACGTTGATCGGAGTGCAGTGGCATCCTGAAGGCATCCAGGAAAAAGAGGAACAGCAGAAACTATTTAGGGCCTTTGTCACTGCCTGCAATAAATAATCTATGGAGTTTTTATGACCTCGTCAATTGGAGTGTTTGATTCAGGTGTTGGCGGTCTCACTGTCTTGCGGGCAATCCGTGAACTGATGCCTGCGCTACCCGTGATCTATCTCGCTGACCAAGCCAACGTACCTTACGGTGTCCGGCAGTTGGAAGAGGTGCGTGGTTTCGCAATTGAGATCACTCGATATTTGATCAATCAGGGGGCGAAGTTGATCGTGGTGGCATGTAATACCGCCTCTGTTGCTGCATTAAAAACCTTAAGATTGGAATTTCCTGAAATCCCGTTCGTTGGCATGGAACCGGCAGTTAAACCGGCTGCCGAGCAAACTCATTCCGGTGTGGTTGGGGTTTTGGCAACCGATGTCACTTTTCAGGGCGAAGTGTATGCTTCAGTGGTCGAGCGTTTTGCCCATGGGGTTGAATTACTCCAGAGCCACTGCCCCGGTCTGGTTAGCCAGATCGAAAAAGGCAATCTGGAGGGACAGGAAACGCGAGCGATTCTTGAAAATGCCCTCCACCCCATGCTCGAAAAAGGGATTGATACAGTTGTGCTCGGCTGTACGCATTACCCTTTCGTCATCCCGTTGATTCAGCAAATTGTCGGCCCCAAGGTGCGTGTCATCGACCCCGCCCCGGCTATTGCGCTGCAAGTCCGCCGTCTGTTGGGTTCCCACGGATGGCTGGTTGATAGTCATTCCCCGGCAGAGGTTCGCTTCATCACGACTGGTAACAGGGAAACATTTAAGCGGGACATGCCAATATTCATAGGAGAAACGTTTGGTGTAGCGGCTGCGCATTGGCAGAACGGAAGGCTCATATAAACAAAAATGATTTAGAATTTGGCGAGTAATCAACTTGTCATTTTCTTAAAATGTTACAATCAAATATATTCTTTTTGGAGTGTGAAATGAAAGAGATCAAACTCGTCCTAGTTGGATTTGGTAATGTCGGAAGAGCCCTGATTCGTTTGCTGGACACAAAACGATCTGTATTAAGGAATGATTTTGAGTTCAACACTACCGTGGTAGGCATTGCCACCGGCAGCCACGGCTTGGCCATCAATCCTGACGGAATTGACACCCAAAAAGCGCTAAAACTGATCGAATCAGGTGAAACCTTGAACTCTCTATCGACCATTGCAACTCCGGGGTCTATTATCGAATTCATCCGTTCCTGCCCGGCTGATGTGCTCTTTGAGAATTCACCGGTTAATCATCACACCGGTCAACCCGCGGCTGACCACCTGAAAACCGCCCTTGAAATGGGGATGCATGCCATCACCGCCAACAAAGGTCCCGTTGTCCATGCCTATAATGAATTAACTGTTCTCGCCAGGAAAATGAACCGTCGCTTCCTGTTCGAATCCTCTGTCATGGATGGCGCGCCGATCTTCTCGCTTTTTAGGGGTCCTCTGCCAGCCATTGAGATCAAAGGGTTCCACGGCATCTTGAACTCATGCACCAATTTGCTGCTTGAATTGATGGAACAAGGAAAAACCTTTGAAGAAGCGGTCATCTATGGTCAATCTGTCGGGATTACAGAGACCGACCCCAGCGCGGATATCGACGGTTGGGACGCCGCTATCAAGGTTGCCGCTCTATCCACGGTTTTAATGGGTATTCCACTTAAACCTGATCAAATCAACCGGACTGGTATCCGGGATATTACTAAAGACATGATCCAGGATGCACTCAACAAAGGGGAACGTTGGAAGCTGGTCTGTTCAGCGCATCGGACGTCTAGTGGTCTCGAAGCAAAGGTCGCTCCGCTGCGCGTTAGCCCGACCAGCCCGCTTTATAGTATCAATGGCACCAGTTCCTTTGTACAGTTCGAGACGGATACCCTGCCGGGTTTGGGCATTCTTGAAAGCAACCCCGGACCCGAAACCACCGCTTACGGTTTGCTGGCAGATTTGGTCAACGCATTCCGGGGCGGATAAACAGTGTTAAGAGAAACTCCTTTCAAATCAACCGTCTTCCTCGCGCTCGGCACAAATATAGGAAACCGGCGCGAGAACTTAACCCGCG
The DNA here is from genome assembly GCA_009773005.1 of Chloroflexota bacterium. Taxonomy (GTDB): domain Bacteria; phylum Chloroflexota; class Anaerolineae; order Anaerolineales; family Anaerolineaceae; genus UBA6107. The sequence continues at coordinate 1,830 of WOUT01000049.1, read as the reverse complement.
CGCGAGAAGAACTGGAAAAACAAGTAACATTAGTCCAATCCTCCAGTATTTACGAAACCTCTCCTTGGGGATTGCTAGATCAACCTTCCTTTCTGAACCAGGTCGTTGAAGGTCGAACGCGTTTTGACCCGTATGAGCTTTTGAAATTTGTTAAAGAAATCGAAATTAAAATGGGTCGGGTGACAACCGAGCGGTACGGCCCGCGGATTATCGACATCGATATATTGTTTTTTGGTGATCAAGCCCTCAACACCCCGAACCTTGTGATCCCTCACCCGCGCATGGCTGAACGTGCGTTCGTGCTTATCCCGTTAGCTGAGATCCAGCCTGAATTGATCATCCCCGGAAATAACCTCACCGTGAAAGAACTCCTGGAATTCGTTGACATTTCAGGTATTCTAAAAATTGAAAACCACTCATAACTCTTGTGGAGATTTTACAATGACCGCGGTCAATCCCTTTTTAGAGTACGGAAAAAAAACATACATCATGGGCATCCTCAACGTCACTCCCGATTCGTTTTCAGGGGATGGGCTGTTGAGCGCAGATGATACGTTGATCGCCGCGCTGGATCAGGCGCAGCGGTTTGTTGAAGCGGGGGCTGATATCCTTGATATTGGCGGTGAGAGTACCCGTCCAGGCGCTAAAACCGTGAGCCTGCAAGAAGAACTCGACCGGGTGATCCCGGTCATTGAAGCCATTCATGAGCGGTTGAATGTCTTGATCTCAGTGGATACGTACAAATCAGCGGTGACTGATGCGGCTTTGAAAGCCGGCGCGCAATGGATCAATGATGTGTGGGGGCTGCGCGCTGACCCAAAGATGGCAGAGACGGTTGCCAGGCGCCAGTCGCCTGTCATTCTCATGCACAATCGCAGCAAACCAACCCAAGCCGAACTGCAAGACCGCCTGGGGGGTCGTTATATCGGTGTGCCATATGATAATCTGATCGAAGACGTCAAGCGGGAATTGATGGAAAGCGTCCAGATCGCGCGCGCGGCTGGGGTTCAAGACCGTCAGATCATCCTCGATCCCGGCATTGGTTTTGGCAAAACCGTGGAACAAAACCTTGAGCTGGTCAACCGGCTGGGTGAGATCAAAGCGCTTGGGTTTCCAGTGCTGCTGGGCCCCTCGCGTAAGTCTTTCATTGGCTACACCCTTAACCTGCCGCCCGAAGAGCGTGTAGAAGGCACTGCCGCGGTGTGCACGGTGGGCATTCTCCGCGGAGCCGATATCTTGCGGGTGCACGATGTGCAGGTGATGACTCGCATCGCCAGGATGACGGATGCGGTCGTAAGACAGTAGGATCAGTAATTGTACCTACCAGGTAGCAAAATTATTTTTCCAAGTAAATTGAACAACCGTAATCCTTAGAGAACGTTTGATAAGCTTCCTGGACACTGGCATCATCAAATAGGTCCGGGGCAAAACGGTTCCAGTTGTCACACAGGAATGGTGAGATATTATCGGTCTTTTTTGTGGCGTCAATAGTCAACTGCAGACTTTTTTTCGCGCCACCTGTACGCGCAAAACCCTCAATGAACGGCATCATTTCTATTCCATTTCCGGGTTCATAGCCTTTGGTTTCTGCTTCGTTATACAATCGAGTGACTTCTGGCCAATCCTTCGTCTGGCGTGCCAGGTCTGCTTTTTCGAAATAATAACACCAGGTATTCTTGTTCTCCTGCCCAAATAGATCTTCGGAGGGCAGACCCTCCTCACCTTGTGGGTCGATGCGCTCCAAATTGGAAGCGCCAAGTGCTTTTACTGTATTCGCGCTGAGGAATGGGTTGTAACGGTCATTTTTTGTTAACACCCATACACAATTTG
>WOUT01000005.1:87230-169076 GCA_009773005.1 Chloroflexota bacterium | reverse complement strand
AAAATTCCCCAGGCTCCTTCATATGTGGAAGGGATCACCAATCTGCGTGGCAGCGTGATCCCGGTGGTTGACCTGCACAAACGTTTTGGAATGGCGGCCCAGGAACACAACACCGAGACTCGCATCGTGGTTTCAAGCATTGACGGGTTGAAGATCGGCATGATCGTGTCTGCAGTTTCAGAGGTATTGACCATCGATGATAGTGTCATTGAGCTCCCGCCTCCTATGGTAAGCACCGTGAATTCCGAGTTCATTATTGGCGTTGCCAAACTCGATAAACGCCTGGTGATCCTGCTTGACCTTGCCAGGGTACTCACCACAGACGAGAAGGATCAAGTCGCCAGAGTGGTTGCGGATAAATAATAATGGTCTTAATTATTGGTAGTCGACAAGACCCTCATGCGCATGAGGGTCTTGTCGCTGAGTGAGAAACGTCATCATTTATCGAATAGCCTGGTAATTTGGTGTGCGATTGAAAGTGCGCGTTTTTGAGCAATGCCAACATATTGATCAGAGTCCATGGCATGCAGGATTTCTTCTTGCGACAAAAAACTCAAGAGTATCGGGTCAGAAGTCAGACTGGTTACCAACGGATTGGGCTTGCCATCTGCCATCTCCTGCCAGGCAGCCAGACTGTGTTCTCGAAGCAGCTCATGCATTTTCTGGCGGTCTGCGCCTTTCTTAACCAGAACCATTAGCAGTCTCTCGATCCCTGCAAATGGAGCATAGGTATTTTTGGTCTTGTCAATTGCTTGTTGATTAATCACAATTCCAGAGATGATCCTGAATGTCGTAATGACCATTTCATCCAGCGCAAGAAAAGACTCTGGCAGCAACGTACGGCGGTTGGCGCTGTCATCCAGAGTGCGTTCAAGCAAGGAATTGGCGGCATTATGCCAGGCGATTTGCGGCGCAACGGATACAGTTCGGGCTAGCGAATCAATTTTTTCGGCGTCAATCGGGTTACGTTTAAACGGCATTGCGGATGACCCTACCTGGTTTTGACCAAAGGGCTCCGAGAGTTCACCGATGGGTTGCGATTGCAGGACCCGCAGGTCAAACGCGAATTTGCTCAGGGTCGCAGCGAGTCCTGCCAAACGACTTAAAAGGATGTAATCCTGGCGGCGCGGATAGGTCTGGGTGGTGACCGGGAAAAATGGCAGGTCGATCAACTCACTGATCTGTCTTTCGAAATCTTCGAACCCATCTTCACCAAAGAGTTCAATATATGATGCGGCGTTCCCAACCGCCCCCTTGAACCCCTTTCCGCGTAAGTTTTTTTTGAAATCGATTAAAGCCTCATAATCTTCCAATAGATCTTGTGCAAAATTGGCGAAACGGTAACCTAATGTAGTGGGCTCGGCGGGCTGCAGGTGCGTGAACGCCATGACCGTCATGGAGGCTGTCCGTTCGATCAACGAGGCTAATGCCAGTAATAAAGATTTTAGTTTCTCTGCCAGAACCTCAATCGACTGGCGGATTTGCAGCGCCTCTGCGTTGTCCTTGATATCCATGGAGGTGGCCCCGAGGTGGATGACGCCGCCGCCAACCGGGCATTGAGCGGCGAATACTTTAATCTCTGCCATCAGGTCGTGCTTCAAGGAGGATTCAACTTCAAAGGATTTTGGCAGATCAACTTGAGAGGCGTGGCGTTTGAGGTCTTCGAGTTGTTCCAGGGTTACCAGGTTCCAGCGGGTTTGGACTTCTGCGAGTGAAACCCACAGGCTTCGCCAGAACAGGCGTTTATTGTGTTCGCTCCAGATTGTACGCATGGCTTGAGAACCATAACGCCAGCTAAACGGGCTCTGGTAACTCTCAAAATCGCTCATTCACCCTCACTCCCGTGTGATCACTGCGCTCCGTTCAGGTCCGACAGAGACCTGGGTGACAGGTATACCACAGAACGCTTCGATGATCTGGATATATTTAGTCACCTGCGGAGGCAGATCTTTCCACTTGCGGATCGGACGCAGGTCAGCCTGCCATCCTGGAGTGGACCGGTAAACTGGCTGGCAGCGCTCCAATTCCGCGGCGCCGCCGCTGAAATTCAATTCAGAAACGGGAATTCCATCCATAAGATACTCTGTACAAAACTTGATCTCATCTAATCCGGACAAGACATCCATTTTGGTCAGGAACAGTTCGGTTGCGCCATTGATCTCGACCGCGTATTTTAACAGGACAAGATCCAGCCAGCCCACCCGCCGCGGACGGCCAGTGGTGGTGCCGTATTCGTCCCACGGATTCGAGCCTGTGCCGCGCAGAAATGCAGCGGTTTTGTCGAATAGTTCGGTCGGGAAAGGTCCTGCACCGACACGGGTTTGAAAGGCTTTGGTGATGCCGATCACACGGTCAACGGGTTGGATGCCAATGCCCAATCCGCTGAAAATACCGGCAGCCGTGGTGCAGGAACTGGTCACAAAGGGATACGATCCTTGGTCGAGATCGAGCAAAGTCCCTTGGGCGGCTTCGGCAAGTATTATCTTGTGATACTTAAGTGCGTGCCGTATTTGCATGCCAACACATTTGATATATGGGATGAGTTGGCTGGCTTGCCCAATGAACTCTTCGGCCATGGAGGTAACCTCAATTGCTGGCTGGCGGTAGAGAATGGTGAGCAGTTTATTTGCATCTTCAAAATGCTGTTTTACTTTTTCGCGAAACGCTTCCGGTTGCAGCAAATTTCCGACACGAATGCCCCTGCGGGCACACTTGTCAACATATGAGGGGCCAATCCCTCTGCCCGTGGTGCCAATCTGCGACTTGCCGCGCGCGGATTCCTGGGCGCGGTCAATCAGCCGGTGTGCCGGGGTGATAAAGTGAGCCGCATCCGAGATCCAAAACCGCTCAGGAGTGATAATTATCCCCGCTTGACGGAGCATTTCCATTTCCTCAAGCAGGGTAGCGGGGTTCAGCACCAAACCATTCCCCAGGACGCCGATTGTATGACCGTGGATAATGCCGGACGGGATGAGGTGCAATTTAAAAATTTTGTCACCAACGGTAACGGTGTGACCTGCGTTGTCACCGCCGTTGTAACGTGCGACAATCTCCACATCTTCTGAAAGCAGGTCAACTGCTCTGCCTTTCCCTTCATCCCCCCACTGCATTCCGACTGCAATGATGATCGGCATGTTTACAGGCTCCTATTTCTTGTATTTCTTGAGGTCGACTGACGCGATATAGGGCAGATTTCTACCTTTTTCATCAATATCAAGCCCGTAACCGACCACAAAATAATCGGGAATCTTGAACCCATAGTAATCGATCTTGATGTCTACCTTGTGTCTTTCTTCTTTATCAAGCAAAGCGCAGACTTTGAGACTGCGGGGTTTTCGGTCAAGCAGCAATTTGCTCACCGTATGGACGGTATAGCCTGTATCAATGATATCGTCGACCAGAATGACATCCCACCCCTGGATATTTGTCTTGTGATCAGAGTCGATCCGCACGAACCCGCTGGATTCTGAGCCTGAATAGGAAGACACAGACATAAAATCCATAGTCATGGGCAGATGAATGTGGCGCATCAGATCGGTGATGAAGACCACACTCCCGCGCAGCAGACCCAGCAGCAACAGATTCCTGGAATCATGATAATCTGCCGCGATTTGTCTGCCAAGAACCTCAACACGATCTCTAATTTCTTCTTCAGAAACGATCACTTTATCGATAAAATCATACGGAAATTTCGGGGCTTTGTCCATGAGTAATCCTTTTAGTGTGTCGAAGAGCTGTTTCTGTTGTTTAAAAGATTAAGCAACCTTTTTGATTGTACCAATTAAATAGATGAAGCGCACGGGGTTTCAGTACAATTATTGATTTAATGCGAGTTTTTGTTTCCCAAAAAACCAATTATCATATAAAATCTTTAAGGCAAGTCATGAAGGCATTTTTATGAAATGACACTTGCTTCTTTTTGGTCAGGAATTCAATTCACTGTCACCATGAAGGAGAGAAAATGTCTCAATACGAATATCCTGTTTCGTTTACAGAGGATGTAATTAACAAGATTGAAGGCGCGCTGACGCTAGACGAACCGCTTCTCTACCAACATCACTCCGGAGAAAGCGGTTTTTTTAGACCCGGGCGATTATCCATCAGTGATGCGCCTGAACTGGAAATTGTTCTTTATCATAATGACGCCACCTCCAAATTTATGTATTTAAGAAAATGCAATTTGGATTCAAATTTACTGGATATTATCGGTTTGAATGCCAACGAATTTTCCTCTCGAGCTGAGCAAATATTGCCCGGACAATTATGTCTGGGCTCAGACCGCGCTCAAGTCATTGGTGATGCAATAACGATATTAACAGGATCGCCTTCACTGGCGGGGATTTTTTCAAGTTTAAAACAACAGAATATTGCAATATTCCCGATCGCGCGCGAAGGGTTGAAATATCTGGTTGCTGAAGCCATATTTTCAAATTACGGTTTTTTCTGCGATGAGATTGTTCTGGACGCGCATCATGTTTTTGACAGTTCAGTTCCCGTGTATAACCGGACAGTTGAGCTGACACTCTTTAAAGATAAAGATCTGGACCAACACCAAAAAGAAAATATCAACGTCGCGTTTCTGGCGGACAGCATTGCCAGCGGTCTGGTGATGAAAGAGGTGATTGCAAGGGTGAGTGAGCGGTTTGAAAATTTGCAGCGGATCGAAGTAATTGCGCCACTTTCCACCGTCCGCGGGCTTTGCCGGATCGCACAATCCGAAGCGAATAAAAAACTTCACGTACGTGTGCATGTATTTGAGACGCTGCTAAACGCATTGCCGCCAGATTACTATTACTCTGCGCATTTTGCCGATCCGAACTTTCACATCCAACCGGACCTTGAAAGGGAATATCGTGCCTGGTGGGGGAAAGATTCAGACGGAAATAATATCGCAGACACCGCTTGCGCCGGGTACGGGTGGAGTGAGGTATTCTATTCGCCGCGCAAACAAATCCAAATGATGAACAGCCAGCTAATTTCACGGCATAAAATAACCATTGCCGACATCGTCAGGCGAAACCTTAAGCCTTGATCATTATTTTACTAAATCTCAAAATTCTGCCCATTAATGTAATGGTTAACCTGAACGGGTGTGCTGCCTGCCAGGGCTTTTTCTGTGAAACACATCTGACGCGCGAGACGGATCAATTCTCTGATTTCTTTTGGATCTTCATCAGAATCCAATGAAATGGTTACTTCAAAGCCGTCACAGAACCCTTCGGCGTCACCTCTTAATACAGAACCCAGTTCGTGAAAGTGACCGGTGACATTTACTTTTTCATTACGGATTACAAGTCTCTTTTTGGTCGCAACCTGCGACACATGAGAGATCAGTCAAAGCGCCATTCCTGAGACGAAATACGTCAGAGGTGTCGGGGCTGTTCCTTCGCCGCCTGGCATATAGCTGCCTTCGTCACTGATAAAAGCGAACGCCGAACCTGTCTCTGGCTGACCTGCCACGACCTGTTTGCGCCATTTTTCGATGGAAGTGGCTTGCGCAGCCACAACAATGTCTCTAAAACCGATTGGTTTAAGTTCGTTTGAATTTGTCATATATTCTCCATATATAAATACTGGATTGTTCCTGCAATAAACAATTTTACATTAAATTCCGTTCTTTCGGTTTTTCATTCGATATAACAAAACAACGCAAAATAACACGCAAAATTATTAACTAGACACCGATTCGTGACCGTGATAAAATTTAATCATTCAATAGTGGGGGCTCGTCCAATGGCAGGACTGCACACTCTGGATGTGTATATAGAGGTTCGAATCCTTTGCCCTCAGCCTTCTCGTAAAGCACCCAGTCTTTCTGTACGGGTGCTTTATCTGTATTCAAATCAGGAGTAAACCCAATGACAAATGAGCCTGCAGTTAGCGCCAGTAATTTTATCCGTGAAGCCGTCGAAGAAGACCTTCGTATCAGCAGATTTGATCATGTACAAACCCGTTTTCCTCCTGAACCCAACGGATACCTGCATATTGGGCATGCCAAAGCCATCTGCATCGATTTTGGAATTGCTGAAGCCTTCGGCGGCAAGTGCAATTTGCGGTTTGATGATACCAATCCGGTAAAAGAAGAAACCGAATATGTTGATGCAATTAAAGAAGATATTCGCTGGCTGGGCTACGATTGGGGTGACCAGGAGTTGTTTGCGTCTGATTATTTTGAAACTCTGTATGGTTATGCTGTTGAACTGATCAAAAAGGGTAAGGCCTATGTGGATGATCTCTCTGCCGACCAAATCAAGGAATATCGGGGAACGCTCACCGAACCCGGCAAAGAAAGCCCTTATCGCAACCGCTCTGTTGAAGAAAATCTGGATATATTTGATCGGATGCGCAGAGGAGAGTTCCCGGAAGGGGCGTGCGTGCTGCGAGCGAAAATTGATATGGCGGCCAGTAATATCAACATGCGCGACCCAACCATGTACCGGATTTTGCACGCCTCTCACCACCGCACTGGCAGTAAATGGTGCATCTATCCGATGTATGATTTTGCCCACGGACAATCAGATTCAATGGAAGGTGTCACCCATTCGCTCTGCGATCTGGCTTATGAAGATCACCGTCCGTTGTATAACTGGTTCATTGAAGAACTTGGAATTTTCAAGACTCGGCAGATCGAATTTGCCAGGCTCAATGTCACTTATACCATTCTGAGTAAACGATTTTTGAAGCAATTGGTTTCAGAAAACTTGGTGAGAGGTTGGGATGATCCCCGCATGCCCACCCTTTGCGCCATGCGGCGGCGAGGATACCCGGCACAAGCGATCCGAAACTTTATTGATCAGGTCGGAGTTGCCAAGAACGAAAATTTGATCGATATCTCTCTTCTTGAATTTAATGTGCGTAACCTGCTCAACAAAACGGCTTCACGCGTGCTGGCTGTCCTTAACCCAATCAAAGTGGTCATCACCAATTACCCTAAAGGGCAGGTCGAGGAGTTGGAAGCTGTCAATAACCCTGAAGACCCTTCAGCAGGAACACGCACCCTGCAATTTTCAAGAGAGCTTTATATTGAACGGGATGATTTTCGCGAAGTTCCGCCGCCAAAGTATTTCAGGTTATCCCCTGGGCGTGAAGTTCGTCTGCGGTACGGGTACATTATCAAATGTGAAGATTTTGTGAAAAATCAAAAAACTGGCGAGATCGAGGAGATTCATTGCACCTATGACCCGCAAACCCGCGGCGGATATGCTCTCGACGGACGCAAGGTTCAGGGCACGATTCATTGGGTTTCGGCAGTGCATGCCGTTGAGGCTGAAGTGCGCATGTACGACCGGTTGTTCACCATCCAGAACCCAAATAAAGTGGAAGAGGATAAATCATATTTAGATTACGTGAGCCCGGATTCTCTCAAGGTGCTGACAGGATGCAGAGTCGAACCAAGTTTGGCGAATGTAAAGCCCGGTCAACAGTTTCAGTTTGAACGCAAAGGCTTTTTCTGTGTTGACCTGGATACAAAGCCAGGGCAGCTTATATTCAACCTGACCGTACCATTGCGAGATACCTGGGCAAAGATCGAGAGCAAATAATCCTGAATCCTCCTGGCTCTGAACTAGGAGGATTTTTCTTTATGTTTGCACCATAAATCGTCCAGGCAACTCAGTCCTTCTGAATAAAAGTTTTCAAGAAGAACTTTTTTGCGCTGATATCGGTTTCCAAAAGAAAAAAACCTGAAATGACTCAGATAATTACCATGTGATAAAACATTCCGAAAGTGGTTATTTTTGACCATCATCAAAGGAGATAATTATTCACTTATGATATGTTGCAAAAAAGCCAAGTAAGATCTTTAATACAAATCGCTGTGGTAAAAACACCCACCGTAGCTTGAAAAAGCAAATCTAAATGAAGATTCAAGCGGATGATCATTACACTTTTTATAGAAGAATTGAATAGAACCGAAAAACAACAATTGATATATAATAATATTACATATATCGATTTGGCATCTCAACATTTTCGATTTCATCACTTCTTTCCAGCATCGAGATGATCACTTTCTCTGTGCGTTTTTGTTAATTGCAAGAATTCTTCAGATAATGATCTTAAGGAACTGCAATGAAGAGGGAAACTGCGGACCAAAAAACCATAAGAAAGCTGGTTGAGAGCGAGATCAAACGCATGCGGCTTGCTGATGATCTTGATCAGGCTTACTGGGTGAGAGATCTGCACACAGGGCAAATCCTTTACATAAGCAAAGATTATGAGCGTATATGGGGAAGAACACACGCCACCTTTTATGCGCAGCCCAATTCGTTTCTAATGAGTGTTCACCCGGAAGATCGCCAGGCAGTGTTAACCACAAATTCCCGGATCGATGAAATATCAAATTTATTGGAATATCGCATTTATAAACCGGATGGAGAAATGCGATGGGTTACAATGTTCACCTTTTTGCTCCCTGAAACCAGCGGCGAACCTTATCGGCAGGTTTATTTTTCTCAAGACATTACCGCACGAAAAGATGCATTTATTGAGCTTGTAGAATCCAAGGTCTTTTTACAATCCACGCTTGATGCTCTTTCTTCGCATATTGCAATACTGGACGAAAATGGAGTCATTGTTGCAGTGAATAGCGCGTGGAGGAAATTTGGCCTTGAAAATGGATTGGCGCTTAAAGAATTTGGTGTTGGCGCCAATTACCTGAAAATTTGCGATCTCGCTGTAGGCGAAAGGTCTGAAGAAGCTTCTGTCGTTTCAGAAGCCATTTGGAAGATAATTTCCAATGAAAACGCAGAAGTGAGTATAGAATATCCATGCCACAGCCCTGCAGAAAAACGTTGGTTTGTTGTCCACATTACTGCATTCAATATCATTCAAAGATACATTGTCATTGCTCATGAGAATATAACAGCGCGAAAATTAGCCGAAGAAAGATTACAGGAGAATGAATGGAAATTTCGCAGCCTCACAGAGCAATCCTCCGAAGGTATCGTTTTAGTCGGCGTTGACGGGATAATTATTGAATGGAACGAGAGCGAAGAACGAATCACCGGAGTAGAACGAGAAAGAGCCATTGGCCGCTATATTTGGGAAGTGCAGGCAAAGGTAAATCCAAAATTAGCAGTCCCTGAATTTATGGAAAGAAAAAAAGGGATGCTTCGCAATCTTCTAGAAACCGGAGAAACTACCTGGATAGGTCAACCTCTGGAAACCGAGATCATCAAACCAGATGGCAAGCCAGTTATGATTCAAAGTTTGGTTTTTCCAATCAAGAAAGACTATGGTTTCATGGCATGCATCATCCATCGAGATGTCACAGAACTGAATAAAGCAATAGAAGCGAAGATTCTTTCTGAAAGCAAATATCACAGTTACCTTGAGAACTCACCGATCAGCGTATTTATCGTTGACCAGACCGGGAAATTCCTGGAGGTAAACCAGGCGACGTGTAACCAGCTTGGGTATTCACGCGACGAGTTGTTACACATGTTAATTACACAGGTGGTTCCCTCACAAGAAATCAACATATCTCAAAAATTATTAATGGACCTTATCGAAAAAGGGAGCGCTTCAGCGGAACTCAGATTTCAAAGAAAAGATCAAACAAACCTGACCGTTTTTTCAAATGCAGTAAAACTGTCTGATGGCACACTCCTCGCATTTTGCACAGACATCACCGGTCTCAAGCTCACCGAAAGTAAACTTCAGGAAAGCGAAGCCTTTCTAAAAAGCATTCTTGATAATATTCCGGAAATGATCACGGTTAAAGAGACTGAAACCCTGCAATTCTTGAAAGTAAACCGACCGGTTGAGGAATATCTGGGCATACCGAATGACCAAATCATCGGGAAATCTGTTCATGACCTTTTCCCAAAAAACGAGGCTGATTTCTACACGGCACAAGATAAGAAAGTAATTATTAAAAAGGAAATTTTAGACATTGCAGAAGAAAATGTCATCACCAGGGATTCCGGGCAACGAATTTTACATGAAAAAAAGATCCCGATGTTTCGCAGTGATGGATCTCCTCAATTTATATTAAGTATTGCTGAAGATGTTACTAAAAAAACCAATCTTGAAGTTGAATCCAAACAACGGTTGACTATGTTGGAAGCGGTTGGAAAATTGTCAAAATCGTTACGAACCGCGCGCACACTGGAAGATATGCTGCCAATATTGATTGACGCTATTTTGGAGATCATGCAGGCGGAGATTGGAAGTATTTGGTTGTATAGACTGGAAAAGAATGATTTAGAACCCGCAATAACCCGAGGTTATGAGAATAAAACCGGTATACCGACAAACCTTCCACTAAAACCAGGTGAGGGAATACCAGGGATGGTATTCAATAAAGATCAACCACATATTGCCAGGGAATACCGGCTGGACGCTGTAGTTTCTGAAACCGGGCACAATCTGATTGAATCAGGGTTGGGGGGAGTAACCGTTCCGCTTCGAACCGCTGAGAACGTGATCGGTGTGATAAATGTCAGTGTCGAATTACCGCGCGAGATCACACAAGATGAAGTTCAACTATTATCCACCCTCAGTGAAATTGCCGGCAATGCCATACAACGTACAACTTTGAAAGAACAAACTGAACATCGTTTAAGGCAGCTTTCTGCACTAAGTTCCATTGACCGGGCGATCTCATCCAGCTTTGATATGCAAGTCAGCCTGGAGATATTGGTGAGTAATGTGATTTCACAATTGAACATGGATGCTGCCAATGTATTATTGTTCAACCCGGAAAATCAAATGCTGGAATATACAACAGGGCAGGGATTTCGATCCAATGCAATCGAACGGACTTTTTTGCGTCTGGGAGAAAGCTACGCGGGTCGGGCGGCGCTGGAGCGCAAGTTAATTCAGGTATTGAACCTGAAAGAGCCTGGCAACAGGTTACTTACTACCATTCTGGCGAACGAAAATTTTATCACGTACTTTGGGGTACCGCTGATTGCAAAAGGACAATTAAAAGGGGTGTTGGAGGTTTTTCGCCGCTCTCCCTTTGAGCCGGATGAAGATTGGCTTAACTTCCTAAGGTCACTGGCTGAACAGGCCTCCATCGCAATCGATAACACCCAAATGTTTGAAAATTTATACCGTTCCAATACCGAGTTAAGTCTTGCGTATAACGCTACCATAGAGGGTTGGTCGCGAGCTCTCGATTTACGCGATAAGGAAACTGAGGGACACACGCAACGTGTGACTGAATTAACCTTAAGGCTTGCGCGCAAATTTGAATTCAGCGACAATGATTTAAAACAAATCCGGTGGGGAGCGCTGCTGCATGATATTGGCAAGTTAGGAGTTCCTGACGGAATCTTGCATAAACCCGAACCTTTGTCGGATAATGAATGGGAGGTCATGCGCCTTCACCCGAGATTGGCTTATGAAATGTTGTCACCAATCGGTTATCTGCGTGGCGCGTTAGATATTCCATACTGCCACCATGAGAAGTGGGATGGTACGGGTTACCCGCGTGGCCTAAGCGCGGAACAAATCCCGCTTTCTGCCAGGATATTTGCAGTGGTGGATGTTTGGGATGCACTGCGGAGTGACCGCCCTTATCGCAAGGCATGGTCTGAAGAAAAAGTGATCAAACATATTCGTTCATTGGCAGGATCGGATTTTGATCCAAAAATTGTCAAGGAGTGTCTTGAATCTGGCGCATTCACAAATGACGCGGGGAGTTATTAATAAAATTTCAGACAATTAAAATATTCGTCCCTGTTTCTACTCTGGCAGCCTGTATAATAATTAAAACGACAGATCCAATAATTCGATTGGGATTCGGATATATTTTGACGGCTGGTAGAGATGGTGTGTGATCCTATTGAAGTTACCCCAACCATGATCGAAGGTATCAAGCGCGCGCTCAAAGAAGACATCGGGTCTGGGGATGTTACGACAGAGAGTATCGTCCCACTGCGGGCAAAGATGCGCGGAGAGATCATTTCCAAACAATCAGGAATCATCTCTGGTTTGGAAGTGGCGCGGGTGGTATATCAACTGCTGGATGAAAAAGTACGGTTCAACCCGTGTGTTGAAGACGGCGCGACGGTGGATATTTTCCAGAAACTGGTTGAAGTATCCGGTCCAGCGAGGGTTTTGTTGACCGCGGAAAGAACAGCGCTGAACTATATCGGTCGCATGTCCGGCATTAGTACGCTGACGCACAGTTTCGTTGAAGCAGTGGCTGGAACCAAAACACAAATATTGGACACGCGCAAGACGGCTCCCGGGTTACGGGAATTTGATAAACTGGCGGTCAGGCTGGGTGGAGGAATGAACCACCGGGTGGGTCTTTTCGATATGATCCTGATCAAAGACAACCACATTGATTTTGCGGGGTCGCTGGATGAGGCAGTTCGCAGGGCGCGGTCTGCAAAAACGGGTTTAGAGATTGAAGTTGAAGCGCGCACGTTAGATGATTTTTCAACCGCTTTGGAATTGGGTGTTGAACATATCCTGTTAGATAATATGAGTTGTGATATGATGCGGCAGGCGGTTGAGATGAACGCAGGACGCGCAAAACTAGAAGCGTCAGGCAATATTTCTCTTAATAATGTGCGTGAAGTAGCTGAAACCGGAGTCGATTTTATTTCGACCGGCGCGCTGACCCATTCGGTCATCGTGTTTGATGTGAGTTTTGATTATCTGGAAAAATCACAATAACACTTTTATATAGAGGCAGTAATGAACACCGAAGAAATGTATCTCTCACTAAAGGAAAAACTGAACGGAATTGTTCCTGATATTGAATTGCGTTACAAGGCTGAATTGGCAGTGGAGATCAATCGCTTAAAAGAAGAAAAGAACGCGGTAATCCTGGGTCACAACTATATGGAGCCGGTGTTATTCCACTCGGTGACTGATATCAAAGGAGATTCGCTTGAATTGAGCCGGAAAGCTGCTATAACAGAAAAGGATATCATCGTTTTTTGCGGGGTTAAGTTCATGGCAGAAACCGCCAAGATCCTCAATCCTACCAAGACCGTGTTGATCCCCTCTTTGGCGGGCTGTTCCTTGGCTGCGAGTATCACCGCCGCTGATGTCATAGCGCTGAAGAAGAAGTATCCAGGTGTGCCTGTTGTAACATACGTTAACACTTATGCGGATGTCAAGGCAGAATCTGATATTTGCTGCACATCTGGCAATGCAGTGGCAGTTGTCGAATCATTTGAGTCAGAAACGATAATTTTTTTGCCGGATGAATATTTGGCCCGCAATGTTGCAATAGAAACTGGCAAGCATATCATCTTCCCGTCGTTAGAACGAATCCCTTCTACTGCGGAAACTGAACTGGATGTTCAAATAATCGGGTGGCTCGGGCGCTGCGAAGTGCACGAAAAGTATACTGTTGAAGATATTGCCAATGTTCGTCTGGAATATCCTGAAGTTTTAATCCTGGCTCACCCGGAGTGCAGCCCTGAGGTTGTGGCAGCCTCAGATTTTTCAGGCAGCACTTCAGCGATGATCAAATATATTAAACAGACTTCTGCTCCGCGCTATCTACTTCTGACAGAATGCTCTATGGCGGACAATGTGGCTGCTGAGAACCCGGATAAATCAATGTTGCGTATGTGCAGCGTTCGATGCCCGCACATGAACCAGATTACAATGGAAAACACCTTGGATTCATTGAAATACAATCAACATATCATTGAAATTCCCGAAGACATTCGCGTCAGGGCGTATAACGCGGTTGAACGAATGCTCCGTATAGGTTAAGGCACAGCCATGCAGAATACAGACGTTTTGGTAATTGGATGTGGCGTAGCGGGAGCAGCAACTGCTCTTGCCCTGGCCAAGAACCTGAACCGGCATGTTATTGTAATGACGAGGGAATTTGATCCACAGGAATCCAACACACGTTATGCCCAAGGCGGCATCATCGGGCGAGGATTGGATGATAGCGCTGATATCCTGGCTAAGGATATTTTAGCCGCCGGTGCGGGTGCAGCGTCACCCAAGGCAGCCCGGATACTGGCTGAAGAAGGTCCATTAATCTTACAACAGCTTCTGGTTGAGCAAGCGGGCATTCATTTTGACAGCCGTTCGGATGGTGGACCGGAGTATGGGATTGAAGCCGCGCATTCCTGCAGGCGAGTGCTGCATGTTGGTGATGGTACCGGTCAGGCGATCATCACCGGGTTGATTGCGGCCATGCGAAAATGTCCGAACATTTCAATACTTTCGAATGTAACCGCAGTTGACCTGATCACTTTTCCTCACCATTCCCGCAATCCTTTGGAAACCTATCAGCCGGTATCCTGCCATGGCGTCTATGCTTTTGACCGTAATGAGCGAACGGTTCACCGGTACTTTTCTGCGGCGACTGTACTGGCTACAGGGGGCATTGGACGCATTTACAGAAACACCACTAACCCGCCAGGAGCCCGCGGGGATGGATTAGCGATGGCTCATCGTGCCGGCGCAAGGATTGAAAACGCAGAATATGTTCAATTCCACCCCACTTCCCTTTATAGCCCGGGTGCAGAAGGGTTCTTGATCAGTGAAGCAGTACGCGGAGAAGGAGGGGTTCTTTTAACCCCGGACGGAAAAGCGTTTATGGCAGATTATTCTCCGGTATGGAAAGATCTTGCCCCGCGGGATGTAGTCGCGCGCGCCATTCACCATCAGATGGAGATCAACGGTTATTCATACGTGTTATTGGATATTGCTTCACATATGCAAGAGGATGCCATCAAGGCGCGTTTTCCGAATATTTACCGCAAATGTTTGGCTGCGGGCATCGATATTACCAAAGAATCCATCCCGGTGGTTCCGGCTGCACATTATTTCTGCGGCGGCGTACTTGTGGATGAATGGGGGCGCAGCAGCATCGAGAATCTCTATGCAGTTGGAGAAAACAGCTGCACTGGGTTACACGGCGCTAACCGCCTTGCCTCAACTTCTTTAATGGAAGGCTTGGTATGGGGAAAACGGGCTGCCGGTCATATTGAACAGAACCTGAAAGATTTACCCCCGTTTACATTTGCTAGCAGCGGTGACGTGCCAGCCTGGGATGAAAGCGGTCTAACTGCCGAAGCAGACGCCGCCTTGATCCAGGGCGATATGCAAACAATTCGCAATATCATGTGGCATTATGTGGGGTTAGAGCGGAATACCGAGCGTTTGTCCAGGGCAATCCGTGAGTTACGCCACTTATGGAGTGAGATCGAAACCTTCTATCGAACTACCAAGCTAAGCGACGGGTTGATCGGATTACGCAATGCGGTTGAGGTTGCATTGATCGTTGCCCGGTCAGCTCTTCATAACCGTCAAAGCCGCGGGTGCCATTATCGTGTAGACTCCGTTGCTGCCGATGGGGATCGTTTAATCTAGGAAAAGCTATTTTATTTTGTAAAACATTTCATTTCTTAATAATTATAAATATTTCCATTTCTGTGTCTATAATTGGAAAATTCAATGAGGAGCTGGTCCAATGATCATAATCGTATCTCCAAAAACACGTGACGAGTTTAAGTCATATTATGAACTTCGATACAAAGTATTACGAGAAACGTGGGGCTTGCAAAAAGGGACTGAAAAAGATGATTATGAACCCATTTCCCGTCATTTTATGGCTGTCGAAGAGAGTACCAGGGAGATCATTGGGGTTGTGAAGTTATTTGAGAAAGAACCCGGAGTAGGCTGGTTCTCTCATATGGCTGTTACCCCTGGCCACCAGCACAAAGGGATTGGGAAATTGTTATTAAATTTTGTTGAGGAAGAAGCGAAACGAGAAGGATATAAAACGTTGGGATGCATGGCAAGGCTTAATACAACCGCATTCTTTGAGAAAGCTGGTTATAAGATCAACGGACTGCCTTCTCATTATATAGGAACGACTCAGGTTGTCTGGATGGAAAAGACTATATAAAAAAACGACCCGTCAGATTTTTTGACAGGTCGTTTTTTTATATTATTCTGCAACGACAGGCTGTCGTTTAAAAAGGCGCATAATCAGATTGAAAATTCCTGAAAAAGGCGCCAAGACCCACGCGATGAAACCATTGACCAGCGCAAAACCTTGACTGAGCCAAATCAAAACAGGACGGAAGAAGCGCAGGAAGGGTATATGCGCATACGCCAAGGACAAGGCAATTGTTCCTATTGAGATACCAAAACGTGTCCAATCCCCTATCTCAATATGCGCAAGATCTTCCAGTAATAATTCCACGCCAATGTTTAACACCAAAATATAGGCAGCCGTTTTAAGGATAGGTTCTCTCTCAATAATGTAGCTGAATATCCCTGCAGCGAAGCGCATCACCAAAATACCAATGGCAACCCCAAGCATGACTACCCACAACTTATCAGAAAGTGAAACAGCCGCAACGACATTATCAAGGCTGAATGCCAGATCCATTATTTCAACGCTGAGTACGGTCATCCAGAAGGTGCGTTTTTTTAACGGTCGCATTTCTTCATCGCCGCTGCCTGAATAACCGTGTGCGCTCAAGTCGTCAAGCGCCAGACGGATCAGGTAAGCAGCGCCGATCAGTTTTAGCCAGGGATTTGCGATAATGAAACTTGCCAAGACAAGCATGATGCCGCGACCAGTGTATGCGCCGATCAGACCGACGCGCAAGGCAGCAATACGCTGCGGTCCGAGCGCCCGGTCAAAAACATGACCGATTCCTTTCAGCGCCTTTGGCCAAGGGATAGGATCTTTGTCTGGCAGGGTGCTTACCATTGCCCCTAAAACTGCTGCATTATCAATGGACAGGATCCCTTCCAGGAAGATCAATTGAATAATAATGGCTATAAGTGAAAAATCCATGTTTTTTCTCCTGAATGTTTAAAACACGCATCCTGCTACAACGAGTAATCAGGATGTTGTTGAAAATAATACTGATTCGAATAAAGAGGCTTATTCCATATACTTATAACATTAATCAAGGCGCACTTTACTAAAAAAGTGTTAGGTATCCAGAAAGTGAGGATATATTTCATGTGAGTTTCCAAAATTTTCTATTCTTGTTTGCTCTATAATGTAATCAATCGGGTCAGTGTAAGTCATATACATATAAGGGAGTTTAAATGACTACATTCGGTGTATTTTCTGAAGTCGGTAAATTACGAAAGGTGATCGTCCATCGCCCTGATTTAAGCCTTCAACGACTTACCCCTGCCAACCATGACGAATTGTTGTTTGATGATGTTCTTTGGGTAGAAAGGGCACAGCAAGAGCATGATCAATTTGTGGAATTAATGCGATCACATAGCATTGATGTGTACTATGTTCACGACTTGCTTTCAGAAGCATTAATCGAGAATTCAGAAGCGCGAAAATTGATCCTCGAACAAGTGGTCACCGAATATAACACCGGCTGGTCATTGGTGGATGAGATCCGGCAATTTTTATGGGATTTGCCTCCGAAAAATCTGGCAACCTATTTAATAGGCGGGATCACAGCTGGAGAGGCAAAGCTGGATTGGGGAAAATTCAGCAAGATCTCCTTACATGCAGCATCTCTGCAAGACATGAACACATTTCTACTGCCCCCGCTGCCTAACACTCTTTTCACACGTGATTCCTCTTGCTGGATCTATGGCGGGGTGTCGGTGAACCCAATGTACTGGCCAGCCCGCCGTAGAGAATCATTGAACATGCTGACGATCTATCGCTATCACCCCATGTTCAAAAGCGCCGATTTTCAATTCTGGTATCCAAAAAACCATGGAAAAGAGTTTGACCTTGAAACCTTCAGCCGTTCCTCGTTAGAAGGCGGTGATGTGATGCCAGTTGGCAACGGAACCGTGTTGATCGGTGCGTCGGAGCGTACCCAGACAGGGATGATCGAACAGATCGCAAAAACACTTTTTGAGCATGGCAGCGCGGAGCGAGTGATCGTGTGTGTGATGACCAAAGACCGCGGGCATATGCACCTCGATACTGTTTTCACCATGCTTGACCGAGATAAAGTTACGATCTTTCCAAAGGTGATAGAACAAATCAGAGCATATTCTCTTCGACCGGGAACAAAGGCAGGAGATTTCAAGGTCAGCGCAGAGAAAAGCATGCTTTCAGCAGTGGAAGATGCGTTAAAATTAAAAATTCATGTGGTTGAAACGGGCGGGGACATGTATCAGATGGAGCGTGAACAATGGGATGACGCCAACAATGCGGTCGCGCTCGAACCAGGAGTAGTGGTTTGTTATGAGCGTAATACCTACACAATCTCCAGGATGCGACAGGCAGGGGTGGAAGTGCTTACGATCCCCGGTTTTGAACTCGGAGAAGGACGTGGCGGCGGTCATTGCATGACTTGTCCAATCTTGCGCGATGAAATATAGGGTATTTAAAAACCAAAAAGACGACCAAATCAGGGCGTCTTTTTGGTTAATGTAGATTGAAATAACCTATTTCCCGTATTTCATAAAATGTGGAGCAAAAAGCACTTCGGGATCAGGAATTACTGCAGGGATCGGATAGGAAACCCAGGTAACATTTAAGAAGTGTTTCCAGGTTACATTTTCGGTGGTGATATTCCCGCCCCATGTTCCGCAACCGAGGGTCATGGAGAACGGCATGCCGTTTACCCAGTCACCACTATTACCGTAGCTTTGGGGTTGGCGAACCATCATTCGGCTAACTTTGGCTTTGGTCGCGAGTTCCATGATATGCGCTTCATTGGTGGAGTGGATACCACAGGAATGCCCATAACCACTGAACGCAGTGATGTCAATGACCATCTGAACGGCTTTGCTGAAGTCTTGATACTTCCAGAGCGTAACGACAGGCGAAAGTTTTTCGGCAGAGAACATATCTTCAGGACCGATGTGTTCGCCAAGCACCATGAGGAATGTTGTGTTTTTAGGAATTGTGATCTTGGCTTCTGCGGCGATAACTTTGACGCTTTTACTAACGATCTTACCGCTTAGGTGGCTGCCATCCGGCCACATGGCAGATTTTAATTCAGCCCGATCCTCTCCAGTAACCAGGTAGCCGCCTTGCTTCGTCAATCCGGCGACCAGTTGATCAAAGATGGATTCGTGAATGATGATATTGTTCTCTGCGGAGCAGGAAGTGGCGTTATCGAAGGTTTTTCCCTTGAAAATCTTCACGGCGGTTTCTTCGATGTTTGCCGTTTCATCCACGATCACTGTGGCATTGCCAGCGCCAACGCCATATGCAGGTTTGCCGCTGCTGTAGGCTACTTTCACAACCCCGGCGCCGCCAGTCGCGAGCACCAGATCTACCACCCCCATTAATTCCTGTGATAATTCCATGCTGGGTTCTTTGATGTTCTGCACCAAATCCTCTGGCGCGCCCACTTTCTTCAACCCTTTGCGCATTTCATTGCAAATCAACTCGCAGGTATTTTTGGCTTTTGGATGTGGCGCAAAAATGACTGCATTACGGGTTTTAAGGATCGGCAAGCCATTGCACGGCATGGTCGAAGACGAATTGGTCATTGGGGTGATAGCGCCGATGACGCCTATCGGTTTGGCGATCTTGACCAACCCTAATTTTGGATTCTCTTCGATCACACCGACAGTCTTTACGCCCTGCAGATCGCGGACGACGCCAAGGGTCTTTTTTTGGTGTTTGAGAACTTTGTCTTCGTATACGCCCAAACCAGTTTCATCAACCGCCATTCTTGCGCATACCTCTGCGGTTTCTCGTTTGTAACTTTCCCAGCCAACCGCGAGAATCATTTCATCCACTTTTTCTTGCGGCCAAAATTCAATTACTTTTTGTGCAGCCTGAGCGCGTTCCAACATTTCTTTTAAGTTATCAGTCATGGCTATCTCTCCGATAAATAGATTTTTGACCCAAATCGACCAAAATGCATCGATCCGCAATAATTGTTCTACTTGTTTATTTTGTTGCCGCTTCAAGGGAGGCTTCAAAAATATTTAGAGCATCATCCATCTGTTCTTTGGTCACGACCAGCGGTGGGATCCAGCGGATTGTGTTGTCCCAGGGACCTGATGTTAGCAGCATCATGTACCGGTCAGCACATTCATGGACGACCGCCTTGGCAGTTTTCTTGTCTGGTTTGCCTTTTGCGTCACGGAATTCGGTTCCGATCATTAATCCCAAACCGCGAATCTCTACAATTTGTGGATATTTTTCCCGTAAATATTCTAGCCCTGCAACTAATTGAGAGCCGCGAGCCCGAGCATTTTCGAGCATTTTTTCTTCTTTCATCGCCTGGATGGTCGCTGTTCCGGCAGCGGCAGCAACAGCATTGCCGCCATATGTTCCGCCATGTGAACCGGGAATCCACTTTTTCATCAGATCCAACCGGCTGACCACGCTGGAAATTGGCATACCGGAGGCGAGCCCTTTGGCAATGGTCATGATATCTGGTTCAATGTCAAAGTGCTGGTGACCAAACCATTTTCCGGTACGGCCAAGCCCTGACTGAATCTCATCCATAGCGAGTAAAATTCCATGCTGGTTACATATTTCGCGTAACCCCTTCATAAATGAAGCAGGTGGAACCACATATCCGCCTTCACCGAGCACGGGTTCAATGAAAATCGCGGCTGTTTCTTGTGGAGCGGTTTGCGTTAGCAGCAGGAATTCGAGTTCTTCAAGGCACCATTGGCTTGTTTTTTCATCGTCCCAGCCATATTTCAATGAGTAAGGGAAGGGAGTAACAAAAACGCCAGGCATTAAGGGTTGATAACCTGCTTTGTAGATGGTTTTTGAGGTGGTCATGGTCATTGTGGCAGCTGTTCGACCATGGAAGCTGCCCTGAAAAACGATCACATTAGGGCGACCCGTGGCGTGGCGGGCCAGTTTTAATGCGCCTTCAACCGCCTCGGCGCCGGAATTGCTGAAGAAGAATCCATCCAGGTTTTTCGGAACAATCGTGCGCATTTCATCGACCAGCTCAAGCATTGGTTTATGAGTGACTAGATTTGCCTGACCGTGCAGCAATAACCCGGCCTGGTTGCGGATGGCTTCGACAACTTTTGGATGACAATGGCCAGTATTTGTGACGCCAATTCCGCAGGTGAAATCGAGGAATTTTCGGCCGTCGGTGGCGTAGAGATAGCAGCCTTCGCCATGATCGACAATAATATCTGAATAATGGGTCCATACAGGCGAAAGATGTTCAAAATTTTCTTGATAGTTGATCATATTTTTATATCCAGGTTTCCTGTGACTTTTCGGGATTAGAGAGTAATCCAATCCAGTCCCAATTCCTTGAGTTTATTTTGTGTCGGGTTTCCATTATTTGTCCACCCGACTGCATTGTAATACTGATTGAGTGCAGCAGACAAATCATCCCTGTTTACCGCAACTCCGGCGCTGACTCCTTTGCCCACGATCGGCGTGAAGAACTTCTCGGGCAATACATCTTCCGCAGTAGTAAACCCTTCGCGTGCGTTGAATGCCCTGAGCATATTCAACCGGCGCTCGCCAACTTTCATTAATTCGTCAAGTGTAACATCCCAACCCGTAACCGCCTTCACCATGTCGAGGGTTTCTTGCGGTCCAAAAAGCGTCCAGGCAGGTCCGAAGACAAATTGGCAAAGCTCAAGAGTGTCCAGCATACTATAGAAGAATTGGGTCAGGTAGGCAAAGCGGACTTTTTCGGGACCAAAATCACCTGCCGGGGGAGGTGTGTTTAACCCGAGTAATGCGAGCCGATCCAGATAGAGTTGCGAAGTACCTTCTTCATACATCCAGTCGTGCTCGCTGGATTGATGGTCAGCCCCGAATGGATTTACAGCGTAGATGAGTGCCAGTGATTTTTTTGCCTGGGGCATATGCATTGGCGCTTCTTCGTTTTTCACAGTTGTAAGACATTTCCTTGATTCTGCTCCAAAAGCCTCTGCCGCCCTGGCAGATCCTTCAGCCAGAACCTTGCCAAAAGGTGTAGAGCAATTCACGATTTCACCCAACACCTGCAGAACTGCATCTGTATTTCCAAATTTCAGTTCTATTCCACCAGTGTCCTTCGAATTGATGATGCCTTTTTCGTAGCACTCGATTGCAAACGCGATCGTCGCGCCGCATGTGATCGAATCCACTCCATAAGCGTTGCAAATTTGATTCGCTAATGAAACGGCTTCAAGGCTTTGAATTCCGCACATGGAACCAAAGGTACCGAGCGTTTCATATTCCGGTCCGCCATAATATGGGTCAATTGTGATGCCGTTATATTCCGCTTCAATTACCCGCTTGCAACGCACAACACAGGAAAAACAGGTTTCCCGCCTTTTCAAGATCGTTTCTGCCATGGTCTCACCGCTCAGCGCTTCTGCGTGTTCAAAAAACGCTTCAGAATAGTTGCGCGTAGGAAGAGTACCAAGCGCATTTTGTGGGACGACAACGCTTGCTGTGCCCAGTTTCCCAATTCCGTCCATATCCGGATTGGTGGACATATTGTTCGCCCCCGTTTTTGCCAGCGCTGATAATGTTTTAAGATCAGCCACTTTTACTTTTTCAGTACCGCGCACAACAATCGCTTTCAAATTCTTGCTGGCCATAACCAGCCCCATGCCAGTGCGGCCATTATTCCGGTTTGCCATATTAATAATACTTGAATAGCGAACCCCATTTTCAGCGCCCGGACCGATTTGCATGACTTGCGCTTTAATATCTCCGATTTCGGCTTTGACTGCTTGATCAACCTCACGGGTTTGCTTACCCCATAAATGACTGGCATCATTTAGTTTGGCTGTTCCATGCAAAATTGAAAGGTAAACCGGTTTTTGAGATTTACCACGAATTACAATTCCGTCAAACCCCGCAAATTTTAACTCGGCTGGAAAGAACCCGCCGGCTTGTGAATCTCCGATACCGCCGGTCATTGGACTTTTTGCATTTGCATTGATGCGGCTTTGACCAGAGATGGGCGCACCGGTTGTTACTGATAACATCAACGTGAGGATGTTTTCCGGAGAGAGCGGTTCAATCCCCTTTGGAACTTCGTTTAAAATATAATGAAGTCCGAATGCGCTCCCCCCCATATACGTCCGATAGAAACTTTCCGGCGGGGTTTCAATAGAAATAATCTCATCTGTGAGATTTACATGAAGTATCTTACCGTTGTATCCGTTGGGCATGGGGATCTCCTAAAAATAATATTGAACGGATTGTTATTGGACTTAGGCTCTCCTGCCCCATTAAATAAAATGAAGATGGAGATTTTATTTTATGCAGGTTTTGCAAGATCGTTACCATTCCTTGATGCCCCATGGGAAGCCATATTCACCCATGAGATCCATAAAAGGAATCGGGTCAAAAGCCTCTGGTCCCTCAACTCCGGCGCCTTTCCAGACCCCGGTGTCGATCAATTCCATTCCGATCACGGCATTAAAAGCGGTTTGAGCGACTACAACCTGGCATTTCAAGCGTTTCATGCATTCTTTGTTGTCTGCCACCTGATACAGGTAAACCTGTTTTTCTTTGCCATCCTTTTTGCCTTTTACCCAAGTTCCAGCACATGTAGCGCCCTCCATCAGATAGCCCAAGCGGGCGGGATCAGGCAGGCAAGCAGCAACTACATCGCGAGGGGCAACTTCAACGCCCTTGACTTTGATGGGTTCTTTGTTATCCAGTCCGATCATATGCAAGGTTTTCAAGATGCCGATGAATTCGTCGCCCAAACCGTATTTGAAGGTGACGCGATTGCATTTAACGTAACGCGGAACGAGCAAAACCTCTTCGTGTTCAACATTAACACATTCCACTTTTCCGATGCCGCCCGGAAAGTCAAACACTTCGGGTTCAGAGAATGGTTCGGTAGTGAACCACTTCCTGCCTTTTTCCCAGATCACCGGCGGGTTCAGGCACTCTTCAATGGTGGTCCAAATTGAAAAATTCGGGGCGAAATCGTAGCCCTTAACCGTTAGATTTGCGCCGTCACGAATGCCCACTTCTTCAATTTCATCAAACAAGTGCAGTTCAGCATATTTTGCAAACACATCTGCCATGCCGGGTTCCACACCCAAACCCAGCAAAGCGAGCAAACCTTTTTCCTTCCATTTTTTTGCCCGCTCAAACTGGTAATCCCCCAGTTTCACGCCTGTTTTCTTGAAGGGATCTTTCGGATGCGGCTCTGAAAGAGTCATCGCCATATCCATATAGTTGCAACCGGCTTCAAAGGCGGCATCAAAAATAGGGATGTTGAAACTGGGGTCGCAAGCGTTCATGATCAAGTTAACGCCGTATTTTTTTGCCATTGCGACGATCATTTCTTTCTTGCCGGCGTCGATAAATTCTGAAGGGAATTTCTTGTCATCTTTCAATTTTGCTTGCACTTCATCTGCCCGCGCTTTATTATAGTCAGCCAAGACCATCAATTCAAGCCATTTTCGTTTTGCGGCAATTACTGCAATTGCTTCGCCCACTCCGCCAACACCTACTAACAATACCCTCATTGTTTTCTCCTTTATTTCAGTCAAAAGTTGGATAACATATTATGTTTCGATAGTATTAAGGACATAAGGGTCGACATCAGGAACACCCTTCTTCACCCATTTCTGAATGGGGAAGAATAATATTGCGCCTATCGCCATGGCGATAAGACCCCAGCCGATTGCGCCCTGCCAGCCAAAATCACTAACCTGGCTAACGATTGCAAGCACAATTATTGAAAGCGGCGCTACCACAATGTAGACCAGCCCTAACACCCCACCCGGAACTTTATTGCGGGGTAACAGGGGTTTCTTAATGCGCAAGACAACCAGAGCAAATATCTCAGCCATCAATACAAGCATATTCAGGAAAACATCGATGACTACGAGATTCTGGAAAGCTGAAGTGGAAAAGATTAAATAGAACACGCCGCAAACGAGGATCGACACCCACGGAGTTCCATATTTTGGGTGGACTTTATTCAGCCATTTTGGCATCATCCCGTCTTCAGCCATTGCGTAAGGTACACGCGTTCCTCCTAATCCGTTGCCGATGAATAATCCGATCATTGAAAGAATGGCAGACACACCAACAATCGCACCGAGGAAGTAAGAAAGCCCGCTGTCTTTACCGGCTACTTTGTCACCAATTTTGTGGGCAATCGTGGGGAACTCCCAACCTGCATCGACGGAAGTGTCAACACCCCAGTCGCCGATCTGTGTTTCAGTCACACCGCTTTCGGCGAGAACCACGCCGATACCCTCACCAGGGTTGTTTTCTTCAATGCCCCACATTTGATAGCTGCCGTTCTCGCCAGCGCCGCCATATAAGCCTGCGACCGTCGGGATGGAATAAGACAAGATTGCCGCAACCAGCACAAGAGCCATTGCGCGTGGGTAAGTCTTTTTTGGTTCTTTAATTTCATCTCCTGCAGCGGTTGGCAATTCCCACCCCATAAAGTTCCACATGGCTACATATATACCGACACTTAAAGCCGCCATGACATTTGGAGCCGTCACATCAGCTCCACCTGCGAGGAACGGGATTTGGGGGGTTGTGCCAGAGGCTATCCATGCATAGATGCCAAACCCGGACATGATCACCAGCGGGATGATCATAAAAAGCCCCAACCAGTTGGTCGTTAGACCCGAGAGCCTGGCGCCTCGCATATTCAAAAGTGATATAGAAATGATGAGAATGGCCGCAACGATCCAGGAGAGGAAGTCAGATGAGAATTCTCTACCGAAGATCGTCCCACCTTCAGAGAGTTGAGGTATAAAATAACTTAGATACCAGGCAGTCCACACGGGGTAAATGGATACGTCAACCCAGGAGACAACCCAGTTCATCCATCCGGACATAAACCCGGCGAAAGGCCCAAAAGCCTGTTTAACCCAATGATAGTAACCGCCTTCAACAGGCATCATGGATTGCATTTCACGGACCATCAGCATATTTGGAATGCTAAAAACCAAAGGGGTAATAACCATCAAGAGCAAAGCCAAACCAGGTCCAGATAATCCCACCATAGGTTCAGCGCCAAATGCTCCACCGCAAACCGTGAAGTAGATCAACCCAAAAAGGGGTAACAGGGTCAATTCTCTTTTGAGTTTACTCTTCTCGGTCTTTGTGAATATTTCTTTGCTGGATTCTATTGCCATACGTTCCTCCTGTTATTGCGTATAGTTAACCTCTTTTTAAGTGGTAAATATTTCACGAGGTAATGTCCATGTAGTTATCAAACTTACCGATAATGGAAAACGCAGGTTAGATGTTCAAGAGGTTAATCTTCCTGAACACAAAACGAAGGAATATGCCAGATTTGGTCGTCTTTAATTCTCAATGGAACGAAGGAAATATGGGTTTTTCTAATTCCTGAAATTTGACCAATGACATCGGTTACAAAGTTAAATAACTCGTTGTTATCGTGGGCAAATACCTGGATACTAATGTCATTTTGACCAGTAGAGCAAGCAACATAACTGATGGATTCGTAGGAAGCAAGTTGTTGAGCGATCTTCTGAACAAGGGAGGGTTCAACTTCGATGAATACATCGGCAAAAACAGCCAGTCCAAGCCCTTCAGCATGGACGTTGCCATGTATTGATATGATCTTGTTCTTTATTAACCGGTCAATCCGATAACGAACAGCACGCTCAGAAATGCCGCCTATTCTGGAGGCAATTTTTGTGCAACTCATCCTGCCGTCCTCGATCAAGAGATCAGATATTTTTTTATCGATTGTGTCTATTTTTATCATGGTGACCACTATTTCTTTCCGAGATTTACGTATATTATAGATATGTTTTCCGAAAAATACAATAAGTAATATAATGGATAATCAACCAACTTGAACCAGAGGGAAAACCTAATGACGGTCTATGAAAATCACCGATCGTTTTCTGTGCATATTCATTCACAAAGCTTTCTGCGTCGTAGATACTTCTCGTTAATACTCACCTTGTTTTTGACCTGAAAAAAACTTAGTTTCTGATCCGAAATAACACGAAATAAAAAGTACTTGACTTCCCAATAAAATTTGCCATAATATAAAGGAGAAAAAAAGCAACATTCTTTTTGTTTTATCGTACTATCGGTATTGTAATCAGGTTTTTTACGTGATATCGGCAACGAATCCAGTCAAAAGTTGTAACTCTCACTTGAATCCAAAAACCTATTTTCAATAAAAGGAGAAGTTGATATGCCGCAAAACACGAAAGAGGCTTTGGCTTATTCCGATCGCTGGCTCGGAATAATTAAGAAACCAATTGTTACTCAGGATGAAGGCAAAGCGATTATTGAAGAAAGCAAAAACAATTTTGCTGAATATTTCAATAAAAATTGGCTGGAATATCGAAAGTCGGTTACAGAAGCCGGGGACTGGGCCGTCACTGAATGGAACGGCAGAGGAGCGATCTTTGCTGACGTCCTTGGCCGAGAATATATCGACTGCCTGGGAGGGTATGGAATGATGGACCATGGCTGGAGTCATCCGGATGTGGTTGCCGCTGTCGCGGCGCAACTGCAGCGAACGCCGATGCCCAGCCAGGAACTGATTGACCCGTTAAGGGGTGTGCTGGCGCACATGATGGCAGATATTACGCCGGGAGATATTCAATACTCCTTCTTCTGTGCAAGTGGAACCGAAGCGATCGAAGGTGCGATCAAATTAGCCAAAATGTACACCGGGAAACCGGGCTTTATTGTTGCCACAAGCGGTTTTCACGGCAAAACGATGGGCTCCCTTTCCATGATGGGCAAAGCTGATTACCGTGAACCCCCAGGTCTGCTCTATGCCGGACCTGTCTACCATGTTCCATTTGGTGATGCGGGTGCGGTAGAAAAACAACTTGAGATCTGCAAAAAGGTAGGGATTGGAATTGCAGCGGTCTTGATGGAACCCATTCAAGGCGAAGCCGGCGCGATTGTTCCGCCGGATGATTTCTGGCCGCGTATCCGAAAAGCCACCAAGGACTACGGCGTCCTCTTGATCGCGGATGAAGTACAAACCGGTCTCGGTCGAACTGGAAAACTTTGGGGAGTTGAACATTGGAATGTAGTGCCGGACATTCTCGCAGTGGCAAAATCACTGGGCGGCGGTGTGATGCCGATCAGCGCTTTTTGCTCCACACCGGAAATATGGCAGTGTATGATGTACCCGAACCCGTTTATCCACACCACCACTACCGGCGGCGGGGCATTGGCTTGCTCGGCGGCGATTGCGTCCATCAATGTCGCCTTGAAAGAAGATTTTCCGAAAATGGCTGCTGAAAAAGGCGCCTACCTGATGCCAAAACTTCAGGATTTTGTGAAGAAATTCCCGAAGATTTACGATTTCGTATGTGGTAAAGGTCTTTTGATCGGTCAGCATTTCCAGAGTCCTGAAATTGGATATCAAGTCGCTTCTGGTTTGTTCAAACGCGGCGTTTTGGTTGCTGGAACGCTCACAAGCGCCCATACCATTCGTATTGAACCACCGCTGGTCATTACATATGAACAGATCGATTTGGTCTTAAATCGGTTGGAAGATGTTCTAAAAGAAGTAAACAAAACGTTTTAACCTGTGCCAAACTTTTCAAATCATTTGATAGAAAGGGAAGGGAAAGATGATACTTGAAGGTTATGAATATGCATGGTTGGTGATTCTGTTTATTGCAATATTCTTCGCAATTCGTCTTGCAGTGGGAATTTGGGCAGGGCGTAAGGTTCAAGACAATACAGATTATGTTGTGGCAGGGCGAAGACTGCCGATCCATATGGCGGCTGCTTCCATTATGGCAACCTGGTTCGCCGCCGAAACCTTGATGGGCGCTTCTCAAACCGCTTATGATTACGGCTTTCAAGGAGTAATCTTTGACCCGTTTGGAGCAGCAGCCTGTCTGTTCATTTCAGGTTTGTTCTTCGTTCGCCTTATGCGGCGGGCAAAATATCTGACCGTTGTTGATTTCTTTGAACGACGTTACAACAAGACCATGATCGTGCTTTCGGTCATCGCGCAAATGTTGACCTACTTCTCATGGACAGCTGCGCAAATTGTGGCTGGCGGTGCAATTGCACAAGGTATCTTCGGAATTGATCCGACCTGGGGCATGATCATTATTATCACGATCGTGGCAGCTTACACCACCATGGGAGGTATGCTGGCAGATACGTTACTTGATTTCTTCCAGATGTTTTTTACCGCCGGCGGCATCACACTCGTTTTTGTTGTTATGCTTAAGGCGGTGGGCGGCTTCCCTGGCTTGATCGAAGGGGCGGGATCCACTTATGTTTCTGAACCATTCAGGTTATTACCCAGCGTAACTGAAGGTTACCTGGGATATACCGGATTAACAGGGTGGATGTACTGGGTAGCAGCATGGATGGCAATTGGTTTGGGATCTGTGGCGACCCAGGACTTGATGCAGCGCTCCATGGCAGCCCGCAACCAGGCCACCTCTGTTTATGGTTCGTACGGCGCAGGCATTATGTACCTGTTCTTCGGCATCATGTCACCGTTGATCGGTATTATGGTCTTCAAACTGAGCCCGGGGCTGGAGGACACCAGCTACCTGCTTGTCTCAGCAGCCATGACCCATTTGCCCGCTATATTGACAGCGATCTTCATCGCGGCACTGACTTCTGCCTTGATGAGCACATCTGACAGTTCTTTGCTGGCTGGCGCGTCAGCCGTAACCGAGAACTTGATTCCAGTGATCACTGGCAAAAAACTGGAAGGAAAAAAAGCATTATGGGCGACCCGTATCATGGTCGTTGTTAACGCTTTGGTCGCGGTCTCCATTGCTATGTGGGCGAGGACGATATATGAACTTTCAATCCTTGCCTGGTCGTTACTGTTGGTAGGGCTTTTCGTACCTTTCGCTTTTGGCATGTATTGGAAGAAGGCGAATTCATGGGGGGCGGTTGCCGCTTTTCTTGGCGGCTTTATCACCTGGGCTGTAGCGACGTTATTCTTCTTCAAGACCGGTCTGGGTGGTCAGTCCACGGCGGTGGTGTGCGAGTTTACAGCAGACTTGGGAGTTTACAGCGATGGCTGGTGGTGTGCTCTATGGGATGCGGTCTACATTAGTTCTTTCGTGGCATTCTTTGTATCTATGCTATTGATGATCGTAGTATCGTTGGCCACTCAAAAGATCTCTCCGCCACGGATACTTGTAGATTACTACGGTGAAAAGCTTGATCCGAACCTGAAACTTAATTTCGGACTGCTTCCGATTCGTGATGCGTTCCGCAAGATTACTAAAGAAGAAAAAGAGATCACCTAAATTAAGATGGATTCTGATTGATCAATTGGTTTCATTTTGAACAATCAGATCAAGATTTACAAAAGAAGATAAAATTGAGAGCGTCCAAAGTCAAAAGGCTTTGGACGCCTCTCTCAAAGAGTTTTATAATACATACGAAATCATCAACTTGGGTCTGTAACCATTCCAAAATTCTTAGGATAAAAATGCCAGAATTTAAGTACATACTACTAATTTTCGGGATTGTATTGCTGCTTGTTATCCTCACCCGTAAAGCCATAAAAAAACAAAAAAAGGAATTTGAAAATCCAGTAAAACCAGTTCAAAAAACAGTAATTGAACGAAGTCCTAAACTAACTGAAGAACAATTCGATAAATCCTGGAAGAATTTATCTTATCTTTTACTTGTAGCTGGAGCGGGTAATTTATTCATGGTCTATAACGCTATCAAAATTGCGCTTGAAACTCGATCTTACGTCCTGTGGATCGATTCAGCGTTTAGTTTCGCGGCAGCAATTGTGGCTGTTTTCATCTGGCGGCTGCATAACCGGAAAAGCGTGTATATTTATTTGGCGTTGATCGTACTTCCGGTCATGTTCTTTATGTCCACAGGTCACTATCAAGACGCTATGATCCGATTATTCCCATTAGTGCTGCTTTATTTCGTTGTAAAACCAGTTTGGGACAGCATGGAGTAAAGGATTTTAGTTATTAGAGTTTTCCATCAAAATAAATGAAACAACCCGTGACATGGATTTCCACGGGTTATTCTTGGCAAACAATCAAGAACTACGTATTGCTTGATGAACCGCCGGATGCGGACCCGCATGTCCGGTGGTGTGAGAGGGGGCGGTTAGTCGCCGCTCCCTACTCGATTAGTTGTTGTTTCTAGTTACACATTCCTTGGTTTTTCTCAAGCAACAATTCATTATAATTAATGTCATAAAAACTAAATAATTCGAACCCAATTCACGATGTTAGGGTTTCTTAAAGCATGAACCCGAATATTGAAGGATTCTTGTTTGAAACACAATTTAAGCTACGATTCATTCCGGTTGAGCGCTTGCAGATTCGACGTATTTAGACCAACCCTCTTTAGAAACACATCATTTTTAAGAGCTTATAGCTGGCAAGGTTAGTTTTCGTGTTGCTACTTGCTAAAATTGGCAACAAGAAGGCGAATAAAAAGGAGATTTCAAAATGAAAAATCAAAAAGCGATTGCAGTTGTGGGATTAGGAGCAATATTACCAGATGCTTATGATGTGGCATCTTTTTGGAATAATATCGTAAATAAAAAGGACTCAATTGGTGAGGTACCTTCTGACCGGTGGAGCACGGCACTGTATTACGATCCAGATCCATTGGCTGTAGATAAGTCCTACTGCAAGATTGGCGCATTTGTAAAAGACTATCAGTTTGACCCGTTCAAAAATGGTATAGCTATCCCTCCGCGGGTTCTCTCGTTGATGGATAATGCCCAAAAATGGGGGCTTGCAGCAGCACACCAAGCGTTAAAAGATTATGGTTATCCTACAAAACCTTTGGATCCTGAACGGGTAGCGGTCATTCTGGGTAACGCGAATGCTGGCGAAGGTCATTATCGTTCTACGTTCAGGATTTTACTCCCGGAATACCTGGAGTATCTGCAATCTCAACCGGATTTTCAGAATCTACCGGACGCAACGAAGAAAGCAATTGCATCGGGAATCACCAGGGACATTCACTCAAGAATTCCGATGATCACGGAAGACACAATGCCCGGGGAACTATCCAATATTATTGCTGGTCGAATCGCCAATATCTATAATTTTAGCGGACCCAACTTCATTACTGATGCAGCCTGTGCTTCCTCTTTGGCAGCAATGCAAGCTGCCATTGATGGGCTTGAAAACAATCACTTTGATGCTGTTCTGACCGGTGGAGTTGACCGCAGTATGGGGCCAGAGTCGTATATTAAGTTTAGCAAAATCGGGGCGCTAAGCGCTGAAGGATCTCGGCCATATTCCGATAAAGCGAATGGTTTTGTTATGGGGGAAGGAGCAGTCATCTTTCTGTTAAAACGAATGGAAGATGCTGAACGTGACGGAGATAAGATCTATGCTTTGGTTCGCGGAATTGGCGGAAGTTCCGATGGAAAAGGTAAAGGCATTACTGCACCAAATCCATTGGGCCAGCAGCGTGCAATTGAACGGGCGTTGAAAGACGCCGACATTTCACCGGACGAAGTTGGATTGGTCGAGGGACATGGGACTTCAACGAAAGTTGGAGACGTGGTTGAAGTTGGTAGTTTGAACGCCGTTTTTGGCGCGAGCGGATTGAAAAATGGAAGCATCGCTCTGGGCTCTGTGAAGTCAAATGTTGGACATTTAAAAAGCGCAGCTGGTGCGGTTGGTTTGCTCAAAACCATCCTGGCGCTTAATGAACGGCTTCTACCTCCTTCTGCGAATTTTGAAAAACCAAATCCGAACATTGATTTCAACAACCTTCCTTTTGCCGTGAATACTCAAACCCGTGATTGGGGAGTAAAAAACGGAAAGTACCGTTACGCTGGCGTAAGTTCCTTTGGTTTTGGCGGCACAAATTTCCATGTCATTTTGGAAGAATATCTTCCAGGAATATTAGGAAAAGAAAATATCAGTTTCTCGATCCCAATGCAGATACAACCCGAACACACAGTTCAAGTTGTAATGTCTCAAAACGATTCGACCAATACCACCGAAGTACCTTCTTTGGTAAAAGCAGATAACAAAGCTGTTGAAGAATTCGTTTTAACCACAGTCAGTGAAAAAACCGGTTATCCCCGCGAAATGCTGGATCTAGACCTTGATCTCGAAGCCGATCTTGGCATTGATACGGTAAAACAAGCGGAGCTTTTCGCTACAGTGCGTACGAATTATGGCATCGCCAGACGTGAAGATTTGCGCTTGTCCGAATACAATACTCTGGCAAAAGTAGTAGGTTTTGTATGTGATGCATTAGCTGGTGGAAATGTACAAGTTGAGCAAAAACCTGTTGGCGCTGACGCGGTACAAACTTCAGCGACCGAAAATGCTACCATTCCACAAAAAACCTCTGATCGACTCAAGGCATACCAGGGACTCTACTTTATCTCTGCGGATACCAAGGATGAATTGCAGCGACAACTTGCAGAAAACATCATTTTATTCAAAAGCGAGGTAATGCCGGAATCGGTGTGTCCGACAACCAAAGAAGTTGAGAAGGCTGAACGACTTGCGATCGATTATGAGAATGCTGAAGAATTGATCAAACGCTGTGAGAAAGCATTGTCTGCCATGCAGACAAATGTACCTGCAACATGGGGGGCGCTGCAAGCACACGGGATTTATCGCGGAAGCGGAAAGCCAGGCAAGGTCGTTTTTATGTTTCCTGGGCAAGGCTCGCAATACGTTAATATGATCCGAGATTTACGCGACGTTGAACCAGTCGTGCGCGACACTTTTTTGGAAGCTGATGAAATATTAACTCCGATCCTTGGGAGACCGCTTACCAGTTACATTTACGCCGATGGTAACGAAGAGGCACTCGCTCAGGCTGAAAAAGAATTAAAGAACACCACGATCACCCAGCCAGCATTGTTAACCGCTAATGTCGCTTTGTTAAGATTAATGGGTAAATTTGGTTTTTCTCCTGATTTTGTCATCGGACACAGTCTGGGTGAATATGCCGCTCTTGTCGCTTCAGGCGTATTAACCTTTACTGAAGCTTTGGAAGTGGTCAGCGCTCGCGGTCGGGAAATGTCTCGCATTAAGGTGGATGATAACGGCTGTATGGCTGCCGTCTCGGCTCCGTTAGAGGTAGTAGAAGAAGTATTGAAGGCGGTAGAGGGTTATATCGTTATTGCAAATATTAACAGCCCTGTTCAATCAGTTCTCGGTGGTACCACCGCCGCAATTGATTCTGCGATCGAGAAATTTCAGACGAAAGGTTTTCAAGCCGTAAAGATCCCGGTCTCACATGCTTTTCATACAAAAATAGTAGCTCCAGCCAGTGAACCGGTGAGACATGTGATAGAGCGTATGAATGTTAAATCACCAAATATTCCGATTGTTGCAAATGTAACCGGGGAATTGTATCCGGATGGGCGAGAGGAAATCACAAACCTTCTGGCGCAGCAAGTGGCTTCTCCGGTACAGTTTGTAAAGAGCATGCAAACACTTTATACCGAAGGTGCGCGCGTCTTTGTTGAAGTAGGACCAAAACGAGTTCTGAACGCACTCGCTTCAGATAATATGAAAGGCAAAACGGACGTAACCATTCTTGCCACCAATCACCCGCGAAAAGGCGGGAAGGCGAGTTTTAACGAAGCATTATGTGGACTTTATGCAGCCGGAGTTACCGGACCTGAGTCTCAATCTTCGGGCTCATCATCCTCAATAACCGATTCCGTTGTCACAGTGCAACAAGACGACATTTCCGGTCCAAAAAATAAGGACCAATTCGTTGTATTGACCGGATCTGTGGTGGTCAGCGGCGCCGGACTTGGTCTTCCTGGACGAAATGGAAAAGTGTTTGACGACGGGAATGTCGATAGCATTTTAAACGGGGAGATGCGGATTGAGCATCTTCCGGAAAGTGTTCGAAAAGGAATGCTCGGAAAACACGTCACTCGTTTAGTAAAAAGCGAAGCTGGTGCAGTGATGGAAGAAATCACTGATATAGACCAGACGCTTAAACTGGCGGGACTAAGCGGTGCATTCAACCTTGAAGAAGAATTTGGAGTTCCGGAAGAACGGGTAGAGTCATTGGATATTTCTACTCAATTAGCCATAGCAGCAGGGATTGACGCTCTGCGTGATGCGGGAATTCCTCTTGTTATGCATCACCGCCGCACAAGTAGGGGAACCTATTTGCCAAACGGGTGGAAATTACCAGAAGCGATGCAGGAAGAGACGGGCATAATTTTCGCCTCAGCATTCCCTGGTTTGAATCGAATGGCTGAAGAAGCTGATCGGTTCTACGAAGCCAAAGCCTTGGAACGGCAGTTGAACGAAATCAAATCTATGGAAGATCTATTTGTGTGCCTGAATCCAACCGGACAAACCCAACTTCAGAATGATCTTCAGCGCCGTAAGTTGGAGCTCGAATCCAAAATTTCCGAGATTGACTACCATTTTGACCGCCGGTTTGTCTTCCGTGTTCTCGCCATGGGTCATTCTCAATTTGCAGAATACATTGGCGCTCGCGGACCTAACACTTATGTGAACGCAGCTTGTGCGACAACGACCCATGCTATAGCAATTGCCGAGGATTGGATCCGTACCGGAAGATGCCGCAGGGTAATTGTCATTGCCGGAGACGATGTCACCAATGAAAATCTTGCATCCTGGATCGGGACAGGTCTATTTTCCAGTGGCGCAGCAACAACAGAAGGCAATGTGAGGATGGCAGCCTTGCCTTTCGATAAACGTCGCAATGGCATGATCATGGGAATGGGCGCGGCAGCATTAGTCATAGAAAGTGAAGATTCAGTTAAGGAGAGAGGTGTACGTGCCATCTGCGAAGTTCTTTCCTCCCAAATCGCCAACAGTGCCTTCCATGGAACCCGCCTGGACGTAAAGCATGTTGGGGATGTAATGGAGCGGTTGCTCGAAACAGCAGAAAACCGTTTTGGGCTGCGAAGGGAATTAATTGCTCCAGAATTGGTTTTTGTTTCTCATGAGACGTATACCCCGGCTCGCGGTGGAAGTGCAAGCGCCGAAATTAATGCATTAAGACGAACGTTTAAAGAAAATGCAAACCAGGTCGTGATTGCCAATACCAAAGGGTTTACGGGGCACACGATGGGGGTTGGTGTTGAAGATGTGATGGCTGTAAAATCACTGGAGACCGGAAAAGTTCCGCCGATTGCTCATATCCTGGAGGGTTTTGAACCAGATCCCGAATTGGGAGATTTAAATCTATCTAAAGGTGGAATTTATAACCCACAATTTGCCCTCCGGTTGGGGGCAGGTTTTGGCTCTCAAATCGCAATGGTCCTCTTCCGGAGGATTCCAGGAGTAGGCGAACGGATTAATCACGAAATCTATGACAACTGGTTGGCTGCAGTCTCTGGTTACGTACAAGCGGATCTTGAAGTGGTAAAACGCACATTACGGATAAAATCCCAGGGAGTGCCTGTTAAGGAACCAATTCAATGTAGTTGGCAGTATGGGCAAGTACCAAGTATGTGGGCAATGGATGAAAAACCTGTTCAAAGCACAAGAAATGGAACCGTGTTACCAATCAACGTTGCCGTTAACGTGCAAGCCAATATGAATGAAATCACAGAAAACTTCGCCTCACAACCAATTGATCTATCAACTGACTCGATCAATGAGAGTGATCTTGAGATCAAATCTCATGTGCTTTCAGTGGTCAGCGAAAAAACAGGTTATCCGGTCGAAATGTTAGACCTCGAACTTGATCTGGAGGCTGACTTGGGAATTGACACAGTGAAGCAAGCCGAGCTTTTTGCCTCTGTGCGCACCCATTATGGAATTCCAAGGCGGGAAGACCTCAGGTTAGCTGACTACAACACCCTTGAAAAAGTAATCGGTTTTGTCAAAGATAACCTGCAAGGAATTGCAGCTCAAACTCCTCAACTAAAAACGAGTGCGAGTGAAGCGCCTATAGAAAAACCATCGGAACCTTCTAAAATTTCAGCTGAATTAATTGAACCAAACTCCGAATCAGCAATCGGGGATGATGCAGATTTGAAACAATTCGTACTCCAGGCTGTCAGTGAAAAGACTGGATACCCTTTGGAAATGCTTGATCTTGATCTTGATCTCGAAGCTGACTTGGGCATAGACACTGTCAAACAAGCTGAATTGTTTGCGGCTGTCCGCACGCATTACGGCATACCAAAGCGAGAAGATTTGCGATTATCGGAATACAACACGCTTGCAAAAGTAATCGGATTCGTTAAGGAAGCGTTATCTCCCGTGGTTTCAAACGAAAATGTGACCGTTGAACCGATTTCTCATAATGATGCTTCTGATGGTACTAACACTGGTTTATCTGAGGGTGCCGCGCCTGAGAAGGCGGAGATTACTCTTCGTAGAAGAGTTCCTCAACCAGTACTTCTTTCCCGGATAGAACTTTGCGTGCCCACTGGTGTAGTATTGGAAGGAGGGCGTGTTCTAATTATTAAAGGTCGGGATAAGACCTCATCCGCTCTAATAAAGCAATTGGAAGTACAAAAAGTTGATGTATTGACGGTTGAAGCAGGTTCTCCGCTTGAAGCAGCTTCTGAATGGATCCAAAAAGGACCACTCCTGGGAGTGTATTGTCTGACCGGGTTGGACGCAGATCCAAAATGGAGTGGACCTCGAGAAGATGCCTGGAAATTGGCTCTCGAACAAATGCTTGAGCCCTTATTCCAACTTTCGAAGATCCTCCCTTCAAATGCTTTCTTAATTTCCGCAACCCGTATGGGTGGATTGCATGGATTTTTGAACCCAACTAACCCTCTTGGGGGCGCAGTGAGTGGCTTCACCAAGGCTTACAGCCGTGAACGACGGGACGCTCTTGTGAAAGTGGTGGATTTTGAAAAGAAAGCCGATACCGAATTTGTGGCAAACTGTTTAATTCAAGAAACGCTCAAAGACCCGGCTTCGTTAGAAGTGGGACGCGAGAGTGAATTACGCTTTACCATCGCCCTTCTGGAGCAAACTGAAGAGTTAAAAACAGAACTCGTGTTTTCTGATAAAAGTGTTTTTGTTGTGAGTGGTGGAACAGGTGGAATCACCGGGGCTGTGGTCGAAGACCTGGCGAAACGATCAAAAGGATCATTTTATTTATTAAGTCGGACTCCTCTTCTTGACTCGAATGATCCTGACTTACAAAAGATCAAGGAAGATCGTAATGGATTTAGAGAAGAACTGATCAAAAGATTCGCTTCCAATGGAGAAAAGATCACCCCGGTCCAAATAGAAGAAAAATTTGCTTCATTGGAACGCGCCAGTGCAACGATGGAATTAATGCAGCGGATTCAGAGTTATGGCGGAAAAGCGACATATATCAGAAGTGATGTCACCGATCAAAAATCAGTCTTGAATGCAATAAAGGAGATCGCGAATTCCGAAGATCATGTGGATTTCTTGATTCATGCAGCCGGATTAGAGAAAAGCCGCAAACTCGAAAGTAAATCTCTGGAAGAATTTCGGCAGGTTGTGGAGGTAAAGGCGATTGGTTTTCTAAACCTCTTAAGCGGTTTTGAAAAAGAAAACCGGCTGCCAAAATCAGTGGTTTTCTTCTCTTCAATCGCTGGCAGATTTGGCAATGCCGGTCAGACGGATTACAGCGCAGGTAACGATTTTCTTTCAAAGATGGCCTATTGGCTTCCAACCCAATATCCTTCTACCAAGTTCATTTCCCTTGATTGGGGTGCGTGGTCAGAGATTGGAATGGCAAGCCGCGGGAGCATCCCGATAGTGATGGAACGGGCAGGCATCGATATGCTAAAACCTGCTCAAGCTGCACCAATTGTTGGGGACGAATTGTTGGCAGGTCGCTCAGGTGAAATTGTGATTGCTGGATCGTTGGGTATGTTGGAAAAAATAAAAATTAAAGATCAAGGATTGGATGTCAACGCTGCAGATTCTGCTTTGCGGTCGGGAACTCCAATTCACACCATGCTAAGCCATCTAACCAGTTTTACGGCAAATGCAGGGATTACACTTGAAGCAACGCTGGATCCGAAAGAACTTACTTATTTACGTGATCATTCAATCAATGGTACGCCGGTATTACCAGGAGTCGTTGGCATTGAGGGTTTTGCTAAAGCCTCTAAACATATTTCTTCAGTATTGGCTTCAGATAACTCAGGGTTTGAAGTTGAGAGACTCGAGAATATTGAATTTCTCGCTCCCATCAAGTTTTTTGGTAACAAGTCCAGAAAAATCATCTGGAAAGCATTGGCGGTCAGAATCGCGGAGGGTCTGCAGGTAAGAGTTTCCCTGGAGTCTGATGTTGAACGGAAGACTGGAAGGATAGAACATACTCAACACTTTAGAGGTTTGGTCTATCTCACGCTGAAACAAGTTGCGGCTCCTGAGGCAGCCACTCCACCCAAATGGGGCAAAAATAAGGAAGTTACCGCCGAAGAAATTTACCAACTTTTCTTTCATGGACCTTCCTTCCAGGTGTTGGAAGCAGCGCAGCGCTCAGGTAAC
The DNA here is from genome assembly GCA_009773005.1 of Chloroflexota bacterium. Classification (GTDB taxonomy): domain Bacteria; phylum Chloroflexota; class Anaerolineae; order Anaerolineales; family Anaerolineaceae; genus UBA6107. Next base: position 129,857 of record WOUT01000005.1, on the reverse strand, counting down.
TCTGTTCTTGGCAGGTTTAATAAAAAATTGGTGCAAATCTCCGCTGATGATCCGGGACTGTTTACAACTCCATTGCTGATTGAATTGTGTTTTCAAACGGCAGGCCTATGGGAGGCAGGGTCTACAGGAATCCTAGGCTTACCTCATTCCATTGGAGAGTTGAAAGTCTACAGGAAGTATGTAAACGGGGCTTCGATTTATGCAGAAATAAAACCAAAAGAACGAGATGGTCAATTGTATTTTGATGCACGTGTGATGGATTCCAAGGGAAATGTGTACCTCGACTTGATGGATTATCGAACATCACCACAAGCTGACCCGGCTGAAGCCCGCTTTATTGAGCCGATGAAAATTCTTATGACAAAAGAAAAACATTAGACTGTTGATGATTATGAAGGGATTCTCTGCGAGTAACTGTGTTCGAGGATCCCTTTAGATTTTCACAAATGATTAATTGGATTTTCTTAAAAAATTCAGATGTTCGATTTCAGGAATGTATCGAAAACCCTGAAGGATATTTTGATTCTACTGAACTTGACGAATACCGCAAATTTATTGTCCCTAAAAGAAAAATGGAATGGCTCATCAGCAGAATGCTCGTCAAGCAATTGGTTGCATCCAGCTTTGATCCGCCACTGACGCTCTCTCCCCGACTAATCACAATCCGAAAAATGTCCAGCGGTGTTCCGTATGTTGAAATCGACAAAAGCGGAAGAGTGGGCTGGCTGTCGCTCAGTCACTCAAATGGCGGCGTGTTTGCTGCTTTTTCCCGAAAAGAATCACAACACTTTGGGGTCGATCTGGAATTTATTGAAGAGAGATCTCCACAATTGATTGCGGATTACTTTACAGACTCAGAATCACGACAAGTTAATTCCAGCCAAGGTGAAGACATTAATTTTCATGCGAATCTTATTTGGAGCGCCAAGGAAGCCTTTCTTAAAGCCATCGAGAAAGGGCTTCAATTAGATACCCGCTGCATAGAAATCATAGGTATTAAGCCCAAGTGCGGTGATTCTGAATGGGGCAATTTGGAATTCAAGGCTGAAGTGAATGGATCACAAGCATGGCGTATACTATTCAGGCGGGAAGCAGGTTTTGTGCTTACACTATGTATTCCCGCTGACCAACAGATCGGGTTGGCGAGAATTATTATGGAACCCTGAAATTCAGCGCATTGTTAATTCCACTTTTTAGGAAAATACTGCCTGGTTTCCTGGGTGAAACGTAACCCTTGAGATTCAAGAGAATTCAAGCGATAGATGTAAGCCGCACCCAGTAGTATTTGTAAGGATACATCCGCTATTTTCCGGTTTTCAGGTTCTTCAAGATATGATCCGCGTACCCAGTCGTTAAACGCACCCATCGAAGGTCCACACCAGATTTGATAATCCATCTCACGGCCTTTTTCCCCTATGTTTGACCAGCGGGATGAAAGCCCCAAATACCAGCGGAATACCAATGCCATTTTTGCTTTTGAATTCTGATTTGCTCGTTCGATTTGTTTTGGATCGCGTGCGGAAAAGAAAATTTTGCACTCATCCCAAACGGCATCCAAAGTCATTTTAAAGACTGTCGATTCCAGTTTTTCTCGTTCTTGAGGTGGAATTTCTTCTATAGATTCATAGCGAGAGTAGATTTCAAAGAGTTTCTGAGCGCGCATCGCGAACATCGTTCCCCGTTTTAAAACCTGCACTTTGACGCCCATTTCAAACATATCACTTGCTGGAGCCATAGCGACATCTGTCATCTCCATTTGAGCCAGCAATTTTTTGGAATGAGAAGAGGCGCTTGATTCTAAACAGGATTGATTGACAGACCCTGTGACGACAAAGGCTGCGCCCATCATAAAAGCAGCTAATGCAGATTCTGGTGTGGCGATGCCGCCCGCGGCTCCGATGCGGACAGGTTCGGGGTATTGATTTTTGGCTTGAACCTGATCGCGCAGTCGCATGATTGCGGGTAAGATGCATACCAGTGGTCGGTTATCGGTGTGTCCTCCGGAATCAGCTTCGACTGTAATGTCATCTGCCATCGGAACCTGCAAAGCCAGACGAGCTTGTTCTTCTGTGATTTTTCTTTCTTCTTTAAGTTGATTCAGTATCTCTGATGGAGCTGGTTCGAGGAACTTGATCGCCACTTCTTTTCGCGAAACCTTTGCGATCACTCGATTTGAGATCTTTACACTACCATCTGAATTTTGCGATAAACCTGAAGCGCGGTAAAGAACGAGACTACGGGTTATTGTGAGATAAGCCGAGGCTTCGATCACAGGAACACTGTGTTTTAAGTAAAGTTCAACAGCGCGTTCTTCGAGCGAGGGTTCAAATGGGCTATTGATGAGATTAAATGCATAGGGCTTCGCAATAAGTGATTCTTGTACCTTCAGGATTGCGGATTCGATTTGGTGAGGGAGTAACCCGCCTGCTCCGAATGATCCCATGAATCCTGCCTGTCCGAGAGCAATCACGAAATCTGCAGAGGCAATGCCATTGGCCATCGCCCCGCCGTAGAGCGAATACTTTACGCCATACGTTTTTTGAAAGACGGGATCCCCGAAGGATTCTGCCGAGAAGGGTAAGGAAAATGAAAGAGTTTCCCACTCATTACGAACGGTTGAGAAAGACAGTTCATTTGAGATTCCCAATTGATTGTCATTGCGAACAAGAATAACTGGTTGTGAAAAATCTCGTAACATTGAGGAGAGAACTTCTTGAGAAAGTGACTGTGGCATCTGGGTTCCATGCCAAAAAAGCGGATTGTGGGTGTTAAAACTTTGAATAACCTGGTTAGTTTTATCTGTTTTGGAATATGCACTCATTGAATCCACCATTTTTTCCTTTTATTGATTAACCCGCAAATTACACTTATGATACGAAGGAGTTAATCCTGGAGTTAGTTTAGGGAAATAAACTTATATTAAATTATTCTGAATGAAAACTGTTGTTCCGATTATTTGATTGATAGCCGTATGAGTAAAATCTTGTTTCATATGCCAATGTTGCTTCTTAAGTTGGACGCCTTGCATAGCCCTTTCATAATACTACGGAAAAAGCATTATTCGTAATTGGAATATTTACACTTACTAAAAATTATTTTACCAATAGTTCACTTGACTGAGTGGAGTCTATCATCGGTGATCAGGCAAAATGAATTTCTAAAACCCGAGAATTTCTCCCCCCAGGACCTCCAGCAGCCCTCATATCAACCGATTACCTGAACCACAAATTGCCTATCCTCATTACCACCCAGATTGTTATGATTTTTTGAAAAAGAAAACTTAATCGAAAAAATACAAAGAACCAGGTTTGAAAAAAAACCAGGCATTATAAAGGACTCAGTAAATTGGTAAAAACAATTGTCCCGCATCTAACCGATAGTTGAGTGGGAGTATTGGAGGGGATTCCGTTTTCCTTTTTGTTTTTACTTTAATGCTGGTTCAGGTTGCACATCTCCGCGAAGCGCCACCTGCGGGTGGTGGCTTTAGATGAGTTCAAAATGAAAACAATGGATTCCTCTCAATTTTTAGTAGTGGGGAGTGGATAGAGTCGTCTTTGGATTTCCATATTGTTTATCACTTTTGTCGTGGAATTTTTGGATATTAACGCAAACTTCATGTTGACCGGTCATGGATATTGACGCAGATGAACCGACATTTCCCCGATCATCTTACCGAAGCCTGCACCCAAATTTCCTGGATTGGATGGTCGGGATCGTTGGTCTCAATCACCACACCTCGGCGGACGGTTGTGCCGGCCATATCGTGGAATCCGGTGTTAAATTGGAGGGTCATCAAGGCAACTTTACCCGGGGGAATTTCAGATGCAGTAAAATCCGCTACAGTGCAGCCGCAAGTTGTATAAGCCCGTAAGATCACTAATGGGGATTTACCTAAATTTGCGATAACGAATGTGCGGGTCAACACCTGCTGTGTATTGACTTCTCCAAAATCATAAAATATTTCGGATAAACGGATTTCTGGATTCGCAGAAAGAGAAGTTAAAAAATAAGTGGAGGTTTGGGATACAGAGCCCAACCCCATATTGTGCACGGCGTGAATCTTTTCTCCATAAACTACATCTGCTGGTTTGTATTGAATTTTCGAGTTATCCGTACTCCACGTCAGGATCCCATAGAGTAAGAGTGCAAGCACTAATAATCCTGTCGTTCCCGGAATTACATAATTCCAAGTTTTATTTCCGGTTTTGCGTAGAAATTCAAAGATAGATTGAGGTTGCTTCCCCAAAGGGAACGACGGGACTTGCTTGGCCATTACTCTAAACCCTTCCCTAAATTCTTTGGAGAAGGTAATTTCTCGGATGTTTCGTGATGCTCATGATTTCCGCGCCCCATCATGCCCATCATGAGAACGTGGGACAATGGGCAGAGCAAGAACAATAAAATAATAAACACATTGTTTGCGGGTACTTTGAAAAAGAAAACCGCTACTGCTGCGCCCATTGCGATCACGCAGCAAGCGATCATGATCAACCCATGTTTTTTCGACATTCATATCTCCTGTTTAATAATTTAATAACCATATAAATATTCGAGCCGGCACATCAACGTCGTTAATCGTAATTGTGATACTCTTGGCTCCATCTAAAAGACTTTTGCCTTTCAGAGTGGCAGGAAAGAATAACTTTCCTGCCACATGATGCCCACCTCTCGGTGCAACCCATTTGAGCGCCTGGACAGTATTTCCAGTATTAGTGGTGAGTACAGCGAGCTGAGCCAGGTCCATAGTAAGATCGATCGAATGAGTATCCATTGAGACATTAAAACTAAGGGTTTCACCGGGATTAACCAGTTTTTCTGGCGTGATCTCCATAGTGACGGCACCTTGGGCATCAGACCTGGTTAAATCAGACTTTGGAGCTGTCTCCGGCGTTGAAAGCGCAGTCGGTTCGGGGGTGATATTCACTGAACAAGTTCCTATCTTGTCGGCTTCAGGTGTTGAGCAGCTTGAAGGAGTTGCCCGTTCAATGGAGTATTTTACAGGTACTTTTACTGGAGAACAGGCTGCTAGAAGAATTGTTACCAGTAAAATCATCAATACAAATTTTGGATATTTCATGTAATCTCCTTGGTAAAAAGTGGAACTGGATTAAAAGACATCGCTTTTCTCCTCTCACGAATCAGTATGAACAACATATAACCGATTCCTAAAAAGGTTGTTCCCAAGCCAACCACCATGAATAATTGACGATATTTCGCAAGAAATGTGGCTGCCGCCGTCAACCCTAATATTGGCAATACATCTGTAACATGGTGAACACAGCAAGCTACCATTGCGATTGTCGAAGTTGCACTACTGGTTCCAATACTTGCCGTAGCAGGTAATGGCAGGTCTGGGCTTATGTACCCCGCCTGTAAAAACAATCTCAATTTTAAAATGACATATAGAGCAACCTGAACACCGAACCCAAGGATAATTGGAATGACGATCCAACGGTCTTGCCAAAAGAACTCAATTGCGTGTTTTGGGCTTTCTGCCCAAGATACGATCCCAAAATAAACCGCAAAGAGAAATAAGGCTCCGAGCGTGCCAGCTCCCAGCGGGATAAGAATTCTTTTTTCATTGCTCATCAAGGGTTTAATCATTTCAGATCCAGAAATCAGTATTATTGGACAATAGAAATGATACTAACTATGACTTTGTTTGTCATGCGCTGAGTCGCTTTATCTCTACTAAGCAATAACGCCTATATTGTTTTGGGCAGGATGGCACTGTAATTATTTTTTTAATTTTGTTATATTTCAGATCTCCTTTCCTCTTGTTTTAAGTGAAGCGCCATACACTCTCATAGAAGTGGATGGCGCTTTACGAAATGAGGAACGTGAAAGAACACAAAATTGGACGATGCCTGCGATATCAATGCAATTCATAAAAATATTGCCGATTGTGTAACTAAGGCGATCAACTACCACAATGATGGTTTGGGTAAAGGAACTTGCAATCCAGCTTTGTTGATGCCGTTATTTAGGCAAGCGGCGATGGGGTTTAAAAATATACCACTTAAATTCCAGAGAAATTTACTCCTCAAAGCGATCAATTCCTGAAATATATTTGATAAACCAAAACGCAGTTCTTTCATCCTGGCGTTATGAGGGTCTTACGCTCCTAGTATTCGATAACCGAATTTTCTTTACAGAAGCTTTAGAAATGCTTCACAGTCTCTTTAACTTTAACGATTAAACTAAAACCATAAGTTTAGAATTATATTTTTCGACAGGAGAAATTACAGATGAATAAAACTTTATCAATTACTTTAGTGGTTATTGGTGGAATCGTGATGAGCGCCCTGATTTTTGGCGCAGGCTTGTTTGCAGGAAGTAATATTCCTGGATTGGCTGGTTTTGCTACTGGTGGAATAATGGGGCGAGGTAATGCATATCAGGGTTATTCAATGATGGGGAATGGTTATAACATGATGGGCGGCAATCTTGCTGCAAACGTCAAACCTCTCAATGTAGACCAAACAAAACAAACTATTGAAGGGTATCTCAAAGGATTGAATAACCCTGATCTTGAACTCAAAGAAATTATGATATTTGATAATCATGCATATGCCCGCATAACCGAGAAAAGCACCGATATTGGTGCGATGGAACTTCTGGTTGACCCTGTGAACCTTTCCGTTTTCCCTGAATACGGTCCGAACATGATGTGGAATCTAAAATATGGCCATATGAGCGGATACAGGGGGATGATGAGTGGGCGTAACGGCATGATGGGTGGAAATGGCATGACCCTGGCACAAACACCTTGGGCAGGTGTGGGTGGTTATAACAACAATCCCAATTCTGTTTCTGCGACTATGACGGTGACATCTGAACAGGCCGCCAAGGCTGGCCAGCAATATTTGGATCAGCTTTTCCCTGGATATCAGATGGCTGCAGATGCAGATCCATTCTATGGCTATTACACCATCGACATATTAAAAGATGGTAATCCTGCCGGGATGCTGAGTGTAAATGGCTTTAACGGGCAGATATTTTTACACACCTGGCATGGAACCTTTATTGAAATATCCGAATAATCGCCCCTTGTTTTATTACAAACAGGGATCGGTTTATCGCCGGTCCCTGTTTGTGTGTAAAATATAATCAGGATTTGGATTGGAATTATAGCAGGAAGGAAATAAATGTGGCTGCTGCAAAAATACTCTTGATAGATGATGAACCTTCAATTCATAGTGTCGTAACTGCTTATTTGAAGGCAGAAGGATATGAATATTTTTCTGCTTTGGATGGACCGGGGGGATTAAATGCCGCCCGGATCTTCAAACCCGATGTGATCATTCTGGATGTAATGCTGCCCGGAATGGACGGGATCGAGTTACTCGCAGCTTTACGACGCGAGTCAAATGTTTATGTTATTATGCTCACTGCACGCTCCGAGGAAACCGACAAGATTGTCGGTCTTTCAGTTGGCGCAGATGACTACCTGACCAAACCATTCAGCCCGCGCGAACTGATTGCCAGGATCAAAGCAGCCTTGCGGCGGATTCAGAGTACGAATAGCCTATCAGATACAACTTCAACCCTAATTTTTTCTCACATCCGCATTGACCCTTCAGAACGACGGGTGTGGGTGGAAGAACGATTGATTGACCTTACTACGGTTGAGTTTGATCTTTTAGTTGCCCTTGCACAACATAATGGTATGGTATTAAGCAGAGAACAACTCCTTGAAAAAGCTTGGGGATATGATTATTTTGGCGACACACGAGTAGTCGATGTTCACATCGGACATCTACGACAAAAATTGGAAGATGAGCGTTTTATCGAAACAATTCGCGGGGTTGGCTATCGATTCGAAGACAAATAGGTGATTGAATGTTAAGATTTATTCGCACGCATTTGGCCTTGAAAGTATTTCTTTCTTATGTAATTGTGATTCTGGTTGGGATACTTGTTTTGGCGACAGCGACCAGCTTGTCGGTACCGGCAGCATTTGATCGGCATATGGCCGGAATGAGCGCCATGATGTCTGGCAATAACATGACTATGCCAGTTGTGGGGAATTCCCAGGCTGTGGAAACGGATTTTTTTAATGAATATCAGACCTCTGTAACTGAAGCTCTATCGCTGGCCGCCGCGGTTGCATTAATCGCCGCCACATTGGCCAGTTTTCTGATCAGCCGGCAAATCGTTGGACCTGTTCAGCGAATGATGATTTTGAGCCACCGAATTGCAGAAGGTGAATATGAGGAGCGGCTCAAAATCTCGGGTCATTTGCATTCAAACCAACTGGACGAGTTGGATCAACTTGCCCTTACTTTCAATCAGATGGCAGACAAACTTGAAAAGACAGAATCAATGCGCCGGCAGTTAATCGGCGATGTAACCCACGAGTTGCGCACTCCTCTTGCAGGGATCAAAGGTTATATGGAAGGGCTGATGGATGGTGTGCTTCCAGCGACACCAGAAACGTACCAGCGCGTACATTCTGAAGCAGAGCGCCTGCAGAGATTGGTCAATGACTTGCAGGAACTCAGCCGGGTCGAAGCCGGGTCTTACCATCTTAAGTTTGTATCGGTTTCTCCCGTCGCACTCATAGAAACTGTAACAAGTCATCTCAATCGACAATTTGAAGAAAAAGAAATTATTCTCGAAAAAAAACTGGATGCGGAACTTCCGTATGTATTTGTGGACAAAGATCGCATCTTGCAAGTGATTACCAACCTGGTTGGTAATGCATTACAATATACCCCCACTGGTGGAAGGGTGGTCATAACGGCGGCTCAAGAAAAATCCGAGATCCTTTTCTCTATAAAAGATACCGGCATAGGTATTTCACCAGATCACTTGCCTTTTATTTTTAATCGATTTTACCGAACTGACCAATCCAGAGCTCGCTTGAGCGGAGGAAGCGGGATAGGCTTGACAATTGCTCTGGCGCTTGTTAAAGCACATCGCGGGCGCATCTGGGTAGAAAGCGCAGGCGAAGGGAAAGGCAGTTCATTTCACTTTACATTACCATTGGTTACAAAACATAATTAGTAGCTGCCTAAATATCTTTACCAAACCTTTACAATTTCTTCAATATTCCTTTATCCATCCTTGTTATCGTTATCAAGTAAGACAACATAAAACTTAATGATACACGGATGAACATCCAGAAAAGGAAGAATTGTTATGATGGGAAATTTTGGGTACGGTGGTACGGGTTGGATTGGAATGATCATTGGTTCCATTGTATCAATTGCGGTTCTAATTGGTCTGATTCTACTGGTAGTGTGGGCTGTTCGAAGGATGAGCGGAAATCCTGCGCACCTTGAGTCACGGAATTTGACCTCCCAATCAGCCAAAGACATCGCGCAAGCTCGTTATGCCAAAGGTGAAATTAGCCGGGATGAATATCAACAAATATTATCGGATTTAGGACGCTAAGGAAGGTATGTCATGATGGGATTTGGAATGATTGGTGGCATGCTGCTTTTTTGGGTTGTAATAATTGTGTTGGCAGTGTTTCTGGTGCGCGGACTTTTCAATACAAATCAGTCTTACGGAACGAATCAACCGTTGTCCGCTCGCCAAATCCTGGAACAGCGCTATGCCAGGGGCGAGATCAACCAGGAACAATACTTATTAATGTTGAAAGACATCCAGTAACCAACCAGGCGGGATCTAATAATGAGCAATCCACAATATTGTGGGCTGCTCTTTTTTTTAGAAATGGGCTTTGGTCGGAGAGGATCCTTAATAATTACTACCGGAGACCGTGAAACATAAATGCCTTAACCCTTCAGTAATCGAGCTTTTACAACAATTCGCAGGTTATCAACCAGGTAAGGGTAACAGGATATCAAAGTAACGCTTTCATATGGAGTGGGGTCCATTACTTCCACTTGACCTGGATCAACCAATATCCATTCTTCGACAATATATGTGTATGAACGTGTAAATGTATAGATAATGATCTCGTTTCCAGGATTTAACTGGTCAAGATAGCGAAAAACTTCTCCATACGTGTCGTTATGCCCGGAAAGAACCATATTGCCAATTTCTCCAGGATTGGCTGTTCCTAAGTGTTGACCCACTCCTTTTTTGAGTTGCTCCTCCTCATCTCCCTGGACAATCGGCGCATCCAAGTTTAGCGCAGGAATTTGAATTCGATTCCCATGTAGTGGAGCGGGAGTAGGTATCCGGATATTAATATTGCTTTGAACGACTGGATTAATATGCAGTGGTATTCCGTTAGTGTTTGATCGTGAGGCTGCTTTTGAAGCAGATGAAGTTAGTCCACCCGGCAAAATTAGCGGTTGGATGAGTGCGGTCGGAGTCAAGACCGGTAGATTCCAGGCGGATTTCGAAGCAGTATTCAATTTGGATAAAGTCAAGCTGGCGTATCCGATAACAGCAAGGAACGCAAAGATGGCTATTCCTTCCAATAATCGCAAAACCTGGTTAATCAATACAGAACCTTCCTTTTTAATACTAGATACATCAAGGTTGAATATCAGAAAACAGTTCGATGTGGTTTTTCCCAAAATTTGCAACCCATACAAAGCTATCTTTGTTTAATGTTATTTCATTCGGCAGACTAAAAAAGTTTTTTTCGAGATTACCAAAACGATTTAAAGATTGCCTGCTTGAGATATCAGCATCCTAAAAATCTTCGATATCTGTGATAAATATGTTTCCTCCATGATCTATGGCTAGATAAGGACTATTTCCATGATGTCGCTCTCTCAACCCTGGATCGGAAAACTTGAACGAAATTTTCCACAAATCGCCAAATCGCCCCGATTGAACCTCCTGCGGGTTTGTGATGGCTTGGCCTCCGTTCGCATCACTCTAATAATTGCCAACCTGAAATCCTTTTTAGAAACCTGCCTATCAGATCAACAAAACAGGCAAAGTCATTGAGAGACAGTGGAATTGGAATTTGACTACCCTTGAGTCTCACATCCTTCCCCGTAAATAGCTCACATTAATGAAGAACCCACGACTTTAATATAATAATAAATTTGAAGTAGGCTTGTAAACGCTATCTTGCGGGAACCCGCATACGCCCTTATACGCACTCATTAACAGGCATAATTGCCTATTGTGGCTATTAACCTTGTCTTTTACAATGTCTTCAATTCAATTTCTATTACAAAGGAGGGGCAAAAATGCCGAAGACGAAACCTTATTTATCAAACCGCAGACAGCCCCAGAAAAAAAGCAATAAGATAACGTTGTTCTGGGTAGTAGGCGGGGCAGTGATTTTGCTCATTGCCGCTTTTTTCGCATTTCAAAAAAAGGCTTCCCCTTATATACCTGAAGTCGCTGGGGGGCCAAGTTTAAAGGTTGACAAAGAAGTGGTTGACTTAGGTGATGTAAAATTGGGTACCCCGGTTCAGGTTGCTTTTTCCATTACAAATGTCGGGGATGAGCCTCTTCGTTTTTCGAAAACACCCTATATTGAAGTAAGGGAGGGGTGTTGACCACCCACCCCTGTCATCGGTTCGATGACCTTAAAACCAGGTGAGAAGACCACCCTTTCGATGCAATTTATGATGCATGGTGATATGGGCGGGAAACATAACTTCGGAGTTCATATCCCGAACAATGACCTTGACAATAAAGACTTATCACTCACCGTCCTCTCGAATTGGGTTCCGTAAACCACTATGGCTTTCCCGTTAATTTGAGAGCTGAATTTGACCACAGGCAGGAAACAATTCCTGCCTGTGGCTCATTAAAGTTACTTTTGTAAACTTCTTTATAAAAATTTTCTAGGCAATTATGCCTATCTTGCCACTGGCGGTTTCGCCCTGAACGGATAATCATTCCCTCTTTATACTTGGATAGACATCTATTTCAAATTTAGATATAAGGTGCATATAATGGAAATTTCCTCACCCCGCACTATCCTTCGCTCTCCCTGGCTGCTATTGTTAGTGGCCTTGGTTCCGGTGGTTTTTCTCCTGACTGGCTGCAGCGGTAATACAAATCCATCTTCTAATGATTTGAGTAAGATGGTTCCCATTTCAGAGATGCCGCAAGAAATACAACAAGCCCCGACCACAGTACAGGAAACATACCAGTTTGCAATTGTAAATCCGGGCGCGTTGAAGAATGTGCCTTGTTATTGCGGATGCGGCTCAGTTGGGCACACCTCCAACTATGCCTGCTATGTAAAAGAAATAAAATCTTCGGGCGAAATCGTATATGATCAGCACGCCCTCGGATGCTCGATCTGTGTTGATATTGCCCAGGATGTGATGAAAATGACAAAGGACGGGAAGTCATCTCAAGAAATTCGAGTCGCTATCGATCAGACTTACGCACAGTATGGCCCCTCAAACATGCCGCCGACCCGATAAATCTATGGAATCGAAAGCACTGAACAACGCGACCAAAAGACTTTGGAAACGCTGGGGATGGATTTTCCTGTTTGCGGTATCACTCCTGTTGATCCTGTTTACGCCATTGCCAATCCCTAGCAATTCACCCGCGGACCGAAATATCCGCATTGAAGCCAGTATGTTTCAATTCTCTCCTGGAGAATTGAAGGTTAATCAGGGTGATCGAGTAACCATTGAATTGGTTTCAACAGACGTAGTACATGGTTTTTCCCTGGATGGCTATAATTTTGAATTGAAAGCTGACCCCGGGCAAACAGCGACCGGAACATTTATAGCAGACAAATCAGGCGTCTTCCGCTTTCGCTGTTCGGTGGCTTGCGGTAACCTCCATCCCTTCATGATCGGAAAGCTCAAAGTAGGTCCAAATCTTTTGCTACTGCGCAGCATTGCATTAAGCTTGCTGGCCGTTATCGCAGCACTCGTTTCTCTGCGGATGTTTCCGGACCAACAATCCAGGTACATAAAATGACACGTCTGGACTTGACTCATATTTCCTGGACTCAAACTCTGTTGCGCAGCCGTTGGCCGCAATTTTTACTGCGCGCCATCACCTTGGCCGGGTTCGTTTTCACGATTTTTGCCGGGTTGTTCGGATCAGTGGTCGGTAGCCATAACTTCGCCATCATCTTTGTCTGGATCGCTTGGTGGACGGCACTCAAACTATTCTTCATCCCCTTTGGCGGGCGCTCGTGGTGCAGTATCTGCCCTATCCCCATGCCTGGAGAATGGCTTCAGAATGGCGGCATATTGCAGCCTTGTGGAAAAGGCATAGGGTTGGGAAAGCGTTGGCCGAAAGCCATGCGCGGGAGCTGGCTGCAGGCTGGCGGGTTTCTCATGGTGGGGTTATTTGGCGCAGTGACGTTGACATCGCCTCTAGTGACTGCAATTGTGTTAATGGTCATCCTCCTCCTCGCACTCATCCTTAGTCTGGTCTTTGAGAGGCGCTCTTTCTGTAACTACCTTTGTCCAATTGGTGGTTTCACCGGTTTATATGCCCAAGTCGGTCCGGTGGAAGTGCGTGTCAAAGATGCCGATATCTGCGCTGCTCATGATGAAAAAGTATGCTACGATGCCTGTCCTTGGGGACTGTACCCGCTGGCCTTAAAATCCAGCGCGAATTGTGGCCTCTGTATGGAATGTCTGCGCGTTTGCCCGACGGACAATATCGCAGTCAATTTGCGTCCTTGGGGCAGTGACCTGGGGTCGAAGACAAAACACAACCTTGATGAGGCTTTTCTCGGGTTAGTGATGTTAGCCAGCGCACTGGTTGATTCGGCAATTTTCCTAGGCCCGTGGGGGCAGCTCAAATCGGCGGCGTATGCTATTGGCAGTTTACCGTGGCTCCTTTTTGCCGGGGTCTTTATCGTTGTGGCTTTGGGTATTTTGCCAGGTCTTTATATTGCCGCAGTGTGGGCATCTATGCGGCTCGGTGCGATAAAAACAACTTTACGCCAGTCTTTGGCACAATTCAGTCAATTACTCGTTCCATTAGGAATGATGGCATGGATCGCATTTACAATTTCATTTGCCTTTGCAAAATTTTCCTATGTGTTGCCGGTGATTTCTGACCCGCTAGGTTGGGGTTGGAACCTGATTGGGATGTCGGGAACGTCCTGGGTGGGACAATCCACATCTTTCAGTTTGTTGTTACAAGTAGTTCTCCTGGCGGTTGGTTTGTTTTGGGCCAGCCGGGTGGCACGTCGAATCACTGAGTCTGTAAAACAGGCTTTACCATTGATTGCATTTTCCATTATTTTTTCCTTAAGTATGTTATGGTTATTAATTGGTTAAGACTATGAAAAAAGAGTACTTGGCGCGTTCACTAGTTATTTTGTTTATTCTTGTCGCAGTGACGATTCCATTTGCTGGTCAATGGTTGTCAGGTAGGAACCAGCCTGCCGCCATTGAATTACATGCCCGCATGCCGGAAAATGGCGGCTGGAGCCCGGACACGATCCAAGCCGAGGTTAGCCAGCCCATTCATCTTCACATCACAAGTGATGATGTAGTGCATGGATTTGCAATTGGAAAATCAGACCAACCTGCTTTGGAAATCATTCCGGGAGAATTCATCGAAACGACACTGATTTTTGACAAACCCGGAAAATATACTTTTTATTGCAACCGTTGGTGTGGTCCTAACCACTGGCGAATGCGCGGAACAATCGAAGTGTCCGGTACTGGAACGCCACTGGCGCTGGATCCTCAACCTTTATTTTTGAAATTGGGCATTGATATCGATGCTCCCCAGCCTGCAAAAACTATACCTTCTAAAACTACTTCCGCCGAACGAGGGGCTCAGTTTGCAGGATTACTTCCTGCTTATGCTAAGAATAGAGATACTTACCTCTCGACCAGCCCCGAAAATTTATGGTTGCGGTTGCGAGCTGAGGCAACTTTATCAAATTTGAGCGATAATGACTTGTGGGACGCAGTTACCTGGATTTGGCTGCAGCAAACAACGATGGACGCATTAGCTAACGGGCAAAAACTATTTGCCAACAACTGTGCAGCTTGTCACGGTGAGACAGGGAAAGGGGATGGGGTGATGGTGCGCGGATTACCTGTTTGGAACCCGGGACTCCACTCTTCAGGCGATTCGCCCCACCTATCGACGGGTGAAGGATTTGTGAGTCCGCCTGATTTCACTGATCCCAAAAACATGCTCGGAGCGAGTCCGGCATTACTCGAAGGGAAGATTATCAGGGGAGGAATGGGAACTGGTATGCCTTACTGGGGCCCGATCTTCACTGCCAAACAGATTGAGGATATAGTTAGTTATATTTACACCTTTGTTTGGGGTTTTTCAAATCAAGAGTAGCCGAACCAACCTTGATTCATTTTAAAGATTTCAGATATTTTCTACGAATGGTTGCATGTATAATTAATTGATTATGACTTCGCAACCCCCACAAATTATCCATGTTCTACTCGCCGACGACCATGTAGTGGTTCGTGCCGGGATCCGCCAATTCCTGGAACAAAGCTCGGATATTCAGGTTATCGCCGAAGCATCTAATGGTCAGGAAGCTTGCGAGCTGATTGAGCAATTTAAGCCGGATGTTGCCGTTCTGGATATCCAAATGCCTGTATTGAGCGGGATTGAAGTAACCCGCTGGATCCGGTCAAACCGGTTACCCATCGGCGTCCTGGTTTTGACAGCCTATGATGACGATCCGTACGTTCAGGCTGTACTTCAAGCCGGAGCGAATGGATATGTACTGAAGACTGCCGAACCACAAGAGATCGTTAAAGGTGTGCGCGATGTATTTCAGGGAAAATCCGTTCTGGATGCGACACTTGCCCAAAAGTTGATTGTCAAGCTGACTAGGAAAGACGATTCAACGTTAGTCGAACCCCTCACCAGTCGTGAACTTCAGATCTTAACCCTGACAGCGAAGGGGTTTACCAATAAGGCTATCGGTGTACAGTTGGGGATCAGTGACCGGACTGTGCAGAACCACCTTGCAAATATCTTCCAAAAGTTAAATGCCGAGAGCCGTACCGAAGCCGTGATGCGGGCGGTTTCACTAGGTTTGATTTCAGCCAACGTTACCGAAATATCGTAATACATTAAGTACCCGGCTAGGATGTATTGTCCGGAAATGTTGAAAGGTGTGTCTTGTCAGGATTTAATCACCCACCCAATAAGAAATCCAATTGGAGGGGATTTACTCTCCAATTATTCTTAATCATTGTTCTCCCGTTGACCGGGCTTCTCTTGGCAGTTGCTTTTGGAAGTCAGACGCTTCATCATGATGCCATGCGCAGCCTGGTGGGCGACAGGGATCTCAGAACTGTGCGTGCCGCATCCAGTTCCCTAGAGCGGGAAATCTCTCACATGACCAGTATGATCCAGATTTTATCGCGCAATTTAAGCGGAAAATCCGATTTTACTTCTCTGCTCCTAAGCAAGGAGGAAATTTCTTCCATTTTCGATGGTGGAATTGCCCTCTATCATACCGATGGTAGCCTGATCCATTCTTCCACAACCCAGATCGATTGGCAAACCATCCCAACCCAAATCTCTGATACCTTCAATAAGACATTGGAAAACATAAGCCATCCGACATTTTCACCCCTGATCTCACCGCCTGGAAATCCCCATTCCTACATCTTTATTGGAATTCTCACAGACCAGCATAAGGTGCTGGTTGGAGCTTTTTCTCCAGATCGGTTTATCGAAAATGCAATCGGGAGTTTAGCAAGTTCCGGACAGACTACGGTTTTAGTCGTGAGCCCCGCTAAAACAATAGGAAATTTTGATGTGCTTTATCGAGGGGGTCCATTCAAAATCGATGAAAGCGTTCCCTCACACCCGGGAATTCAGGAAGTTCTGAACGGTGAAAGCGGGATCAATTTCTATCAAGGCAGCGAAGGAGAGCATGTTGTCGCATTTAATCCCATCTCTGCAATCGGGTGGGGGTTAGTAATCGAGGAGGCATGGGAGGATATAGCCAGCCCTTACCTGATCACTACCCAATCTGCGCCTTTGGTGATCGTACCTGTATTTCTGCTGGCGCTTCTTGCGATATGGTTTGGAGCTCGCCGGATCGTTACGCCTCTGCAAAATTTAGAGAAACAAGCTGCCAGTTTAGCCATGGGGGATTTTGATCCCATTCATCAACCGGTTGGAGGTATTGAGGAAATTCGCAACTTGCAGTCAGAATTGATAGAAATGGCTGATAAACTGAAAGCAGCTCAACAAAGCCTGAGGAGCTACATTGGCGCGATTACGGCCGGCATCGAAAATGAGCGCCGCAGCCTGGCACGTGAACTGCATGACGATACCACCCAGTCCTTAATCGCCCTAAATCAACGGATTCAGATGGTCTTAATAAATTCTCCAGAAACACAAAAAAATTCATTGAGTGAATTGCAAATTATGGTGCAGCAATCGATGACGAACTTGCGCCGAATGATCCGAGGTTTGCGACCAATCTACCTTGAAGATTTGGGATTAGTCGCGTCGTTGGAAATGTTAGTTGGCGAAATGGAACAGTCTGCCAATATACCAACTACCTTTACCTCCATGGGACAGGAACGCCGCTTGGACCCACAAAGTGAGATGTCATTATATCGCATGGTTCAAGAGTCGCTTAATAATGTGATTCACCATTCCAGTGCAAAACACGCATGGGTAGACATGGAATTTACCGGCACCGATCTCACCGTAAAAATTCGAGACGACGGTAAGGGGTTTGTTGTCCCAACTAACCCGGCGGAGTTTCCAGAAAAAGGACATTTTGGTCTATTGGGATTGCAAGAGCGGGCTGATCTGATAAACGCTGATCTAAATATTGCATCAAATCCAGGAAAAGGCACGAATATCTCGATTCGATTATCATATTCTGCCAACCAAAACCATGAGTAACGTGAAAGCGCAATACCATCTCTTTCTCATAAATTATTAAAATCTGAACGGACTGGTCTTTTCTGTAAATTCATTTCTACCTTTTGCTGATTTTTCTCCAAACATTCATTGGACCATAGTTGGTAATTAAATATACCCGGATATACCCAAGAAACTGAATAATAGGCAAAAACGCTTAGCCTAAATCCGGCAACTTGGCGCTGTTCTATCTAAATACGGTGCCGTATACTGGCATTGAAGGTGGATAGCCGACAATCAGGATATATAAATTATCAGAAGGAGAAAAAACTATGGCAAAAGACCCAGTCTGCGGAATGGATGTTGATCCAACAACAGCCGCCGGTAAATCGGACTACCAGGGAAAGACCTACTATTTCTGCTCGCAAGGCTGCAAGAAAGCTTTCGATAATGAACCTCAGAAATATGTGCAAAAGGCAGAGACCAAGCACTGCTGCCAATAAAAACCATCAATTCCCTCCCTAAATTCCCCGTTTGACGGCATTTCAAACGGGGAAGAAATTAAAAAGGTTACATGCTTACAATTTCGATTGATCCAATTCTTTTTTCAATAGGTCACTTTCATCTGCGCTGGTACAGCCTGATCGTAACGGCGGCCATGTTTATTGGTGTCTGGATCGCAATGCGTGAAGCAGGCCGAAAAGGATTTAATACAGAGGATGTCGCCAACAGCCTGCTTTGGGTTGTGATTGCCGGTTTAATCGGCGCCCGCGTGTTCCATGTCATTGACCACTGGCCGGACGAATACGCTGCTAACCCAATTCGTGCACTATACATCTGGGAGGGTGGATTGGCTATCTGGGGTGGAGTAATAGGGGGTTTGATTGCTGCCGCTATCCTGGCTCGCGTCCAGCACTGGGGATTGCCGCGTTTATTAGATGCACTGGTACCTGGCGTTGTTTTAGGACAGGCTATCGGGAGGATCGCTTGCATCATTACCGGTGATGCGGTCGGCAAACCGACAGATGGTCCTTTTGGATTTGCTTATACCAGTCCAGATGCAATGGTTCCCCAACTTGGTGTTTACTATACCCCAACCCCTGTTTATGAAATCTTAATGAACTTGTCGATCTTTGCTTTGTTATGGAGTTTGCGTAAGAAAAACTTGCCTGACGGGGTCTTGACTTTGATTTATTTGGTGTTGTATTCCTCTATGCGTTTTTTTATAGCTTTTACCAGCTCTTACAAGGTCATCGCCATGGGTCTAAACCAGGCTCAAATTATCAGCGTGCTGGTGTTCGCGGTCAGCCTGCCTCTGCTCGCAATCACAACATTGAAATTCCGGCAGTCCTACATGAAAGTTTGATGTCATTGGAGGTCGTATAAAATGGAAACCAATCATGGTAAATTATTCCAATCCTCGAGGTTACAAAAAGTAGCCTACTACCTCTTGGTGAGCATAATTTTAGGAATAGGAATTTTTCTTTTTGTACAAAGCATCTCGCAATTCTGGAAATAAGAAAGCTTCGCTATGAATGAAAACATTAAACATAAAGCGACTCGCAAAACTCGCCACCGTAAACAGCAGCGTCTAAAAAAGTTCGGTTTTCTTGTAATTGCTGTAATCGTGCTTGGTTTGGCAGGAACATTACTGTTCAATGCCTTCTATAAACCACCTTTACCGGTGGCAGAGAATGTAATTGATATTTCCGCTGATATGGGTGGTTTTGATAAAGACGAAATCCGGGTAAAAGTCGGTGAACCGGTTACGATCCGACTGCGCAGCTTGGACAATTCACATCACACGGATGGCGGCGGTAAACACCAATGGGCAGTTGACGATTTCAACGCAAATGTTGTAGCTCCCCCAGAGGGATCTGCTATGACGACCTTCATCCCAACCAAACCTGGCACATATGTTTTTTACTGTGACATTTGCTGCGGTGGTCGCGCCAACCCGACAATGAATGGCAAGTTAATCGTTGAAGGATAGCGACATGACTTCTCCTAGTCTCCGTCGTAACCTGATTCTGTTAGTCTTGGGCATCCTGGCTTTAGGCACGATTGGTCTAGCGGGTTTCTGGCATCCGAACGCGCCCGATATGGCTATGCAAAGCTACTTGCCTGCCATCACTCTCCCGACAGTGATCATAGCGGGAGCAGTGGATGGAATCAACCCCTGTGCTTTCACGGTGCTGCTATTGTTCATCACTGCCTTGCTCACGACATTGAAAGCCGGAGAACAAAATGTTGCAGCCACGCGCGCTCGCCTGGTTGGGATGGGTAGCATATACATCGGCGCTGTATTCCTGACTTATCTCGCGCTGGGTGTCGGTTTACTGAAAGCGGCAGAATTCTTTACTCGCCAGCATTTGCCTGCTCGTCTTGGAGCATTAGTGGCAATCTTGATTGGTTTATGGATGATCAAGGATTTCTTCCTCCCGGATTGGGGATGGAAACTTCAAGCACCCGGTAAGATTAGCGAGATCGCCCGAAAGTCTGCTCAAAAAGCGACTGTGCCTGCTCTGATTGTCGGTGGATTTCTAATCGGTCTCTGTACTGTACCATGCAGCGGTGCGGTTTATCTTGGTGTGCTCAGCCTCCTGGCACTCCAACCCACTGCCATGCTTGGGTATGGTTACCTTTTACTATATAACTTCATTTTTATCCTCCCGCTAGTGGTAATCTTGATCCTGGCTTCTGCCCGTCCAACTCTTAACCGTCTGGCTCATTGGAACCTGCACCACAAAGAATGGGTGCGCCTTGTGTTAGGCGGTGGGGTGGTTGTAATGGGGTTGATCATTCTCTCAACGGTGTGATTCAATGAAAAAAAATGAAAAGTACATTCCTGCTTTAAATCAAAACTGGTTGACCCCTCTTTATGACCCGTTGCTCAAATGGGGAATGCGAGAAGAAACCTTCAAGCGCTATCTTGTGGAACATTCCCACCTGGAAGCTGGTCAAAAGGTACTGGACCTTGGTTGCGGCACTGGCACTTTGACTATCCAGATCAAACAGTTTCTTCCTCAAATTGAATTGTTTGGTCTGGATGGCGATCCAGCAGTGCTTCAAATTGCCAGAAGTAAAGCTGATGCCGTTGGTTTGGATATCGAGTGGGAGAAAGGACTAGCTTATGAATTGCCATACCCGCCTGCTTCATACGACCGTGTCATCTCCAGTCTGATGATCCATCACCTGACGGCTCAAAATAAACTTAAAACTTTTTGCGAGGTTTTTAGGGTCTTGAAACCAAGTGGAGAGTTTCACCTGCTGGATTTTGGAAAGCCGACGAACCTCGGAATGCGCCTAGTCTCGATTCTAATTTCAAGGCTGGAAGAAGCAGGAGATAATATCCGTGGTCTAATACCAATAATGCTTCACCAGGCAGGATTCTCCGAGATCATTGAATCAAAGCATTTCAACACGGTCTTTGGAGAACTGATCTATTATCAATCCTTATATTGAGCCTATAATTAAACAAGTATTTTTATCTTTCCGGGTGTCGAACTGAAAAAACAACCTGACTGAGAAGTTTTAGTCAGGTTGTTTTTTACATTTGGGTGGAGATTTTCACCAAGCCAATGCTTCGAATATAACCAATTCATCCCAATATAGGCATTTCTGCTGACGTTTAAACACGCTGAACAGCGCTTTTCGCAAGTCTTCTGACCCACTATATTTGTAGTACAAAGGAGGCTTTTCATGGAGCAGCTCACCCCTTCAAATAAATTTCGTATCCCTACACTGGGTCTTATTGCAATTGCCGGGATTTCGATCGCTCTGATAGCGACTTTTATATTTAACGTACAACCGCGTGTTGTAATAAAATATGGCTTTTTTGCGGCTATGATCTTAAGCCATTTCTGGATGCATTCTGGACATGGCAAGCAAAATGACAATCAGTACCAAATCACTCCATCCAATTCGCCCAATAAATTAAGCGCGGCGCACGTTGAAAATATAGATCCACAAAATCGAAGACACGGATGCCATTGATAGGCAGAATTGTTTACTTGCAAAACTGTTATTTGCTCTACTCGAGATTACTTAGACTTCTTAAACTGCAACTTGAGAATTGATATGAATGCAGGAAAACAACCCATTTTAATAATTAAACAGGATTGTAGTAGGACGGTTAACCAATTAACTGATCAATTGACGGCGGTAGGATATTCGGTGATGCGGTCGTTTGATTTATTATCAGCCCTTACCAAGTACTCCAATTGCTTTTGTCGGAGGGTCATTTTATTAGTCTACCCACAAGACGATCTGCCTCCGGCGACTCTGGTAATAGACGGGGATGACAATTTTACTTCTGTATTTCTGGATTATGATCTGAAACGATCACATCAATCCCGATTTATCGTTTTTTTGTCTCAACTTCCTGCTGTGAGTTACCCATTGGAAGACCAAAACAAAGAGGTAATGAAATAGTTTAACTATTAGGTGACACTGCCTTACGACAAATGACTACAACTTGAGTAATATTAGGCATAATTGCCCATTTAACACCGAGCTATTACACACTTATTTCTTGGTGGTTAATCGTCTAATCTTGAGAAGATAAATATGGGTTAAATCCCAAGGAGGAATCACCATAATTAGAATACGTTGGCTTATTCTTGTTGTCACTGCAGGTTTGTTTCTATTGGCAGCTTGCTCACCTAGAAATACAACTGGGTCTGAGATACTTATCAATTCCGAAAAAACGATAAGTGCGACAGCAACACCCGGAATGATGACGACTTCTTCAGGTAGCTCGCATATGATGCAGCCGATCGGTGGAGAAAATATTCAAAATGCAACAGAAAAAGTTGGTGGACGACCGCTCTTGTTTCGCATGGAAGGTAACGTTAAAGTATTCGAGTTGACTGCTAAACCGATTATTTGGCCGATTACAAAAGATGTTTCTGTAACCGCTTGGACTTATAACGGAACTGTGCCGGGGCCGATGATTCGGGTGACTGAAGGCGATACCGTTCGAATAAACCTAAAAAATGAACTACCCGAGCCAACCACCATTCACTGGCACGGCATCGCTGTGCCCAATGCAATGGATGGTATTCCCAATGTCACCCAGAAACCGGTTCAACCCGGCGAATCCTTTACTTATGAGTTTGTCGCCCAACCAGCCGGTACTTACATGTACCACTCGCATTATGAAGGCGATATTCAGGTTTCTGCCGGGTTATATGCACCTTTCGTCATTGACTCCAAAAAACCGATTACACCCAAACCTGATGTGGATGTCAATCTCATGATTTCCGAATGGTTAGTCAAAAACGGACAAACCTTTGCGGCTATGCCGATGGCAGGCATGGAACCGAATTACTTCACCATCAATGGGAAGGCATTCCCAAATACCGAGACAATCAATGTCAAGAAGGGACAACTCGTCCGCTTGCGCTTGGCGGGTATCGGTCAGTTTGTTCACCCAATTCACTTGCACGGAGTTCCCTTTAAAATTGTCGCAACTGACGGCCATCCGGTCCCAGAAGCAACCCAACTAACCAAAGATACTGTGTTGGTTTCACCGGGTGAACGGTATGACATCGAGTTCGTTGCCAATGAAACAGGCCAATGGATACTGCACTGCCACATTCTCCACCATACAACCAACGACAATGTGGAGCCAGGCGGCTTGATGTTGATGATTAATGTTACTGATTGAACCAGGAGAAAAACAACTATGTACCAACAATGGAAATGGATCGGAATAATACTTATTTTAGCAACTCTGTTAGTGGGCTGCAGTAGTTCATTACAACCACAGGCTGCTGCATTGGACCCTGCAAAAAATACCCTTAAGACCGTCCCAACTGAGCCGGTCGTAGGGAAAACCGAAATAGTCTTAGATCTCAGAGATCAAAAGGACCAACCGTTGACCGGAGCGAAAGTGGAAGTCAGCGCCGATCATATCGATATGAGCGGGATGACATTGGGTGGAGCGGCAACGGAACAAGGGAATGGTATATATGCCATCATAGCAGATTTCAACATGTCAGGAACATGGAGAATTACAGTTGCCGTTCGGAAAGAAAATTTGGATTTCAAGAAGGATTTCGAATTAAAAGTTCAATAACCCTGATGCAGTTTTAAATTCTGTGGTGCGTTCAATATTTGAGCGCGCCACAGATCGGAGTACCACAATATGCCTTCTCTAGTCGAAACACAAACGATTCATATAAAGAAAACTGATCAATTTGCACTTTGGTTGAGCCGGCACTGGTTAGCCGTTGTGAACGTATTTCTGGGGATATTTGTGATTCTTCCATTCCTGGCACCTGTTTTTATGTCTATTGGGTGGACTATTCTAGGAAAGGCAATCTATTGGGTGTACTCCTTCCTCTGTCATCAATTACCCGAACGCTCTTATTTCCTCTTTGGTTCCAAAATATCCTATACCCTTCCCGAAATACAGTCCGCCTGGCAAAACACAGATAACATCGCATTCCTACGGCAGTTTGCGGGAAATTCACAAATGGGTTGGAAAGTTGGCTGGTCTGACCGGATGGTGTCTATGTACACAAGCCTCTGGGGTTTTGGGATTCTCTGGGGAGTTTTCAGGAAAAAGAACTTACAGTTGCCTTGGTGGGGGGCTTTCTTAATGCTTTTGCCAATGGCAATTGACGGAACGACTCATTTGATCAGTGACTTTGCAGGTATTGGTCAAGGATTCCGCGACTCAAATATCTGGCTGGCTACATTGACCAATGATATTTTTGCAACTACTTTTTATACAGGCGATGCTTGGGGATCTTTCAACGCCTGGATGCGCTTGATATCCGGGGTGTTGTTTGGTCTCGGTATCATCTGGTTTGGTCTCCCTTTCCTTGATGAAGCTTTTACAAATTCGGGACAAGTAATAATAGATAAATACCAGTATCGAACCTGGCTAAGGGCAGAAAAAACACGTCTATTGAACTTGACCTTGATTGCAGGAACAGGGCAAGGAAGTAACATATCGGACCGGAAAGAAACGAAATGACAGGAGAATAAATTGCCGCATGAGTGAATTTAAGCCCCTTATACGAGTTATTCTTGCCGACGATCATGCCGTTGTACGTGCAGGTATCCGCCAGTTTTTGGAACAGGCTGGTGATATTCAAGTGATTGGAGAAGCCTCCGATGGTGAAATGGCGGTGGGGATGATTGAGCGAATGGTTCCTGATGTAGCTGTGCTGGATATTCAGATGCCAAAGGCTACCGGGATTGAAGTCTCGCGAGAAATACGAGCACAGCGTTGGCCTATTGGGGTGCTCATCCTCACTTCTTTTGACGATGATCCTTACATCTCGGCTGTTCTGAAAGCTGGCGCCAATGGTTACGTTCTTAAAACAGCCTCTCCTGATGAGATCAGAAATGCTGTCCGTGATGTCTTTCAGGGTAAATCCGTACTGGACACGACTATCTTACCCAAAGTGTTGGCGCAGATTTCCCGTCAGAACTTAGCGCCAATTTTTGAATCGTTGACAGATCGCGAAATCGAAATCCTTACTCAGGTTGCTAAAGGACTGACCAATAAGGTTGTCGGAAACAACTTGAATATCAGCGACCGCACAGTTCAGGGGCATATCGCCCGGATCTTCGAAAAACTGCAAGCCAACAGCCGGACGGAAGCCGTGATGCGTGGGATCTCCTTGGGTTTGATTCAACTTCCTGAAGAAACGAAAGAAGAACTGGCGAATTTTGATTATTAAAAAATACAGCTCTAACTCTGTTTGCGTCTTTGGTTTTTTCCTGCACTGCAGATCTTTCATCGAAAAAATTAAGTATTTTCGCCTATTTCCCAAGGGAGCATATCAGCCTATCAATCCCCTCGCTGTTTGACTCTGATAAGTCATTCCTTTTAATGCTATGATGATCAGGTATTAGCATGAGAATATCGTAAAGAGGTGATTGATGGTTAAAGATCCAGTTTGTGACATGGAAGTAGATCCAAGCAAAGCCTTTGCGACCCGAGAACACATGGGGCAGATGTTTTATTTCTGTTCAGAAAATTGTGTAAATAAATTCGATAAAGATCCATATCAATTTGTCCATTTGGACGGTGAACATGCTGCATCTGCAACTACCGGATTCAATCCAGATTCAAAGTTACTTCAGGTTGAACTCCCCATTCTTGGGCTCGTTAAGGATGGGCATCCGGGTGGGCAGATGATTCGTTCGACGCTTGAAAAGACTCCCGGCATTGGACGAGTCATTGCTAATCCAATAGAAGGAAATATAGTGGTGGATTACGATCCCAGGAAAATCCAAATCCTGGATATCGTTCATGCGATCCACAAGACTGGTTACCAGGTCGGTGGTGCCCAAAAGCGGATCGGAATCGATAATATCCGCTGCGCATCATGCGTGGGTTTAATTGAAAACGAATTAAAGACCACTCCGGGTGTTCTAAATGCTTCAATCAATCTGGCTACGCAAGAAGCTACTGTCGATTACATTCCTGACCAAATTTCACTCGGTCAGTTAAATAAAGCTATCGAATATTGGGGGTACAAGACCAGGTCTGCAGTCAGTGAAGAGCCGGTCGACCAACAACAGGCCACTCACGAAAAAGAATACCAAAGGTTGATGAAGCGATTCTGGGTTGCGGCGATCATCTCCGTCCCTGTGCTGATTACCGCTTACCCCAATTTCCTCCCAATCTTAAGAGATTGGTCGATGGAAACCCTGCGTTTGTCCTGGTTTGGAGCTGCACTAGTGACGTTACCAGTTTTATTCTGGTCAGGCAGCGATTTCTTTACCGGGGCATGGGCGGCACTCAAGCACCGTGCCGCTAACATGAATACCTTGATTGCTCTAGGAACGGGAGCAGCCTGGTTATACTCAACTTTCGCTATTCTTTTTCCTCAAATATTTCCGGAAGGCACGTCTGAACCCTTCTTTGATGTAGTAGCGGTGGTCATTGCCCTGGTGGTTCTGGGCCAAGCGCTGGAGCTACGCGCAAAAGGTAGAACCAGCGAAGCGATTAAGAAAATGATGGGTCTGCAAGCCAAGACTGCTCGCGTCATTCGAAATGATATAGAAACGGATATTCCGGTTGAAGAAGTGCTGGTCGGAGATGTTGTCCAGGTGCGGCCCGGTGAAAAAATTCCAGTGGATGGAATTATTGTTGAGGGCAGCTCTGCCGTTGACGAATCGATGCTGACCGGCGAGAGCCTGCCATCATCTAAAAAAGCAGGAGATGAGGTAATTGGCGCTACCCTGAACAAGACCGGGGCATTCAAGTTCCGTACGACGAAGGTTGGCAAAGATACCGCCCTGGCGCAGATTGTCAAGATGGTTCAGGATGCTCAAAACAGTAAAGCTCCCATTGCACGTCTGGCAGACACCATTTCAGGTTTCTTTGTTCCGATTGTGATGATCCTCGCTGTTATTACCTTTGTGATCTGGTTCGATTTCGGGCCGCAGCCTCAGCTTGTGTACGGTCTGGTCACTGCTGTGTCGGTATTGATCATTGCCTGCCCATGCGCCCTGGGTCTGGCCACTCCAATGAGCTTGATGGTCGGGATTGGCAAAGGCGCAGAGAACGGAATCCTGATCCGCTCTGGCGAAGCATTGCAGACTGCACAGGTGATCAAGACAGTCGTGTTGGATAAAACCGGTACGATCACCAAGGGCAAACCTGAATTAACCGATATTGTTCTTTCTTTACAGGTATCAATGAAGACTGAAGAATTGTTGAGATTGGCAGCTTCAGTTGAATCGGTTAGTGAACATCCACTGGCTGAAGCCATTGTGGAAGGAGCAAAAGCAAAAGGACTATCATTAGATAAGCCGGATGCTTTCGAGGCTGTACCTGGATACGGTGTAATTGCCGCGGTAGATGGACGGCAGGTGGTTCTCGGAAACTTGAAAATGATGAATCGCCAGAAGGTTGATCTGGGAGAATTGGAAGTGAAATCTGAAACCCTGGCAAATGAAGGCAAAACGCCTATGTTCATTGCTATAGGCGGAAAAGCAGCCGGTATCATCGCCGTAGCGGATACAGTCAAAGAAGATTCGAAGGAGGCGATCGCCGTTTTACACCAGATGGGAATAGAAGTGGTGATGATCACTGGTGATAACCGCCGCACTGCAGAGGCTATTGCCCGCCAAGTGGGTGTTGATAGGGTGCTGGCGGAAGTTTTGCCGGAAGATAAGGCTCACAATGTGCATCTGCTGCAGGCGGAAGGAAAGAAGGTGGCTATGGTAGGTGATGGAATCAATGATGCCCCGGCACTTGCACAAGCAGATGTAGGTCTGGCGATTGGTACTGGCACAGACGTGGCTATCGAGGCTTCAGACATTACTCTGATAAAGGGCAGTCTGAAGGGTGTAGTGACCGCAATCGAGGTCAGCCGGGCGACAATGCGCAACATCAAACAGAACTTGTTTGGAGCTTTCATTTATAACGTGTTAGGAGTTCCGATTGCCATGGGTGTTCTGTTCCCCTTCTTTGGCATACTGCTCAGTCCCTTACTGGCTGGAGCGGCGATGGCTTTCTCCTCCGTAACAGTTGTCAGCAATGCCAACCGGTTACGCGGCTTCCGCCCGAAGTTCAGTGCGAAATGAGATAACCATGGAAATCTATTTGCTTTACTTCGATGGCTGCCCATCCTGGCAGAATGCAATGGCAAAACTAGAAACCGCTTCCAGAGAAGAAAAGCTAGATATCTCGATCAAGTTGGTTGAGGTGAAGTCAGATCTAGAAGCAACTGACGCGAAGTTCCTGGGCTCGCCATCTTTCCAGATTAATAGTGAGGATTTCTGGCCTGAAGATCGGCAAACCTATTCCATGAACTGCCGAGTATATAGAACTATTGAAGGGTTAAAGGGCTGGCCATCCGTTGAGATGTTTCGTCAGAAATTAATTGAAATTAGAAAAGACAAGGAACACAAGAAATGACTCCTATTCAAATTGGTGTAACGTTCGGAGGGATTGCCCTTAGTTTGTTAATCGTTTGGTTTTTTTGGCTGGCTCCAAAAGGCCAAACCCGAGTCTCGGCTGGAACCAGCGGTGTTCAAGAGGTAGCTATTACGGTAAAAGGCGGTTACACGCCCGATATTATCGTGGTTAAGGCCGGGCAACCATTACGGATGCGCTTCACCCGCCAGGAGAGCTCATCCTGCTCCGAGATGGTGCTGTTCCCGGATTTCAACCAAAGCGCAAAACTACCTGAAGGACAAGAAGTATCGGTGGAATTTACACCCGATAAACCGGGTGAGTATGGCTTCCAATGTCAGATGGGAATGCTGCGTGGAAAATTGATCGTCGAATAAATGGACTCAAACCCTCCAAATATTGTCCGATGTGCCAACCACACTTTATGTTATACTTGGCGCGATATTAAAAATTCGAATTGATTAAGGAAGAAAATGGAACTTTGCGTCTGTCTTGGGCGGGGACTGTCTCAACCGCCGCGAATCTAGCCTAAATTAATTAAAGGCCAACTGCCTCAGGCGGCAGACAGTCACCCCGCACAATCAGGATTGTGTAACGGTGCACGCGTCTGCCGTTTTTATGTTGCAGTTGGCTTTTTTTTGCAAGGAAGAGAGAAATGGTTGCTACTAAAATAAGCAAGAAATCGACCCATCCAGTTCAACAACCGGGGGTTTACCGGAATATCCTCGAAACAATTGGTAATACCCCATTGGTACGTCTAAACCAGGTAGTCTTTGGAAAAACAGCCGCGAATATCTTCGCGAAAGTCGAGTTTTTCAATCCGGCTGGCTCGATCAAAGACCGGATTGGCCTTTCCATCATTGAAAATGCTGAAAAGAATGGTCAATTGCAGCCTGGGGGAACAATTGTTGAGGCCACCTCAGGAAACACAGGAGCTGGTTTAGCCCTGGCAGCAGTAGTTAAGGGCTACAAATGTGTATTTGTGATGCCCGATAAAATGAGCGAAGAGAAGGTTCGATTTCTCCGTGCATTTGGTGCACGCGTTGTCATCACTCCAACCGCAGTTGCCCCTGAAGACCCCCGAAGTTATTATAGTGTGGCAGCAAGGATCGTCCGCGAGACACCTAACAGTATGCTCGCCAATCAATACCATAACTCAGCAAACCCCGATGCTCATTACAGTTTCACCGGACCTGAGCTCTGGAGACAAACAGCCGGAAGTATTGATGTACTTGTCGCCGGCATGGGCACCGGCGGCACTATCAGCGGAACCGCACGGTACTTGAAAGAACAAAACCCGCAAATTAAAGTTGTGGGTGTGGATATTCAGGGTTCTTTGCTTTACGAAACCTGGAAACTTGGACAGATGCCTACGGATCCACATCCTAAAACGTATAAAATTGAAGGAATAGGTGAAGACTTTTTGCCTTCAACGTTGGATCTTTCGCTTATTGATGAAGTTGTCCAGGTGGATGATCGCGAATCTTTCCAGATGACTCGGCGGCTGGTCAGGGAAGAGGGTATCTTTGCTGGAGGGTCTTCCGGTTCTGCGGTTGCAGGTTTACTAAAATCGGAGATTGTCCGGTCTCTAAGACCAGGTCAAAACGTTGTTGTGGTTCTGCCCGATTCCGGGAATCGTTATCTTTCGAAAGTGTTCGATGACAACTGGATGCGCGAAAACGGTTTTTTAACTGACAACAAGATTACTGATTCTGTTATGGCACTCCTCGAAACGCACAACAAGATTCCTTTGGTCGTAACCCGATCCGATGATGAAATGAATGCCGTCGTGGATAAGATGAACCAGTATGATATTTCGCAATTACCGATAGTTGATGAACAAGGTAAATTGATCGGAATGGTAAGTGAAGCGGATGTGCTCGACCACTTGCTAAAATCCAACCATGTTCATGACCCGCTTGAGACCATTGCTTCTATCATTAACCCAAATGTGTTGACTGCAAAACCCGAAGATAGCGTTGAAAGCGTGTTCCCGGCTTTTGAACGTGGAAAGATTGTCATAATCGTAAATACCGACAATCAGCCTGTCGGTATGTTAACCAAGATCGATTTAATCGATTACCTCACCGAAAAAATTGGTTGAGAGTAAACTAAACGGCAGGCGCCCCTGAGTTTCAGAGATGCCTGCCGTTTTCCAAAGAGGGGTTTAAAGACAGCCAGACCTTACAACCCACTCAAAGCATTGTCCAAATCTGCTATTAAATCATCGATATTTTCTATCCCAACCGATAAACGTACAAGGCCAGCTGGCACTTCCAGGGGGCTCCCGGCTACCGACGCATGAGTCATGGCTGCAGGTACTTCAATAAGCGACTCTACCCCCCCCAGGCTCTCTGCCAAGGCAAAAATCCGGGTTGCCTCAACCATTTTTCGGGCGGCATTTTCGCCACCTTTTAAAATTACTGACACCATTCCACCGAACATCTTCATCTGTTTCTTGGCGACTTCATGACCGGGATGGATATCCAACCCTGGATAAATCACCTGTTCAACTGCAGAATGACCACAGAGATATTCTGAAACTTTGACAGCATTAGTGGAATGGCGCTCCATCCGTAACGACAGGGTCTTGATCCCCCGCAAGATTAACCAGCAGTCCATTGGCCCAGGGACTGCGCCAACGGCGTTTTGCAAGTACCTCAAACGCTCGTAAGACGCCCTATCTTTCATGACGATGGCTCCGCCAATCACATCAGAGTGACCGCCGAGATATTTTGTAGTTGAATGAACTACAAAGTCAGCGCCCAGAGCAAGGGGCTGTTGCAAATGTGGTGAAGCAAAGGTATTATCGACTGCGACCAAGATCTGTGGGGATCGCGATTTTACGCGCCTTGAAATTTCTAAAATATCCGCAATCTTCAGCAGTGGATTGGTTGGGGTTTCCAGCCAAACAAGGCGAGTTTCTGGCAGCAAGCTGTTTTCCAGTAGATTGGGATTACTAACATCGATATAAGAAAACTTAATACCATAGTCTTTTAATACATGTTCAAACAGACGATAAGTTCCTCCATAAACATCATTCGACGCCAAAACATGTTCACCTGGTTTGATCAACCGCAATAAAGTATCAATAGCCGCCATCCCGGAAGAAAAAGCCAATCCGTAGGCTGGTTGTTTAAGTTCCAATCCCTCTAATGCCGCAAGGCATTGCTCTAGAGCGAGGCGAGTAGGGTTTGCGGTGCGACTGTAATCAAATCCCTTGGTAACCCCTACATGTTCTTGTGCATAAGTAGAGGTCATGTAAACCGGTGGTATCACCGCGCCGGTTGCCGGGTCTGGTGATTGGCCGGCATGAATCGCCAGTGTTTCCATATGTGAAATTGGGGTCATTTATTACTCTCCTGAATTTAATTGCTGGTCAAGCTGATACTTTTCATCGTTGGCAGAGCGTTGAGGAACTAATTATTCTAAAAAAGTTATTTAACGCATATATAAAAATGATACTACGAAAATTTTGGATATTTGGAATCTCAGATTTGTTTTTGGAAAGGATACCATGCACTGATTTACTCTGGTATAGGCCAAAATGCTTAACGGTCTTACCGCTTAATGACGCTAACCGAGGTAGAGTTAGCCCGTTACACTTTATCAAGAATAAAATATTTGACCAATTCTAGCGGCCTAGAGCTCAACGCTCGTGAAAAATAAAACAGTTGGCTTAATTTCTTTCTATCCAACACTCGATACTCCGCCAGCAATTAAAATACAGGCATTTTTATTTATAAAATAAATATTCAACTGAGATGGATCTTCTGAGGCATCCTTAAATTTGTGGTACAAAAAAATGCATTTGAACTGTCTTGCCAGGAAAAGAAGACCTAGGTGTAGACAGTAACCTAACAGCGAGTCACTGATGTGATCAATACAACTTATTTATGTTTTTAACAATTATTGAAATTTCATTATGGAGAAATATAAATGAACAGAGCAAAAATTAATCTAAAGTCAATCGCACAAAGCACCAAAAAGAAAAAAGAATGGCCAGTAGTGGTTTATTGTTGGATAGTCGGAATGACATTTCTTGGCTATGTCATTGGCAGGATAGCTCTTGATGTTTACCCGCATCCATTCCACTGGGCATCTGCTTTGGTTGGCGGAATTGTTGGTCTTCTCGTGGGCCGGGTATGGTACAGGAAGCGTGGCGACATTATTTGATGTCTGCCTATAAACTGAGTAATATCAGTGAGTCAACCTGGAAACATGGTTTCGTAAATTGCACGGATGTAAACTCGGCAACCATTGAAGCGACTTATAACTATTAGAAAAAAGTTTTATTCGCTAATGAACCCTTTAATTATCACTTATTGGATATTGCACTTTTAACTTGTTAATCCGCTTTGTTTGTGAAAATCGCTTAGGAAAAAACTAATGACTAAAACGCCCGAAGATTTACCCAGTGATATGGAAACTAAGAACGAACTGCAAGAACCGATGGCATCTCCCGAGCCAAGTCGCAGGATCTCCTTCAACCCCCAAAAGCATTGGATTATCATCACCCTGATTACTTTTCTTGCTGGATCGCTTGGTGGATTTGGCATTGGAAGGTATTCGGTTCAACGAGAGATGGCGGCTGAGCCAGGCCATTCAAATATTATGCAAGAACTGTCCGGCGAGATCAATCCACAAGGTGGTTTCATAATTCCAGTTATGTATGATGATGTTGGACCAAAACTACTGGCTGCCGGCGCAATTGACCTGAATACATTTGAGCAACTTTACCAACAATCCGGTCAACCGTTGACTGAACAGGAGATCGAGATCTTGACCAAAGGAAGCCAAAATCAGATTGTGATTACCAGTGAGAATGCCCATTTTCTCCTTAATTACTTTTGGGCGCTGGGATTAACGAACAAAAATCCGCTGCTGGATAACGGACCGATTCAAGAAGCCAGTGACGGGAAGATCGATCGCTTCGCTTCGACCGGGGGATGGACAATCGGGGCAAAACCGGTGAACGAGTTGTTTTCAAGTTCAGCCATTATATCTCTATCGGCTGAACAACAAGCAAGGGTCGAAGAAGTGGCTAAAGCAGTTTACAGACCATGCTGTGATAATCCGACTCATTTTCCTGATTGCAATCACGGTATGGCGATGCTTGGATTACTTGAACTGATGGCTTCACAAAACGCCACCACAGAGGAAATGTTCCTGGCTGCTAAATATATCAATGCGTTCTGGTTCCCGCAGCAGACTCTTGAACAAGCAATCTATTTCAAAGCAACTGAGAATAAGAATTATGAAGATGTTGATGCAAAACTGATTGTTGGTCAGCAGTACTCTTCAGGCAGTGGTTTCCAGAATAAGCATCAATGGCTCTCACAGAACGGATTGCTTGAACAATCGTCCAAGAGTGGAAATAATTGCGGTGTTTGAAAAACATAAATTACAGCCTACCAAATAGGCTGATTCTTTTAGCATACAAGTAAATAAGACCTTACCTCGTACCCAATATGTTTTCAGCGATTGATATGAACGTCCGCCGCTGACAACTTTGAAGATGTATAATTCCAGGCATGAATGTTAATGAAGTCGATGCGCCAACCATCATGATTCGTGGTGGGGGTGACCTGGCCAGCGGTGTTGCTCTCAGGTTGTATAGAGCCGGGTTCCAAATTGTTATAACAGAACTTCCTGCTCCAGTAATGGTACGGAGAAGGGTTTCTTTTGCTCAAGCAGTGTTCGATGGTTTCTGTCAGGTGGAAGAGGTTGTCGGAAAGCTTGCCTCGTCCTCGGTTGAAGCCAGTCGGTTTATGAAAGATGGGAACGTTGCGATATTGGTTGACCCAAAATCCGAGACCAGTCTTGATTTTGTCTTGTCAGGTTTGGTCGATGGACGTATGACCAAGGCAGTATCAGACCAACAGATCAATGCTGCTCCTTGCGTGATCGGTTTGGGACCGGGTTTTACCGCTGGAGAAAATTGCCATGCCGTTGTGGAGACGAAGCGTGGCCAAAATCTTGGACGAGTTTATTGGGAAGGGTGCGCTGAACCAGACAACGGCATCCCTGAAGTGGTTAATGGTTTTGGCGTGGAGCGGGTTTTATATGCTCCAAAAGACGGAATCCTGTCGGTGAACACACAAATTGGTGATCTGGTCGAAGCAGGGGCACTCATTGCCTCTGTCGACGAGGAACCAGTTTTTTCAAGGTTTAAGGGTGTCATCCGAGGGTTAATTCAGGGTGGACTTGTTGTCGAAAGCGGGATGAAAATAGGTGATTTAGACCCTCGTTGTGATATAAGTTCATGTTATCTGGTTTCCGACAAGGCGTTGGCAGTTGGAAGCGGAGTGATGGAAGTTATCCTCACAGTTCTACCAAACCAGTAGTTTTGAGGACTGACATTGAATCTAATTGAGGCGCTTAAACCCGAACTCCCTGCCCGGGTCGCGATTGTAGGAGCAGGAGGAAAGACAACGTCACTTTTCCAATTAGCCAACCAGGTTGATGGTCTTGCCTGGGTGACGACAACCACTCATTTTGGAACTGACCAATTAGACCTGGCAGACAGACACTTTTTTGTAAATACCATTGAGGAGCTAGAGATAGAGCAATACAAAAACCAAAAGGTCACACTGATCACAGGCCCCTATACGAAAGATAATCGAGTGAACGGACCAGTTTCAGAAATCCTTGAGAAGCTAACTAAAATTGCTGACAAGGAAAAAATCTCACTTTTTATTGAGGCGGATGGTGCACGGTCATTTCCTGTAAAAGCCCCGGCTGAGCATGAACCTGCCATTCCATTGTGGGTGGACCACGTGATCGTAGTCGTTGGTCTCTCTGTATTGGGCAAGCCGTTCAACCACCAATGGGTGCACCGCCCAGAATATTTTGCGAGGATTACGCATTTGAAAGAAGGCGAAATCATAACCATTGAAAGCGTGGGTGACATGCTGGTCCATCCGGCAGGGGGACTAAAAAATATCCCGATCCAAGCTCAAAAAGTGGCGCTTATTAACCAGGCTGATAACGTAGAAATACTGGCCGAAGCAAGAAAAGTCGTTCCGAAATTATTGGACGGGGGGTTTGACAAGGTCATCATCGGCAGTCTGCGCAAGGCGCCGCACGCCCTTGAGCGTTATTCAAGAGTTTAATCATAAGAGAGCATTTCCTCTTAGATTACCGTTAAGGGCGATTCAATCGGTTGGGAGTCATCCTGTTCAGACAAGATATTTTGGAACTGGTTCAACCTAGAGAATTCCAGGGCGAAATTTCATGATGGTCAATAAGATTGGCTGACTTTTTTATTTCAATCAATAGAAAAAAATTTCAAACCAAATCCTTGTTATTGAGGGAATAAATTTCGATAATTCAATACGGTTGCTTGCTGCTCACGATTTTATGGTTAATGAGAGAAGGTTGATTTAACCGGGTTTTCCTGAATTTTTGACAATCCGTGTTTTGCGGCGACAATTTCTGCCAGAACAGAAAGCGCAATTTCCTCAGGTTGGATTGCGCCCAATTTAAGACCAATCGGGGCATGAAGGCGGCTTAATTGCTCTTCAGTGACGCCAAGATCTCTCAGTTCATTTAGACGTTTGGGAATATTTTTATGGGTACCCAAAATACCGACATATCGAGCTGGGCTCGCCAGCGCGACCTGGAGCGCGGGGTTATCCAATTTATCATCGTGGCTTAGAACGGCAATATAAGTGCATTCATCGGGTCGAAGTTTTTCCAGTGCAGTCGAGGGCCACTCAGTAACCAATTCATCCACATGCGGGAAGCGCTCGCGTGTCGCAAATGCGGAACGCGGATCGATCACGATAGTGTGAAAACCAAGTATCTTGGCCATCGAAACCAGGGGAATTGCGATATGAACTGCGCCTACTATTACCAATCGCGCCGGGGTAGTAATCACATCCACAAAAACTTCAACCTGGGCGCCTGCCTCGTCAAATGTCATCGAACTGGAACCTTGAACCAATAATTGTTGTTTCATCCATTCGACAGCTTGCTTATCCAAGACTTGGCTCCCCAAGCTGCCGTGAACGTCACCATTAGGCCAGACGACCAATTTGCTTCCAAGTTTCGCTCCTGAGAGTATTGTTCCAATTGCCATCAATTGGTTTTTACTGAGGCTCGTTTCCAAAACCGGGTAGATTTCTTTCCAAACGGGGGAATCCAGTGGCTCAATAAAAACATCTATCGAACTTCCGCAACTTAATCCGATTTCCCAGGGTGATTCATCATTTAACAGCCCAAAATGAAGCAGCTTGGGTTGGCAACTCTTTATCACAGTTTGGGCTTCTTCGTATATACCACCTTCAATGCAACCGCCAGTTATTGATCCGGCAATTTGTTTATCCGAAGTAACAACCATTTTTGAACCCAGTGGGCGAAGAGGCGTACCTTCCACTTTCACAATAGTTGCGATTGCGATGGCTTTTCCTTGCTTTTGCCAACTTTTGATCGCTGATGTAACTTCACGCATTTGATAATCTCGCATATCTGAATTAGGATAGGGCTGCCAGTTTCTGTCATTCCATTCGGCAATCCCATTTTACTGCATCAT
Source organism: Chloroflexota bacterium (assembly GCA_009773005.1). Taxonomy (GTDB): domain Bacteria; phylum Chloroflexota; class Anaerolineae; order Anaerolineales; family Anaerolineaceae; genus UBA6107. The sequence continues at coordinate 92,733 of WOUT01000005.1, read as the reverse complement.
AAGCTCTTTGCGATGATTCGAACCATAAGGAACTTGTCCCAAAAGGCATTGCCTTTTTTTTGGAATCACCCCTTATTTTAAAAAAAGCGATGAGTCTATTTATCGATTATGTTGACTGAGAAGCTAATTTCTGATCAGCAGCGTGGGCAGCTTCAATGAACAACCTTACGCGTTCGAGAGACTTTCTAAATTTTCCTTCGCCAAGAGGTTGATTCGTGTGCGTGAGAGAGTCCACTCCCCATGGACGAACAACTCGAATAGCTTCTGCAACGTTTTCAGGAGAAAGCCCGCCAGCCAGAATCACTGGTAGGCGAGATTGACAAACGATTTCACGGCTAACCTTCCAATCATGAGTGAAACCAGCAGCGCCGATACCACCGATATCCTCTGAGACCGAATCAAGGATCAAAAAATCAACTACTTCTTGATATTCCTTCGCAATTTCGATCGCTTTCTGGTTTACAACTGGTACTGCTTGCATAATTTTGATCGGAGGAAGAAGTTTTCGCAATTCAGCAACCTTCTCAGGGGTCATCAATTTTACATCTCCGCAGAGATGCAGGATATTGGGTTTGACAATTTGAACCATCGCCACGATTTTTGAGAGATCAGAATCCACTGAAAGCGCAACTTTTACCGCTTGATTCCCGATCCTCTCAAATATTCTCTTCGCGGTTTGGTTACTCACTTCTCCCGGCAGTCCAATAGCTGAAGGAGTGATCCCAATGTGATTGACGCCCGCCTGTGCCAAGGCAACCCCTTCTTCCGGCGTCTGAACCGTATAGATTTGAATAATCATCATCTACCCTTTTAATAAGATTTTGACACAACCGAGTTGGCAATTTTCTTTTCAACTGCCAAAGACTGATCCATATGCAGGAAAGAGTAGAGGATGAAGATTGAATCCACCAAGGTCAGTTGAGCATTACGGGCAGCGACTGGTTCACTGCGGATTTCATGAGAGACACTAACGAGTACTAAATCTGCTTGATCGGCTAATTTGGATTTCATATTCCCGGTGATCAAGATCGTCGACGCGCCATTTCGTTTGGCTTCACTAAAGACGAGGTCCATATCTTTTGTGCTGCCGGAATAAGAAACGGCAATTGCCAGATCGCCGGGCATTAACAGGGTGGAATGCATGATTTGTAGTTGAACATCCAATGGAGCATCACAAGGGATGCCCAGGCGAAAAAGTCGTTGATAAAGGTTTTGGGCAATAATTGATGATCCGCCGACGCCGGCGATCAGGATGTGTCTGGCGTTTTCAATTAATTGGATTGTCTTATTCAACGTGGCTTCATCCAGGATTTCGAGTGTATCGTATAGCGCTTGAATATTGGACGTGAATACTTTTTGAACGATGGTTAACGGATCGTCAGAAGGAATGATGCTTTCATGAATCAATTGGGTTGGGCTGGCCATATCCTGCGCCAGTGAAAGTTTCAGATCCGTGAAGCCGATAAAGCCAGCGTTGCGGCACATACGCAAGACAGTTGTATCGCTGACCTCGCATTCCTGCGCAATTTGCGACATTGAAAGATAGAGAACTTTATCGGCATGATCCAAAATCCAGGAGGCGACTCTTCGCTCTGATTCGGAGAGCGCCAGCGTACGAGATCGAATTTTGGTAATGGCATTTATTTTTTCGTTTGTTTTCGTTTCAATCATTCCCCACCTCTAATTAATGCGAGGAGTAAAATATGCCTTATATAATTTTGCAGTCCGTTGTGGTAACACAACATCTATTGACATAATGCATGGTACTGCTATAATTCTAGTATAAGTTATCATAAATTGCAAGATGTAAATTACGAAACTGTTTAAAAACGGAAGCCGCTATTCTGTGCGAGCCTTGATCTTCGTGTTCTAATTGAATTTTCAAATCACTAACTTTAAGGAGTTAAAAATGCGTGTGGCATTAGAATCCACAGTGATAACGCATGGTCTTCCATTCCCTCAAAATGTGGAAACGGCGTTCGCTCTCGAAAAAATTGTAATTGATCACGGGGGAAGCCCGGTAACAATTGGAATCATGGACGGACAAATTAAAATCGGTCTGACGGTTGATGAAATCCGGCGAATGGCAAAAGAAAAACACGTTTACAAGGCGGGGGTACGCGAACTGCCCATCATGATTGCGCAAAAAGCATGCGCTTCTACCACCGTGAGCGCTACTGCCCGCCTCGCTCACCTGAACGGAATTTCGGTTTTTGCCACCGGAGGAATCGGAGGAGTGCATCCCGGGCGCTGGGATGTTTCTCAAGATTTATTTGAACTTACGCGGACTTCGATTGTGATTGTGAGCGCAGGTCCAAAGGCAATTCTCGATCTGCCTGGAACTTATGAGATGCTGGAATCTCTGGGCGTCACTGTTTTGGGGTATCAGACGGATGAAATGCCAGCATTTTATTCGCGCAGCAGCGGAATTGCAATCCCCCGCGCAAACAATCCGGAAGAGATCGCTGGAATACTCGCCGCTAGCCGCAGTTTGGGTTTAACAAATGCAGTGCTGGTATTCAATCCTATCCCGCTTGAACACGCGCTTTTATTTGAAGAAGTGGAAAGCTGGAACACTCTTTCCCAACTAGATTTAGTGCAATCCGGAGTCAGCGGAAAAGAGGTTACTCCATTTCTGCTCTCACGCATGGCAGTGCATTCAAACGGCAGAACCGTGATTTCAAATCGCCGTTTGTTGGAGAACAATGCTGCCTTGGCAAGTGAAATCGCGCTCGCGATAGAAAAAACAACCAAATAAGAAATTAACAAAGGCAAGCAATCCTGAGCTTGAGAGAGAGAATCTCATGGTTGTCGTGGAAAATAAAAAAATTGTAATAAAAGTAGCCTTGATCGGAGATCTATGTCTGGATATTTTTCTGCAAATCCCTGCATATCCAGAAAAGGGTGGAGATGGACTTGCTGAAAAAATGGTCAAACAGACAGGCGGCTCTGCATCCAACACGGCTGTTGCGTTAGCGCACCTTGGATGCGAACCCCGTCTCATTACTCATACTGGAAATGATCTATGGGCACAGCAGATATTGGCAACCCTTGTAGGTGAAGGGGTGATCATTGACCAGGTTGTACGGGAAGAAAACGAATCTACGGGTATTACTTTTTTGGCAGTTACCCCGGATGGTGAGCGTACGATGTTCACCTACCGCGGGGCGAATGCGTTGTTAAATCCTTCTGAAATTACGCCCGAAACATTTGCCGATATTTCGATGCTGCACCTCAGTGGGTATGCCTGCCTGACGCGGCCACAATCGGATGCGGTGATGAAAGCTGTAGAGATTGCTGGCGAAAAAGGGATTGGAATTACTCTGGATATTGGGGTGGAGCCTGCTTATAAAATGGGAGACGCCTTGATTCGGATGTTGCCCAAGTTAACGCTGCTGATCTTGGGAGAATCGGAAGCCTGCACAATCGCCGCTACTCGGTCAGTCTCTGATGCTGTAAATTTTTTAGTTGATCATGGAGTTAAAATAGTGGGATTGAAGCAAGGTAAAAATGGCTGCCAACTGACTACCCGCGAAAAACAAGTGCACATCCCCGGTTTTAAAGTAAAAACAGTCGATACCACCGGCGCGGGGGATGCGTTTACCGCGGCGATGATTTTCGGGTTATCCCAAAAGTGGAGCCTGGAAACAACCGGACTGCTTGCCAATGCAATGGGCGGGTTAGCGGCAACCCGCTGGGGAGCCGGAGCGGCGTTACCCGGCAAACAGGAGATCATCCAATTTTTGAGCACAGAAAAAAACCAAACGAGAGAAAACAAAACCCGAATTCAGGAATTAATCAAACGGTTGCAGGACTGAAATAATGTATTCCTGTCAGAGGTGATTGAGTATGAACCCAATGGTTGCGCAAATCCAAAGTCTGCCTGAGCTGATCCGCGGCGTAGTTCCTTCCTATACCGATAACATACGGCGAACCCTGAGTGGAGATTTTTGCCGCTCCATTCAGCACATCTATCTGACTGGTTGTGGCGACTCACACCATGCTTCGATCGGATCTCAGCTGGCTTTTAAAGTATTGACCGGAATTACCACTGAAGCCATGACGTCATTACAATTTTCCCGCTACACCGCGGATACCCTCCGTGATGTGGAGCGCTGCCTGGTGATCGGCGCTTCGGTTTCAGGTGAAGTATCGCGAACGGTTGAGGGGTTGCTTTTGGCGCGCAAAGCTGGAGCGAAGACGCTGGCGTTGACTGCCGCTCCGAACAGCCGGATTGCAAGAGCAGCCGATTTTATAGTGGATACGACCCAGCCGCCGTTTGCTGACCCGGCCGGGATTATCATCCCGGGAATGCGCTCATATGTGGCAAATCAAGCGGGGTTATTGCTGATTGCGATCCATTTCGGAGAACAATGTGGTAGTTTGAGCGTGGATGAAGCTGAAAAATTGCGGATAGAAGTTTCTGCTTTAGGGGATGCAGCCGAGTTTACGATCAGGAAAAATGAGGCTCTGACTAAAAAACTGGCTGAAGATTGGTCGGAAGCAGACGAATTTATATTTTGTGGCAGCGGACCAAATTATGCCTCCGCATTATTTTCAGCAGCGAAAATCCTTGAAGCCACTGGTGATCCGGCCACGGGTCAGGATACGGAGGAGTGGGCTCACCTGCAATATTTTGCCAAAAAGGTTGCCACTCCAACTTTCATCCTGACTTCGGGAGATCGTGATGCTTCACGGGCGGGGGAAATTGTCACGGCAGCGCATGCAATCGGACGCCGGGTGGCTGTCGCAGCCCCACTTTCAGCGACAGCATTTCTCTCAAAAGCTGATGTTCAACTCCCGCTGGCAGATGGAATACGCGAGATGTTTTCGCCAGTTATCTCCGCCATCCCTGCCAGCCTCTTCGCAGCGTACCGCGCGGAATTGCTCAAAGAACCTTACTTCCGTGATTTTGGAGGGGGGCGCAGCCAAGAAGGTGGAGGGGGTATCAGCCGCATCCGGACGAGTGAGACACTAGGACTCGAATTTCTAGATTAGGAGAGGTTATGCCAGAATTTAATTTTCCAACTCCGCCAATCCTCGCTGCCCTTCATTTGCCTCCTTTCCCGGCTTCCGGGCACCCTGATGCGAAAACCATGGCAGAAATTCGCGATTACGCTTTGCGAAATACTGAGATGGCGGTCAAAGCGGGGATAAATGGTCTATATCTTCAGGATCTGGGCGATCATCCAGTGGTTCGACCGATTCCACCCCACGTTATCGCCGGGGTTGCAGTGGTTGGAACTGCGATTCGGGAAGAATTTCCTCAATTAAAACTTGGGATATGTCTCATGGGTCACGGCGCCAAAGAACCGCTGGCTGTAGCCCAGGCGATTGGCGCCCAATACGTTCGGTTAAAGGTATATATTGGGGTGATGGTAAAAACAGAAGGGCTGCTTGAGGGTTGCGCTGCTGAAGCCATCCAGTATCGACATCAAATCGGAGCGGATCAGATAACCATCTTCGCCGACGTGTATGATCGAACCGGTGAGCCGCTTGGCAG
>WOUT01000005.1:0-87159 GCA_009773005.1 Chloroflexota bacterium | reverse complement strand
TTCAAGACCTTGAGTGGTTTTACTCGTGAGTCTATGCGTTTGGAATGGGATCCGGAAAAGATTAAAACTTTTATGCAGGCAGTTAAAGAAACGTGAGCAAACATTTATCCGGTCCTATGTATTTATAAAAAACAACCGAAATTGAAAGATCTCATTCGACCCGCCGGAAAGATATTGCTGCCCCACTGATAAAAACAGTATCGAATGTTTCGATAGTATCGTTCATGCTATACTTATTAAGAAGAACTCTCGCAGTCGTCATGGATAAATAGATCTTCATCGTATGGTTTATTGTCAATGAAACGGAGGGTGGGGTTGAATAAATTGATTCGGGTTCTACACCTGGAGGATGACCCAGACCATCGGGTGGTCGTACACTGCGCTCTGACAAAGGCTGGAAGTTCTAAACTCACCCAGGCGGCTTCGATGGTGAGCTTTTCGCCGAACCGAAGGCCGATTTTTATCACATTACCGTCACTGACATTCATTTAGCATCGCATCCAATTCATCGCGCTTGGCAGGGATCTTCCTCCAAATGTGGCACATACTTGCTCAACCAGGCAACTTTTATCAATAATTTCTTGATTAAATAAAAGGAGGCTAGTATGAAAACCGTGAAATCTGATGATTTGCAGAGCCATTCAGAAAAAGTATTCTCAGAAGGCGCCCACATTTGCCATATCTATAATGACGATGAGGAACGAACCAAAACAATGGCAAATTTTTTCATGAACGGTTTATCCGAAGGTAACAGAATTCTATGTATTGTGGATAAACTAACTCCACACGATATTCGTGGAGAAATCAAGAATCTTGGCGTTGACATCGATGCGCTTGAAAATGATTTCATTACCCTGGATAATGAAACTGCTTACACTCCCAACGGTAATTTTGATCCTGATTCCGTTTTAACGAATATCGGAGTCTTTTCGAACCAGGCTCGAGGTGACGGCTATTCAGGACTGCATGTCAGCGGCGATATGGACTGGGTCTTGAGAAGCAATATTAGCAATTCGATGTTAATGGAGTACGAAACTAAAGTTTATGATTCTATGAAACTGACACCCTGTACTGCAATTTGTGAATATGACGCGCGAAAATTCAACGGCAGCCTAATTATGGATATTCTTTCCGTTCACCCGTTAATGATGGTTCGCGGACAGGTGATCAGGAACCCTTATTTCATATTGCCGAAAGATTTCATGGCTCAATATAATGCCAGAAAAAACTAGCGTACCGGAAAATGTTTTTTCCATCGACCCACAGGTTTTAGGGAAAATATTCATTCTGCAAACGGCGATCCATGCCATACCCAACCCTGAAAGTGTGGCGGAATTTCTTTGCCGGGGACTGGATTCCATTCCCGGCACATCCTTTACTGCTGTACGTATCGATTCCTTTATAAAATTCACCAATAAAGGACATAAGAAAGAAGTTTTCGTAAAGGAACCTTGTGATCTTTGTTACAAAGAGTTTGAGGAATTGAAGCATGCCGGGATTTCAAAAAACGGCAAGCAACAAGAAAAATACTTTTGTATCCACCTGCAAACCATTAATAAAATTTACGGTTGTATTCTTTTTGAAAAGAACAACGGTGAGTTATTGGCGCCATATCAACCATTTCTTGAAAATCTGGCTAACACTGTTGCTCTAACCCTGGAAAACCGAGCCCATGAAAACAGCCTGAACCAGCTTAATAACGAATTACAGCGATCAAGAGACGGGCTTGAAGTTCTGGTTCAGCAACGAACCGGAGCGCTGATACAAAAAAATGAAGAATTAATTAACTCTTATGCCGAAATCAAAAAAGCTCAACGTGCTTCACACAAATTAACGGAAGATCTGCAATCGGAAATTGAAGTAAGAAAAAGGACGGAAGAAGCGAAGGCAGTTTCGGAATCAAATCTAAATGCGTTAATAAATAACAGGAATGAATCCATCTGGTCTCTCGACACCAATTACCATCTCATTATATGCAACGACTTTTTTAGAAATGCCTACCTAGCTGCCTATCATGTGAAATTAAAAGTTGGTCTTAATCTGATAAAAATCCTTTCTCCTGAATTAAAAGCATATTGGAAACCAAAATATGATGCCGCTCTATCCGGCGAAAAAGTATCTTTTGAATTCGGAGAGACAATTCAAGGTGTCAGGTTCTATTTTAATGTCTTTCTAAACCCCATTCTTTCGAACGGAAAAATTATTGGTGTATCAGCCCTTAGTGTCGACATCACCGAACGCAAGCAGGCGGAAGAAAAACTGCGCACGAGTGAAGCCTATAACCGATTGCTTTTCGAAACCTCACCCATCGGGCTGGCGTTGTGCAGAATGGACGGATCGCTTGTGGATGTCAATCCTGCTTATGCAAAGATCCTGGGTCGTACGGTGGAAGAGACATTAAAACTGTCCTACTGGGATATCACGCCTGAAAAGTATGCGCAACAGGAAGCCGAGCAATTAAAGAATCTGAAAGAAACCGGCGTCTACGGACCTTTTGAAAAAGAATACATTCACAAAGATGGCGCGCTCATTCCCGCCCGGTTACAGGGTCTAATATTCACGCAGGAGGGGGAACGCTTCATCTGGTCGAGTGTGGAAGACATCACAGAGCGCAGAAAAGCTGAAGACAAACTGATCGAAAGTGAAGAAAAATTCCAGGCAATTTTTAAGACGGCTCCAGGATCCATGATCCTTTCTTCGCTGCCTGATGGAAAAACGATTGAGGTCAATGATAATTTTTTCCGAATAACCGGTTACAGCCGTGAAGAAGCATTGGGGAAAAACACAGCTGATTTGAAAATGTGGGCAGATTCTGACGCTCGCATTCACTTTTTATCTAAACTCCAAACCGATGGTTTAGTGAGAAATTTTGAAGCGGATTTGAACCATAAGTCTGGCGCGATTCGCAATGGCTTAGTGTCCGGTCAAATCATTACTGTTCAGGGGAAAAAGTACCTGGTTAGCACTTTCTATGACATCACCGAGCGCAAGCGGGCTGAAGAAAAACTGCAACGCAACGAGCAGTTACTTAGGCTGTTCATTGAGAATACTCCGGCAGCCATCGCCATGTTCGACCGCGAAATGAAATACATCGTCGCCAGCCGCCGCTACCTGACTGACTATGACTTGGGCAAACCGGAAGTGATCGGGCGCTCACATTACGAGATTCTCCCGGAGATTCCCGAACGCTGGAAGGAAATTCATCGGCGCTGTTTGGCGGGAGCGACCGAAAGAGCCGAGGAAGATCCCTTCCCGCGCGCCAGCGGTAAGTTGGACTGGGTGCGCTGGGAAATCCGTCCGTGGTACGAACGTCGAGGTGAAATCGGCGGAATTATTCTCTTCTCAGAAGTCATCACCGAGCGCAAGTGCGTCGAAGACGAACTCAAACGCAGAAACGAAGAATTAACTGCGCTCAATATTTTGGGCAGGCGCATCAGCCAGTCGCTTTCGCTGGAAGAAGTGGTCTCGGATGCGGTGAAAGAATTATCCGCCGCAATCGACAACGAAACCGCCTTCCTGTTTTTGCGGGACGGCGAAAAACTGAATCTGGTTGGGTGTGAATCCAAAGATGCAAGTTTTGCTCTTGCCGAAATCCCCGAACATCGCGTGGGGCAATGCATCTGCGGGCTGGCTGTCAGTGAAGGAAAACCGCTCTATTCTGCCAATATCTTTACTGATTTGCGCTGCTCATGGAAAGAGTGCAAGCGGGCAGGCTTCCGCTCTTTCGCCGCGCTGCCTTTGCGTACTGGCGAAGAGATCATCGGCGTGGTCGGGCTGGCCTCCAAGGAGGAACGTGATTTTGAATCCCGCTCAGGGTTCCTCGAGACAATCGCCAGCCAGGTTACCAGCGGCATCCGCAACGCCCGGTTATTCACTGAAGTTCAACGTCATGCCCAGGAACTTGAAAACCGCGTGAAGGAACGCACTCTGGAATTACAGGTTAAAAACACCGAACTGGAAGCCTTCACCTATTCTGTTTCGCACGATCTTAAAACTCCGCTGCGCGGCATAGACAGTTATTCACTCCTGCTGCTGGAGGATCACGCTGACAGGCTGGATGAGGAGGGCCGCGCATTTCTGAAAAACATCCGAAGCGCATCTTTGCACATGAGACACTTGATCGATGACCTGCTCGCTTACTCGCGGCTGGAACGCCGGCATTTTTCGCAGGAAAAGGTCAACCTGTCTGCCCTGGTGAATGGTTTGCTTGCCGAGCGGGGTGATGAGGTTTTAAAGCGCGGAGTTAAGATTACGGTTCAACTTCCTTCCCGGGCCGTCACTGCTGACCCTGACGGATTAAGCATGGTTTTACGAAATCTCATTGACAATGCGCTCAAGTTCACCGCGCAAGTTGCAAAACCGGCTGTCGAAATCGGCGGACGCGAGGAGGAGAAAATATGCAACATCTGGGTGAAAGACAACGGCATCGGTTTTGACATGCGCCACTACCCGCAGATTTTCGATATTTTTCAGCGCCTGCAAACTCAGGAAGAATTTCCCGGCACTGGCATCGGACTGGCGATCGTCAAAAAAGCCATGGAACGGATGGGGGGGAAGGTGTGGGGTGAAAGCGTGCCTGGAAAAGGCGCCACTTTTTATCTGGAGGTACCGAAATGAACACAATGGCAAGCGCCTCCATCTTGCTGGTAGAAGACAACCCGATGGAAGTTGACCTGACAATACGGGCTTTCGCCCGCCGCATGGTGACCACAACGGTGGTGGTTGCGCGGGATGGTCAGGAAGCCCTCGATTTTTTCCATCGCTGGGATATTGGCGAACCGCTGCCGTCGGTCATCCTGCTTGACCTCAAACTGCCGAAGGTGGACGGACTGGAAGTGCTGCGTCAGTTAAAAACCCATGTCATGTACAGGGTAATTCCAGTAGTGGTGCTCACTTCCTCTCAGGAAGACCGCGACATCAATGCTGCCTACGAACTGGGTGCCAATTCTTACATCGTGAAACCTGTGGATTTCGATCGCTTTAGTGAGATTGTCGCCTTGATCGACACATACTGGAGTGCGCTTAACTATGCGCCCGCCCGGGATGATTTGATTGAGGTGAATAATTTGTAACGGGACACACGATTTTATAGAAGCAGCCCGGACTTTTTATCAAGATTTCTGTGTCATGTTTTTTGATTAGGACAAAGCAGCCATGAAAATCCTGTGTATCGAAGACGACCCCCAAGATGCTGATTTGATGCGGCGCGCGCTCGTAAACACAGCGCCTCAGACAACTTTCGAAATCGTCAGCACCCAGCGCGAAGGGCTCAAGCGCCTGTCAGCGCAAGGCGCTGCCAATTATGATATCGTCCTGACCGATTTGAAACTGACAGACGGCGATGGGCTGGCAATTCTGAGCCACATTCGCAGACGCGGTCTGCCGCTGGCAGTCGTCGTGGTTACTGGCACAGGTGACGAAGAAACCGCCGTCACAGCGCTCAAGGGCGGCGCAGACGATTACGTCGTTAAGCGCACTGATTTTATCAACCAATTACCAAAAGTGTTGGAAAATGCCTTGCAGCGCTATCGCAGCGCATCCAAATCACTCAATCGGCAGTTACGCGTACTGTATGCCGAACACAACGCCACGGATATCGACTTGACCCTCCGCCATATGCGAAAATTCGCGCCGCATTTCCAGCTGAAAATCGTGAAATCCAACGAAGAAGCGCTGGACTATTTAATCAAGACGGTGAAAGATGAAGCTAATGCGCCCGACGTTCTGCTGCTGGATTACAGTATGCCCGGCAACAACGCGCTTGCACTGATGAAACAGGTTCAAGAAATCCGCGGGCTAGACATGCCGATTGTTTTGGTTACCGGACAGGGCGATGAAGCGATCGCCGCCAAAGTCATCAGACTGGGTGCGGCTGATTACATTGTCAAGAACCCGGGCTATCTACACCGCCTGCCGGTTGCCATCGAGAATGCCTACCATCGTACGCAATGGGCGCGTGAGCAGGCCGCCTTGCGCGAGAGCGAAGCCCGTCTGGAATTATTCTTCGCTCAATCACTGGATGGCTTTTTCTTCATGATGCTGGATGAGCCGGTGCGCTGGGATGACAGCATCGACAAGGAGAAAACCCTCGATTACGCATTTGCCCACCAGCGCATCACCAAGGTCAACGATGCCATGCTGATGCAGTACCGGACAACGCGCGACCAATACATTGGGCTGACACCCGCTGATTTCTTCGCCCATGATCTTGAACAAGGGCGGCAAGTCTGGCGTGAATTTTTTGACGCCGGGCGCTTGCATGTAGAAACTGATGAACGCCGGCTTGACGGCACGCAGATGTGGATTGAGGGCGATTATATCTGTCTTTACGACGCTCAAGGGCGTATTACCGGTCACTTTGGCGTGCAGCGCGACGTCACCGCCACCAAACAGACAGCAGAAGAGCTGCAGCGTCAGGTGCAGGAATTGTCAGTGCTTAACATGGTCGCGGTTGCCTGCACCAAGGCGGATGACCTGGACACCCTGCTGGAGAATGTCACTCAAATCATATTTAACTCTCTCTACCCGGATACGTGCGGCGTGCTGTTATTCGACGAGGCGTCAGGTCTCCTGACTCCTCATCCCTCGTATCACGGGGTAACGCGCGAGGTGAATCGCGATATTCAATTGCAGCTCGGACAGGGTGTGATCGGGCAGGTGGCCGCCAGCCGCCAGCCGATGCGGGTTGCAGATGTACGCCTTGACCCGCAATATTTTCGCGTAAAAGCCGAGACGCTTTCTGAATTGTGCGCGCCGATTACGCTCGGAGAACGCCTGCTCGGCGCCGTGAATGTTGAAAGCAACTCGGTTAATTTCTTCAGCGCAGCCGATGAGAGCCTGCTGGTCACCATTGCCGGGACCTTGGCTACCGCCATCGAAAAACTGCGCCTGTTCGAATCCGAGCACACCTCCCGCCAACAATCCGAGACCTTGCGGATGGCCGCCGCCGCCCTGACTTCCAGCCTGGAGCTTGGCGAGGTGCTGGATGGCTTGCTGGTTCAACTGGCTCAGGTCATCCCTTACGATAGCGCAGCCCTCTTCTTGAAGGAAAACAACCACCTCCGCAGCGTGGCGGGACGTGGTTTTGCTCATCCCGAAAAGGTGATTTCAAAGAAGTTTCTGGGCGACGATCCCCTCACGCGTGATATCTATGAAACTCGGCGTCCTTTGATTTTGCCGGATGTTAAGGTAGATGAACGCTGGCAAAATTGGGGAGACAGCGGGCGAGTACGCGGATGGTTGGGGGTACCGCTTGTTGTGCGGGAAAAGGTGATCGGGCATCTGACGGTGGACAGTTTCACCCCCGACGCTTTTAATGAATCCCACGTTAATCTGGCTCAGGCTTTTGCCAGCCAGGCTGCGGCGGCGATCGAAAATGCACGCCTGTTTAATGAAACGCGCCAGCGCCTGGCGGAACTGGAAACGATTAACCGCATCTCCACCGCTCTGCGTACCGCTCAAACGGTCGAAGAAATGCTGCCGCGTTTACTGGATGAGACTCTGAAGGTGCTAGACTTGCAGGCAGGGTCAATCTTGTTGTTAAACCAGGAGCGCGGTGAAATCAAGATAGCGGCTGCGGGCGGCTGGTGTTCACAACTCCCGGAAATGCCTATGAAAGCCAGCGAAGGCATGGCAGGGGAGATTCTGAAAACCGGAAAGCCGCTCATTTCGAGCGATTTCGCGAGTGACATGCGCTTGCGTGAGGAACTGCGCTCTAACGTCCCGGCTGGATGGGGCGGGGCCGGCGTCCCGATCCGATCGGCAGACGCGATTATCGGGTTGTTATTCGTGTCTGCTCAACTGCCGCGCATGCTCACCGACCCGGAAATACGCCTGTTGACCACCATCACTGAAATGGCCGGCAATGCCATCCAGCGTGCGCGCTTACATGACCAAACAATGCGGCAGGTCGAGCGCCTGAAAGCCATTCACACCGTTGACGAGACCATCAATGCGAGTCTGGATCTGCGCTTAACGTTGAATATTCTACTTGAACAGGTGGTGAGTCAACTTGACGTGGATTCGGCGGACATCTTGTTGTTCAACCCGTCGATCTTGCGTCTGGAATTTGCCGCCGGGCGTGGTTTTAGATCGCCTGCCATTGAAAGCTTCCAACTTCGCCTTGGAACAGGGCTGGCTGGGCGGGCCGCGCTTGAAAAAAGGACGATTACGCAGTCCTTTTTGCACCAGACAGGGTCTGATACTCATGAATTTCAGCAGATGGTCGCGGCGGAGGGGTTTGAGACCCAGATCGTCGTTCCATTGGTCGCCAAGGGCGAGATCAAGGGGGTGTTGGAAATATTTCAACGAAACCCACTGGCGCTTGACCCGGACGATATGAGTTTCCTCGAGACGATGGCGGCCCAGGCTGCCATGGCGGTCAATAATTCCCAATTGTTTGATGGATTGCAACGTTCAAATATTGATCTTTCCATGGCTTATGACGCCACCATCGAAGGCTGGTCGAAAGCGCTTGACTTGCGTGACAAGGAAACCGAGGGTCACACCCAGCGCGTCTCGGAGATGACCATCGATCTGTCAGAAAAGATGGGCATGAATCAAACAGAATTGGTCAATGTGCGGCGCGGCGCTCTGCTGCATGATATTGGCAAAATGGGGATTACAGACGCGATTTTGCTCAAACCAGGTCCACTCACTGATGAAGAAGGGAATATTATGCGTAAGCATCCTGCCCTGGCCTTTGAAATGCTTTCACCAATTGCCTACTTGCGCGAGGCGCTGGATATTCCGTATTGCCATCACGAAAAGTGGGATGGCTCCGGCTACCCGCGCGGATTGAAAGGCAGCCAGATCCCGTTGGCGGCGCGCGTTTTCACAGTTGTAGATGTGTACGACGCTCTCACTTCCGACCGTTCGTACCGTAAAGCCTGGAAGAAGGAAAAAGCCCTGGCACATATCAAGGAAGGCTCCGGCTCCCATTTTGACCCGGCGGTGGTGAAGGCTTTTCTGGAAATGGTCGGACGCTTTTAATCAAAGGAATCAGGGTTTCCTGCAAAAGGCAGTGCGGGCATAAGACGTTGCATCCTGATGCAAATTTTCGAAGACAAACCGGAAAGCTGTCTCAGGCGATGGTTTATGATATTAACATTTAAATTGAAGTAGTTGATAAGTGAACGCCGGGTCCACGTTATTTTGAGATTATCGAAACTTAAAACGTGGGCGCGTCCTGGAGCCTTATCGCCGGGTTGCTTTATTCTGGGTGGATGCAAAGGGGTCTGTCTGCGCCAGGTAAGCCAAAGCGAGCAAAAGCCAGCCTGCATTAATCCTGCCCAAAAAAAGTTGGCAGGAAAATAGCCACGTTCTCGCGAGTCGGGCAGAAAACCAGAAACCAAATTCATGACATTTCAAAACTATTGACAAACGTCTTCAAATTCCCTATACTGTTAACAGTAACACGTGTTACTAGACTCGAGGAGTTCTTGTCCGCTCGTAGACCAACCAGTGTTGATGTTGCGTTACTTGCAGGTGTTTCAAGAACCACGGTCTCCCTGGTTTTAAATCACATTCCCAAAGTTAATATTTCAGAAGCAACCCGAAAAAGAGTTTTTGAGGCTGCCAGACAATTAAACTATCACCCAGACGCCTCGGGGCGAAAACTTGCCTCCGGTAAATCAAAGACAATCGGGCTTGTTCGGCTTCAAAGTTCCGAACAAGTATTTAATGATGCATTTTTACTCCAGGTGCTCGTCGGCATAGAGCAAGTGGCGAGTCAGCGCGGTTTTCATGTCTTGTTGAAGCATATCAATCACTCCAACACCAACGAATATTCACAATTGGTCACCGAGAATTTTGTTGACGGAATCATCCTCTCGGGCCCGCTGCAAAATGACCCGGAACTTATGAGGCTTCACCAGGAAGGGGTTCCGATCATGTTGCTGGGTCAGATGGCAAATACTGACATCCCGTTTGTTGACGTTAAGGCTGAATCAGGATCCGAAACCGCGGTAAATCATTTAATCTCCATAGGTCATAAACGCATCGGAATGATCACCAACGCAAAACTCGAATATTCCTCTGCTCAACAGCGAAAAAACGGTTATATCAATGCGCTCACGAAAGCCAACATCCAAATCGATGATCGTCTTATTAAGGAAGGCGATTTTACTCCGGCCAGTGGTTTTTTGGCTATGAAAGAAATATTAAAATCGTCACCCCTCCCGTCGGCGGTGTTTATCGCCAGTGATGTTGTAGCAATTGGCGCCATTCAGGCCATTAAGCAAAGTGGTTTGAGAATCCCCCGGGATATTGAGATATTTGGTTTTGATGATGTACCGATGGCGCAATATTATGACCCGCCGCTTTCTACAATTCGGTTACCAGCTTTTGACCTGGGTTGGGCTGCCGGAGACCGTCTGATCCGATTGATTCTTGGTGAAAAATTGGATCTTAACGGGATATTGCTTGACACAGAATTGATCCTCAGAGAATCCACTTCACAGGCAGTGTAAGTACACATCCTCAAGAACTGTAACTCGTAGTTGAAGGAGGTTAGAAAAATAAAATCTGTAATTGCAAATAATCGGACAGGTAATTTATTCTAAAGGAGAGAAAAATGAACAAGAAAATTAAAGTACTTGTTGGGCTCTTGTTGGCAGGAATGCTTATTGCAGCGTGTGCTCCTGTTGCAACCCCGGCCCCAACCCAGGCGCCAGCCCCGACAGAACCGCCGGCGCCAGCTCCAACTGATGTGCCTGTAGCGCCGGAAATCGATTGCATGGGCACTGCGTCTGGTGATGAAATCAGCATGCTCTACCAGTGGTCAGGTAACGAAGAAGAGAATCTCAATAAGATCCTTGCGCCATTCGTAGAGACATGCGGAATCGTATTGAAACCGGAATCCACACGTGATCAAGCCTTGCTTGATACCCGCGTAAAAGCCGGCACTCCCCCTGACATCACTTTTTGGAACGTGACGCAACTTACCCAATACAAGGATCTCCTTGTTGCGATGCCCGATTTGGGCGTGAATGCAGACAATTATGCCGATTACTGGAAAGCCATCGGCACTGTCGACGGCAAATGGCTTGGACTACCAGTCAAAGCCGACCCAAAGACCCTTGTTTGGTATAACCCGGCCAACTTTGCCGCAGCCGGATACGCTGTCCCTGCTTCTTGGGCTGACCTTGACGCCCTGGTTGAAAAAATGGTTGCGGACGGAAAGGTGCCCTGGTCAATGGGCATGGAATCCGGCGATGCCACCGGCTGGACCGGTTCCGACTTTATCCAGGATATCCTGCTTGTTACTCAAGGCCCTGAATATGTGATGGGCATCATCAATGGAACCGTTTCATACGATGATCCTGGTGTGAAAGCAGCCTACGAGATCTATGGCAAATGGGCGGCGGATGCGAAGTATACAGTTGGCGGAGCTCAGGGAACATTGTCTACTTCGTTCCTTAATGCCATCCACAAAGTTTTCTCTGATCCCGCAGAAGCCATGATGGTCAAACAATCAGGCTTCGCTGGTGGTGAAGTCAAAGCGACTTATCCGGATCTTGCTTACGGTCCCGATTATGACTTCTTCGGTGTTCCGGGCGCCAAAGGTTTGCAAGGTGGTTCCGACTGGATGATGGCATTTAGCGACAAACCCGCTGTAAAGGCGCTGGTTGCTTACTTGAGCAGCGCCAAAGGTGGAAAAATGTGGGCTGAAGTCGGATTCGATTTAACCCCGAACATGGCTGGCGCGGATGCTTATACTGATCCTGCCCTGTTAAAAAAGGCGCAATTGCTGGCTAATGCAACCGGTTTTACTCCCGATATCGGCGATTCGATTCCTGGTGGGTTCGGAAGTGCGGAATGGAAAGCCATTGTGGATTATTTAAATGGCGGCAATCTTGATGCTGCCCTTACCGCTGCGGCAGCAGTTCAGGCAGAAGCGTTAAACAAATAAGATTATGAATTATCTGGAGGCACTGATATACCTGGTGCCTCCAGAACCGAGGGAGATGCCATGGCGACTACTACTGTTCCCAAAGTGATGAAACAGGGCAAGTTGACGCCCTGGCTCTACTTGTTACCGGCATT
Organism: Chloroflexota bacterium; assembly: GCA_009773005.1. Lineage (GTDB taxonomy): Bacteria > Chloroflexota > Anaerolineae > Anaerolineales > Anaerolineaceae > UBA6107. Next base: position 75,114 of record WOUT01000005.1, on the reverse strand, counting down.
GCTTGTGATGGGGGTTTTTATTGTTTACCCAATGATCAATACCATCTCTCTCAGTTTTCTAAATGCGGATGGCACAGCTTCTGCATCAACGACCTGCGTCAGAGGGCGGCCTTGTTGGGGGTTATTTGAAAACTACCGCTATGCGCTCACAGCGGAACTTGATTTGACCTCTTTTTCAAGCACATGGAAATCATTTTGGTCTTCTTCATACGGTAACAACATCAAATGGATCATCATCATGGTTACAGGGACTGTAGGAATAGGGCTTGGTTTTGCTGTTCTCGCAGATCGGGTCAAGTATGAAGCGTTGGCGAAATCGATCATCTTTATGCCGATGGCAATTTCGTTTGTCGGCGCAGGGGTGATATGGAAATTCGTGTACGATTTTGGCACTAAACAGGTTCAAATCGGGTTGTTAAATGCCATTATTCACAATTTAGGTGGAAAACCAGTCGCCTGGCTCTCGACGCCCCAGTTAAACACTTTCGCCCTTGTTGCGGTTGGAATATGGATTTGGACTGGGTTTTGCATGACCATTTTATCCGCTGCACTTAAAGCTGTCCCGGATGAAGTAATCGAAGCTGCCCGAGTAGATGGGGCCAATGAATGGCATATCTTCTGGAGTGTAATGGTGCCCATCATATCACCCACCATAATCGTTGTCATCACGACCATGGTAATTAATGTGCTTAAATTATTTGATATTGTCTATGTCATGACCGGGGGAAATTATGGAACTGAAGTAATTGCCAACCGCATGTATAACGAGATGTATAAAAGTTTTAATACTGGCAGGGGAACGGCAATTGCGGTTGTTTTGGTGCTTGCAATCATTCCTTTTATTTATATGAATATTCGCCGCTTCCTGGCACAGGAGGCAGCGCGATGAGATGGTCTTCGATTAATAAAAAAATCAATAACGTGCCCACCCACATCATCATCATCTTTACTTTGATAATCTGGATCGTACCCACCTTAGGTTTACTATTGACTTCCATTCGACCGCTGCCTGCCATCAATACTACTGGATGGTGGACTGTGTTATCTGCTCCACGCGGTATGAAAACCTATGAACAAGCCTGCGCTTCGTGTCATGGGCAGGATGGAAAACTACTCACAGCGGCCGATCTCACCAACCCGGATATTGTCAAAAAATATCCCCGTTCGACTCAATTAACCGCCTTACTGCAAAAGGAAATTAATGGTCAGCCCCATTTGGGAATGACACCATTGCCAGAAGCCCAGGAATCTGCCGATATCGCCGCTTATATGAAGCGGTTATCAAATCTTGATAAGACGCCAAAAATTACATTAAATAATTATGTTGACGCAATTGTGGGATATAGAGGGACACAAACATACACAGAAGATTGTAAAACGGGTAAACAGTCTCTGGACCTAAAATGCAATCTTTCGGACCTGGTTAACCCAAGAGGAATGGGGCGGGCATTTCTAAACAGCTTGATCGTAACCCTTCCTGCAACTTTCCTACCTATTCTTTTTGCAGCATTCGCGGGTTTCGCATTTGCCTGGCTTGATTTCAAAGGACGGTTCTTGTTGTTTGCAGTGCTTGTTGGGTTACAAGTTGTCCCCCTTCAAATGACCCTTGTTCCAATTTCTCGCATGTACGCTCAATTGGGGTTGAACGGGACATTCATTGCAGTTTGGTTATTTCACACTGGATTTGGTCTGCCTTACGCAATCTACCTCATGCGGAACTTCCTTGGCGGCTTGCCACGAGAACTTTTTGAAGCAGCATATCTTGATGGCGCTTCCCATTGGACAGCGTTCACCCGACTTGCCATTCCTCTGGCGCTGCCCGCAATCGCATCACTAGGTATTTTCCAATTCCTCTGGGTATGGAACGACCTGCTGGTTGCGCTCGTTTTCCTGGGTGGATCTAAACCTGTTATGACCTATCAAATCGGCAACATGGTTACGTCACTAGGAGCTGGTTGGCAATTACTAACTGCCGCCGCATTTCTTTCAATGCTGTTGCCGATGGTCGTCTTTTTTGCCCTGCAAAGATACTTTATCCGCGGAATGATGGCAGGCGCTGTCAAAGGTTGACCAATCTTTAGCTTTAATATCACGACATGGCCGAACCTGCAGCAGTCACATCATTACTGCCCCTGGCTCTACCTTTGATTTGGTTAATGATTTTATGAAAGGATATGAATAACAAATAATGCAACAACCAAATTGGTATAAAAACTCTGTATTTTACGAAATCTATTTACGTTCTTACATGGACGGGAACAATGATGGAGTTGGAGATTTTATTGGGCTCACTAAAAGGCTCGGGTATTTAAAGCGGTTGGGAGTCGACTGCATCTGGCTTCTTCCTATTTATCCCTCTCCCAGACTGGATGATGGATACGATATCGCAGATTATTATTCAATTGATCCAGATTATGGATCTCTAAATGATTTCAAAAAACTTGTCAAAGAAGTGCATAAACGTAATATGCGAGTGGTTATCGATCTCGTCGTAAATCACACCTCTGACCAGCATCCCTGGTTTCAGTCTGCCAGGTCAGATCCGAATTCACCTTACTACAATTACTATGTGTGGAGTGATTCTGACCAGCGGTATCAAGATGCCAGGATCATATTTCTGGATTCCGAAAAGTCAAATTGGACATGGGATGAAAAAACCCAAAAATATTACTGGCATAGATTTTATTCAAGCCAGCCTGACCTGAATTATGAAAATCCTGCGGTCAGAGAAGAAATGCTAAACATCATCCGTTTTTGGTTGGATCTGGGAATTGATGGATTCCGGGTTGACGCTGTCCCTTACCTGTTTCAAAAAGATGGCACGGATTGCGAAAACTTACCAGAAACTCATGAGTTTCTCAAGAAAATCCGCGAATTTGTTGATAATAATTTTCCTGGAAGAATTCTTATTTGTGAGGCTAACCAACGGCCGAAGGATGTTGTGAAATACCTGGGTCGAGAGGATGAGTTTCATATGGCTTTCCACTTTCCGATGATGCCTAGAATTTTTCAGGCGCTTCGGTCGTGTGATAAAACCCATGTTGAAGAAACAATAAAACAGACCCCAACCATACCGGCAAGCTGTCAATGGGGAACTTTTCTGAGAAATCATGATGAACTTACGCTTGAGATGGTTACAAACGAGGAAAGGGAATGGTTGTGGAGGGAATATGCACCGGACCCAAAAATGCGATTAAATCTGGGGATCCGAAGACGACTTGCTCCGTTACTGGATAATAATCAAGGCAAGATAGAACTGGCATACAGTTTGCTGTTTTCACTCCCAGGCTCTCCATTCATTTATTATGGTGATGAGATTGGAATGGGAGATAATATTAGTCTTCCCGATCGTGACGGTGTGAGAACCCCGATGCAGTGGGACACAACACTTAACGCCGGTTTTACAAAAACGAACCAAAATAATAACCCAGTTATCTCTGACCCTGAATTTGCTCCAGCCATGGTTAATGTCCAAAAAAACATCAATGAGAGACATTCGCTTTGGCATAAAGTTAAACGTCTGATCAAAATACGGAAAAAAGAACCTGCGCTTCAAACAAATGAAATAACTCTTCTCAACATTGAAGACAAACGAGTACTGGCTTTTATCCGAACCAATGCTTGTGAAAGACTTATTATTATTCACAATTTAAGCAATTCACGAATCGATTTCAATTTTGATTATCCGGCAGCAGAGGCTAAAACTTATATTGATCTCATTTCACAAATTGAAATTGGAATGACAATTGCTTCTGTCAAAGGCACACTGGAACCATACCAATCGCTGTGGCTGAAACCAAAGAAGAGAAACATTTTGGGTTATAAAAAATTAAGCATCATTTAAGTCTGGAAACCATTAGATTCTTCTTTGTGTCAGAGACTCACCTGCACTACTATTAACCCAAAAATTTCATCAGATGAGCATCAATTTATTTCAGCGCATAGGGAAATTAGTTGGCCGAGTAAGCTAGAAACGCATGCTAGCGCTGCGAAAACGAGTATTATTTTGTGAGTTGTCAAATCGAGATTGAAAGATGTAATTAGCATGGTTTGATTGATATTAGCGAGCGCTTAGACTTCGCCGTTGTTGTTCCGACGTGTAGAGATATGTGCGAGAAGACCTGAAGTTAAGCGGCTTTATCAAATTGGATTGTTTTCCGTCACATTTTGGATGGCATAGACGAATCTTGGAGAAAACACAAGAATGTCAGTCCTTTCGGACGAAATTGAAAAAGTTTTGGAGGCCATAGAACGCGTATGAACGGGTCCGATTATTTAAAGACGCTGCATAATCATATTGATATTGCTCTCGTACCATTCAGCGACCGCGGCTCGCGCTTGCTATTATTCCGTAACCCGAATCATAGCAGTTTGTATGTTAAGCTGGCTGAGCGTCTTACCCAACTTGAACCAGATATTGAAGCCTATCTGCACCGCCCGCCGTTCATTCAAAGTCTGTGCCTGATCGACTCCGATGGCTGCGAGCTAGATTTTGAGGTGACCAGCAGTCCTCACTGTTTGCAACTGCATACTCGACTGGGCGATTTTGAAGTGGTTTTCTTGGATCAACAAACGATCGTTTTTGGTCTCCCATCTGGTGTTACGTGCGGTCTACGGTTTCTGGTCTTTCCGCAATATTGGCATAGCACTCCTCAGGGTGGTAAGTTCATGTCGGTACGCGACATGCTGTACAGCACTACCGGTGAAGTGGAAAGCAACCGGATCATGCCAGTGGAGGGGGGGTACGAGGTTGATTTTCTTGTCAAGGCTGGAGAAGATCGCGCGCTGGCGATTGGCATTTACCCTAAAGAACACAGGGTAACCCCCCTGAAACAATTTTCGGCATTACGCTCTGCCGCTGAGCAGCGTTGGTGTGCCTGGTTTGATCGCGTTCCCGAAGTAAACCCGAAATATGTACGTACCTACGCCTATGCATGGTGGGTTATGGCAAATAACCTGATCAGCCCGCAGGGCAAAGTGTTATATGAAGCGATGATGCCTTCCAAATTGGGATATGTTGGCTTATGGTTGTGGGATAGTGCGATGCATTCCCTCGCATTCCGTTATGTTGACCCCGAAATAGCTCGCAACCAGATACGCTCAATGCTTGCTCACCAGCTGCCCAACGGTATGTTACCGGACGCGGTATACGATGAAGGCATCGTATCCAGGATAGATCACCCGATCACAGGTGAAGTTACCAAACCTCCAATTCTGGCTTGGGCCGTTCTCAAACTGCATGAAACCAACCCGGATATTGGATTTTTATCGGAGGTCTATGCGCCACTGGTGCATTTGAATGCCTGGTGGTTTTCGATGAATGACGATGATGGCGATGGGCTGGTCCAATATAACCATCCCTATTCATCAGGTCTGGACGACAGTCCGTTGTGGGATCAGGGAATGCCGGTTGAATCGCCAGAATTGAACACTTACCTGTACGTGCAGATGAGTTCTCTGGCGAGGATAGCGGAATTGCTAAGCCTGGAAAATGAGGCTGATATGTGGCGGCAATGGGCGGCATCGTTGGTCGTCCGTATGATCCAACATTTTTGGGACCCGGAAGCAGGGCTTTTCTGGGCGCTTAAAAATCATCAGCCAGTGCGGGTGATAACCCCTTTCAACCTCTACCCACTTTGGACCGGGCATCTGCCTGAAGATATCCATAATCGCCTACTGGCACATTTGCGGAACCCGGATATGTTCCAGGGACCTTTTATGCTGCCGACAGTGGCTCGCAACGACCCACATTATGATCCGCAAACAATGTGGCGCGGACCGGTCTGGGCGAACATCAATTATTTCTTCATCGAGGCGCTTCACAATAGTGGTGAAAAAGAATTGGCAAATCAGCTGCGCGAGATTACGCTGGAAATGATAATGGCACATCGGGATATATATGAGTATTATGACGCAGAAACCGGGGCTCCGCCGCCAAAGGCGGTTAATACATTTGGCTGGACATCAGCAGTATTTATAGACCTGGCAATCCAGGCCAGTCGTGAGTTTAAAAAGTGAGAAAATAGGCATCCATGATCGAGAAAAAAGGAATATCAGACGACCAGCATGATTGGAACAGGTTTCGATTGACATAGTGCATGGTTACCCAAAGCCATTCTTATAGACGGTTTCTTTGAGTAACCCGGGTGGATATCACGCCTTTAACGGAGGGTGAACCATGGAACAGGAAGGCATAATGGAACTTTCAGATAACATCGAAAGCGCCTGGAGCGGCAAGAATCCCCCGCATTTTGCGCAGGGGTGCAAGTAAAAATCAAGAAGCTACGCTGCTGGTACACCCACAAGTCATCGTCCATTGCTTCTTTACCCCATTTGCACCATACGCGCCAAAGCAGTAAAATTGAACCTCAAGTGAGGCAATAAAAAGTGATATGAATCTATTTAAAAAATATGAATATCTTTACCCCCGGCATACTTAAATTAATTTGTAAAATGTAAGAAAATACCCTAAAATGAACCTATGACTAACGTAGAAATTGAACGCACTGAAATTGAAATGAGTTCTGAAACCGCACGAAATAATCAACAGAAGCAGATTATAATTCTCACTTGGAATTTAGAAAAATAGAATAGGCACTTTTCAAAACGTCTCTTCCTGTACTCTTGTCACAACGCAGTTTTTCTTGGTTGGTCCACAATTAATTTACAGGTAATAATTATTGGTGCGGCTAAGGAAGAACATTAAAACCCTACGATAAATCCCCTTATTTACGCAATTATTGCGACCATAACGGGATCTGTTAAGCAGACGACCATTTTCAGGGTTGTCTGGGGTAATAGGAGTTGATGATATCAAAACAGGAGGCAATTATGAGTCGAACTGAGGTGCTAGCTCATCAATCCAGCGCGGTTGGATCTTCCACAGCAAGCCTGAGCTACGATCCTGATATCCAGCACTGCATACAATGCGGCAACTGCAGCGGCATATGCCCGACGGGATTTGCCATGGAATTTCCACCAAGCAAAATAATTGCTGCATTGAGAGCGGGTATTTACACAAATGTCACGAAATCAGACAGTGTTTGGATGTGCATCGCTTGTTCAGCATGTACAACCGCCTGCCCGACCTTAATCCCGATCACCGAATTGTTGATGGCACAGACCAAGGAGGAACTAATCCTGGCCGGGAATGTTCCGGTTGAACTGCAAAGCGCGTTGGAAAATTCCCACAGGTACGGAAACCCGATGGGTGAATCTCCTCGTAAGAGAGCAGAGTGGGTTGAAACGGTAGATTTTCCGGTGCCAGTTCTCGATAAAGAAACTCCAGATGTAGATTTTTTATGGTTTGTTGGTGATTATGGTTCTTATCATTCAAGCGTAATCCCGGCCACGATTGCTTTTGCTAAGATCCTCAATTTACTTAATATCAATTTTGGTATTCTCGGTAATCAGGAAAGCAGCGATGGCGACTCCCAGCGGTTGTCCGGAGAAAAAGGATTATTCGAGATGTTGGCAGAAAAAAATGCCAAAATCTTTGAAAAATTCAATTTTAAAGAGATCATCACAACTGACCCGCACGCTTTCAACGCTTTTAAAAATGCGTATCCAGAAATCGGCATATCCTATCCGGCAAGGCATTATTCACAATTCCTGTATGAAAAGATTGATCAATTGAAACCTTTACTGACAAAAAAAGTAAATGCCAGGGTGACCTTCCATGACCCATGCTATCTGGGCAGAGTGAATGGTATCTTCGAAGAACCCAGAGCATTGATTAATGCCGTCCCTGGTGTAGAGTATGTGGAAATGTTCCATAACCATCAAAATAGTTTGTGTTGCGGAGGAGGCGGAGGGGGAATGTGGTTAGACGGCTTCCAATGGAAAAAAACCCATGCCAGGTCTTCAGAATGGAGGATCAAAGAAGCGGTTGATGCAGGTGCAGACATCATGGTCGTCGCGTGTCCATATGAAAAACCAAGATTTCAGGACGCAGTTAAAAATGTGCCGGGTGCGGAAAAAATGGCAATCCTTGATCTGAGCGAGTTGCTTTTAGCAGCCATGGAATAAAAGGAAAAGAGTAGATATGAAAATCGTCATTCCCATTCAATTAGTGCCTGATCGCGTTGAAGAGATCGTTATTAACAAAGAGAAAGATGGTTTTGACCTGGAAGAAATAGCCTGGATATTAAACGAATTTGATGATCACGCTGTTGAACAGGGTATTATTCTCAAAGAAAAGACAGGCGTTGAAGTGGTTGTGGTGGCGGCAGGCGGAGAAAAATCAGATGAGGCTTTATTTACAGCTGCTGCAAAAGGGGCAGATCGTTTGATCCGTGTCAATGTAGATTTCTCAACGGAAAAGGTCAACAATCATGCGCTTGCGAAAATATTTCAAACGATCATTATGGAAGAAAAACCCGATTTAATCTTGACCGGGGTATCAAATCATAACGGTTTTGATGGGGCGATTGGGGCGCTTCTGGCTGAATATCTTGGGATGCCTTATATCGGATATATTTCCGGAGTCGATATTGAGGGAATGTCAGCGCTCGTCCTCAAGGACTATCCAGGTGGTATCAAAGCGAAAATGGAAGTGGCGCTGCCAGCGGTTTTAGGGATATCGTCTTCAGAAAAACCACCCCGATATGTGCCTATCAGTAAAGTCCGGCAGGCAATGAAGACAGGTTCTGTACAGGAAAAGGACGGTGATATTGACCTCGCGGGAGGCCTAATCATTGATCGTATGTACGAACCTGAGGTGAGCGGTCGAGCAGAAATTCTTTCTGGCAGTTTGAAAGATATAGCTGACCGCATCGCAGAAATCGTTAAGTCGCAAGGATTGATCTGATCAGGAGAAATAACATGAGTGAAATCTTCGTTTACGTTGAACATTTTCAGGGCATAGTCTCTGATATTACATATATGTGTCTGGCACAAGCACAGCAAATTGCGAAGTCAAATGGGGGGAATGTTGTCGCGGTGTTGTTGGGTCATAATATTGAGCTGTTATCAAAGGATCTCTTTGCCGACGAAATTATTACCGTGAGCCATGATTCTTTGGCGGAGTTCACCTATGATCCATTTGCAGCTGTTTTGGCCAAAATCATTCAGGATAAGCAGCCAGGGTTGATGATTTTTGGGGATACCTCCATTGGGTCCGATCTTGCAGGAGGGTTATCTGCGCGATTACACTTGCCCCTTGTCAGTTTCTGCAAGGAGATCAAAGCGGAAGAAGGAAAGTTGCGGTTTGTTGCCCAAATTTGTGGTGGGAAGATCTTTGCTGAAGGAGATTTAAAGGAATGTACTTCTCTGGTGACTCTATCGCCAGGAAAATTTAAGGCAAAGGATGGAAAAACCACAACTACACCGAAAGTATCTGCCTATTCTCTTCCGGCATTCGAAAAATCCAGGATCACATTAAAAGAGATCATCCTGCCTTCAGGTGAAGATCTGGATATTTCCAAGGAAGAAATTTTGATCGGTATTGGACGGGGGATTGAGAACGAGGATAATGTTTCGCTTGCAAAGGAGCTCGCAGATGCATTGGGAGGAGAGTTATGCGCCAGCCGGCCGGTGATCGACCAGGGATGGCTGTCTACCTCGCGACTGGTAGGAAAATCTGGAAAAACGATAAAACCCAAACTATATCTGGCATTGGGGATCAGCGGCGCTCCCGAACATGTTGAATCCATTGAGGAAAGCGAAATGATCATCGCGGTTAATACCGATCCCGAAGCTCCAATTTTCAACATTGCCAGATACGGCACTACAGAAAATCTCCTTGATATTTCCAAGGAGCTGATCAGGTCCATTCAAAAGGTCAAAGGAGGATAAATGCCACATCGTCCTGATTTTTGGGGTATTGAGCCGGAATGGATGCGTTATTTCATTTATGGGATTCTAACACTTGCCCTCCTGGTTATGCTGATAAGGACTTTCTACCAGGCAAGACTGTGGTGGAAGGTGGGACAGCCTGAAAAACGGTTTGACCAACCATTTAAACGGATCGGAAGAATGCTGAACCAGGTATTTGTCCAGCAGCGCATCCTTTCACAGCCGTATGCTGGTATCATGCATGCGCTTATGGCCTGGTCGTTTTTTATTCTTTTTCTCGGCACGCCTATCGGAATTGTGAATGCTTATGTATTTCCCGGGTTTTTAAAAGGTCAGATTTTTCTGATCTTTAAATTGATCATGGATTTGTGCGTGATCGTTTTTTTGATTGGTGCCGGAATGGCTGCCTATCGCCGAATCGTCATACGCCCCAAGAAACTTACCCTTGAGAGAAGATTTGGTTTTACCCTTGTGTTATTAACTCTCATTATCCTCACAGGTCCCTCAATTGAAGGTGCGCGTTTAGCTGTACTTTCCATAGAGGAAAACATTACTTATGGGAGCTGGATGCCAGTTGGTTGGGCGATTGCGCAGCTCTTTCTAAATAGTGGAAGCACGGTTGACACGGTGCATCTATGGCACACAATTTTCTATTATTCCCATGTCGGATTAGTCATTACCTTGTTCTTGACCTTGCCGGTTGGCACGATGATTCACGTCATCACGACACCCCTGAATGTATTCTTCTCAAAGCTGCAGCCAATGGGGCAGTTATCCGCAGTACAGGAGGATTCGGCACATAATTTGATCCTTGCTGACCGATTAAAGAATCTGACCTGGAAGCAGTTGATGGACGGAGACGCATGCACCGAGTGTGGACGCTGCCAGGAGGTCTGCCCGGCATATGCTGTTGGACTTGAATTAAATCCTAAAAAGTTGGTATTAAATATCCGGGATGCGCTTCATCGTGACGGCGCTTTGATCATTCAAGGAACTGAACCATCTATACCGTTGGTCGGGGGAACAGTAACAACCAATGTGTTATGGGAATGCACTACTTGCGGCGCATGTATAAAAGAATGCCCGGCGTTCGTCGATCACATTTCTGATATTGTCTCAATGAGACGACATCTGGTAAATGAGGGTGAAGTAGACGATATGCTTCAGACCTCACTCGCAAATCTTGGAAGATATGGCAATTCCTTTGGCAAATCAGGCAGAATGCGAGCCGGTTGGGCAAAAGAACTGGAGTTCGAAATTAAGGATGCCACAAAAGAACCGGTAGAATATTTGTGGTTTGTCGGAGATTATGCTTCCTTCAGCCCAACACTAACGGAAACAACGATAAAAACAGCCAAAGTTTTAAGATCCGCAGGCGTTGACTTTGGAATATTGTACGACACTGAACGGAATGCTGGAAATGACGTCCGACGGGTAGGCGAAGAAGGACTATTCGAAGTTTTGGTGGAACAGAACAGCAAAGCGCTTCAAAAAGCAGATTTCAAAGCGATTGTGACCACTGACCCCCATACATATAACACATTGAAAAATGAGTACCCCGAAGAAGTGATAAACGGACGACCAATTCTTCATTATTCAGAACTGCTGGATCAACTGATTGCCTCCGGAAAACTCAAATTCAATAAAAAACTCGATCTTAAGGTAACTTATCACGATCCATGTTACCTGGCACGCTACAACGGCGTGTACGATGCCCCACGGCGTGTGATCCATGCCACGGGTTGTGAATTGATTGAAATGCCCCGTAACCGCGAACACGGTTTCTGCTGCGGAGCAGGTGGTGGACGCATATACCTCGATGAAGGAACCATGCCTGAACGACCGAGTGAAAACAGGATTCGGGAGGGAGTCACGTTGAAAGATGTATCTACATTTGTCGTAGCGTGTCCCAAAGATATAAGCATGTTCCAGGATGCGGTGAAAACAACATCTCTGGAAGACAAATTGAATGTGAAAGATCTTATCGAATTGGTCTACGAAGCGCTCTAATCTTATTCGGGATAAACGTCACGAAGAAACGGAGGAATGCTATGGGCGAAAAAATAGGAGTATATGTTTGCCACTGTGGAAGCAATATCGCCGGGGTTGTTGATGTTGAAGAGGTAGCCAGATGGGCAAAAGAAAAATTCCCGGAAGTCACGGTCAGTAGAGATTATAAATTTATGTGTTCCAGTCCCGGACAGGAACTCATTGAGAACGATATCAAGGATTTAGGTCTCACACGGGTGGTGGTGGCAGCATGTTCGCCGCATCTGCATGAAAAAACATTTCGGGGCGCTTGTCAAAGAGCAGGTCTGAACCCTTACTTTTTTGAAATGGCATCCATACGAGAGCAAGTAGCCTGGGTGACAAAAGACAAACTTCAAGCGACCATCAAATCCAAAGCTTTAGTGGACGGGGCAATCCGGCGTGTAATAAACCATGAATCTCTTGAGCCGATAAAGGTTGATATTACAGCGGATACGTTAATTGTTGGAGGAGGAGTGGCGGGGATTCAAGCCGCTCTCGAAATCGCTGATAGTGGAAGCCATGTGATCCTTGTTGAAAGGGAACCCTCCATTGGAGGTCACATGGCTCAGTTTGATAAAACCTTCCCTACGCTGGATTGCTCAGCATGTATTCTCACTCCAAAAATGTTTGATATCGGGAACCATCCCAATATCACCCTCCTGACTTGGAGCGAAGTCGAGAGTGTGGACGGCTATGTGGGAAATTTTGAAATAAAAATCCGCAAGAAAGCCCGCATGGTTATTGAAGATTTGTGCACGGGCTGCCTTGTCTGTCAGGAGAAATGCCCGAAACGGGTAATTGACGATGTTTATGAAGTTGGAATGGCAAAAAGAAAAGCAATCTATGTGCCATTTCCTCAGGCTGTTCCCAATAAACCAGTTCTTGATACGGAGAATTGCACATTTTTCCAGACCGGAAAATGCCAGGTGTGTCAGAAGGTTTGCCCGACTGGCGCAATTGATTATGAACAGAAAGACCAATTGCTGGAATTCAAAGTTGGAAACATCATCCTGGCTACCGGTTACGATCTCTTCGATGCAAGACGAATTCCTCAGTATGGCTACGGTAAGTTGCCGAATGTGATCACAAGCCTCGAATTCGAACGTCTGACCAATGCTTCTGGTCCGACCAACGGAGAAATCCTGCTTGCTGATGGACGCAAACCTGAAACCATCGCGGTTGTTCACTGCGTCGGCAGCAGGGATAAGAATTACAACGAATATTGTTCATCGATTTGTTGTATGCAGTCTTTGAAATTTGCCCACCTGGCGCGCGAAAAAACAGGCGCACAGGTTTACAACTTCTATATTGATATTCGAACACCTCAGAAGGATTACGAGGAGTTCTATAATCGAATTCTAGATGAAGGCACTCTATTTATTCGTGGAAAAGTTGGTGAAATCACCAATATTCCAAGAACGGCTGAAGAAGAAGGTAAATTAATCGTTCAGGCATTTGATACCCTTGCCGGCATTCAGCGGCGAATACCGGTGGATTTGGTCATCCTTTCTGCGGCGCTCGAACCACGAAGTGATTCGGTTGAAGTCGGGAAACTATTTGGCATCGCTTGTGGAGCCCAAGGATGGATGATTGAACGCCATCCAAAACTGGATCCGGTCGCAACCATGACGGAAGGTGTTTTTATTGCCGGATGCGCGCAAGGCCCAAAAGATATCCCGGCAAGTGTTTCGCAGGGGGCGGCAGCCGCAGCCCGTGTCATTTCAAAAATCCAGCAGGGACAAGTATTGCTGGAACCAATTCGGGCTTCAATTGATGAGAACAGATGCTCTGGATGCCGGATCTGTAATAACCTCTGTCCATTTACTGCCATCACGTTTGATGAAATCAAGGAAGTAAGTTCTGTGAACGTGGCGCTCTGTCAAGGTTGCGGAACCTGTGTCGCAGCCTGCCCGGCAGGAGCAATATCAGGTACTCACTACAGTGACAAACAAATACTGTCACAAATTGAGGGTATTCTTGACCCTGCATTGCAGTTGTCGAAGTAAAGGAGAGATAGCATGAGTGACAATCCAAATAACCAATTCGAACCTTTAATCCTTGGTTTTACCTGTAATTGGTGTTCGTACCGAGCCGCAGATAATGCTGGTCTGGCCCGGCTCAAATACCCTCCCAATATTCGATTAATACGATTGATGTGTTCTGGTCGACTTGATCCCCAATTTATACTTAAGGGATTTGCCGAAGGCGCCGATGGAGTACTTGTCACTGGTTGTCATCCTGGAGATTGCCATTATGTAGAGCAGAACTATAAGACCATGCGGAGGTTCAAGCTTTTACATAAAACCCTTGACCAGATGGGTGTTAAACGTGGCAGACTTAAATTGGTATGGGCAAGCGCAGCAGAAGGGATGATTTTAGCGAATGAGATCGAAAAATTTGTAGAAGAAGTCCGCCAGCTTGGACCGCTCAATTGGCCCAAGTGGGATAAACCTCTTGAAGTTGTAGCGGATTATGAAGTTGTAGTGGAGGAGAAATAAATGTCCACAAACGGAAAACCAAAATTCTCCATGTATTGGGCGGCGTCCTGTGGCGGATGTGAAATATCTGTATTGAATATTCACGAAAAAATCCTTGAAGTTGACGCTAATTTTGAAGTCGTATTCTGGCCAGTTGCAATGGATTCAAAATACAAAGACCTTGAAGCCATGGAAGATAATTCAATCCTGCTTACTTTATTCAATGGCGGCATTCGAAACGACGAAAATGAGGAAATTGCCAGGTTACTGCGTAAAAAAACCCAAATCATGGTGGCATTTGGGTCTTGTGCTACTGAGGGCGGAATTCCCGGATTAGGGAACCTCGGTACGATGAAATCAATATTCGATACGGCCTATTTCGGCGTGAGTACCGAGAATCCTGAACAGATTTATCCAAAAACCAGCTTTGAATCTCAATTTGGTCAGCTGCATCTGCCAAAAATGTACCCGGTATTAAGAACCCTAGATCAGGTTGTTCCGGTAGACTATTTCATGCCTGGCTGTCCGCCTGAACCACACCAAATTGGAGCAGTCATTGATTTGGTTATTCAAGTGCTAAACGGAAAAGCTGAGCTTCCCCCTAAAGGTTCCGTGATCGGGGCGGGAACTTCAACAGTTTGTGATGAGTGTAAACGAACCCGCACCGAAAAGAAAATCAAGAAATTCATGCGCATTCAGGATGTTGAACGGATCGACCCGGAAATATGTCTTTTTGATCAGGGAATTCCATGTAACGGACCCGCGACAAGTTCTGGATGTGACGCGCGCTGTCCAGCAGTGGGGGCGCAATGTATCGGTTGTTATGGTCCCGCTGGTGGCGTGATTGACTATGGTGCCAGATTGATGTCAGCATTTGCATCAGTGATCGACAGTAATGATCCTGATGAAATTGAAAGTATTCTGGAAAGCATCCCTGACCCGGCTGGCCAGTTTTATCGCTTCAACCTTGCAAAATCATTATTACGATCTAGTAAGTATGCCTGGAAAGGTGAATAGGAGAAGCAATGGAATATAAACGTATATCAATAAACCCAATCACCCGCCTGGAAGGCCACGGAAAGATCGAAATATTTCTAAATGATCAAGGTGAAGTGGAAAACACATACTTCCAGATCCCTGAGTTGCGCGGTTTTGAGCGATTTTGCGTTGGCCGCCCAGTGGAGGAAATGCCTTTATTAACGAACCGGATCTGCGGGGTGTGTCCCGAAGCGCATCATATGGCGGCGGCAAAAGCGGCGGACGCCGTTTATAAGGTCGAAATCCCCCGCACAGCAAAAATGCTGCGGGAATTATTGTATAGCGCATTTTATGTTACAGATCACACAACGCATTTTTATGCGCTGGCAGGCCCCGATTTTATTATGGGACCAGATGCGCCGGTCGCTGAACGAAATATCCTTGGTGTTATTCACAAGGTCGGACTTGAAATCGGTGGAAAAGTAATTCAAGCGCGTAAATATGGACACTCGGTGATCGAAATGATAGGCGGTCGGAAAGTGCATCCCTGCACTGCAATTCCAGGCGGTCAAACCACTGGGATAACAGAGGAACAACGTTGCGAAATGGAGAAGATGGGGCGTTGGGCAGTCGAGTTTGCACAATTCAGCCTTAAGCTTTTTGACGAAATTGTACTGGGTAATAAAGCGTATGTAGACCTCATACTGGGTGACATCTACACTCACAGGACATATTATATCGGCACAGTCGATGAAAATAACAAAGTGAATTTCTATGACGGAAAAGTGAGTGTCATGTCGCCGGATGGTGAACGAATCGGAAAATACGGTCCGAATGAATACCTCGATTGGATCGCTGAACGGGTAGAACCCTGGTCCTACATTAAATTCCCATACTTGAAGAAAGTAGGTTGGAAAGGTTTCGTCGATGGAAAAGATTCCGGTGTCTATACGGCAACCCCGCTTTCGCGTCTCAATGCATCGGATGGGATGGCTACCCCTCGGGCACAAGCAGAATTTGAAAAATTTTATACGACACTGGGAGGGAAACCTGTTCATCAGCGTCTCGCAACCCACTGGGCACGCCTGATTGAATTGTTGTACGCTGCTGAAAGATGGGTTGAGTTGGCGACTGATCCTGAAATCACATCCTCCAATTTCCACGCGGTTCCCAGTGAAAAGCCGACCGAAGGAGTGGGGATTGTGGAAGCTCCGCGCGGAACCCTCACTCATCATTACTGGACAGATGAACGCGGCATTCTGACAAAAGTCAATCTGATCGTGGGTACAACCAACAACATGGCATCCATTGCGATGTCGGTTAATAAAGCCGCCAAGAATTTGATCAAAAAAGGTACGGAGGTTACTGAACCTGTATTAAACATGATCGAAATGGCATTTCGGGCGTATGATCCTTGTTTTGGCTGCGCCACGCACTCCTTGCCTGGAAAAATGCCTTTGCAGGTCATAATCCATGATACGGATGGAACCGTTTTGGATGTAGTAACCCGAGATTAGAGTGGTGAAAACTCTGATCCTGGGATTGGGAAACCCGATCATGGGTGATGATGCAATTGGTTGTAATTGCGCCCGTGAGATCGAGGTGGATCTTAAAACACGCGAAATTAACGACGTGGAGGTGGATCAGTTCTATCGTGGGGGAATTTCTTTAATGGAGCGCCTGATTGGATATGATCGGGCACTCATTATCGATTCGATCACCGGTTATGGTAAGGAACCCGGAACCATTGTCGAGCTGAAGGTTACTGATTTACCCTCATTAACCACCAATTCTCCACACGACAGTTCCTTGAAAAATGCGCTCGAGTTTGGCTCTCAACTGGGCGAGAAATTACCCACAACAATTGATATCCTGGCTATCGAGATCAATCCAAGGTTCGAATTTTCTGAGCGCTTAACCCCGCTCGTTGCAGATTGCATTCCAAAAATTAAGAACCTTGCCTTGGAATGGATAAAGACCTGTTCCCAAGACTTATCAGTATGAGTGATGTGGTCAAGGTACTGATAGAGGATAAAGATATATTGATCTCTACTATTGAAAATCTATTCTTGGCACGCGATATGGCGAATTAAGAAATTGACCTAAAATAACCGGATGTTCCTGGAGATCGAAATACCAACGCAGGAGATCAGCAGTGTAAAAATTATTCTTGCTTCTGATTCATTTGATCATCTGCCAGGTTGTTATTTTTGGGAAGAGTTTTCAATACCTGATCTGTATTTTTCAACATGATCATTCATGATTAAATTCGGCGTTTCCTGTTCCGCTGTGTAGCTGGGCAATTTATTAAACTCCATTATGTAATAGCGCAGGGATGAAATCCAATAATACCGGTCTTTGCGTAATTAGAAAAAAATTAATCGCTACTCTATAACGGGGTTGTCACAAAGACTTGAAAAAAACACTCACACCCCTCCAAGAAAATCATAACTGACTTTCTTTTGTATCGCAGCGATCTGGGTAAACGCTTGCTTTAACAATTCCTGCTGAATATTGACCAATTTGCCAGGGTGGATGATGTTATGGGGAAGACGCCCGGACTGGATATCAAATAGTTGATTCTGCAGACGTAAATGCATCAAGAAATCATAAGCAGCGGTAATTTCATCGCGGCTCGAGGAAAGGATTACATTTCTTTCCGCTAGAGCTTCGATCCTTGCGAGAGTATGGGTCTGGTTCATATGGTGCCGCAATGCATACAAACGCGCAAAACTGACGATCGGCATCATGGCGTCTTTTAGATTAATTTCGCCGGAATGTTCTTTGGTACCGCCGCTTAAATAGATATTGCCAAGCAGCCGGAAGGGCGGTTTGAACAGCAGCGTATTCTGCGCGAGAAAATGAAAGATCGCCGGTTTATCCAGCAGGACTGAGTGAATATGCCGGCGCAATTCATGCACCAGTTCCGTGTCTCCATAAACTGTGCGAAAATCAAAAAAAATACTAAGGTCAACAATTTCCTGCGGCTCCGACTTTTGCACCCACTCGTCAAAACCAGAGAGCCAGTCGGGCAGAGAGCGACACCAACGTGCATTGTTCGCCATTACCTGACCGCGACAGAATGGGTATCCGGCGCGATTCAAACCATCACACACTCGTGTTCCCAATTGCATGAAGTAATCCTTCACCTTTTCAGGGTCGGCATTCGCTGCAGGCGCAAATAATATGCCGTTATCCTGGTCGGTCAGCAAGGTTTGTTCCTGGCGTCCCTGGCTGCCCATGGCAATGAAGGCGAAAGTGGCGGGCGTCGGACCAAGATCATTCACAGCCATTTGAATCAGCCGTTCGGTGGCTGAGTCGCAGATGGAAGCCAGCATATTGGTAACATGACGCGGGCGGGCGCTGCTGTCCATGAGAGCCTTGACCAGGGGTGAAGTGCGCTCACAGCATTGGGCTACCTCGTCTGTAGTTTTAGCCCGCGCAATTTCACGGTAAAGCACTATCGGGCCGTACCTCTGGAATTGGATCAGAGACTTGCTATCAATCACGCTGACAATCTGACCGTTCTGGTCTTCAACAGCCAGGTGACGCACACCTTTTTCTTCCATGCTCATGAGCGCCTCGTAAACCAGTGCATGTTCCGCGATTCTTGTGAGCGGTGAGCTCATTATGGTATGGATTGGGGCGCTTCGCTCGATATTTTCTGCCAGTACACGCGCACGCAAATCATGATCAGTGACAATACCAATGATTGTTGCGGTTTCACTCGCAACAAGAACAGCTGTCACCTTGCGCGCGGTCATAATCCGGGATAGTTGTTCAATGCTGGTGTCCATGTGGCAAATTACAAAATCCCGACCCAGACTGGTAATCGGTTCATGCAAGAACAGAAGTGAAGCTTGTAATTTCGCAATCAGCGCTTCACGTCCTGCTTCATTTTTGCGGGCAGTAGTTACATCCTCCAACAGCCCGGAAATGTAGGCAGGTTGGCCATGTTCATCGCGAACCAGGTGTGCCGAGAGTGAGATGAAACAGGCAGTGGCATCGCTGGTTTCAAGGTGGAGGATGTGGTTCTTGAGTTCCCCGTCAGTGAGCAGGGTTTGGAAAACCTGTTCGTATTCCTCGGCATCGGAAAAGAAATCCGCCAAGGCTGGCTGGCAGACTTCAGCAATCGACAAATGGGGGAGGAAGGATCGTCCTGTCTGATTGATTTCCAGGAAGACGCCACGTCGAGCGGCGCGAGCACGGAAGATACCCACTGGAATGGAAAGTGCAGCGAGAGCTAATCCATCATTGCCAAGTGAAGCAGGCTGTCGGGAAATGTCTTTGGCCAGTAAGATGAAACCGCGTTGCCCGGCGTACAGGATCGGGTTGATTGTCAGGATACACTCTACCAGGCTGCCATCGATCCGCATCAGGCAACCTTCTAGCGCGTCTCCCTTTTCTGTCTGTCCGCCATTCAAGTCCTGAAAACGTTCCCAAATGGCTGCGTTATCAGTTTTACGAGGTAATAGGTCTGCTATTTCCAAAAAATCCAATTGTTGAGTCGTGTAACCAAGCATGCTCAAAAAAGTAGGGTTGGCATAACGGCAGCGGTCATCTAAAACGAGCAGAGTGCCCTCGGTGGTGGCCTCGACCAGAGAGTGGTAACGCTCCGTTGATTCACGCAGGTCATCGACAACTTCCTGCCGTTCCTTTTCGATACGCAGACTTTGCTGAAGGACGAACAGGAGCAGCACTACGATCGCGCCAGAAATTGCCAGCGATGTATTGGTCAGGCTACGTTCAATGAGCGCAATTTCTTGATTGACATCATCGATGTAAATACCAGTTCCAATAATCCAACCCCAGGGTGCGAAGCCCTTCACGAACGATTCTTTAGGTTCCAGACGTTGCGGATCATCTTTCCACTGCCAGACGTAATCAATATACCCCTCACCCTCGCGTTGCACTAAATTGGCAAACTCAACAAAAATGCGCACTCCGCGGGGATCGGATAAATTGAGCAGGTCCTGACCGTTTAAATCCGAGCGGTACGGGTGCATAATCATGCGAGGCTGCATATCTTGAATCCAAAAATAATCTTTGCCTTCAGGGCCGTACCGCAAGGTTTCGATGCGCGCGATTGCCAGTTCCTGCGCTTGTTTGCGCGTAAGTACGCCGTTTTGTTCATCACGCTGATACGAAGAAAGGATACTCCAGGCAGAATTGGTCAATTCGCGAATCATTTCTCGTTTGCGTTCGAGAAGGGTTTCCTCAAAGGAGGGCAAGACAAACCCCCAAAAAGCGCCCAGGAAAAGAGCAATTGCAATAAAAGTTGGCAGAAAAATACGTAAGATAAAAGAACGCCGTTGATAGTGGTGCACCTTACCAGTTTGATAACCTTGTGTTGCCTGGGCAGTGGTTTTTGATTTTTCAGAAGCAGCGGCATCTGCTGTAAATGTTGGACTTGAAAATAGCGCTCGCCGAAATTTAGTCCAGTCTTCCCGTAGCATTTCTATACCATAAGAATGACTGTATTTGCCATTCGTGTCGTGGAAATCAGTCCCTGCGCAAACGAGCAGGTCGTGTTTTTGGGCTAAAGAACGCAGGCTGAGTTGCTCTGTTTCAGAAAAGGAGGCGTAAATCGCTTCGATTCCATCCAGTCCTTTCGATCCTAGTTCCCCGATCATGACATCCAGTTGTTCCAGGTTGGATTCGAACACAAACGGATGTGCCCAAAAGGCACGCCCGCCGGCGCGATGAATCAGTGCGATGGCTTCACCAATTTCCAGTTCGCCTTTCGGAGCGGCGCTGACCGCCTGGGAGGTGCTTGTATTGTTCGAGCCACTACTGCCAACCTTGCGTAATGACCCGGCGATACTATGCACTTCAAGGCTGCGTACCTGGCGCAGAGACAGCAACGTATTGGTTAGTTCGGGATACTCTGGGTCAATACCGTAACCAAGCAAGTGCGCTTCACGACCGTTGAACCGCGTGGTCAATTCCACACCAGGCAAAAAGGCTATTCCGCGTTTTTTGAGGGCATCCTGAAAACGCGGCAAGCCTTCAATCGTGTCATGGTCTGTCAGCGCAGCATAGCGCACACCCTCCGAGGCCAGGTTTCCGGCAAGTGCCTCGGGGGTCTGTTCGCCATCGCTAAAGATGGTGTGACAGTGAAAATTGACAAGAATTGTAGTATCCATAACAAGGACTCACAAAACAGGAGTATCAGGCAACCGGGCGCACTTTTTTGCGGCATTTACAGGACGATCAGAGCGGTTTTTATTTTGTATCAATTCTGCATTATTACCAGTAATAATACACCGTAAACCTTTGGCAAATCGATCGAAAATTGGTTAATAAAAGGCTGGATGTCGATTTCACAACACCCAGCCTTTGTTCACTAACTTATGCTATGGCCTCTTTTTTCTTCACAGTGAGAAGGGATACTACTATCAGTGTGATAAAACTCAATGGAATGGAGACAATCCCAGGGTTATTGAGCGGGATTGGCGCATCCAGTGGATTCCGTCCGTAAAGCGTATACAATTCAGGTGAAAACGCAATCAAGGCCAAGGAAGAGACGATGCCTACCACAATCGAGGCGGCGATCCCTCTAGCAGTAGTTTTTTTCCAGAAAAGCATCATGAGAATTGCAGGCAGGTTTGCTGAGGCTGCAACTGCAAAAGCCAAACCTACGAGAAATGAAACATTCATGCCTTTGAATAGAATACCAAGCAGGATGGCAATTCCACCAATGACAAAGGCTGCAATTTTCCCGGCGGTAACTTTCTGGTGGTCATCCATTTTAATTTTCAGATAGCGGTCAAACAGGTCATGCGCGACTGCACCTGAGGCAGCTACGATCAAACCGCTGACGGTTCCCAATACGGTAGCGAAGGCGATGGCCGAGATAACCGCAAAGAGCAACTCACTAAAAGAGCGTGCCAGCAGCGGCGCGGCCATGTTGCTATCTGCAGGATTGACAGTTCCATTCACCAAGGCTCCAAAACCCATGAAGAGAGTCAAGATATAGAAAAAGCCGATCGCCCCAATAGCCACAATTGTGGATTTGCGCGCGCTGGCCGGGTTGGGCACGGTGTAATAACGGATGAGAATATGCGGAAGGGCAGCGGTCCCCATGAACAGAGCCAGCATTAGAGAAAGGAAATCCAGTTTTTCAAGCCAGGTGCCCTCAACTTTGAATTTAAGTCCAGGCCGCATGATGCGGTCGCCAGACACGATCTTGGGATAATAGACGGTTACCTTCTCACCGGCGCCATCCACAAAGTTAGCTGTTTTCCAAGTTTGAACCATGGTGTCTTTATTGGTAAGGGTCGACAAAAACCCAAAGAGGGAAAGCCTGCCGGTCTCGACATTGCTCTCGCCATTAATTTTTTCGAGGTTGCCCACTTGACGCAAATGATTTGTCGAAGAAGCGGGGGCGCCGTTAATCCATTTGCCATCAGTTTTTACAACCACAGATTGGGACTCATCAAGCGTGATGGCGCCGTTGCTTTCAGACACTGACCACCAGGTTTCCATGTTATCGCGCCCAAGTTTGACAAAAACCAAACCGCCTTTGATTTCTTTTTGTTCCAAAACGCTCCAACCAGCCTCGTTTACCGTGATCTGCTCTCCGGATCTAGACGCACTGAGGTGGGAATATTCATAGAAGGCAACTTTGCCACCCTGATCCGGTTGAGTGGATAGACCTCGAATAACCACTGCAGCCACCAAAACGGAGGAGAAAATGACCAACAGGAACCCTTTAAGGAATTGTACGTAAGTGGTTGATGCCATCCCTGCGGTAGCCACAATCGTGATCACAATTGCGCCGACCATCAACACACCCCAGGAATGAGGGATACCCAATAAGGGTTCCACCAATACACCGGCGCCCACCATTTGCGGAATAAGATAGAAGATAGAGACAACCAGTGTGCTAATTGCAGCGGCTAATTTTATTCCGCGCGAGTTGTAGTTTGCATCCAGGGCATCCGTGAAGGTATATTTCCCCAGCTTTTTAAGTGGTTCAGCCACGACAAAGAGCGCGACAATCCAACCAGCCAAATAACCAATGGAATAGAGGAAACCATCAAAACCAACCGTAGCAATCATGCCACAGATTCCGAGAAAAGACGCTGCCGAAAGATAATCCCCGGCAAATGCCACGCCATTCACTCCCCAATGAATCTTGCCGCCAGCCGCATAGTACGCGCTGGAAGTTTTTGTTTTTTTACCCAAATAAAGAGAAAGTCCGATTACAAAAAAAACAAAGATTAGAAAAATGAAGATCGCCATGGATTAATCCTGTCCTTTTTCTTTTGATTCTTCGGCTTTTAAATAGAAAGCCTCTTTTCGACGGCAAAACCAATCATAAACGAGGGCTTCGATCAGTGCCACAATAATTAATGCAAAACCATAGACAGTCACCAGATTCAATCCTGCAAAGACAATCGCTGCCATCGCCAATGGATTAAGCAGGTTGATTGCCACAAAACTTGCATAGAAAAGTGAATATGCAATAAACATCCAAATGCCTAAACGTATCTTGTAAGGACCTGCAGGGTCTTTTCCTGCCGGAGTTGAGGGTTCATGTAGCATGGACGTGGCTCCTTTACGAATTTGTGGAATGTGTTGAATAAATTATATCCGAACCAATCGAAATCGGTAACAATCTTCAATGACATGTTTATTCTAGGTCAATCAGATAAATCTTGATAAATATCTTCGACGGGATAAGTTCAAACCCATTCGAAACGAAAGTGCATGGTATATAATTTGAATCCGGCTGAGCCTGATCAATCAGGTAATGGCTAATTTAGGCGAAGAAAAAACTCGACCCGTTTCAGGAACACCCAACTACGAAGGGGGATGTGAAAAACCCGACCGTAGGATTGACAAACCAACCCAACTACATAATAATCACATGAATTTAATGGAAGGTAGGAAAAAATGAATTGGCAGAATTATAAATTACCAGTCGAAGCGCTTCGATTGTTAGAATCTGCGCCAAAAGTCACGTTTGCTGAAAATGTTGAACAATTAATAGACCTGGCTTGTGGTGGTCCTGGAAGTGATTCCTTTGAAGTTGCATACGATGTTCCTGGACACGGCCGGGTGATTGAGGCAAAAGTTGTCCGTGTGCGAAACGGGGTTTCTGCTAATTATACTGATCCCTATATGCGCCGACGCGACCCGGACTGCCTGATTGTAGGTGATGATTGGCCGTCGGATAAACCGCGTTTTCGTGATTTGTACCACACAGAATTTGGGGTTTTACGACAGCAAACGTTCGATTGGCTCAGCAAGCAAGAGTTGGCTTGTTTTTTCTTCACCGCAGGTAGACCGGAGATGGGCATTGATGCATTGGCAATCGTTCCAGCTAATGCAGGTTTTTTTGCTCTAGGACTGGCAATGTTACAAGGCATCATTGCACCTCAGGATTTACCCGAAACTTTTGATCCCAAGGCTGTTATCTATACCGCACCGGTTTTCCGAATGATGTACTTTGGGGGCCGCCAATCAGTCGTGCACAACCGGGCGGAGGGTCTTTATGAGATGTTCTCCTACAATCTTTATCCCGGACCGAGCGCAAAAAAAGGCGTTTTTGGTATGCTTCTTGATCTTGGTGAACGTGAGGGCTGGGTGACTGCGCACTGTTCCGCTGTACAAGTGGTCACACCTTATGACAATCAAGTAACCATCATGCATGAAGGGGCCAGCGGAGGTGGCAAGAGCGAGATGCTTGAGCAAGCCCACCGTAAAGATGATGGTCGTTGGGCATTTGCTGAAAATATCATCACCGGTGAAGAACGCCACCTCCAGCTTCCTCGCAGCTGTGACCTGCATCCAATCGCAGATGACATGGCTCTCTGCCACCCCAGCCTGCAAGATGGAAACGGAAAGCTCTACCTGGTAGACGCTGAAAAAGCCTGGTTCTTGCGTGTGAACCACATCAATACCTATGGGACTGACCCTTATCTGGAACGACTGACGGCCTTACCTAAATCACCGCTACTCTTTCTGAATATCGATGCTGTTGCAGGCAGCCGCGCTCTGATATGGGAACACATTGAAGATCAACCAGGAAAACCCTGCCCAAACCCGCGAGTTGTTGTTCCTCGACATATTGTTTCCAATATTATTAACGAGCCAGTGGCTGTAGACATCCGTTCATTTGGTGTGCGTACCCCACCCTGCACCCGTGAATCGCCCAGTTACGGCATTATTGGTCTGTTCCACTTGTTGCCCCCAGCGCTTGCCTGGCTCTGGCGGTTAGTTTCTCCTCGTGGTCATGATAATCCCAGTATTGTCGATGATAACGGTATGAGCAGCGAAGGAGTTGGTTCTTACTGGCCATTTGTCAGTGGATTGCGAGTGAATCAAGCTAATGCACTCCTTGACCAGTTCAACACCTTTCGTCGCATGCGCTACATTCTCTGTCCAAACCAGTATATTGGCGCCTGGAAAGTTGGCTTCTTTCCGCAATGGATCGCCCGGGAATACCTTGCCAGGCGTGGAAGTTCACGTTTCCAGCCGCATCATATTCGTCAAGCGCGAAGCACATTGCTGGGTTATGCCATGCATCAGTGTCAGATGGAAGGATACCAGATTCCGCGCTGGTTACTGCAAGTGGATACTCAACCAGAGGTTGGAGAAGAAGCTTATGATCAAGGCGCGAAAATTCTAAGAGAATTTTTCCTCTTATGCCTGAAGGATTTTGAAGTCGATGATCTCAATCCGTTGGGCAGGGATATTATCGAATGCTGCAAAGCAGATGGAAGCCTAGAAGACTACGAGAAACTGATCCCGATGTATTAGGGTAGAAATGTGATTGCATGCTTAAAGTAATAACCATTCATCCGGAACATCCTGAACCGGAACTCATAAAACATGCAGCTGACGCACTCTGTCAAGGAAAATTGGTGTCATTTCCCACTGAAACTGTTTACGGATTGGGGGCAAACGCCCTCGATGAAGATGCGGTCGCACGAATTTTTATTGCGAAAGGACGCCCTGCTGAAGACCCGTTGATTGTCCACATAGCGCATGCATCCTGGATGACGCGGGTCTCCCGTAGTATTCCACCAGTTGCATGGCAGCTTGCAGAGGAGTACTGGCCCGGTCCTTTAACGCTTATCCTTCCAAAACTCTCGGTAGTGCCGGATTTGGTTACCGCCGGCCGCGATTCTGTTGGGGTACGTGTTCCGGCTCACCCGGTAGCACTGGCTCTGTTGAAGGCTTCCGGCATTTTGGTTGCTGCGCCATCTGCCAATCGCTTTGGGCATACCAGTCCCACATGCGCAAGTCATGTTCTTAATGATTTGGGCGATCGAATTGATGTGCTGGTCGACGGCGGTGAAACCAATATTGGTATTGAATCAACAGTACTTGATTTAACCGGATCGGAGCCGACTATTTTAAGACCTGGTGGCGTTACCCGAGAACAATTGATCTCAACCCTTGGCAGCGTTTCAATAATGAATGATGTGAGCTATGCTGGTCCGCAAATCTCTCCAGGATTATTGGCACACCATTATTCCCCTCGCGCTGAACTGATCTACTTTTATGGGCTGTTAGCCCAGACTGCCCTTACCGTTATCCGCAAGAAAATCGAAGAAGAAATCAGCCGCGGACGGCGGGTTGGCTTATTGATGGTAGAAGAGGATTTACGGCATTTTACCGGACTACCGGTTCAGGAGTTCTCCCTCGGCAAAGAGAGCGACTTGTGGCAGGCTGCTCACCGGCTTTACGCAGGTATGCGCGCGTTAGATGATCAGAATGTGGATGTGATTCTGGCGCGTGATTTGGGTGAGCATGGTCCAGGATTAGCCATTCGTGACAGGCTGCGTCGTGCAGCCAAAAAAGTCCTGCCGTAAGAATATTCCAATAAATCCAAATTTTCCCAATATCGAATTATTATAAAATTTCGTACCAATATCAGTCGAGTGATGACCATTTCTTGGAGTCTGGAAAACAGTAACGGAGAGTAGATTCGCCTACACTACCGGAACTTTTATCTCAGTAATTTGAGAGGTTAACCTGGAGCCGGGATGAATACCATTTAGGTTCCGTGCAGTGGCTTCACCTGAGTATCACCCCTTTTGGGAGGACGGATGATCTTTGGTCGTTTTTGAAATAATGTATCATAGTAATTATTTAGGATGCTATCTCGTTTGGTTTAATAAACATTTAATATCGCGTTGCGGGATTGGTTCCTAAGCACAAAATATCACGAGAATTTATCAAGATAAATACAAAGACCCGCCCAAGGAATTATGGCAGGACTTTGTATTAACGCATAACACTAGATCCTAAGTATGGTCTACTGTAAGTTTGCCTTTTTCCTTGCGAGTGTTGACCAATACATCGGTATAGTACTTGTTATATGTACAGCAGCCGATCGGGCTTTGTTGGATGAGCAACTCAAGGCAGTTATCGCAAGCAGTGCAGTAATTGATCTCATCCTCGCGACCTTCGCGCAGCTTCTTTGGCAGTAGTGGGTCAGCGAATGACTGCCGCCCTAGAGCAACCATATCCGTGTACCCCTTAGTGATATTCTGGGCTCCATATGCCAGCAGGGCGCTGTCTTCCGAGTTGACGGCATGCAGTTTGTTCTTGCCTTTACCGAAAACCGAGTAGTTCGAACCGATGACTACCGTTTCTTTCTTCAGGTTGTCTCTGAAAACTTTGGCAAAATACTGGTGCAGGTAGGCAAAATACGGGTGTTCCTTATCCGCCTGGGTGAGGCTGATAGTGATCGAGGGGCTGCCTGCGGATTGGATAAAATACTGTGCACCGCGTTCTTCCAGACCTTTAACCAGATCGATAGGCTCGGTCAGATCGATCACCGGGGTGTCTGGACCGGCTGTCCCGAAGCCACCGGGGAAACCCTCCCATACCGAGATCTTTGAACCGATGAGGAAATTCTTGTCAGGCACTGCTTTTTGAATGCGTTCATAGAGGTCGAAGGCAAATTGACGCCTGTTTTCCCACTTACCACCGTATTTCCATTTGCGGGTGTTGTAGGGGCGCAGGATTTGTGAACCCAGATAACCGTGGCAAAATTTCATATCGATACCATTAGCGCCAGAATCATAGGCGATCCTGGCTGCCAGGACGAAATCTGCCATGATCTTTTCGAACGCGTCCTCAGTGAACACATCTGCAGTGAAACCCGGGAGAGGTTTTACAGAGAGGCGCTTTGAAAATTCCGGATTGCTCAACTCACCAGAATGGGTTAATTGGAAGATGAAAATCGTTTTAGGGTTGATCTTTTTTAGATGACTGACAAACCTGGTTAAGGCGGGTTGGTTCTTTGGCATAATAAATAGCTGGTTCAGGCGCGAGCGATTCTTATCTGTAATGGTGATTGCCTCAAGGCTGACCATGCCTGCTTCGCCTTTGAAAAGATTCTCGTAGCGCTGATAAGTCAGGTCAGATGGATTCCCGTCGGTATCCGCATCAGTGCATTCCATGGCCTGACAGAAGAAACGGTTGACACTGGTATGTGTTCCAATTTTGATTGGTGAAAGCAGGATCTCTTTCTTACCCATTTCCATTTACCTCCTGTAATTATTAAATTCTTGGAATATTTTTTACAGCTGACATATAACAAATTACTTACAGTTTTTCGCAGAACTCAAGGGTCACACCGTTAGGGTCAAGGAATAACAGAACTCTAACTCCAAGATTCGGCAAATCACATGTTGACAGGGTAATCTCGACTCCTTCGGCACTTAAGTGTTTTTCGTGTGAGGCAACGTCTTCCACCTGAAAAGCAATATGCCTGAGTCCGACTTCGCTCTCTTCGCGTGGAACACTACGGTTTTTGCCGTGATAATCAAATAACTCCAACCGCGAACCACTCGGCAGACTGAAATAGGTGATGTCAAACTCGCCGCAGTCCACAGTCTGTTGCTGTTTCAACCCCAGGATACGGCTGTAAAAATCAAGTGATTTATTAATGTCATTAACGTTGATCGAGACGTGGTCGAAATTCATGATTTTCAATTGAGAGACTCCGACTATGCTGATATACAGCCCACACTGCAATGGACTGTATATAATCGACTTACATCAATTCCCGTTTTGTGATATCGGGTGAAACAAAGATCTTGAACAGACTCATGTCTTTGCGCAGCTCGTGCAGCGCCCAATCCAAATCCTCCAAAGGAACTTTCATAGAGAACAATGGTTTGGGGTCAATCCTGCCATTGGAAATGAGAGTCATTGCGTCCGGCCAGTCACTGCCAACACCAGCGCATGAACCGGTAACTTTCTTTTCTCCGAGCACGAACTCGAAGGGACGAATTTTCATTTCATCGTGTTCTCCGGTAATACCGAAGGCTGAGAGTTTGCCACCGCGCCGCAGCATGGCAAACGCTTGCTCGTAAGTTTTTACTGATCCGACCGCCTCGATTACATAATCCGCACCGCGACCTCCGGTGAGTTTCATTACCTCTGCAACGGGATCAGCGATATCGTCAATATGAATGGCATAATCTGCAGCCATATCTTTGGCGATCTGTAATCTTTTACGGTTATCACCGAATATAATAACGGGTGCGCATGCCCGCAGGACTGCCATGCGAGCATGAAGAACACCCAGACCGCAGCCAATGACGACGACGCTGCTGCCGAGGCGGGCATCCATGGCTTTGGCAGCGTGGATGACGCAAGAGACTGGTTCAATGAAAGCGCCTTCTTCGAAACTTAATTTATCTGGAAGGATGTGTACTTGAGCTGCTGGGGCTTTGACATATTCGGCAAAGGTTCCGTTTGTGTGAATGCCGAGTTGGGAAAAACGATCACATAAAAGTTTTTCTCCACGGATGCAATAGAAGCAAGTACCGCACCCTATATTGATGTCGGCAGTGACACGATCACCCTCTTTTAAACCCTTGGCATTCTTACCGAGTTTGTCGATCACTCCCGAGAATTCATGACCGGGGATCATGGGCAATTTATCGGCGGAATACCAGCCGTTGTAAATGCTCCAGTCTGTTCCGCATATACCAGTGTATTTAATTTTAATAAGAACATCATTGTCGCCGATCTCTGGAACAGGAACTTCTTTGACCTTAATGACGCCTATTTTCTCAAAAACAGCTGCTTTCATCATATTTGCCATAGAATCTACTCCTTATCAATAATTGATTATTAGTTAAATAAAACGTCGTTACGTCCCTCATAAGGTTTTTCGATCAGGAGGGGCTTCAGGTAGGCGATGGTCTTGGTAATGCCATCGTGGCGGCTCATGGTCACATCTTCATGTTCGTAACTCATTACATAGTCATAACCAATCATTGAAAGCTCGGTGATCACTTTTTTCCAAGGGACTGAACCCCAACCGGGGATCCTGAACCGGAATCCGCGATCCAGGCGCTGCCAGTCGCCCTGCGGAATTACGCCGGAGCGGCGAACATTGTGTGCAACGATTTCCCCATCTTTGGCGTGGACGTGCAGGATGTGTTTACCGAGAGCATCGATAAAGTTTTCGACATCAATACCGAGGTATATGAGATTGGCGGGGTCAAAATTGAAACCGAACTCCTTGCGTCCGCCCAAAAGTTCAACTGCCTGTAAGGCAGTTTCAACGTTATAAACAAGCTCATTTGGATGGGGTTCATGGGCGAATTTAACGCCGTATTCACCGAATTTATCCAGGATTTTGCCCCAGCGTTCAACGAATTCGACTTCCATATCAGCCCAACCCTTGGAATATGGCCATGGAAAAAATCGGCCAAAGTTCTCGCAACCGATGAAGCCGGTCACTACGGGGACTTCCAGTGCGTTGGCTGCCTGGGCGGTTTTAATCATGCGTTCAGTACCAAACTTGATCTTCTCTTCTTTGGTTCCCTTGAAGATTGCATCGGTATCCTTGCCGAAGGGTCCGAGGACGATCTGACCTTCAGGGTGATTGGCGAGAGCAGAAATGACCAGACCGTAGGATTGGGTCAGTTTCTTCAAATCTGTTGCTCTGTTGGGTTTGAGGATTTCTTCGATATCAAGGTGTGGGTTACCAGTGAAGGCGGGTATTTCTACTGCTTCGTAGCCCAAACCGGAGGCAAGTTTATAAACCTCTTCCAACTGCAAATCCAAATATGTGGCTGTGAATAATCCAATTTTCATTTTGTTTTACCCTTTCGAAAGTTTTGAAATATTTGACGGTAAGTGCCACTTTTTATTCTTGGAAAACTCAATTGTCGGTCAATTTGCTCATCAATTTTTATTAACTTATCTTGATAAATCACACCTGCCCGGAACTATAGCGTTAGATATTATGAAAACATATGATTATGAAAAGATCCACCAAAATTCACAATTCCAATAAGAAGCGATTTTTATACTTGTAAACTCTACTTCACAGAATATTACGGTTTGAACCTTATAGTGCGATTTCGCGAAGTGCGTCACTGACTTTAGCTTGGTATTCAGTTGCAAGGCTGAAAACTGGTAACAATTTTTCATATTTGCGGTTGTTTTCTTTGTTGGGTTCAACTACCTCAACTGCTTTGTGAATTTCGTCGATTTTGTCAAAATTCTTCCACAATCCACACCCTACTGCAGCAATTGCTGCTGCGCCTAGCGCGCCTGCATCTTGATCGATATTGGTCTTTAGAATGCGGGTGTTAAACGTGTCCGCGAAGATACCCAGATAAAAAAGGCTTTTTGCGCCACCACCCACAAAAAGGATCTCGTCTTCGAGTCTCGTATATTTTCGGAGCAGATCCAATCGAAGGCGCAGATTCATGGCAATACCTTCCATGGCAGCGCGAATGAGCTCAGGTTTACCGTGTTTCAAGTCCAAGCCGATATACGCGCCGCGAATATGCACGCTGGTATCCTGTGAGGTACCCCCCGCCAGACTGGGATTAAAGAGCAATTTATTTGAGCCCACCGGCGCTTTCTCAGCTTCTCGGTTCATCAGCACATAAACATCTTTGTTTTCTTTGTTTGCTTTTTCGATCAGATCCTTGCATAAGTTGTCTTTCACCCAACTGAAGGATGTGCCAGCGGAAAAGATACTAACTGCTGATGTGAACATATTTGGCATCACGTGCGCGAAGACAAAAGGTTTATATCGCTTGTCAAGAACCGGCTGCTCCGCTGAAACAGCGATCCAGGCAGAGGAACCTAGTGAGGTGTACACACGCCCGTCGCGAATGTTCTTGGCTCCTAGCGCCATGCACGAGTTATCCACTCCGCCGCAGACCACTTGAACCATGGGGCTCAATCCCAGCATTTTCGCTACTTCGGGGGCGACTATGCCCAGAACTTGGGTCGATGGAACGATTTCTGGCCAAGTCTCAGCCGGGATACCACTGGCAGCGATGAACTCATCGTTATATTTCCAGCCCTTGAGATCGTAGATCCCGGTTCCCGAGGCGTAGGAGTAGTCTGTAATAAATTTTCCAGTCAGTTTGAAATTGATAAAGTCTTTTGTACCAAGGATCTTAAAAACCTTTTTCCACATTTCTGGTTCGTGGTTTTTATACCACATCACTTTGAAGACCGTATAACACGCCGCAGGGAACCCATTTCCAGTGGTCAAATACCAATGATCGGGATTCACTCCCTTGAAAAAGTCATCCACTTCTTTCTGCGCGCGAATGTCAGACCAGATCGGGGTTTCATCTCTCAGTAGATTACCGTCTTTATCGACTGGAACTGCACCAAGGCTGTGTCCAGAGATACCTAAACACACGATGTCATTTTTATCTATACCGCTTGTTTTGAGTAGTTGGTGTGTACTTTCCACGACCGCGTTCCACCAGTCCGCAGGGCGCTGCTCATGCCAGCCTATCTGAGGATATTGTGTGGTGTAAGGAACGAATGCGCTTGCCAGGCAATTCCCTTCTGTATCATACACCGATGCTTTATTGCCGCCAGTTCCAAGATCAAAAGAGAGGATTTTTTTATTCATTGCACACCCGTTGGTTTTTCATTTTTACCTAAACTTCGACCCCGGATCTCAGTGACAAACACTCTTCCATGAGCTTTATGCCACTCGCAAGGTTCACCCCGAAGCGCCTTGCCCCGGCTTTATACATTTGCACCAGCATATCCAGATCGCGGATACCGCCGGAAGCTTTGATCTTGATATGGTCGCCAACAAATGATTTAATCAGGTGAATATCCTCCAGGGTCGTTCCACGGTCAGCCCAACCTGTGCCTGTTTTCACAAATGCAGCACCGGAGCGGATGCAAATGCCGCAAGCCTGCTCTGTCTCTTCCCGGGTCAAGTACATGATCTCGATTATTACCTTCACTTGGAGGGGGTGCACGGTTTCGATCACTGCGCGAACGTCCGTCTCAACTTCAGAAAGTTCACCTGAGCGTAGTTTTCCAATATTCATGACCATATCGATTTCGTCACATCCTGCCGAAACCATCTCTTTTGCCTGAAATACTTTGAGAGTGGTCGAATCTGAACCAGACGGAAAGCTGACGTTGCCGACCACATGGATCTGCGAATTGTCTTTTAGCAATTGCTTGGTGTGAGAAATGAAGCACTGCATCACTGAGACTTGCCCGAAGCTGTATTTTCGAGCGGCAGCCACCATTTCCTCGATATCTGTTTTATTGGAGGTAGTGCGCACACAGGAGAGGTCGATCACCTTGGCGATATCTTTTGCAGTCAAAAACATTCAAAATCAACCTTTCTAATTAAGCGGATGTTATCCGACAAAATCCTGGATTTCCTCGATAAAACATTTGTTTTCATATCAATCTTATTTCTGCCAACGATGTTCCTTGATTTGGTTTTATACACCTTTGACTGAAGAAGCAACTTCGTTCAACTTGTCGAATAAGGCAGGCGTGAGATCAAAGTGCAACACTTGCGCAACGACTTGCGTCCAACCATGAACAAAATATAACCAACCATCTTCCACTTTCACTTTTCGGCTTTCTACCTGTGCCAAGGATTGATGAAGAAAATCTAATTCACCACGATAGTTGAATTCCCAAGAGACGCTGTTCATCGGGAATTTTCCCGCCCAGGTGAGTGGTGAACCTGGAGTATCTTTGCCCATCCCGGTCGCGTTGATGATAATGCTGTAAGGAGGGAACTGCTCCATAATCTTGTCATTGATTTCAGGATCTGAGTTGCAGATGTATTCAATCTCGATATCGGTTTTTAGTCCTCTCACCATTTCCATGGCGTGATCCAAACGGCCTTGAGAACGATTTACGAAGGTGAATTTATCTGGACGGTCCCCTTTGTCCTTTTTATTGATCAAGTGCAAGAGAGTCGCGATGGCAGATCCGCCAGCTCCGAAGCAAAGTACGTCGCCATGTGTCTTGCCAAAATAGTCTTTTTCGATGATCGCATCCAGGCTGGCGCCTGAAGTGATCGGATCTTTGGCGTGGCCTTCCAATCGGTCTTCTAGTTTGGAAATGCTGGAGACTTCATCAGTGATCATCGCATAAGGATCGAGATAGTCAAACATGTCGCGTGCCGCGGTGAGGAGGTCAATCTTGTGGGTGGTGACGAGCGCGCCGAGCGAAAGGGGATCATATTTGATCTGGGCGACTGCTTTGCGGTATACCTCGGGGACATCATGTATTTTACAATCCACTCCTTCCATTACAACATCTTCCAGACCCAGCACTTTCATCCATAATGGAAAAACCTTCATGATCGAGGATTTACCGGTGGTTACGCCGATAAAGTAAAACGTCGGAATCGATTTTTTTACAACTGGATAATTCTCATCATTCATATTAGCGCTCCTGTAATTGGTTTTAGATCCTTGAGGTTTTTACAACCCGTACGAATTCAGCGGCTCGTTCTGATATTTCATCAAATTTTCCTTCTTTTGCTAGTTGTGGCGGACAAAGCTCGCTTCCTGCTCCTATAGCAACAACTCCGGTAGAAAACCATTCAGCCACATTGCCGGCGTTTACTCCACCTGTCGGTATCATCGGGATGTAAGGAAAGGGACCTTTGAGAGCTTTAATATAGGCAGGCCCTCCCAGCGAACCAGGGAAGATTTTTATGACATCTGCACCCAGGCTGTATGCCTGGAAAACTTCGGTGGGGGTTAATGCGCCAGCCATGGTCAATAATCCGCTTGAAACCATTTCTTTGAGCAGGTTTGCATCACAAATCGGGCTGACGAGAAAGCACGCGCCAGCATCTTTGGCAGATAAGACCTGTTCCGGTTTAGTGAGAGTTCCCATTCCAAGCACAATTCTGCTGCCGAATTTAGAAGAGAGTGTTCGTACCACATCTTCAGCCCCGGGGGTGCTATAGGTGATCTCGATGCCTAAAATACCACCTGCAACGAGCGCGTCTACCATTTTGACAGTTAATTCACGTGAAGGACCGCGGATCACAGCCAGCACGCCCAGTTCTTTAACTTGTTCCAACACTTCAGCTTTATTCATGTTTTCTCCAAAAAATAGGCTCTCAACACCAATGATATTAGGCAACCCTGAAGTCAGGTTTTTCGTTTTTTAACACTGCCAGGCAATCTTTCATTGCAAGCCAACCCATATTGCTTGTGGCGCCATCTGTCTGCGCGCCCAGATGAGGTGTGGCAATCACCTGCGACAGAGCCAGTAGAGGGTTCTTGGGATCAGGAGGTTCGATTGTAAAGGCATCCAACCCTGCCCCTTTGAGGTGACCACGTTGAAGCGCTCTCAATAATGCGTCTTCATCAACTACTTCGCCGCGAGAAGTGTTGATCAGGAACGATCCTTTTTTCATTTTGGATAAAAAGGTATCGTTTACAATACCGCGTGTCTCGGGCAAGAGTGGAAGATGCAAACTGACAAAATCAGCCTGCCTGATCACTTCTTCCAAGGTGGCAAGCTCAATATGATTGTTCTTTGCAAATGCAGTGTCGGTAAAAGGATCGAATGCTAAAATTTTGCAATCAAAACCACTGAGTCGGCGGGCAAGTTGTTTGCCGATAGCGCCAAGCCCCAAAATACCGATGGTTTTTCCCTCAAGACTGACCCCTGAATAACGCGGCCATTTTCCTTGTTGTACTGCCTCAACGGCTTCGGGGATATTCCGTGCTACCGCAAGCATTAATCCAAGAGCCAGTTCAGCAACCGAAACAGAATTTGCTCCGGGTGTATTGGTTACAATTATTCCTTTTTCACGGGCTGCAACCAGGTCGACATTGTCAACACCAACCCCGTAGCGAGCGATTACTTTAAGTTGGTCAGCGGCACTTAAAGCGTTTGCGTCGATACAATCCAACCCTGCAATATATCCATCAATCCCTGGAAGTAACTGTGCAACGTCGGCAGAAGAAAGCGGTTTCCCAGTCGGGTTGTAAATTACTTCGCCAACTTGCGCTTCCAATTCAGTTTTCAGCCGGGGATCATTCTTACCATAAGAAGTAGGTGTAACAAGTAAGCGGCATACTTTCAGGTTCATAAATCCTCTGGATTAATGGCAGCGTGGGTTATCAACGATTTCAGGACCGTTTACACCGTCAAAAATTAACTTTCTAAATCCGGTTTGTTCAATGGTGCCATAATCATGGCCGGCATTTGCAGGGTAAGCGAAGAAAGTGACCAGGTCTTCCAGACGGGATGTACACACAGATCGATGAGCCCACCTTGGAGGTACATAAAGAACTTTTCCAGGGGAGAGAGGTTCTATTGAAGTGATTCCTTCGGGAGTTTCCATCATCATGTAGCCTTCGCCGCGTAAACAGTAGTAGATCTCTGAAGTTGCAAGGACGGAATGGAAATGTCCTTTTGTCATGAAGAATTCCTTTCCGACTTGACCGGGATGGACTACAGAGACGCCCATTAGCAACTCACCTTCCACTTCAGGGCGTTTAATTTCATAGACTTCATAGATCAATTGATCTTCTGTCGCAAGCATCTTGTCATAGATCTCCAGGTCAAAGAATTGACCACGCATTTCGGAAAGCCGCCTTTCGATATGGTTATCCACTCTGGAAGGAATGACCTGCGGCATGGGAAGCGTGAAAGAAAAGGGAAGATCTGTCATTGCATTCTCCAAAATTTGTTTAATTTATCCCGGCAAGACGGCGGGCGATATTGCCACCAAGCATCTGCTTGCAAGCGGTTTCCGGGAATCCATTTTCATTAAGTCGATTTTGTATCTCTCCTGGCAAGCTTGCCAAACCTGCACCACCCCCGATGTAGTGGTAAAGTTCAGTCTCTGCCATGTCCGTCGCGAGAGCAACCCGGTCAGAAAAACCGTTGCTTACCATAGATTCGATCAACGGCCAAAGGTTTGTCTGCGGGTTGTACTTGGGTCTATAAAAAGTGTCGTATTCAAGCAATACCCCCAGACGGGCTAGTTCTTTATGAAGACCTGCATCCGGCCTTTTGTCCATGTGGCACAAGACCAATTGGTTGGGCAGCACCCCCCGGTCTGTGTAATAAACGCATGCTTTCTCGGCCAGGGCGCCTTTTTCAGTGTGGATCTCAATAAGCGCTTTCGATATGACCGCAGCAAAGGCTGCACCCTCCAAGGCTGCTTGTGGGCAGTCGGCCCAGGAAGATTCGAGGGCAATCTTGATAAAACCAGCCTTGACCGGTGACGACAAATTCAAGGTTTCATAAAGACCATGCTCGAATTCGGAACACAAGAAATCGCAAACTTTTTGAGCTCTCACTCCCCAAAGCCAATGGTTTTGAGGGTAGTATTTCTTGCGATGAAAACCTGTGCACGCGATGATATTGACCTTGGAGTCCTTTGAAAGTGTTAATAACCTGTTCCCGTTCCGGCCACAACCTTCTGGTTGACAATCCAATACGGTTTGACCACCTTTTGCGCGATACTCGGCCAATTCCTTGAGGATCGGGTCGAATTGGTCTATAACTGGTCCGCTTGGATCCGCGCCCGGAACAGATTCTATCCACATATGGCTATGAGCGTCTGTAATACCCAGACGTTCGTATGGAACAGGACCCTGGACGGTAATTACCGGGCGCGGAGCGGAGAGAGGAGGGAAAAATGTCATCTGATTTATGGTTCCAAAATGATCTTTAATGATTTTCGATCTTCTGCAGCTGCAAAAGCCATTACAGCATCTTTTAATGGAAAACGTTGACTGACAACATCGGAAAGATCAACCAAGCCGGAATTAATAATTTGAGTTGCCTGCCAACAATCGGCAGTGCTGCAAGCGGTGGTAGCCGTGATCACCAGTTCTTTATAATGCACCAGGTTGGAATCAAAATTGATCGTAGGACGGTCTTTGGGGAGACCGCCAAAAAAGTTGATCCTTCCGCTAATGGCTGCGAGGTCTAGAGCGCTTTCTTGGGCAACATGGACGGGCGCTGCTACGATGATTACATCTGCTCCACGCCCCTGGCTTTCCTGTAGAAGGACTGATTTTAGGTCTTCCGTTGCAGGATCAACCACCCGGTCAGCTCCCATCCGTTTGACTTGCGCAGCGCGCTCTGCGATGGGTTCGCTAACGATAACGCGACCTGCGCCGCGTGCTTTGGCAAGTTTGGTATGCATCACTCCAATTGGACCTGCGCCGATGATTAAAACAACTTCACCGGGTTTTATGTACAATGCGTTCTGTCCTCTGAGTACACATGCAAACGGTTCCATCAAAGCAGCAACAGCTGGATCAATAGTTTCGCTGACAGGGATCACATTGCCTTGTTGAACAGAGTTGGCAGGAATACGGACATATTCTGCAAAACCGCCATCTGAGGTCACGCCGATTGCGTCATAACTAGCGCATAAATTATTATCGCCGGTGACACATTGCAGACAGCGACCGCAGCCGGTATTTGGCGCGCAAAACACACGCTGACCAATCGTATAATTGTTAACTTCTGCGCCTGCTTCCGCGATTGTACCAACCACTTCGTGCCCTGGAATGCGAATCGTCCCAGGCGTATACATTCTATGACTTCCATGAAAAATCCGTAAATCGGTTCCGCAAATACTCGCGCTGAGTACCTTGACGAGTAATTCTCCTTTGCCAATTTTTGGAACCGGAACATTCTCAACCCGAATGTCATTCGGACCATGGTAAACGGCAGCTAACATTTTTCCTCCATTGCCTTTAACTTCATTCACCAATAATTTCTTTCAGATAAACTGGACGTTGTTCCAGGAATGATTTTGTTCCAGCGAGAACCCCCGCGACTGCCCACCGGCCTTCACTCCCCCCGGCTCGCGGAGTTGAATCTGTCTGAATACATTGAACGAAGTGTTCGAGTTCATAAATATAGGCCCATGCAAACCGCTCCGGCCAGGTACGCACGATAGGTCTGATCAAGCCCTGATCACGGTTTGTGCAAACGACAACCGCTTGTCCTTCAAGAGTGCCTAGCTGCATGATCCCTTTTTCTCCAATGATCTCCACCCGGGCGTCATATCCGTAACCGCATGGGCATACACCAGAGATCAAGCCTAAACCGCCACTTTCAAACTTGCAATTAACGAGTACATTGTCGTAAAAATTAGGGGTATCCACATTATTGGCGGGACCTTTGAAATTGGCAACTTCTGTATAGACGCGTTCGAGATTCGATCCCATCAACCATCGCACTGTATCCCAATCGTGACTGTTCACCTCTGCAAGCATTCCATTAGAGGTGCGCAAGTCGCGTGCCCATGGAGGTGGTAGACCTGGTCCGTGAGTATTCGATTTGATCATCATTGGCTGCCCAATCTCACCGGCTTCAATGCGTTGTGCTGCGGTAACGAATTCAGGATCAAACCTGCGCATAAAACCAACCTGTAAAAGGACGTGGTTTTTCTTTACGACTTCGATAATCTGGTCACATTCCTGCAAATTCAAAGCCATAGGTTTCTCAAGAAAGATATGTTTTCCGTACTCCGCTGCCAGGGCAGCCAAGGGGAGATGAGTGGGTGTGGGAGTGGTGATCACAACGGCATCAAAATCTGCCCCTTCCACTGCTTGTTCAAATGTGTCGAATCCCTTTTCAATACCATATTCAACAGCAGTTTCTTTGCGGACAGCTTCTATTGGGTCAACGAGCGCTACGATCTTTCCGCCAGGGATATGCCGTGTGATCGCTTTGGAATGATTCTTTCCAACACGCCCTGCGCCGAACATACAAATCCGAACTTGACTTTTCAATTAATTCTCCTGTTGTGGATTACTCTAGATCGCTTTCAATTAATAAAAAAAGTATTTAGCATCGACTGCATTTCAATGTATTTCTCAATAATTGGTTTATATATCTGATGATTACTCTCCTCCGGGTGAAAGGGGGTTCCTTCTGGAAAAACGGTTTTTTTTGCATGTTCTGCAAGATTATTGATAACTCCAGCAGACTTGCCTGCGATCATGGCAGCTCCCCAAGTACCAAATTCATTCCCGGCTAGTCGTTGATAGGGTACACCCAGAATGTCGGCTTTGATCTGGTTCCATGTTTTCCCTTTTGCTCCTCCGCCCACAACTCTTGCTTCGAAAAGTTTCAAATCCGGCACCAATTCTCGAAGAATGTGAAGGTAATAGGCATATTCGTACGCAACGCTTTCAAGGATAGCTCTGAAGAAATGAGCCTGGGAGTGAGACCATGAAACACCGACCCAAGCCCCCCGCATTTTTGGATTGGACGGACAGATCCTGCCTCCCAGGTGTGGTGAGAAGAACAATCCGTCTGACCCAGCGGGTACTGCCTCTGCGAGGTGGAGCATCTCGGAATATAGAGATTCATCACTGGTCAGTTTTTTGCCATGCAAAGTATTAAAAAAATGATCGCGGAACCAGCGAAGCGCGAGACCTCCGCCACCGATATAAGCGAGCGGATTCCATAACCCGGGGATAACAGAGCGCATGGTTAAAAGCGCCCTAAACTTTGAATCCGCCACAAATTTGTCTGTGCATCCTGCAAGAACTGCGGCTGTTCCGGCAACGTCGAAGATCATTCCTGGTTCGACGATCCCAGCCCCCAACGCGTTTGCCGCAGTATCGCCTGCGCCTGCAGCGATCAACGTTCCGGGAGCCAGTCCAAATGTTTTTGAAGCTGACACGGTGACTTCACCAACGCCTTGCCAGGGCTCAACGATCTTGGGGAGTTTTTGAATATCCAAACCAAACCTTGAACAGAGTTGATCAGACCATTGTCCGCGCTCAGCATCTGCGAAGCCGGAGAAATGAATGTATGTATAGTCGATGAACGCTTGATCGGAGTTCAGCCCGGCCATTCGCCCAGCCACATAAGTTCCCGGCATAACAAATTTTGCAGTGCGGCGGTAGATTTCCGGTTGTTCGTTTTTCCACCACAGCATCTTTGATCCATGGTCACAAGTTGGCGGGCAACCAGTCAATTTTGTAACAAGGTCGCCGCAATCCTTATCAACCATTTCAATATAGGGTTGGCAACGCATATCGAGCCAGGAATCAAAACGGGCAACTGGATGAAAATTTTCATCGACTAATCCAACCCCTGCCATTTGTGAATCAAATGCAATTGCGGCAATCTCTTTTGGTTCAACCCCACTGGATTCAATGCAATTCCGCACGGTCTGGGCTGCTGACGTATAAAAATCTTCATTTTCCTGTTCCACGACACCGGGCTTCGGGTAAAAGAGTGGAACTTCAACTGAAGCATCAGAAATGAGTTTTCCGTCAATCTGATAGAGCGCAGCCTTGGTACTGCTTGTTCCAAGGTCAACACCGATCAGGTATCTCTTTTGCATTATTGTCTCCAACAAGCTTAATCTAAAAAAACGGATGCCAATCGGAACCTTGTAATTAAGAAACTTCATCCTTTGAAAGGATCTTCGGTGCGCCTGAAAAATTCGGTCCAAGTTCCACGGTTTTTGAGTCAGTTTCCCGCAACCTTAGCAATTCGACTTCAAAGCGAGTCCGGTCTCCGCGATGTAATGCATGGTAATACTCAACAGGCAGACCATTTTCTGAAAAACTGATACTATCGAGCATCAACAGGGGGTCCCCACGGTCGATGCCAAGAAGCGCAGCTTCAGTCTCGTTTGCGAGAACAGCTTCAATGTATCGGCGTCCTTTTGCAATAAATACACCGCGTTCTTTTTCTAAATATTCATACAAAGAGCGGTTGGTCAAATCAACGTTTGCAAGAGCAGGGCAAACTTCAAATGGAATGTAGGTTGTAACCAATTGGATGGGCTCTTCATTGATAAACCTTAGTCGTTGAATATCGATCACTTTTTCGCCCGGTTTGATGCTGAGAAAACGCGCCACTTTTTCATTTGAAGGGATGACTGTTTGGTGAAGCACCTTTGTAACGGGCTTGAAACCGCGTTCCACCATGTCCTGGTAAAAACCGGTCAATTTTTGAACAAGCCCCTCATTGATTTTTGGGAGGGAGATGAAGGTGCCTTTGCCTTTTCGGCGATTGACCACTCCTTCAAGCTCCAATTCGCGTAAGGCTTGCCGAACAACAGTCCGGCTAACCTTGTAGAGTTCGCAAAGGTCTTGTTCACCCGGGATTTGATCGCCTGGAAGCCAATTTTTTTGCTGAACCTTTTCTTTCAGGATGTCCATTAATTGTATGTAATATGGAATGTGACTCTCGAAATTGATTGTTCCATTCATATATATCCATCCCCGGTACTCAAGATGATTTGTTGTAATCCTGTTATTACAACTTATTATAGGAAAAACTACCCAACCTGTCAATAGAATAATCTTAAAAAAAACAGGATTAGAAAATTGGTTAAGAATTTCATATAAATTTACCCCAGTCTATTTCATTACAATCTCTGATTTAGTAATCTTAAATCTCTTGAAATATAAGGAGCTCATCGTTATAATAATGTTATCCTGTAATGACAAGTGCAGTTGTTCGCGCTATCAATTGGGAAAAGTAGTCCACGTTTTTTATTGATGATAATGAAATAAAGGTAATTAGAATTCAAACCATAAAAGCATTAACAACAAAAACCAGGAGGAATAAGATGAAAGTCGGAATTGATAGTTATTGTTACCATCGCTTCTTTGGTGAAGTGTATCCAGATCAGAAACCACCGGTAAAGAACATGACCATGGAAGATTTTCTCAAACGCGCCCATGAACTAAAAGTAGACGGCGTCTCGTTGGAATCCTGTTTCTTCCCTTCCACAGACCTTGGATGGTTTAAAGAACTAAAAGTTCAACTGGATGAATTTAAGTTCGATCGTGTTTATGCTTGGGGTCACCCGGATGGATTGGAACGCGGCAAGAATTGGACTGCCTATGAAGAAATGATCACGATGATCCCTTATGCAAAAGCCATTGGTGCGGATGTGATGCGCGTTGTCGGTAGCAGCCTCATGTTTCGGCATGAACCGCATGGTCCTCAAATCAAGGCTCTCGTAAAAATGTTCAAAAAAGCTATTAAGGTCGCCAAGGATGTGGGCGTGAAATTAGCTGTGGAGAACCATATCGATTTCACTTCTGACGAGATCCTTCAGTTATTGACTGAA
Organism: Chloroflexota bacterium; assembly: GCA_009773005.1. GTDB lineage: Bacteria > Chloroflexota > Anaerolineae > Anaerolineales > Anaerolineaceae > UBA6107. The sequence goes on along the minus strand of WOUT01000005.1, from coordinate 31,494 downwards.
GTTGACTCTGAGTACTTTGGATTGAACTTTGATACTGGCAATTTCCTTCGCCTGCTCGATGATCCCATAAAAGGGATGGAAAAACTTGCCCCTTATGTGCTGGCAACCCATGTCAAAGATCTGATGCCTGACAAGAATGCTCGACCGACCGACTGGCATTTCTTTGCCGGCGTTCCAGTCGGGAAGGGTTTGATCGATAACCAGGCTTTAGCTCAATTGCTTCATAAGGCTAACTTTAAAGGATTCCTGGCTGTAGAGATCGATCACCCGCACACAGATTGGACCGGGCGGGAAGATGAAGCAGTGGAGTTGAGTATTAAAGAATTAAAGAAAATAGCTGCGGCATTGAAGTAAATTAACCCATTCATTGAGAACATGACGTTCTCCCGTGATCGGGAGTCTACTATTAAAGGAGAGGATCCCTTGAAAAACGTAAATGTGGCAATCATCGGCACAAAATTCATGGGCAAGGCGCACAGCAATGCCTGGACTAATGCGCCGAAGTTCTTCAGTGTGGGATTAAAACCAGTTCTTAAAGTTGCTTGTGGCCAGGATGTAAAAGGTACTGGTGATTTTGCAAAAAATTGGGGCTGGGAAGAAACGGATTCTGACTGGAAGAAAGTGGTTGAACGCCCGGATATCGATATCATTGATATCTGCACGCCAACCTATCTGCATAGAGAGATTGTTATTGCAGCTGCAAAAAATGGCAAACAAATATTTTGCGAAAAACCGATTGCTTTAAACTTTGCTGAGGCTAAGGAAATGTTCGAAGCGGCTGAAAAAGCTGGCGTCTTGCATTATCTAAATCATAACTATCGCCGGACGCCGGCAATTGCTTTTGCAAAACAATTGATCGATCAGGGAAAAATTGGAAAGATATTCCATTGGCGAGGGACTTATCTTCAAGATTGGATCACAGACCCTAACTTCCCTTTGACCTGGCACTTGCAAAAGAAATTCGCGGGAGCAGGTCCGCATTATGATTTAAATTCTCATAGCGTTGATCTTGCGCGCTTTCTGGTGGGTGAGGTTGAATCAGTTGCCGCGATGATGAAAACTTTCGTGACCGAACGACCGTTACCGGGCAAGGATGCCGGCACCTTCAAATCAGGTTCCGGGGCCACGGAAAAGGGAGCGGTAACTGTTGACGACGCGGCATTCATGGTTGCTGAATTTGAAAATGGCGCATTAGGCGCATTCGAGTCGAGCCGGTTTGCCAGTGGTCGTAAGAATTACAACTATTTTGAAATATATGGCAGCAAAGGCAGCCTTGCATTTGACCTTGAGCGCATGAATGAACTTCAATTCTTAAACCTGGCTGATCCGGTCGATGAACAGGGATTTAGAACGATCCTGGTGACTAATTCCACCCATCCGTACGTCGGGGCCTGGTGGCCGCCTGGGCACATCATCGGTTATGAACACGAATTTACGCATGCTGTCGTGGATTTCCTAAATGCAATGGAAAAAGGCACAACGATAACGCCTAACTTGTATGACGGGATGAAAGACATGCAGGTACTGGAAGCGGCAATTATTTCGGCAACTACTGGTCGAAAGGTAACCGTTTCCGACGTCAAGTAATGTCCGGGCTTACGACTTACGAAGGATAGTTGATCACGAGGAGAGGGACAGATTTATTTTCGCAATCCGTCCCTCTCTTGAATGAATACCATTTGGCACTTTTTTCTAACCAAGGCAGGAGAAAATCATGAAAGCGAAACTCGTCCCAATTTATTTCAAAACACCTGATGATCCGGATTTTTCTTTTCAGTTGCTAAAACTGCGGGAAATTCTGGCTGACGTAGCGGAAATATTGGAACCAGTACATTTAGGATCAAGAGTGCCTGAAACTGACGGTGTGATTTTCCCGCAAATGCTGGGAGAAGCCTATAGGGAGGTGGAAAAGATCAAAAAACTCCCTCAACCACTCCTAATCGTTACATCAGAATTCGGCACCGTCTCCATGTGGGACTGGGAGATTAACAGCTATCTGACAACCAAAGGCGTAAAAGTAATCGGACCCACAAACCTGGAAAAAACCAAACAAGTTTGCCGGGCTTTCGCATTAAAAAGACAATTGAAACAATCCAAACTATTGGTATATCAGGATAACCCTGCCAGTGGCGGGGGCAACCAGGATGAAATCTTCAAAAGATTCTATTGGTGGGAACCGGAATGTATTAATTCAATCGAGAAAAAATATGGTATCAGTGTAGTTAAAAAGAGTTTCAAAAAATTGGCAGAGGACGCAAGAGCAATTTCTGACGAATCAGCCCAGATCGTTTGGGCGCAAAAGAAAACCAACACCCCAATTGGCAAAATCTCCAATCGGGCAGTTTTGAGCGCAGTGAAAACCTATATGGCAGTGCAGATGGATCTCGCCAAGGACCCAGATATTATTGCTGTGGGTATCAATTGTTTGAACGAATCAATGTTTTCTGAAACTACCCCTTGCCTGGCCTGGAACTTTCTGTATGAAGATCAACGCATCGTATGGGGGTGCGAAGCCGACCTGGTTTCGATGCTCACTAAAGTCTTGATAGGAAAAACGCTCGAAGTACCCTTCATGATGACCAATCTCTATCCATTCCAAATGGGGAATGCGGCTTTAAAACACGAGCATATTCCTAATTTTCCAGATGTAGCAGGCGCTCCGGAGAATTATATTTTGGCTGCGCACTGTGGATATTTGGGTGTGGTTCCCCAGTCTTTTTCAACGGAATGGAAACTACAAGAGAAGGTATTGGCAATTGTTGATGATAACGCGACCGCAATTGATGCGCGGCTCCCGGAAGGGGAAATCACGCTTGTCAAACTCATGCCTCCTTACGACCGCTGGTCAGTTGTGGAAGGGGATCTGCCAAAATATGCTCAGTTTAAGAATTCACATTGTCTAAATGGTGCAGTGATTTGTGTACCAAACGGCAAACGTCTTGTCAATGACTTGGTTTCACACCATTATATTATTACAACGGGGCACAACTTAAATGAACTGGAAATGGTTTCAAAAGTATTCGACCTGGAGTGCATCACAACCTAAAGCTGGAAACGTGTAGGTTATTTCCAATAACTATCTACCATTACGAATAAAACACAAATATAGTGAAACTTATAACTAAATAAGTTATAAGATGATGTAATTATCACAAAACATATTGACATTGAGACGCGGTTGGCTATAATGATATGTAATCATGTAATTACCAGTTCTTTCTCCGGTATTCATCCGGTTACATATTTGTTCTGAGTGTTTACATTTAAAAAAGTGATTCGATCATGTAGTTGCTGATTCACGTTTTTGGTGTCCTTTGGTGTCCTTTTTCATATTGATGTTGAAAACCTTGCAACCTTAGAAAAGAGAGCCATAAACAGTAATGGGAACAGCACGCGAAGTAATACATAAGAAATTGCGAACATTTACCTCACTGGATATGCCAATTTGGTTATATCAAGCCGAATCTTTACCGAACCGAAATTTTATTACCGACTCAGAAAAAGAATTGATAGATCTGGTTCGTAAGTATGGTGAATTTACAAAAGCAGATTTAGTTACTTTCACTGAATATTCAAGATCCAAGATCACGAGTTGTATTGACTCCCTCCTCAACAAAAAGATCATAATTGCGAATAATGCCACTGAATATACGGGCGGTCGCCGCTCGAAGACATTTAGTATGAATGGCAAACTGGGCCTAGTGGCAGGTTTTGATATAGGAGCAACCAGTATTGATATCGGTATTGCGGATTTTTCTGGCAAGCTTCTTGCGCGTTATGCTGAACCCGCATCTGTCAAAGACGGACCGATAAAAATATTGGGCAGGGTGTGTTCGCTGCTCGAAAAAATGCTCCATGAAAATAACTTTAGCTCCGAGCAACTAAATGGAATCGGGATTGGTGTTCCAGGCCCGGTGGATTTTTCAATCGGCACTTTGGTATCACCGCCAATTATGCCTGGATGGGACCGTTATCCTGTCATCCAAACTGTACAGCAATGGTTCCCGTCTGCAAACGTTGTTGTTGATAATGATGTCAATGTAATGGCTTTAGGAGAAATTTATAAGGGTGCCGGTAGAGGAGTTGACAACCTGATCTTTATAAAAATCGGAACTGGCATCGGCGCCGGGATCGTGTGCGAGGGAAAAATTTTCCGTGGATCCAACGGATGCGCGGGCGACATCGGCCATATTGGTGTGAATAAGTCTGGTCCATTGTGCCATTGCGGTAATAAGGGTTGTCTTGAAGCGGTAGCTGCAGGCCCGGCGATTGCTGAACGATCATTAATTGCAGCGCAGGCAGGCAAAAGCCCGATCCTATTGAAACTCTATGAAAAAAACGGAAAGGTCTTGAGAGCTGAAGACGTTGGAGATGCTGCGCGAGAGGGTGATGCGTTTGCAATTGAAGTAATTCGTGAGAGCGGACAATTTGTTGGAGATGTGCTTGCCGGCTTGGTGAATTTTTATAACCCCGGGATGATTGTAATTGGCGGGGGTGTAAGTAATCTTGGCAATCTTTTACTTTCTTCGATCCGTCAAACCGTATTAAATCGTTCTTTACCTTTGGCAACTCGCGATCTTCATATTGTTTTTTCCGGGATAGGGCCTGACGCGGGTGTAATTGGCGCGGTCAATCTGGCTATGGATTATATGTTCACGCTCTCATCAAGCAATGGTGAGCAGGATTGAGAGCGAGGAGATTGCTATGAAATTTGGGGTTAACACATTTGTTTGGATTTCACCATGCTCAACCACCTCGGTAAAAGAACTCGCCCCACGCGTGAAGGCAATGGGTTTTGATATTCTTGAGATCTCAGTGGAAAACCCTGAATTGATTGACACAAAAATTGTAAATGAAATATTGAAAGACAACCAATTGGAAGGGATTATATGCGGGGCATTTGGTCCAGATCGAAATATTTGCAGCGAGGATCCAAAAATTCGCGAAAACGCGAAAACTTATATCCGCTGGTTAATTGACGCGGCCTATGATATTGGTTCTGAAGTGGTTTGCGGACCCATGTATTCTTCAGTTGGGAAAGACCACTTGGAGAACAGTGAGTCCAGAAGAAATGAATGGGACATGGCTGTATCCGGGATTCGCGAAATGGCAGATTATGGCGCTGCCAAGAGCGTTAAACTGGCTTTTGAACCTCTTAATCGTTTTGAAACAGACATGATTAATGTCGTAATGCAAGGAAAAAAGTTTATTGATGATGTTGGACGAAATAATGTCGGGTTCCATTTGGACACATTTCACATGCACCTTGAAGAAAAAAGTACTACAGTAGCAATTCACCAGGCGGGAGAAAAAATATTTCACTTCCACGCCTCTGAAAATGACCGGGGTGTGCCCGGAACTGGACAAGTTCGATGGCAAGAGATTGCGCAGGCATTAAAGGATGCAGGATATCAAGGTCCGGTTGTGATTGAATCTTTTACATCTCAGGTGAAAGAGATCGCCAGGGCAGTGTGTATCTGGCGGGAGGTCGCACCCAGCCAGGATGCAATTGCGGTGCAAGGATTAAAGTTTCTAAAATCTCTGTTGTCGTAACAGACATCCTAAAGATGAGGTAATTATGACCGAAGAGCAGAATAAAACAACCGTATTAAGAAAAACTCAACCAGAGCCATTGCTGGAAGTTCGAAATATTACTAAGCGGTTTCCGGGTGTTCTAGCACTGGACGATGTTTCGCTTAAATTTATGCAAGGTGAAGTGCATGCGGTTGTAGGAGAAAATGGCGCTGGCAAATCAACCCTAATGAAAATTATGGCGGGCGCGTATATTGCCGATTCCGGCGAAATCCTGCTTCAAGGAAAGAAAGTCTCATTTTCTCATCCGCAAGAAGCTCATGAACAAGGTGTCAGCATTATTTATCAGGAGTTCAATCTGCTGCCTGAGCGAACCGTTGCTCAAAATATCTATCTCGGAAGAGAGCCATCGAAGTTCGGAGTGATAGATATTCGCGCTTTGAATAAAAAAGCGTTGACAGTATTAAAAGAATTGGGCGCGGATGAGATGATCTCGCCTACTGCTTTATGTAACACGCTGTCTGTTGCTGAACAGCAGATCGTGGAAATCGCGAAAGCCATTTCATTTGATTCAAAAGTATTGATTATGGACGAGCCTACCGCGGCGTTGACTTTGGTGGAAGTTAGAATACTTAACGCCCTTGTTTCGCGTTTAAAAACTCGTGGTATGGCGTTGATATTTATCTCGCATCGCTTGGTCGAAGTTTTCGATATAGCCGACAAGATCACTGTCCTGAAAGATGGGCAATTGGTAGGCACAGAGTTAGCTAAAGATGTCAATGCGGAAAAGATAGTGCACATGATGGTTGGTCGTATACTCGATCATTACTTTCCTCCTCTTGGCAAGAAAGAGGATTTTGGTGAGGTAGTCCTTCGGGTAAATAACTGCTCAAACCATTTTCTAAAAAATATCAATTTGGAACTTCGAAAGGGAGAGGTGTTAGGAATAGCAGGGTTACAGGGATCCGGGCGCACTGAATTGGCTCAGGCATTATTCGGTGTGATGCCATTCAAAACCGGTACTATGGAAATTAACGGTAAAACCAGAACCGTTAAAGCCCCTTCAACCGCCATTAAATATAGCATGGGGTTTATGACCGAAGACAGAAAAGCTGAAGGATTATTACCGAAACAACCTATTCGAGACAATATGTTACTGACTGTGCGATCAATGCAGTCAATTCTTGGAAACATCTTTAACGATGGAATTAGAAAGTCAAGAAAAATGGTTCCAACCCTGGCAAAACAGGTGGATGTCAGAACAGATAATTATGACCGTGAAGTACAGTTCCTTAGCGGTGGCAACCAGCAGAAAGTGGCTTTATCAAAATGGTTGGCTTCTAACGCCGATATTTTTATTTTTGACGAACCGACCCGAGGTATTGATGTTGAAGCCAAAGCCAGTATTCACGACTTGATTCGCGGTTTAACAAAAAAAGGGATTGCAGTTCTGATGATATCTTCTGAATTGCCGGAGATCATAGGGATGAGTGACCGCATTCTGGTAATGTGGGATGGCAGCATTGCCGGCGAATTACCAGCGAAATCGACAGAATCCGATGTGATGTTACTCGCTACCGGGCATGAAACAAATAATCATTCCAACAAGAATGATGAGGCAGGAAAGGAATAGAGCATGACAACTTCATCTGTTTCAGCCAACGGGTTTAATAAATTTTTACATTCAATACGAATTCCACCCGTTTATTATTTCCTATTGGTGATTTTCATTGGTGGCGCTGCTCTGGATTTTTACTTTGCGGATGGTCAAATTCTTACAAATCGCGCCATCCTGACAAATATTTTTGTGCGTTCAGTGGCATTGGGTATCGTGGCTGTTGGGCAGACATTTGTTTTAATTGGCGCTTCGATTGATCTTTCAGTGGCGTATACGATCAGTATGACTGCGGTGATGTCGTCATTTATCATGCAAGGAGATCCAACAAAAGTTCCCACAGCGATATTCGTGGTCTTTATAATTGGCGCGGTTATTGGTTTGGTAAACGGATTAATAATTACAAAACTTGGTGTTAATTCTTTTATTGCCACCTTAGGAACGGCACTGATTCTAAAGGGTATATTAAATGCCACCTTTGCAAATTTTACCGGATCGGTGCCAAGAAGTTATGAAACTTTTGGATATGGACGAATTGGACCAATCCCTATTTCAATATTTGTTCTCCTTGGCGTTGTTTTGTTAGGTTGGTTTATTTTAGCAAGAACCAAATTTGGATCGCAATTGTATGGTGTTGGCGGTAATTCGGAGGTTGCGCGCTTATCAGGCTTGAGGACTCACCGGGTGTTGATCGGTGCCCATGTAATTTGTAGCCTTACTGCTGTCTTGACTGGTTTATTTATTGTAAGCCGCCTTCGCGCGGGCGCTCCCTGGATCGGTCCTGATGGAGTGTATGATCTTGAATCTGTTGCAACGACTGTAATTGGTGGTACAGCGCTTTCAGGAGGAAAGGGCGGGGTTTGGGGTACTCTCGGCGGTGTATTAATTTTTGGTGTGATTGACACATTGTTTAATCAATTAGGTGTCAATCCTTTTTTGAAAAACGTGCTTCGAGGGGTAATAATTATCCTGGCGGTTGCCAGCTATACACTTCGCTCGAAACGTGAAGCAGCATAAAGTCAAGGAGCGCAAGAAATGACAACAACAACAATGGCTAAATCGTCTCGCGCGGTAAAGGTATTAAATACTATTTGGACGTGGATAAAAAAAATTCCACCCGTATATCCGATTTTTATCCTGATCTTCCTGACTGTCGGTTTTTTGAATCCAAATTACCAGACCGCGAACGGGATTTTTGTTTTCCTTCGCCGGGCTTCACCACTTGCTATTCTCGCCATTGGTCAGATGTTTGTACTTTCATCTGGAGGGTTTGACCTTTCTATGGGATCATTGGTTACTTTTGTTATTGTGGGAAGCTCAATGTTGCTTAACAATGATCCCGAAAAAGCGATGATAACAATTGTGATCATGTTAGGAGTCGGTGTAATAGTTGGATTAATCAATGGCGTTACGGTCAGTTTTCTCAAAGTGCCATCATTAATTGTCACTTTGGGTATGCTCTTGTTAGTTAAAGGCGTGGCGATGTTTTGGAGTGGCGGCGCTCCAAGAGGGTACTTTACCGATAATTTTAGAATATTTGGACGAGGTAATATCGAAAATGTCCCAATATTCGGAAAATTTCCGATTGCATTGCTAATTATGATTGTTATTGCCTTATTATCTTATTATCTCTTTCATAAATCCAATTTTGGAAAACAAATTTTAGCCATAGGCGATAACGTTCGGGCTAGTCAACTCTCAGGTGTTAGAGTTCGGGTAATCAGGGTTCTTGCATTTGTGTATTCCGCGCTGCTTGCTGTAGTTGCGGCAATCTTGCTTGGGGGATACGGTGGGATATCGACGAATGTTGGCGATGGTCTCGAGATGCAAGCTGTATCAGCAGCAGTAGTTGGTGGCACTTTGCTTTTAGGTGGAAAAGGGTCTGTGCCCAGTGTAGTATTTGGCGCCTTTACGCTCGAAGCTTTATTTAACCTCCTCAATCTTCTTGGTTTACCCAAACCCTACAAAGATGCTGTCCAGGGTTTGATTATTATTGGCGCTGTTGCTTATGTTGCACTTAGTACGCGCAAAAAACGGTAAACAAAATTCACCAACTCGTTGAATTTATTCAAAACATTTACTATCGACGAGAATTAGCTTGTAAGGGAGGTGGTGCACAAATAAAGATAAATGCTTTAAAGTCTGAAGTACAGTATGACGATGTACAACTAAAAGTGTCTTGTATAGGAGGAGTAAATCAAATGAAAAAAAGCATGTTGTTAGTTGTTTCGGTGATCGTTGTTTTTGCAATGCTGCTCGCAGCTTGCAAGCCCGCAGCACCGACCGCAGCACCCGTCGAACCTGAAGCCCCGGTAGCAACTGAAGCCCCCGTGGTACCTGATGCCCCGAAGAATCAAGGGCTTCAGATGGATGCAGCCAAAGTGGCTCCTCAGTTTTATAACGATGCGGACTTCGATGAATCTCTGCAATTGATGAAACAGGCTCCATTGAACCCGGATGCCCCAATTTACATGCAGTATCTTATCAATGACCCTGTTGACACCACTCAGTATAAAAAAGCACCCCCGTACAATATCTGCTTCTCGAACGCTGGCGTCAACAACCCATGGCGCGTGGTTGGTTACACAACTATGCGTGAACAGGTTGAGGAACTTCGCGCAGCCGGCTTGATCAAGAACTTCATTCACGTGGATGCCCAGGGTCAGGACGCGAAACAGATCGCGGACATTGAAGATTTGATTGCTACCCCCGGAAAATGCGATCTTCTCATCGTCTCCCCGAACACCAGTGAAGCTCTCACTCCTGCTGTTGAAAAAGCATGCGAGAAACTGCCTGTGGTCGTTTTTGATCGCGGTGTCTTAACCGATTGCCCGGTTGTCTTTGAAAAGACCATCGGTGGTTATGCCTTTGGTATCTCTGGCGCCCAGTTTATCGTTGATAATCTGCCCGAAGGAGGTAACGTTCTTGCATTCCGCATCCTCCCAGGGGTTGATGTGCTTGAGCAGCGATGGGGCGCAGCCAAGAGGATCTTTGAAGAGGCCGGAAATATCAACGTAGTTGGTGTTGAATTCGACGACTATAACACTGTGAAGACCAACACCATCGTCCGCGATTACATTGACCGATTTGGTCATATTGACGGGATCTGGATGGACGCTGGCGGCCCCGCTGTAGGCGCTCTTGAAGCCTATCAGGATCTTGGACTGCCCTTCCCTGTGATGGTTGGTGAAGACCAGAATGACTACCTGAAATTCTGGAAAGAAAATAATTTAACTGCCATCGCACCCACCTTCCCGACTTTCCAGTGGCGCTCTGCTGTTCTGATCGCCGTTAAAATCCTGCAAGGGGAAACCGTTCAGCATCGTTGGGTTTTGCCCCAGCCGGATGTAACCCAGGAAAATCTGGATAAATACTATAATGCGGCAATGCCCCCGCTTTACTATGCTCTGAGTGGGGCTGAAGACATGAAGAACTGGCCGGATGCATGGATTAACGTTGACACAACTAAATACGTAGACGTTCTTCCATAATCATTGTAAGGTCCCAGTAAAAATTAGCCCGCTCGAGTCTCGGGCGGGCTAATTTTCAAGCACGGTATTATTCCATGAAAGGAGTTCGATATCCATGATCGAAATCGGATTTCATACAGATGCGTTTAATAGCAGTTATTGGAATTTTGAACAATGCCTTCAATGGGCACAGAAAAATGATGTGCATTGGATCGAATGCGGCATGATCGATGGTGTCAGCTGGATCCACGGTCTTGGATACCAACCCCATGTTGCCATGTGGGAAGACCCCATGATGTGGCGTGAAACGGCTGCAAAATACGGAGTGCGTTTTTCACAAATTGACGCTGCTTTTCCAATGTCTTTACCGGAGGGAGCATCGCTTGGAGTAGAGTATGTGCTTCGCACGATCCGCTGGGCTTACCTGGCAGGTTGCGACCATATTGATACTACTGATGACCGATTTGCACCAAAAGGACTGACGAATGATCAGGCTTTAGAGATGATGAAAAGATCATATTGCCAGATCATGGAAGTCGCCGAACGCTACAAAATGATCATAGATATCGAACCTCACGGTTTTTACACGACCAAACCAGAGTTCATGGAAAAAATGCTCGCTTTTGTCGATAGTTCATATTTGCGAATGAATATGGATACCGGTAATACATTCATCGCAGGGCAGGACCCCGTTGCTTTCCTGCAAAAATTCAAGAATAAGGTCAGCCACGTTCATGTGAAAGATGTGAGCGAGACTCTAGCCGCCTCCCTGCGCGGTGAACTCACCGGTATTGCGGTTAGCCAGTGTGCTATTGGTGATGGCGTGAATAGTGAAAACATTAAGAAGTGTTTTGATATCCTCGTTGACATCAATTACAACGGTATCGTCAGTCTGGAATGTGAAGGACAGGGTGGGCCGATGATCGAGAAAAGCCTCAGCTTCGCGCGTAAACTAGTCGAAGACGCGAACAAGCGCCTCGCAGTCTAAAGGCAGGCAAACAAGTTTTTAACCACAAAACTGGAGGAGTAGAACATGGGCAAAATATTTTTGGGCGTGAATATGGAATTTGTCCGGCACCATGACAAACCGTTTGCCTGGGGAGTCGAAAAAGCGGCTGAGATCGGTTACGAATTCGTCGAACCAATGGTACACCTCGGACGCGAACTGCTTAGTGAAGCACGGTATTTTCACAGTGTGTCAATGTACGATGATCCACGCTGGGCACGTGACTTGTGTCAAAAGCATAAGATCAAAATGTCAGGGCTGTCTGCTCACACTCCTTTATGCAAACCTGAAATTAGCGTGGAATATCTAAAACAGGCAATTCGTTGGGCTTCTGACGCAGGTGCGCCGGTGGTGAATACCGATGAGGGTCCTAAACCTGAATGGACCACAAAAGAAATGGACTACCAGTTGATGACTTATACGCTCAAAGAAGCATCAATGGTAGCTGAGCGTTATGGGGTAAAGATCGGGATCGAACCCCATCAACAATACAGTAAATCACAAGAAGGGCTTGACAGTATCTATGAGTTGGTTAACTCTCCCTCAATCGGCATCAACTATGATACCGGTAATAGTTATCTGGCGGGAACAACAGACACGTATGAATGGTTAACCCATGTTTCAGACCGGTTGGTTCATTTACATGCGAAAGACATCAGTTTTTCACAAAGCGGTTCGGAAAAAGGAAAAGTAACTGGAACTCCTGTGGGATGCGCTTGCGGTGATGGTGTAGTGGATTGGAAGCGTGTGATTGACATTGTTAAAAAATGCCCGAATGACATTGTCTTGAGCGTGGAATGTGGAACGGTGCCCGATGCGATTCGAAGTTTTGAGCATTTAAGTAAACTGATTTAATCCTCATAATGGGAATGGTTGCGAGAGCGCCATTCCCATTTGTGTCAATTATTTGATAACATTACTTGACAATATGCTAACCGTACAACTAGGATTTAGTGTTTTTTAGTCAAGCAGTATAAAAATACAGGTTTCATTAGTAATAAGAGACACGCTTCTCTATTTTTTTAAGTCTTCGGAGGTAACATGAAATATCCTAAGGTTGCTGTCATTGGATTGGGATTCATGGGTCGAACCCACATTCATTCTTTGAGAAGATTGGGCATTGAGGTGTATGGGGTTGCTGGCATTAGTGAGGATGAAGCAAAATCAGCTGCATCTGAATTATCGATTCCCAAGTGGTATAGAAACTCTGACGAAGCGATCGAGGATCCGGAAGTTCAAGCTGTTCACCTTTGTACGCCAAACAACCTTCATTTTAGCCAGGCAAAAAAAGCGCTTATTTCAGGCAAACATGTTTTATGTGAAAAACCTTTGGCCATGACCATGATTGAGTCGCGCGAGTTAGCCGATCTTGCCAAGGAAAAAGACCTCGTGACCGCTGTAAATTACAACCTTCGATTTTATCCAATCTGCCAGGAAGCCCGTGCAAGGATCGCTGCTGGTGAATTGGGAATTCCATATCTGATCCATGGCGCGTATCTGCAGGACTGGTTGTTCCTGAAATCAGACTGGAACTGGCGCTTGGAGCCTCAACAGGGTGGTAATCTGCGTGTTGTAGCGGACATCGGTACTCATTGGATGGATATGGTGACTTATTTGACCGGGTTAAAGATCACTGAGGTTATGGCTGATTTCTCAACTATCCACCCCATCCGCCTTCAACCGACTTTTGAGATCGCAACCTATGCAGGGAAGCTTGAAAAGAATCTCTCAACCAACGAAGTTTCCATAAAGACCGAAGATGTGGCAGTAATCCTCTTCCGTTTCGAAAATGGTGCTCTAGGGAATGTAAGCCTATCGCAGGTGAGTGCAGGCAGAAAGAACTTCTTCTGGTTTGAGATCAGTGGATCAAAATCTGCAATCCGTTGGGATCAGGAAAATCCCAATGAACTCTGGATCGGCTATCGCGATCAGCCGAATCAATTATTATCAAAAGATCCGTCCCTTTTCTACCCGGAAGCGCGCGCTCTCACCGGGTTCCCTGGTGGACATGCAGAAGGTTATCCCGACACGTTTGTACAGGTTTTCAGTCAATTTTACGGGGCTATAGCATCCGGTAAAATGCCTGAAACCGGAAAATTCGCCACCTTCGAAGACGGACATCATGAAATGCAACTCTGTGATGCGATCCGGCGATCGGCGCTTGAAAAACGTTGGGTAAAAGTATCCGAGATTGAAAAACAGTAAACTGCAAATTAATATCACGACTTTCTGGCCAGGATTTTATTAGGAGGAAAATATGCGAATCGGAGTATTCTCGGTAATTTTTCAGCAGCTTCCTTACGAAAAAGCACTGGACAAGATAATGTCTTTCGGTGCGACTGCAGTTGAAATTGGGACGGGCGGTTTACCCGGCGCTCACCATTGCAATCTGGACGCGCTATTGGAGAGTGCAGAAAAACTCAAAGCCTATTTGAAAGCCGTCGAGACGCGCGGAATGGTCATCAGCGCTTTCAGTTGCCATTGGGATCCGATTGGCCCGGACAAGATAATAGCCGCGGCTTCTGACCATGTGTTTCGTAAGACAGTCAAATTGGCTGAAATGTGCGGAGTTCCGGTTGTGAATGTTCTTTCCGGTTTGCCGTCAGGTTCGCCGGTGGATACGATGCCGAACTGGGTCACCTGTCCATGGCCGCCGCATTTTCTTGAAATTCTGGATTATCAGTGGAACAAGGTTGCCATTCCTTACTGGCGTGGTGCAGCCAAATTCGCTCAAGATCACAAAGTGAAGATTGGGGTGGAAATGCACCCCGGAATGCTCATCTACAATGTTGAGACGATGCTGCGCATGCGTGAAGCCTGCGGACCGGCAATGGGCTGCAATTTTGATCCCAGCCACTTGTTCTGGAACGGGGTTGACCCGGTTTCAGCGATACGTAAACTGGGTGATGCGATCGTGCATGTGCACGGCAAGGATTGTTTCGTTGACCCATACAATGTGGCAGTTAATGGGTGTAATGACCATAAGACATATACAGATATTTCTCATCGATCCTGGACTTTCCGTACGATTGGATATGGGCATGATCTCAAAGTGTGGAAGGATATCGTTTCCGCCTTGCGCATGGTTGGCTACGACCACGCAATTTCGCTTGAGCACGAAGATGGCATGATGTCATTTGATGAAGGTGTGAAAAAGGGATTATCTGCCTTGAGAGAGGTTGTTACCGTGGAGACACCTGGAGAAATGTTCTGGGCTTAAGTTGTAGACACTGATGAATCCCTCCTCGATTTTTTTTCAAAAGAGGGATTCTTTTTTTATTTGGCTGAATTTAACCAGTAAATGCAATTAATTAAGAATGGCATATCTAAAAATTAAACTTCTATGACTGATGCCCCTTTATTAGAGAAAGGTGGATTAAATACGCGGGCGGTCAAACCAGCGCGCTCAAACGCATCTACCATGACAGCAGCGACGTCCTGGAGTTCAGATTGATTTCTCAAAACTGCCAAAAGACTGGGCCCGGCGCCAGAGAGGACGACCGCAGCAGCTCCAGCTTTTCGACCGGCTATAATGGCAGCTGTCGCCCCCGGGATCAAGGGAATTCGATAAGGCTGATGGATCTGATCTAGCATGGCTAGCGATAAAAGATCAACATCACCATTTCTCAGCGCTTCGGTCAGTAACACAACCCGGCTGAGATTAAAAACAGCATCTTTATGGGGTACTTCAACTGGCAAAGCAGCGCGCGCCTGGCTGGTGGGAAAACTGAAGTTAGGGGTGACAATCAGTAGTATGAGGGGGGCGATTGGAATTCTTCTTGATATGACTTTATTGTTATCCACAAACGAGGAGATTAAACCGCCCAGGAGGCAGGGAGCTACATTATCAGGATGTCCTTCAATTTGTGTTGCACATTCCAAAAGGTCTTGCTTGTTTTCAGGAATCTTGAGCAAGGCAGCGGCAGCAAGGATCCCGGCGACGACAGCGGCTGAACTGGAACCGAGGCCTGATCCCAGTGGAATATTGTTCTTGCAACGGATTTGGATCCCGGCAGGAAGGGTTTTACAGTGCTGGTGGGCATAAATCTCCATTGCCTTAACGATCGCATTTGTTTTGTTTGTCGGCAGAACGGATTGGCCTTCGCCCTCAACTAGGATTTGCAAGTGATTTCCAGTGGTCTCAACCTCAAGTTCATTCCACAGATCAAGAGCCAGTCCCAGACAATCAAACCCCGGTCCGAGGTTTGCTGTTGTGGCAGGCACTCGCACACGGAATCGCATTTATTCCCTTTCCTGCACCAGGTAATCTTCGAGGGCGTTCATTTCAGCGGGTAAAACATGGGGTTTAGCCATTTCACGGGTGATGATATCGGGATCTTTCAGACCGTGACCGGTGCATACTGCAGTAACCCGTTTTCCTTTTAAATTGATTAGATCATGCTCCAGTTCATGTGCTAATCCAGCCAACCCGGCTGCCGAGGCAGGCTCGACCCAAACCCCGTTGGCTGCCAATAATTTTTGCATGCTTAAGATTTCACCATCACTGACAGCGATAATGCGTCCTTTGGATTCTTCGGCGGCTGCAAGCGCCTGTTCTGCCCGAGCCGGGCGACCGATGCGAATTGCAGTTGCCACAGTTTCTGGATGTTCGACAGGATGACCCAGGACGAGGGGCGCTGCCCCTTCCGCTTGAACCCCAAGGATCTGGGGCAAACCAGTTGCTTCTCGATCATTAAGCTGCTTGAAACCCATCCAATAGGCAGTGATGTTGCCTGCATTGCCAACAGGCAGGGCTAACCAATCAGGTGAAGTGCCGAGGACTTCACAGATTTCAAAGGCAGCTGTTTTTTGCCCTTCCAGACGATATGGGTTGAGAGAGTTTACCAGAGCAATCGGGTGTCGTTCAGAAATTGCGACGACCAAATTTAGCGCGTCATCAAATGACCCATCGATCTGGATTACTTCAGCCCCATACGCCACCGCGCCAGCAAGTTTACCCGCAGCAACCTTACCTGCGGGAATGATCACGATCGAACGCATGTTTGCGCGTGAAGCATAAGCAGCTGCTGATGCAGCTGTATTGCCTGTCGATGCACAGATGACCGATTTTGCGCCTCTGCCAAAAGCTTCGCTGATCGCAACTGTCATTCCGCGATCTTTAAAGGATCCAGTCGGATTCAACCCTTCAAATTTTACAAAGAGCTCAAACCCGCCGCCAAGAGTTTTGGCCAAACGAGGAAGGGGGATTAAGGGAGTATTTCCCTCCAGAAGGGTGACAGTGCGCGTGTGCGCAGGGATGTCCAGATATGGACGATAGGTTTCAAGAACACCGGAATAAATAGTCATAATGACCTTCTACTTGGAAACATACCCCAGCTTCACAAGAAGCTCGGCATTATAAATCGAACCTCCGGCTGCTCCGCGGATGGTATTGTGTGAGAGAACTACCATTTTTATATCAAACAGCGTGTCAGGGCGGACGCGCCCAACGACGGTGGTCATCCCTTTACCGGTGGAACGGTCGAGGCGGGGTTGGGGACGGTCCACTTCGTCACGGATGGCAATCACCGGGTTTGGAGCAGAGGGTAAATTCCGGCTGATTTCAGGCGCCTGGTAATTACGAAGTGCCTGAATTACTTCACTAACAGTCCCTTTTTTGCCAAGCTCTATTGAAAGGCAAACCAAGTGGCCGTCCACAACAGCCACTCTATTTGTATGGGCAGAAATGGCAAAACCAGCAGACAAAATTACATTCCCCTCCACATGTCCAAGAATTTTGCAGGGTTCAGTTTCAACTTTTTCTTCTTCCCCTTTGATCAGGGGAATGATGTTATCAATAATGTCCATTGAAGGAACACCCGGGTAACCTGCGCCTGAAAGCGCTTGCATGGATACGGCGAAAACTTTCTTCACGCCAAAGGCATCGTACAACGCTTTGAGAGCTATGGTAATGCCGGTACTGGTACAGTTGGAATTAGTAACAATCCCGCCAGACCATCCGTGTTGACGGCGTTGGACCGGCAGGATTTCCGCATGATCCGGGTTTACTTCCGGCAAAAGGATGGGCACATCTACCACGGTACGATAGGTGGAAGCATTGGAGCAAACTATTGTGCCCGCACGGGCAAAAGCGGGTTCGACTTCGACAGCAGCCTCTGCAGGGAGAGCGGAAAAAGCAAGGGGAACCACAGCTGAAGCCGGGACGGTGGGTTGGATGACCATTCTGCGTGCCCAGTCTGGCATATCCCCAGAGAGGATCCAATGACAAGCTTGCTCATACGATTGACCAACAGTCCGGTCGGACGCAGTCAGAGCTTCAACTTTGAAAAATGGGTGATTATCAAGCAATTGAATGAAACGTTGTCCAACACTGCCGGTGGCAGCTAAAACCGCGACTGGAATACGGCTTGACATATTGATTCCTCCGATAAAAACTGAAATCCTCGCTATGTGGCAGGATTAGGTGGTTGAATTAAGTAATGTAAAACGCGTATTGCTTTCTGAATTGAATCTGCTTTGATCACGAGGCTGATAGATACTTCGGAGGAGCCTTGTGCAATAGCGATAACATTAACTTCGTTCTCTCCTAATGCGGTGAAGATCCGGCCTGCAATCCCAGGGGTGGCTCGCATACCTTCACCGACAACTGAAACGATGCCAACTTCTTCAGTAGCCCATACCCGGTCAATATCGCGGCTTTCTATTTCATGTGCGAATGCAGTTGTTAACATTTGGAGAACGCGATTAACCGTTGCAACAGGAACAGCAAAACAAATACTTTGCTCAGAAGATGCCTGTGTAATCAAGGGAACACTGGTGCCAAGTTTTGCAACCGTATCAAAGGTACGGGCAGCGACACCTGGAACACCCAACATACCGCGGCCTTCCAGAGTAACCAATTGCAACCCGCGGACAGTAGTAATTGCTTTTATTACTCCATCCCTCGCATTTAATTCCGCAACCAGTCGAGTGCCGGGATGGGAAGGGTTAAAAGTATTACAGACACGCAGACCGATTCCGGCTTCTATCACCGGGCGGATGGTTTTAGGGTGAAGCACTTTGGCGCCGTAATAAGCCAGTTCAGCAATCTCGCGGTATGAACAAACCGGAACTGTGGCAGCGTCGGGCACAAGTTGTGGATCAGCAGTCATCACGCCATTTACATCGGTATAAATCCAGACGTCATCTGCAGGGAGGGCGGCTCCGATTAGTGCAGCGGAGTAGTCGCTACCTCCGCGGCCAAGTGTTGTGATATTGCCATTTTTAGTGGAAGCAATAAAACCGGTGATTACTGGAACAATTCCTTTAGCCAGGATCGGGGTAAGTACTTCGCATGTCATCAGTTTTGACTTTGCGAGATCGGGATGAGCATCAGTGTAATGATCATCTGTTACGATCAGTCGTGTTGCTTCTACCACTTCAGCTGGGATGCCGGCTGTTTGGATAGCAGCTGCGAGCAGGCGGACGCACATGCGCTCTCCAGCTGAGGCAATTGTATCCATCACCCGTGGAGTAGATTCACCTAAAACCGAAATAGCTTGGCAAAGATTTAAAACTTGTTTGATGATTTCGTTCACTTCTTGTATAGCGCTTTGAAATAAGACCTCATCATAGATCAGACTCTTAGCAATCTCGTCGTGCCGGCGGATCAAATCGTTAGCCGATTCCTCAAGGATTCCTGATTGGTCTGCAGTAAGATATGATGCCATCTTTAACAAAGTGTCAGTAACCCCGCTCAAGGCCGATGTCACTACGACAATGTTTTTCCATTGTTGTTTTTCAATTTTTATAATGGATACAACCTGGCGCATGGCGTCAGCTGTGCCCACTGAAGTGCCGCCAAACTTCAAAACCAATGTTTGGTTTATTATTGGAGAAAGTGTTGATGTCATGAATAAACCTCCATGCACTCCAGCGCTGAGCTCGTGTCGGAACATTACTTGTCGGTATTTTGTATGTAATTGAATTTAGTTTTCGTTTTGGGTTTAACCGTTTGAGTGATACGAAGACCCAACACGGATTTATTATGTGGATTATACACCAGTACAATAGGTAAAGAAAATTATCGCCTTAAAACAAAAAAAACCATTTCTGATATCTTTGCGTCCCCGAGCAGCGCGAGGGAGTGCGAAGACCGCGACCATCACCATCATAGGTGAAGACCCAGGTCTTGAGCGTATCGCCCAGGGTGTCGCAATTTCCGGTGACCAGAAATACGCCATTTCATCCCATGATAATCTCGGGGCAGACTAGAAATCACAACTAAGTAAAGGTTGTCTATTTATGGGTATTTCTTTACTCGATAAACACAACATCCTTCTAAAACATTATTCGTGCCAATTACTGATGTAATTGCTTCTTAGCATATTCAACTTTCTTTTTCTCAGTAGGGGACAAGAAATCAAAAATACTGGTGTAAAGGGTAACTACTTGTGCAAAATCCTTATTTTTCCAGGCAGATTCAGCTTTCTCTCTTATTTCTTTGTGTAAACGTGCTTGCACAATGAGGTTTTCTTTTCTTTCTCTACTATCATTCTGAAATTTTAGACAAGTGACAATTAAAGCCCACTCCGAGAAATCGCCTCTAAGGAAGTTTACACAATACTCCTTAAGTAACATTGTATATTCATCAATCTCCCTTTCAATGGTCTCCCTACTTGAGCGAAATTGGGGACCAGATGCAAGACTATCGTATCCTTTACATTCTGCAATCAACTTCACATTAATCCCATGATACATTTCTGTCCCAGCACTGCCATCGTCAATTCTTTCGATCCAGCAAGCAGAGTGATTTTTTTCATATTCCATTACAATACGACAATTGGGTGACTCGGCTCTAAATCGCCAAGTATGGTCTTGATAAAAAGAAAAACCGAACTCTTTGATTAAAAAATCATATCTGACTGGTACCATTTCGCAAAACAATTGTTCCAAATCATTGTCCATTTTTGTCCTTATTTCTTTAGGAGCATATCTATAATTTTACCCTTACCAATATAGTCTATGTATCTTATTTCTTGAAAATAAAAAGACCTTTTATTGAATTCTATCCATACTTTTGGATCTGTAACCTTCCATATTTCATCTCCTCGACGCAACGCGCTATCCAACCATCGAATGTTCATTTTTGGGGTCCAATTCTGGACATTAACTAAAGTCCTAACTCCAGGTAAATTCTGAGAAACCCATAATGTATCAGCACGGTTCCCGATTGCTGTTATTCCTTTCTGCACAGGGACACCAACGTTCTGAGCAGTAGTAATTGTATTACTCACCAAATTTTGAGTAGCGGGTATTAATTTTGGAATTGCAACGCTAGCATCTTTAACTTCGCCTGCACACATATCTCCATTGCAAGCAATATTTGCGGTTTGGGCGACACTAGCAGTTGTCACCCCAGCAGCTGTAGCTTCCGCAGCACTCGCCCCAGCAGCCAGGTTAATACACCGTTCTGTCTCATCGCAATTCTGGTCGTGCCAACAGTGTAGTATTTTCTTTCGACCTGGGTCGTTCCGACCACTTTCTTTTCATAATATGAACCAACGTAATACGTAACGACGTCGCCAATAGTTGAGTTAACGAGGTTACCGTCGCCGTCATACACATAGTTCGCCTCGCCCGGGACCGGCGCGAGTGTAAAGGTGGGAAGGCGTGAAAAAGCATTTTAATTTATAAACTAATAATATTGAGTAGTATGAGGTTTCTAATGGCAGAAATATTTAATAATACGGTAAGAGTAAGAAGGCAACAATAAGGAGGTAATATTTATTACAAAAATGACATAACTTATTGAGTATATATTGAAGATCTATTATGGAGTTGCATGAGTTAATTTGTTAAAATTTCATACTTTGTTGTTTCTAACTCACCTAGACCTTGCCAAGGCTCAAGTTTCTTTGTGATGAAATTGTTTTGATACCCAACAAGGTTAGAATCCAAATGTTCAAAAAAATGTTCCGATGAAATAAAAGTAACCGAAGTGACTTTTGAGTCAAATGAAATTATTGAATTATTTGTTTCTGGGTTGAATTCATTAGCTTCCAACGAAATTATCAAACCACTCTTTGGATAAATAATGAAAACAAAGCGATGTATTGATTCAAATTGCTGATAATAGGAAAGGTAATACTCAGGTTCACCATAGAGGTTTTTTATTTCAGAATACATCCATCCAGAGGTAAAAATGCTAATCCTAGATACGTATTCATTGGATACGGAAATCTGAAGACCATTTTCTCTGACATTTGATAAATCTAGGATTTTATTGTATTCAAGTTTTGATTTTAATTTTTCTGCATCGGATTTGATACCTGGTATTTTAATTAAAAGGTCTACTGCATCATCAAACTTAGTTACACCTGGTGTTATATCAAACCAACATGGTGGCAAACACGAGCTTTCTTTTAGCAATGAAGTTCTATTTGATGAGCATGATGAAATTAATACTGGTAAGAAAATAATGAGAAAGATATTCCATATTCTTTTATTCATCAGAATCTCCAAAGAATAGAATTAGTAACTGAGCCCTTGCAAAAAAGTTGCCATCCAGTTGGTTCGGAATCCAAGCGGTGATTTGATACCATTTATCGTGTACTTGAAAGTCTGGGCAAAATCATCGGAAACACCATTATTTGCATAGTCATTTAACCAAGGGTCTTTACCTGCTACGCTTTTAGAATAACTGTCATAATCGGAAACTATGTTGATACTGAGAGAGGGGCTTATTTGAAGATCACCATACTGCATTCTTAATGGATTATTACCTGGATGCCCACCCATAGCCCGGACCATACTATCAGCTGGTCCCCCTCCGTTTACTGTTGCAGGAACCAATCCAACCTTTAGATTATTATCCAAAACGTGTCCAAGTTCATGAATAATAGCATCTTTGCCAACTGTAGATGAGCCAAATTTTATAGTGTAGTATGGCCAAACAAAAGCCAGTGCATTAAGTTTTCCAGCCAGTTGAATTGTATCCTCACTTTTTACGAATTTTGTTGAGGATAGGTTTAATTGTATCCAATCTCGCCCATGCCCGCTGTTAATTTTATTCATATAGCTCATTATTGCATTTCCGGCTTTGATTATTTCGATGATTTGATTACTTGCAAAATCTCCGGAAACACTCCAAGAAAAAGTGTTATGTACAATATTTATTAGTTCAGAGGTCGTTTTTGTTCGATTAGAAACCCTGCAATCATCAATATTCTCGCATGTAGAATGTCCACTCGGATCATTGAAATTGATCGGATTGTTGTTGACATACGCGAACCGGTCATAAGATTTCAGACTTCCCGGGTTCGGCACAATCGTATCCGCTTGCACGAAACGGGCTAACGCAGCGTCATACCAGCGTGCCTCGTACCCCTCTCGGACAATCTCCTCGGGGGCGCCAAGATCGCGAAAATATAACCCGATCTCGGATTCTTCTCTTTGCCCCGTGTAGCGATAATCAGTCGCAGCTGTTCCTGAGCGCAATTCTCCAAAGGCGGTGTAATGCAATGAACTGAGCAGCCCACCCATGGCATCATGGCATGCAAGGTCGAGCAAATTCAATTTGTCGACACCAGAGGGCATGGTGATGTATGAGATTGATAAAGAACAAGAGTTTCTCTACCGAAAAGTACCTTGAGATGTATGACCCTGTCTCGAGATATGTAATTTACGGAATTGTTTTTTGCCGGATCGAGTTAGACTTTACAAGGGATGGTCGCTCGATGTTTTCCTCATAGATCGGATGATGGTTACCACACCTCCGCCTTACTCCGTCTCCGTGGGGTAAACGGAGTTTATTACTAGAATATACAGTTGGTAAGGTTGCTTAAAATAATGGGTAAGGGGAAATATTCCTCTAATATTAATATGAGTATCCGTCTTTATTGGTGAAGTAGCAATGCAAGTTTTTTTTATCAGAAGAAATCCAAAGCAACCTCATTACTCTATTTGTATTTTCTTAGTGATCGGATACTCGCCATACCCTGTCCAATAAAGTATAAACTCGAGAGTATTGGAACGGAAATACTCAACTTCAGGAAAAGTGGAGATTCCTAGTGGGAAAAGTTCAATACTATCAACTACTTGATTCTCTGACACTGACATTTTTTTGCGACAACGTTCGGAAAAAACCACTGTGACAGCCTTTTCAGAATAAAACAAATTACCGATGCATAGTCCACGGTCTTCTTCTATAATTAGCGAATCGGGTTCACCAAAATGAGCAATAATTTCATTTATTGTTATTTCCGGCCTTTCTTTTGAGAGTGATAAATAGATGGATCGAATGGCATAATTTTCACCTACAGACCTGGCAATACCTCCTCCTGTATCTGATTTTGTTTGCCATGCAAGTTCATACGTTATTGGGCTGTCGCGAATGAGTACCGGGTCTTTTAATCCTATAAATAAGTCGTTGGATTGAAGAATTTCCAGTGCTTCAAATATCGTAGTCATTCCAGGAGTGATACCTTCCCAACAGGGAAGATTGCAGATCTTTTCGTTCAAAATTCTATCAACCCACACACTTTTGAGTTGAGGTTGATCAGTTCCACGGTGTGTATAATTCTCGCATCCAACGAGTAATAACATAAAACTGAGGGAGATTTTAATGATAGAAAAAATGAAATTATGTGCATGGGATTTCATGTCCTTTATCTCCTATTACTTGAGTGAATCGATTATCAAAGCAATTCTTGAATCATCAACCTGGTCATAATGATCTGAATTAATCGCATTAATGCGTAGAACAAAGGCTGTGAAGCTGTCCGCATAATCATCAATGGAGGATGTGCGGCCATATGTTGTTGTTCGACCTGTTGTAGAATATGTGCCAGAAGGTGAACCCCCGGTAAGAGAATTAGCCAATTTGTATAAACTTGATGCATCGTTTCCTAGACAACCAACGATCGATGACAAGCAATTCGAGCTGTTGGTTTCAATAAACTTCTGTGATTTGTAATTATCCCAGTTCATTAAAAACCCGTTAAAATCAACGCGATGACCAATTTCATGAATAATATGGTCTACTGCTGTATCATTTCTAATGTATATGGACTTTTCATATGGAGGAGCAAAACCGTATATACCGATTCCAGACAATTGAAAGTTGATTTTCCCGGCTGTCTTTTTGTAACCTTCTTGATATGACAGATTAGTTACCGAGCTGATGGCTTTGGCAACCGCAACAACTGCCGTAAAAACTTTTTGCGAATTTTGACCTTCAATGCTGTTGGTTCTAATGCCATACATATGGAGATTTGCATGTATATCATCATCAAATCCTTCCATACCAGCGGCTGCATTCACGCCAGTTAATCCAGCCCATTGTAAGCACCCATTTGTACCTCCAAGCACACAGACCGGAGTATGCCCACTCGGATCGTTGAAGTTGATCGGATTGTTGTTGACATACGCGAACCGGTCATAAGACTTGATGCTGCCCGGGTTCGGCACAATCGTATCCGCCTGCACGAAACGGGCTAACGAGGCATCATACCAGCGAGCTTTATAGAAGTATAGGCCAATTTCAGATTCCTGCCTTTGCCCGGTATAGCGATAGTCGGTTGAAGTCGTTCCGCTATATGTTCTCATCTCTCCAAAGGCAGTGTAGCGCATTGAGCTGAGTAACGTGCCAGAGGCATCGGCGGTGACGCTGGTACTCCCCAAATGATCCGAGATTAACCAGGTTATTGTTCCATTTTCGCGCATGGCGATGCGGGTTGAACCTACAAAGTAGTATTTAAAGTTCTTTTCAGTCAGTCCATCCACCCGCTTCTCGTAATGCGTACCCGGGTAGTAGGTGGTCACGTTGCCGATCACGGACTTCACCAAATTTCCGTCACCATCATAAGTATACTCAGCTTCTCCCGGGATCGGGGCGGCGGTTGCGGTGGCTATCGGCGAGCTGGTCGCGGTGGCGGTTAAAGTGGCAGTGGGCGTGAGCGTCGATGTGGCGGTAACTGTTGCGGTTGCTGTCACCGTTGGTGTATGCGTTTCGGTGGGTGTAGCCGTCTCGGTCGGTGTGGGTGTCGCGGCTACGGTCTCGGTTTCGGTCACGATCACGGTTGTGGTTTCGGTGGGTGTGGCGGTTTCTGTTGCCGTCTCGGTGGCAGCCGGCGTTTCGGTCGGGGTGACCGTCTCAGTTGGCGTTGAGGCCTCGGTGGGCACCAGGGTATTCGTCGCGGTGGGCGTGAGCGTCTGGGTAGGTGTGACGGTCAACGTGGCGGTGGCCGTGGGGGTGGGGGCCGGGGGCAGCACAACCTCCACGCTCACCAGTTGGTTGGCGGCATCATAGGTCAAGGCAAATTCATTCGCGCTGATCACGCGCCCGGTCTGGTTGCCGTTGTCATCGTAGGCGTAGCTGTTGACGCCAAACCCACTGGCTGCGTGCGGATGGCTGGCATCATAGGTGTACGAAATCAAGGTATTCAGAGCAGGTCCCTTGCCGCTCAGGTTGCCGTTGGCAGCGTCGTAGGTGAAAGCTTCGCTGTGCACGGTCGTACCGCCATTGGTAACGGTCATGGCGGTCAGACGGCTGAGCGAGTCATAACTAAAGGCGGAGCTTTCGCTATTGACCCCATCCGTGATCTGGGTGATGTTGCCGCGCGAATCGTAGCTGTAGCCCAGGTTCTGCAGGGTGGCGTTGCTGCTGTTGGTGACGGTCATGTTGTTCAGCTTGCCGCCGTTCACGCTGGTCGTCCAGCCGTAATAAGTAAAGGTTTTTCGCAGCAGGTTGCCGCTGCCCAGGTTCATCTGGGTGATGCGCCCGGCTTCATCATATTGAGTGGAAGCCAAATAGGTGAAGCTCTGGTTGTTGCTGAGGGCGTTCAAGGCGCCCTGGCTGTTGTACGCATAGGTCAACATTTCGCCGTCCGGGTAGGTCATGGTCACGGGTTGATCAGCGCTATTATACGTCCATGAACTGGTGAAGCTGCTGCCACTGATCACCTTGACCTCACTGAGGGTGCGGCCGCGCGCGTCGAAAACCCAGGCGCTGGAACCAGATCCATCTTCCATACCGGTGCGGTGGCCTTTACCGTTGGCGCCGCTGTCATAGGTATAGGAAATGGACGGAGTGGCGCCGCAGGAACCCGTTCCACTGAAGGATTTACCGGTCAGGCGGTTGAGCGCGTCGTAAGCCAGGCTGGTCACACAGGAACGGGCATCGGTCTGGCTGACCAGGCTGCCCAGCGCGTTATAAGCGTAGGTCCAATCACCCATGTCGGGGTCATCCATCGCGATCTTGCGTCCGGCCTGGTCATAACCAATGCTCGTGACAGTGGCTGATCCACCGGTTCCCTTTTGCACGGATGTGAGCAGGCTGCGGATGTCGTAGCTGTAAGTCAGGTCGGGTCCGGTTGGAGCGTCCACACTCACTACCCGTCCCCAGGCGTCTTTAAGGGTGGTGGTCACCTGCTGGGCCGGGTCGGTGACACTGGTGTATAAGCCGTTATAAGCATAGGTGACGGCATTTGAGTTCGGCTCTGTCACGGTGAGCGGGCGGCTCACCTGGTCGTAGGCGGTCTGCGTCAAGGCTTGGGTAAATGTCTGCGCCTGGAAGGCTGGCGAAGCATTGTAATTGATGGAATACGGCTTGGTTTCCTTGATCAGCCTTCCCAGGTTGTCGAATTGTGAGTCCACGATCATGTTCTTTTGCACACCGTTCACCACCGCGCCCACCGATTGGGTCTGGATCTGCGACCCCAGCCCGTTGTAAAAGCGACTGAGGCGGATGGAGGCTCCAGATCCGTCCACTTTCTGGTTCAGGAGAATCTGGAATGGAATGCGGGTATCGTAATAAGTGATGGCGAGAGTCGGCGAGGCGTCGCTGTCGCCAGGAGCAACCACCTTGACCATGCGCCCGAAGACGTCATATTGGGCAGAGGTGGTCACGTTGTTGGGGTCGGTGATGCTGACGGGTAACCCGACAGCATAGTTATAGGCGGTCTGGGTGGTATGGTTCAGCGCATTGGTTTGTGAAACCGGGTAAGTGTTAAAAGTTGTGTCATACACCGTGGAGGCGCTGCTTGCTCCAGTCGTTGGCGCTGCACTTGCCGTGCCATAGCCAGTATAGGTGGTCTGGGTATTCTGGTTACCGTAGGGATCATAGCCATAGGTCACCTGCGAATAATTCGTTCCACCCACCCAGGTGCGGGCGGCGGTTAGTTTACCTGCAGTTGGCGCAGTGGTTGCTGCCGTGGCATTATCATAGAGCATCAGGTTTTCAGCGGTCTTACCGGTCTCGTTAGTGAAGTCGCAGCCGCTGGCGCAATCCAGCGTTATTGTGCGTGAGGGAAGTTTGGTGAGGCGGGCTAATCCACCCACTGGCTGCCGTTCCATGAGGATTCCACCACGCGGGTCAGGTTGCCGTACTGCGTTCCGCCCTGATCAGCCGTGTTATAGTCATAAGCCGTGCGCGTGCCAGAAAATGAATAATCCTTATCGAACAAGCGCGAGATAGTCGAATTAACATAAACCCGGTTGACCTGCAGATCGACAAAGCTCATCAATCCCGTGCTGGCAATATTCGGGATGGTTGTGGTGGTGGTATCGGTATCATACAACACACTGGCGCTGTAGCTCGTTTCCGTTTCGGAATAGGGAACACCTTCCATATAAGTATCCAGATAGACGGTGCCGCTATACGTTTTCTGCCGCAATCGCCAGGCAGTATTGCCATTAAGCGAGCTAGAAGCTCCCTCGCCATAAGTTTGGGGTCTGGCTTTCTCCCACACGCGGATGTGGAAGCCGTCATTGGCATCCACGAAGATCATCACCATGTACCAGGTATCCAACTTGAAGGCGGAACCTGTGATCAGAGTGGCGGAATCGGTGGTGGTTCCGCCGACCGTGGTGCGCATTTGCACCACTTTTTGGGCTCCGCTGATTTTCTCTACCAGGCCGAAAAAGTCTCCAGCGCTGTTGGTGATTCCTAGTTCATTTTGCACATTGGCGCCCGACGCCTTGAATTGGGCGTACATCACATCCCCGTTACCGAGCGTATAACTGGCGCGGTTCACCACGGATGTCCAATCTGCGGCGGGGTTCGTGTTCATTAAGGAATTATCCCCATCCTGGCTGCTGATCACCTGGCGCGTGTTCTGGTGACTGTAATTCCAGTTGGTGGCGCTCAATGCGTCAAACCCGTCATAGAGGTCTTGCGAACTGGTCAGGGTGCGGTAAGGGTTGCCGGAAAGCACATCCGTTTGATGGAACCAGGTGGTGTTGAGCAATCCATCCGGGTTCTTGACCATGGTCATGGCGTTGCCGCGGTAATCCCGCATGGGGGGAACATAGAATTTGGTATAGTCAGTAGATTTAGACAATACGTCTGAGTGCACCCAATCATTGGCAGTCGGTTCATCGTAATTGTAGTTGTAGGTGGAGGTTCTGCCCGTGACCGTGTCTTCAACAGTTTGGGTGGTGACGCGGTAATAAAGCTGCATGAGAGCAAAATTGATCTTCTTGACATAGCAATTATCACATTCAATGATCAGTTTTGTCGCATTCGGGTTGAATAAAACGGCCATTTCACCGGCAAATTCCGGTTCCACAAAAGCAGTTCCGACCCCGGAAATTCTTCCTTGAATATCCACGCTGTTGTAACCATCCGTAAATCCCCACTCCACGCTGGTGGTGGCGTAGATATTTCGGGCCTTGATGACCATGCGGTACTGACCGCCGGGTTTGATCATATGCTGCGGGAACTCCCGCAGTCCGACGCCAACCGAGTTACTGCGGCGATCCACCTGCAGCATATCCGCTTCGCACTTCACCAAACCATATCCGCCTGGCATGGTATACCACAGCGTGGTGTATCCCCATGAGGCGCTGCACTCTTGCCCATAATCACCAAACGCCGTGTAAATATGGCGGATGTCTTTATTGACATCATCCAGGTATTGCCAGCGTTGATAGGCGTAAGTAACCTTGCCGCCCTGGCTGTTGTTTACCTGGGTCAGGTGCATGTAATCGCTATAAGAAAAAGTGGTTGCCGGAAGCGCGGACGTGCCATCCCCGCTGAGTTCCTGCACGCCTACCAATGTCGAGGTCTTGGCGCCTTTCGTCCAAATGAAGGGTGGATAGATCTGGTTGGTTGTTCCGGCAGAATAGGAAAAATCAAACTGCCTGATCGTTGCCCAGTTTGAACCGCCGGTGTTTTGTTGTACCTGGATCTTGTCCAGCCGCTGATTTGAATAGAAAGTCTTTGAAGCCGCAGCTTCCCAGGCAGTCTGGTAATCCGAACGGGTCTCGCGAATGAACTTGATCTGGTATTTCCCATTCGGATAGGAAATGGTATCAGGATACACGGCCACCTGGTTCACGCAGGAACCGGCTTTGGGCTGCTTGTAATAAGTAAAACTGTGCGTGTTCCCAAATTTATCCGTCGCAGCAGAAAGCGACCAGCGCCACGCCAGATCCAGGCTGGCCAGGGTGGTGATACAACCATTGGTTGTGTGTGTTTTAGCCTGATCGTCAAAATGATAATGTGTCCCCGCCTGGTCATACACAGTCCAATTGCCAGTGGAGGAGTTAAATTCGATCGTCCAGTCATTGATGTCTTTGGTGGCGTAGCGAGTGATTGATCCAGCTACCTCAACAGGTAAAAGCTGTGTGCTGGTGCCATTTAACATTAAGGAGTAAGTATCATCGCTTAAGTCGCTGTTGGTGGAATGCATGTTGCGTTCGATATACCCGGTGTCCAGAGACCAGCCCATGCCCACCCAGGATGCCTGGGTAAAAGCAGTGGAATTGTCGATAACCTGGCTGTTGTAGTCTAATGAAAAGCCGGGCTGAAACCCTCCCGGGGCTGGTGGCGTCCAGAACGACATATTGTAGGTGCCCGCGCCGGTATAGGAAGAGACTTGCGCGCCATCCACGGTGGGCGTGCGGGATCCCTGCCAGGAGTTGGCTTTGTAATCGAAGACAGTCAGGTGGTTAACCTTGGCAGTTAACTCATGCGTCTTTTTGTTGACAGTGGTCGCAATTGGCCACCAGTCTTGTGTGCTTTCATCAAAATAAAATAAGGATAAGTCGTCTTCCGACCAATCGAAAATATTATCAGGGTCATACTGAACGGTCAGGGTAATTTCACCCTTGAACCGGTTGACATTAGTTTTCGTCTTTTCACCAACCGCCAATATTTCAACCGGATAACCGCTGAGAGAATACCCGCGCTCATTCGAAGGTCCGGGGTCGCGCACATCCATCAGGAGATTCTCGCTGATCGCCGAGGCCGGGATCTCGATCTTTACTTTTCCATCTTTGGCAATGATGGTAGTGGACTTTCCATTGTCTGCGCGGTAACGCGCCTGACCGAGCAGCACCGAGTTGGCGTCAATCTGCTTGCCATTCGAGCGTAATTTCACGTCCACCACAATGGGAAGTTTCGCGTCCTTTGCGATGGTTATAGGTAATATGCCTGCAGCTAAAGAAACTGGCAGCATTGCGGTCGTTCCATAATCGGTTGCTTTGGTTTCAAGTTTTTCTGTGGTGGCGATCCCCTCCGGAAGATCAACTTCGAGTGTGAGCGCTGCAGAATCTTTTACTTTGTTCCATGAAGTAACGCTCCATTCAATCAGGACCGTTTCCCCCGGTATCACCAACTGCGGAGTCGCCTTCAGTTTTAAGTTTACACGCTCGGTCTTTTCAACCTTATCGTTGGCCAATTTCAGTTGTTCACCAAGAATAGGGGCGGAGTCGGTCAGTTGTGCGAGTGCGCTGGACGCCAGACCGTCTTGCTTGGGAGAACTAATAGTACTCGTTGAAAAAGGAGAAATAACCTGTAATACCAAAGATACAATTAATCCAATACTGAGAATGCTGTTCATGATTTCCCTCCCATGTTGTAAGCATTGTTCAATAGATACACGGGTTTGCGTGAATCTATTAGCGATGCCATTAGTATATACATA
>WOUT01000004.1 GCA_009773005.1 Chloroflexota bacterium | reverse complement strand
TTTGTTTCACTTATTTAGTGAAATCATGCGTATAACGATAAACCTCAAAATATACCCAAAGTGGGAGAAAAGTCGTAATTATTGCTTCTATTAGATGAAATATTGGCGAAAACCACTTGTTTTACACTATAAGTGGAGCTTTTCATCAAGCATCACGTTTTGCCCGATTCGGCGACGTGGAATCCGGGTATAATAAGGTTTCAATGAAGACGGTATTGAAAAACAAAAAACCGGCACACAACATCAAAAATGATGCTGGCCGGTTTCGCTATTGGCTCTCCGGAGGTCATGCACATAAAAGTGCAAGCGACCAAATCAGGACGTCCGGGTCATCGCCGCCTTGTCAGAACGAACCAAAACATTAAACAATTCTGGAAATTTCCCCCAATGACTGCAGTGTAGGACTACGATGATGAGAAACAAAAAACGAGTTCACCGAAAAATTATATTTAGTTGTCATTCAGGAAAACTTCGCAATTTAATTCTACTGAAATTTGATGCACATTACAATAGTCAATTTATTCAATTTTTTCCCACAATTTATTCAATTTTTTTCCTACACAATTTATTCAATTTTTTTTCCTGTTAATTTTTTCAATTTGAAAGGGGCAGGCGAATTGATATCGGACGACTCATGAAAATGGCCGCTTTTCCGCTCAATGGATGAATCCGCAAATTAGAATGAATTGTTTACCCGATTTTTATTATGCCGGGCGTGCAATTCGGGTAGAATCAACTCAATGGATGATGCTTTTTTGAAGGTCGATGGAAAATACCAGGTGACCATCTCTGATGACCGGATGAACACCTGGATCACCTTAAGCTCGCCTAAAAATGGGGGCGCGCCGGTAACCATGGACCAGGTCACGCATGAGCTTTATGCGAGCGGAGTGATCGCCAACATTAACCAACTTGCGGTCGAAGAATCCGTTTTGTTAAGTCTTTGGGATAAACCCCATCTGGTCGCCATCGGGGCGCCATGTGACGAAGGCCGCGACGGGTATGTTAACTATCATTTTCCATTACCTGACGAAGTGTTGAAACCACTTGAAACGGAAAACGGAAAAGTCGATTTTCATAATCTGAACCTGATCCACAATGTTAAAACAGGCGACCTGCTTGCCGAACGTTTTCCGGCTATTGAAGGTAAAGATGGCTGGACTGTGACCGGCAAGGTCATCCATCCGGCGCCGGTGAAGAACCCGGCTCTGGTTGGCGGCCGGGATACCATTCTGGAGCCGCCGGGCACAAGGTTGTTTGCCGCAAAGGACGGGCACGCGACTTTTGTGGACGGACGACCGTCGGTTATCTCGGTATACTCCGTCAAACATGACGTCAATTTTGCGGTGGGGAATATCGATTTTGTCGGCAATGTGCAGATCTTCGGGGATGTGAAATCTGGTTTCATTGTAAAAGCTGGCGGAGATGTGGAAGTATTCGGCATGGTGGAATCCGCTGAAGTGCACGCCGGGGGCAACATCCTCATCAAGAACGGCGTCTTCGGCGCGGGTAAATGCACCATGACAGCCGGGGGCAATATTTTAGCCAGATATGTGGAGAACGCCAACCTGAAAGCCGGCAAGGATGTTGTTGTTATTGACAGCATTTCACGCTCGCAGGTCAGGGCCGGCGGCAAGATCAAGGTCAGCGGCATCAGCGGAGATATTGTAGGCGGGCACCTTGAAGCGTTGGAAGAGATCACCGCGGGGGTGTTCGGCTCTGAAATTCATGTTCCGACGGTGCTGGAATTGGGGATCGAACCCAGGTTCAGGTCGGAATACGTGGAGCTGATGGGCAAGTTCAAAGAGAAGAAAAAAAGTCTGCTAGCCCTGGAGACCTATATTATTGAATACAAAGGCTATCGCGAGAATAAAAAAGCGGTGTCTGAATCGTATAAACAAACCATGCGCGGCAGGCTGCGCCAATACTCACAACTGCGCGGCGAGATCGAAATTATTGAGCAAAAGCTGCTTGAATATGAAGTTGAGCTGGCGCGATTGAATCACGGCACGGTGAAAGCCACCCAGAAGGTCTATCCGGGCGTGACGGTTTCGATCGTCAAAACCAAATACTTTGTCGAAGAAGAGATGACGCGGGTGATGTTTTTGTATGACAAGGGCGTGGTCACGCCTGTTCCGCTGCGGGGGTAGGGCATCTCGGTAGTTCACCTCATTGCATTTCCTTGACAATGACCCACCTCTCAGGTAAAATCCCCTTTGCATTTGTGAACACGGGCCTGTAGCGCAGTTGGGAGCGCGCTTCAATCGCACTGAAGAGGCCGGGGGTTCGAATCCCCCCAGGTCCACAAGAGTCAGCAGGCTCGAAGAAACAAACCAGCAAATCTGGGCCCATAGCGCAGCTGGGAGCGCGCCTCAATGGCATTGAGGAGGCCGGGAGTTCGAACCTCCCTGGGTCCACTAAAGCAAAAGCAGGAGTAGTAGATCATCCGCCAGCGAGCCGGGAGAGAGTGGTGTGAACCCGGCACAGCGCAAAGGAGCGCATCAGATTGAACTCGCCTGACTCCCTCATGTGGAAGGGTAGCTTTGCCGGTGAAATCCAGTAGCCGGTGACGGGTGAGCCCGTTACAGCGTCTTGAGCGGTCTGGAACTTTCA
The DNA here is from genome assembly GCA_009773005.1 of Chloroflexota bacterium. Taxonomy (GTDB): domain Bacteria; phylum Chloroflexota; class Anaerolineae; order Anaerolineales; family Anaerolineaceae; genus UBA6107. The sequence goes on along the minus strand of WOUT01000004.1, from coordinate 96,489 downwards.
GACAAGCAGGGTGGTACCGCGGAGAATCTCTTCGTCCCTGATGGGAGAAGAGTTTTTTATTTAAGTCCGATGAATGGAGCACAAAATGGCGCACACCAACGTCCCCTTATACAACCCGAACGAGATCGAGAGCAAGTGGCAGCAGAAATGGGAGGCTGACCATCTCTATGAATCCAACATCGACGAATCGCGTCCAAAGCATTACGCGCTAACGATGCTCCCGTATCCCTCGGGCGACCTGCACATCGGGCATTGGTACGCCATCTCTCCTTCGGACGCGCGCGCCCGTTTCAAACGCATGAACGGCTACAACGTGCTCTTTCCGATGGGCTTTGACGCTTTTGGTTTGCCTGCCGAGAATGCAGCCATCAAACACAACATCCACCCCAAAACCTGGACTTACGCCAACATCGAAAAGATGCGCAAACAATTCAGGACGATGGGCGCGATGTTCGACTGGCGCCGCGAGATGGTCTCGGCTGATGAAAAATACTATCGCTGGACGCAGTGGTTCTTCCTTCAACTCTATAAAAATGGGCTGGCTTACCGCAAATTATCCCCGGTGGATTGGTGCCCGCACTGCAATACAACGCTCGCCCGCGAGCAGGTGTGGGGCGACGACCGTCACTGTGAACGCTGCGGCACACCGGTGATCAAGAAAGACCTCACCCAGTGGTTCTTCCGCACTACTAAATATGCCGAAGAACTCATTACCTATGACAATATCGACTGGCCTGAGCGCGTGCGCGTGCTGCAAACCAACTGGATCGGCAAATCGGAAGGCGCCCTGGTGACCTTCGAGACCGAGGTTGGCGATCCGCTCGAAGTCTTTACCACTAGACCAGATACGCTATGGGGCGCGACCTTCATGGTACTTGCGCCTGAGCATCCGCTGGTACAAAAATTGACCACACCCGAGCAGCAAGCCGAGGTGGAGCAGTACATTCTCGATTCTACTCGCCAGACCGACATTCAACGCGAGGCGTCTGACAAGGTCAAGACCGGCGTATTCACCGGCGGCTATGCCATAAACCCGGTTTCGGGTGAGCGCATCCCGGTGTGGATTGCGGATTACGTGTTGATGACCTATGGAACTGGCGCCATCATGGCTGTGCCGGCACATGACCAGCGCGACTTCGAGTTCGCGCGCGCGTTTAACCTTCCCGTCAAGGTGGTCATCCAGCCAATGGGCGTCAGCCTGATCACCCCTGAAGACATGACCGATGCCATCCCCGCCAGCGGCACGATGGTGAACTCCGGAGGGTTGACGGGTACCCCCGGTGACCAATCTTTTAAAAAAGCTTTGGAATATGTGGAAAAGATCGGAGCAGGAAAGTCCGCCATAAATTACCGTCTGCGAGACTGGTTGATCTCGCGCCAGCGTTATTGGGGTACACCCATCCCGATGGTGTTCTGTCAGAAATGCGGTGTGCAGCCTCTTCCCGAAGACCAATTACCCATCACCCTGCCCGAGGATGTGGAATGGAAGCCGACCGGGGAAAGCCCGTTGAAACTGCATCCCACCTGGCGCATTACAACCTGCCCGAAATGCGGCGGCGAAGCCGAACGTGAGACCGATACGATGGACACCTTTTTGTGCTCCTCGTGGTATCACCTGGGCTATCTCAGCCCGGATTACGATAAAGGTCCGTTCGACCCCAAGGAATATGATTACTGGATGCCGGTGGATACCTATACTGGCGGCATTGAACACGCCAACATGCATTTGATCTATACGCGCTTCTTCCACAAGGCGCTGCGCGATATGGGCATCACGGAAGGGCACGAACCGATGCTGCAACTGCGCAATCAGGGCATGGTGCTGGGCGAAGATTCCGAGAAGATGTCGAAGAGCCGCGGAAATGTGGTGGCGCCGGATAACCTGGTGCAGTCTTATGGCGCGGATACCCTGCGCGCGTATCTGATGTTCTTCTCGCGTTGGGATATGGGCGGCCCATGGAGCAGCGGTGGCATTGACGGCACTGCGCGCTGGCTGCGCCGTGTGTGGACGGTGGCGCTTGAACCTGCCAACAATGGCGTACCTACGGAAGCCAGTATCAAAGTGTTGCGCCGAAAAGTGCATCAGACCCTTAAAGCTGTGACCAATGACTTTGAACGCTTTGAGTTTAATACCATCGTCTCTGGTTTGATGGAACTGCTCAACGAAATGGTACGCCTGAAACCGGAGTTGGGCGGCAGCCCGGCGTGGAAGGAAGCGGTTGAGCTTTATCTTAAGATGATGGCGCCTGTGGCGCCCCACATCAGCGAAGAGCTGTGGTCAAGGATTGGCAAACCTTATTCTATCCATACGCAACTCTGGCCAAGGGTGGATGAAGCCGCCGCCGCGCAGGATGAGATCACCCTGGTGGTTCAGATCAACGGCAAACTACGCGACCGAGTCACCGTCCCCGCGGACATCACCGATGAAGAGGCAAAAAAAACCGCTCTCGCCAGTGCGTCCGTGCAGAAAATGCTGGAAGGCAAAGAGCCGCGTCAGGTGATCTACGTAAAAGGACGGCTGGTCAACATCGTCCGTTAGAAAGAACTCGATCCAGCCGGGGTGTTAGCGCATCCCGGTTTTTCGTTATAATAGGGAAAAGTTTGCGTTTGATTATTGAAGGGGGGGTTAAGGGGTGAGGAAGGTGTGCAGTATGAGACTCGCTGAATTGAATTGGATGGAAATTGAGGGTTACCTTAAGAAAGACGATCGGTTGATGATGGTGCTTGGCGCAACCGAACAGCACGGCTATATCAGCATTGGCGCAGATGTGAAGATTCCGCAGTCTATCGCAGACGCGGCGTCTCAGCAATCTGGAGTGCTGGTTGCTCCACCGCTGAATTTTGGCTGTTCTTCTTATTTTACCGATTATCCAGGGACGATGAGTTTGCGGGTGAAGACCCTGGTAGACGTGGTTGAAGATATCGTCCGCTCTGTGCATCATCAAGGCTTTAAGAGGCTGGTGATCGTCAATGGTCACGGGGGCAACAAACCTGCCAAGGTCTCGCTCGGTGACTTGGTCAACGAACTGGAGGGGTTGAAAATGTCCTGGTACGATTGGTGGGAAGCCCCCAATGTCTCCGCTATCGCCGAAAAGCATGGATTGCATTCTTACCATGCTTCATGGATTGAGGCTTTTCCGTTCGTGCGGACTGCTAATATGCCGCAAGGAGAAAAGCGTCCATTTGTGACGAACCGCATTTTGAGTTCGTCAGAGGTCAAGGACGCCATCGGCGATGGGGTTTACGGCGGTCCATATCAAGTTGACGAAGCGATCATGGGGGAGATCTTCGCTGCCGCTCTGAAAGACGTGCTCTTCTTATTGCAGTTTGTTGATTAAAATTACAAAGAATTTACACTTACATAATTGCTGCATCATATCCGCAACCTATACTTTTGATAAGCTACTAATCAAAGGAGAATGGATATGAAAAAATTAACGAAAGTTTTCGCAACAAGCTTATTGATAACACTTTTAGTCGGAATAATGGCGTTCGCTTTTCCGACCCAACCCGTGGCCGCGGTTGGACTGCAAGGGGAAAACCCGTCAACCCAGGAAGGGAATAAATACGGTCTGATCAAGCAGCGTCTGGAAAACCTCTATATACGCGCACAGGATGCCCTGGCAAAACAGGCTGAGAACATTGCAAGACATGACGACATCTTCTCCAAAGCTCAGGCACGCATTGATGCCCTGAAAGCCAAAGGTATCGATACCTCACCGTTGGAAAATGCTCTGTTTGCTTTCGAAGGCAAGATCCCTGCTATAGAATCCTCACACGAGAACGCCGCGTCTATTTTGGCTGTCCATGATGGATTTGGAGACAATGGAAAGGTCACTGACATTGAAGCCGCCCGCGTCACACTCGAAAGCGCTCGTGATGCAATGAAGGCAACCCGGAAGCTAATGTTCGACGCAGTGCGTGAATTCGCGAAAGCGGTACGCGATTTCAGAGCTGCAAACACTCCGGCGCCAACTCCGGAACCGGGAATGTAAACTCGGACGTTGATGGCTTAAAACGGCGGAGCGATGGCTCTGCCGTTTTTTTGTCGAAGGCTGGATTTGACGAATCGAATCAGTTCGGGCAAAATTGAACGAATGAATAACAATGTCAGATTGATCCGGCAAGCGCATACGGCCGGGCTGCTACTTCCTCTGACCATCCTGTTCGGCTTTGCAGCAGGGGGGTTGGTGGTCTTACAGTCGTGGTTGTTGAGCGGGGTCATCTCAGGAGTGTTCCTGGAAAAGCAGGCATTGATGCAGGTCGTACCACTACTGCGCGGAATCTTGATTGTTCTTTTGGCAAGAGTTGTTTTCACGGTGGCAAATGAGACTCTCGCGGGAGCGCTGGCTGTGAAGGTGAAGACCGACTTACGAGATCAGCTTCTCGACAAGATCAACCGGTTAGGTCCAGCTTTTCTCAAGGGAGAACGCACCGGGGAATTGACCACTACTGCGCTGCAAGGTCTAGACGCGCTGGATGTTTACTTTAGTCAGTTCCTGCCTCAGATCTTGCTCGCGGTGATTCTGCCAGTCACTATCCTTGTGATAGTTTTCCCGCTTGACCCGCTCACCGGAGTAGTGTTCCTGGTTACCGCGCCGGTAATTCCGCTCTTCATGGTGTTGATCGGCAGAATGTCTGAAAGTCACACGAAACGCCAATGGACGGCTCTTTCCCGGCTGGGCGCTTATTTCCTCGATACACTGCAGGGGCTTTCCACATTAATGATATTGGGGAGGAGCAAAGACCGCGCCGGGGAATTGAAAGCGGTTAGTGAACGATATCGTGAAGTGACGTTAACCGTATTGCGGATCACTTTCCTCTCGGCGTTCGTTCTGGAACTGGTGGCAACCATCTCAATGGCTGTGGTTGCAGTAGAGATCGGGCTGCGGTTGTTATATTCCAGAATCCTGTTCGAACAAGGCTTTTTCATCTTGCTGATCGCACCGGAGTTCTACTTGCCCATGCGTAACCTCAGCGCGCGTTATCATGCCGGAATGACCGGGTTGACCGCTGCCAGGCGCATCTTTGAACTTCTGGATCTGCCTGAACAGAAACCAGCATTCGACACAAGAGAATCGCAGCAGACGAACCCATTTTATAAACCATTTCGCCTGGTTGCTCGGGAAATGACTTTCATGTACCCTGGAAATTCAGAAAAAACGCTGGATCGAATCAACCTGGAGATCGAATCCGGTAAGCATTACGCTCTGGTGGGTGAGAGCGGAGCGGGTAAAAGCACACTCGCTCAACTGCTAATGCAGTTTATGCGTCCAGACAGCGGCGCGATCATGATCAACGGAGTGGATATTTGCGAGTGGAATGTTGAAATTTGGAGGCGAGGGATCAGCTGGGTTCCGCAAAAACCAGCGATGTTCAACACCACCCTGTTGGAAAACGTGCGCCTGTTAAACCCTGAGCGATCGCGGGAAGAGGTTACTGCCGCATTGGAAAAGGCTTTACTGGGTCAACTATTGTCAGATTTGCCTGCCGGGCTTGATACACAACTTATGGAAGGTGGCGCCCGTTTGAGTGGCGGTGAAGCACAACGTGTGGCATTAGCGCGCGCCTTTTTGAAAGATAGTCCATTTGTTCTCATGGACGAACCGACCGCACACCTCGACGCTGAACTGGAAAAAATGCTTTTGATTGCGACTCGGGAATTGCTCAAAGACCGCACATCCATAACCATTGCCCACCACTTGTCGACTGTGCAGGCCGCGGATGAGATCTTTGTAATGCAGCACGGAAGGTTTGTTGAAAAGGGTACACACCCAGTTCTCTTGGCGGTGGGTGGTGAGTATGTCCGGTTGATCCATGCGATGGAGGACAAGGAATGAGAACGACCCTAAAACTCCTGCGCTTTTTAAAACCTTTTGTAAAAGAGATTTTGTTATCTATCCTGTTAGGGGTCGCGACGATCGCAGCGGGTATAGGGATGCTGGGTACTTCAGCTTATCTGATCGCGTCCGCCGCGCTGCACCCATCCATCGCGGAGCTGCAAGTGGCGATCGTGGGAGTACGTTTCTTTGGCATCAGCCGGGCAGGGTTCCGATATCTCGAAAGACTTGTTTCCCATTCGGTTAATTTACGCGTACTGTCACATCTGCGTGAGTGGTTTTACCGGCAGGTCGAATCCGCACCGCCAGCGGAACTGTACACCAAAAAAGTCGGCGATTTGCTCGACCGAGTGATGGGAGATCTCGAAACGCTGGAAAACTTCTACGTCAGAGTAATTTCACCTGTGGTGGTAGCGCTTGTCACAGGTATCGGGGTCAGCCTGTTCATCGGTGGATACGCGGTGGAGCTGGGAATGATCTTGGCCGCGGGGTTATTTATCACCGGGTTCATTTTGCCTTTGGAGACAATCCTTGTCACATACAAGACCGCTCGGGAGATGACCGACGCTCGTTCCGGTCTATCTTCGCGACTGGTAGAAACTTTGCAGGGGTTGGAAGATTTACAGACTTACGGAATGCAGACGATTTGGTTTGACGAGATCAAAAAGGAAAGCCGGAAATCAGGAGAGATACAGTTGAAATTGGCGTTGTTAAGCGGTATCAACTCCGGGTTATCGTTAGCGATCCTGAATCTGATCATTCTTGGGGTGCTTTGGACAGCTATCCCAATGGTCGACGGTGGATCAATCAGCGGTGTGACGCTGGCAGTGATTACGCTCCTGGCAATGGCGAGTTTTGAGTCAACGGCCACCTTACCTCAGGCGGCCCAGAACCTAAATGCCAGTCTGGAATCTGCCAGAAGGTTGTTCTCGATATCAGGTTCGAGTCAATCTAATCGAGTCATTTCGACTGAGAAATTCATTACGACTCCTCGTTCTATCCGACTTGAGGAAGTTAATTTTAGATATGCGCAAGACCAAGCCTTTCAGTTGCTTGGTATCAATCTCTTTTTGGAGCAGGGCAAGAAAGTTGCTTTGATCGGACCCAGCGGGGCAGGTAAAACCAGCCTGATGAACCTGCTCCTGCGGTTTTGGTCACCCGATGAAGGAAAGATGTATTTTGATAATATTGAATCAACCAGGATCAATCCGTACGTATCCAGGGCATTTTTTGGCGTGATATCTCAAAAGACTTATTTATTCAGCGCCAGTCTGCGGGATAACTTGCTTTTAGCAAACCCCAATGCAACCGAAGCGGAACTTCACCAGGTTCTCCGCCTGGCTGACCTTTATGAGCGGGTGAATAAACTACCGCAAGGGTTAGATACCTGGGTAGGCGACCAAGGGCTGCGCTTGAGCGGGGGAGAGCGGCAGCGGGTCGCAATCGCGCGGGCGCTGCTTCAGGATCGTCCATTCTTGCTACTCGATGAACCTGATATTCATATGGACCCATTCACGGGGAACAAGATCATGAAAACCATCTTCGATGTATTTCAACACTGTGGAATCTTTTTCATTACTCATGATTTTTCGCATATGGAACAAATGGATGAGATCATCTTGCTCGGATTGGGAAGGATCATCGAGAGAGGAAATCACAAATCCATGCTGCTAGACGGAGGAAATTATGCTGCTTTGAACGCGCTAAAAAATCAATGGATTGCCAAGTGAAAAGCAAAACCCGCGATGATGGAAGACTACCAAGAGCGTGGGATTCTTGAGTCGAATTCGACGGAAATAATATACCGATACGTTAGGAGTCTGATTAGAAATGTCCAGGAATTTATTACGGTTTCTTGCCTTCCATTACCCTTTGGATAGCTTTGTTTGAAATAGCGCCTTCCCTTAAAATAATTGGTTCTGTTCCACTGCAATCGACTACTGTTGAGGGAATCCCTCCCGGACAGTCTCCATCATTGAGGATCAGTGGGACCCGACCGTTGAGCTGTTCGTAAACATCGTAGGCGTTTTGCGGGTTGCTTTTCCCCGCCAAATTGGCAGAGGTAGTGGCAAGTGGGCCAAATGTCCTTAGAAGCTCCAATGTAACAGGATGGTTTGGGATGCGAATACCGATCCGATCTGTAGTGGAGATCAGTTCCGGCAGCGTATTTTTTTTAGGGACGATGACGGTCAATCCGCCAGGCCAGAAGGCTTCAGTCAATCGAAGTGCAATATCGGTCATGCAGTCTGTGAGCAGGCTTGTTTGATCTAACGAGCCGATGAGGATTGCGATGGCATTGTTGGAATCCCTGCCTTTGGCTTCGAAGAGCTTAATGATCCCCGGTGCGTGAAAGGCGTTCGCCCCCAATCCGTACACTGTATCCGTTGGAAAAGCGACAATTTCCCCTGCTTTGAATAGAGCGAGCGCTGATTCGATCGCACCTGGTTGATCTACGGGCAGTATCAAAGTCTGCATGTCCACCTCGTTTATAACTGAATTTTAATAATTCTGGGGTGTTTGGCAAGGTCAATCATGGGGGTAATTTCAGCAAGTGGGAAGGCGTTTTCAGCCAGTTTCAGGCAAGCAGCAGACTGACTGGTTTCAATTTCTAAAATGATCAATCCGCCCGGTTTTATTCGGTTTTTTGATTGTTCGATCAATTGCCTGATGAGGCCAAGACCATCCGCGCCGCCATCCAGAGCAAGGCGAGGCTCATATTTTGAAACTGTTAGACTTTTCAATACTTCGGAAGGAATATAAGGTAAATTGGCAGCAATCAGGTCGAATCGGTCTTCGAGTCCGGTTAAAAGATCGTTTTTAAGAAAGTGTACTTGCCCATCTACATAATAAGTCTTGGCATTTTCGCTTGCAATGGCAAGCGCTTCTGCGCTGCAGTCAATAGCGGTGACGTCCAGGTCGTTGAATTGATGAGCCAATATGACAGCAATTGCACCGGAACCAGTGCCGACATCAACCATTTTCCGTTTGGAGGGATGTCCATTTAGCCATTGAATACACTCGCCAACCAATAACTCCGTTTCAGGGCGCGGGATGAGCACATGATTATCCACCGCAAAGTCAAGACCAAAAAAGGCTTGTTTTCCAGTGAGATAAGGCAAAGGTTCGCCTTCTATCAAACGGGCACGAAGGGTTGATAGTCGACCAAGCTGATCATTAGTAAGTTGAACAACTGGGTGGCCAATCAACCACTCTCGCGATTTGCCGGTCACGAAGGCCAATAATACCTGAGTTTCGATAAATGGGAATTCAGAATGATTGGAAAGAAGAGCAGTCGACTCAATTAACCAATCTTTGATCTCAATCTTCGTCATTAACCCCGCTGGTTGATAACCGGTCAGTCTCGTCTCTTTGTGCCAGTTCATCGATAAATTGATCGATATCTCCGCCCATAACTGCGGGCAGGTTATAGGATGATACATTGATGCGATGATCCGTGACGCGACTTTGCGGATAGTTGTATGTGCGTATCTTCTCGGAACGGTCGCCGGTGCCAACCTGTGAACGTCTGGCTTCTTCACGCTCATCCTGGACCCTTTGAATTTCAAGGTCATATAGTCTGGACCGTAAAATGCTTAAACCGCGCAGCTTGTTTTGCAGCTGCGAACGTTCATCCTGACAGGCTACAACGATTCCGGAAGGTTTGTGTGTGATGCGAACCGCAGTCATATTTTTTTGGACGTTTTGCCCGCCAGCGCCGGATGACCTGTACACATCCACCTCGATGTCGCTTTCAGGGATTTGGATGTCAACATCTTCCATCTCTGCCATCACTGCTACTGTCACAGTGGAAGTGTGAATACGTCCTGAAGATTCTGTGGACGGGATGCGTTGAACACGGTGCACGCCAGATTCAAACTTGAAACGTGAGAATGCACCCTTTCCTTTGACCATGAAAATGACTTCTTTAAAGCCTCCGATACCAGTCTCATTGGCTGTAATGATTTCCATGCTCCATCGTCGTTGTTCTGCGTAATGCATATACATGCGCATTAATTCCGCCGCGAAAAGACCGGCTTCATCGCCGCCTGCACCCGCCCGAATTTCAATATAGACATTTCGATCATCGCGAGGGTCTTTCGGAACAAGCAGAGATTTTAGTTGTTTTTCAAGCGCGTCAATTTGCGGAGCAAGGCTCTCAATTTCTGTTTTTGCCAGGGAGGTGAACTCGGCATCTCCGCTGGATTCGAGTTCTTTGGCTTCGTCGAGCTGTGCCAATAGACTCCTGAATGTTAAGGAAAGTTGGTAGATTGGCTCCAATTCAGAGCGTTCTTTTGCCAGTTCGGTGATCTTTTGGTAATCTTCCATGTTGACTTCCATCAATCTGGTAAGTTCCGTGTATCGATCTTGTATTGCGATGATTTTTTCGAGCATAGGTTCCTTTTTTGCATAAAAAGAAGAATAATAGCCGCGTGAATTATACCAGCCAAATCCGGGATGTAACTTACTTTGAATTCTATACCGGAATGAAAAAAAGTAGTAAAGACTACAATAAAGTCGAAAGCCTTGTTTATATTTACGCCATTCCTTTTTTAGCATAAAATCAAAGTATCATAGATCAAATGGAGGTTTTCAATGAGTTGTCGTGAAAAAAAGGTTGTTAACACTGATCAAGCCCCTGCTCCCATCGGACCGTATTCCGTAGGCGCAACTGGTGGTCCGTTTGTTTTCACTGCCGGGCAGATCGGGCTTGCCCCCAAAACCGGTCTTATTGTTGAGGGCGGTATCGAAGCTGAGACCCGCCAGGCATTGACCAATCTTAATGGTATTTTGGAAGCAGCCAATTCCTGTATGGACAATGTTGTGAAAACAACCGTCTTCTTGCGGGACATTAATGATTTCGCCAGAATGAACGACGTCTACGCCGAGTTCTTTAAGGAAAATCCTCCTGCCCGGTCTACGGTGCAAGCGGCAGCGCTGCCAAAGAATGCGGCGGTGGAGATTGAAGCCATTGCATTGGTGTGCAAAGACGAGGATTGCTGATAACGGAGGATTGTGAGTCAGGAATTCGTCCTGCTCGTGGATGACGAAGAGAATATCACTAACCTCGCTCGCATGTATCTGGAGCGGGATGGTTTTGTCATCCAAACTGTTGCGGATGGATGTAAAGCCTTGGAAGTTATTCATCGCGATTCACCCGCCCTGGTTGTACTTGATCTAATGCTGCCCGGAATGGATGGTTTTGAGATCTGCCGGAAACTCCGGGCAGAAAATAATCAGGTGCCTATTATTCTGCTCACTGCTCGCGACGATGATGTTGACAAAATCCTCGGTCTTGAGCTTGGCGCGGACGATTATATGACCAAGCCATTCAACCCACGTGAATTGGTTGCCCGGGTTAAGGCAATTTTACGGCGGATGGATCGCCCGCAAACTTCTGATGCTGAAAAGATCTTGGTTGCGGATCTTGTGATTGATCTGGCGAGGAGGGAAGTGCGGCAAGGTGAACACCAGATTGTCCTGCGGCGGAATGAGTTTGAATTATTTAAGGTTTTAGCTGAACACCGCGGGTTTGTTTTGACTCGCGAAAGGCTGCTTAATCTGGCCTGGGGGTATGATTTCGCAGGTCAAACCCGCACAGTGGATGTGCATGTTGCCCAACTGCGAAACAAGTTGAAAAAAACAAAAGTAATCATTGACACGGTCACCGGTATTGGTTACAAATTGGTAGCGTGATGTTCAAAACTCTCCGTTCACGGTTATGGCTAGGTTATTCACTGCTCATCCTTGTTGTCCTGGGTGCATTTTTTGTTGGTTTGGCTATCACCCTTAACCGCAGTTCTGTGCTCTACCGGCAAGTGGTTTTGCAAATGCGGTTAGTGGAACAGACGCTGGTAAGGAAGATCGAGCAAGAACCGTCTAATCCCATCAAAGCGATTAATACTTCCCTTATTGACAGACCGGTTGCTGAAAACATGCGGGTACTTATCCTGGATAATAGAGGTAACCCGCTGTTCGATTCTCACTCGGACACTGACGTGCCGATAAAATGGGTAACCCTGGTTGGAATCCGGCGCACGGAAGATCTCAATAACTCCCTTTTCGTGACTGATACTAACCAGAAAGCCTGGATTTATATCGGCCGGCGATTGACAGCCACCAACCAATACCTTGTTATTGCTTCACCTCGAGGAAATCTAACCCTCAAAATCATGTTAAGCGACCCAATGATACGATTGATAATAAGGGTACTAGTTTTTGCCTTGATTGTTTCACTGGTAATGGCAGCTTTTATGGATCACTGGCTTGCAGAACCCCTGCGAAAAATGGCAAAAACCGCCAAGTCACTAGGTCTTGAAAAACACAATCCAATTCCTTTGGAGGGAGCACAGGAGGTCAAGGAGCTGGCAAAATCTTTAAATGAAATGAGTAGACAGGTGCGAGAGAGCCAGCAATCGCAACGCGATTTTGTCAGCGATGTTTCCCACGAACTTAAAACTCCTCTAACCTCTATTCAAGGGTTTTCCAACGCAATCCTGGATGGTACTGCTTCTGGCGAGATATCGATCAAACATGCGGCACATGTAATCTCCACAGAATCTGAACGGATGCTTCGACTGGTATTGGATTTACTAACACTCACCCGGTTGGAAGGTGGGGTTGAGAATCTTGAAAAGAAGTCAATGGATTTGGCAATTCTGGTTAAGAATATTGTGGAAAAATTGTCTCTAACCGCGGCACAGGGGAAAGTGAGACTGAACTCGACTGTCCAAAATATCCCGCTTGTATTAGCTGATGCGGATCGGATCACCCAGGCGCTCACAAACCTGATCGAAAACGGGATCAAATACACTCCCGAAGACGGAATGGTCACCATGTCAGGAGACGTGGTTCAGCGAATGGTTCGGATTCATATTACAGACACCGGGATCGGGATCGATCCAGAGGAATTGCCCAAGATCTTCAACCGTTTTTATCAAGTCGATAAATCCCGCAAAGGCGGACCGAGCAAATCAGAGGGTTTGGGACTGCCAATCGCGCGGCAAATCGCGCGAGCCCATGGCGGCGACATCCTTGTGAAAAGTGAAAAGGGACATGGAACATGCTTTACTTTGTTGCTGCCATTGCCGGAACAAAAAACAAAGGCAGCAGAGGAAAACCAGAAATGACCCTTCCTGATGTCTCAATCATCATCCCGTGCCTGAATGAAGAAAGGACAATCCAGACCTTGCTTGAATCGATCTTGGGGCAAACTTATCCGGTTGACAATCTGGAAGTGATAATTGCGGATGGCATGTCTGTGGATCAAACGAGACAGATCATCGCAAGATTTCAAAGGGATCACCCCGAGCTTCGCATTCAAGTATGTGATAACCCAATGCGAAAGATTCCCACAGGGTTGAACATTGCCATTCGAGCCGCAAAAGGAGTGATCCTTACCCGCATGGACGCTCATGCCATTCCGGCACTCGATTATATCGAACGAAGTATCACCGCCTTGAAAGCCGGGTTGGGTGATAATGTTGGCGGGGTGATCGACGTCAAACCCGGAGCAGATACGTGGATTGCGCGTGGGATATCAATTGCTACAGCTCATCCCTTGGGAGTGGGGGATGCCAAATACAGGTGGACAAAAACCGCAGGTGAAGCAGACACAGTAGCTTTTGGAACTTACTACAAGTCGAAGGTGGAAGAAATTGGCTATTATAACGAAGCCTTAAAAGTGAATGAGGATTACGAATTCAATTCCCGATTGAGGCAATTCGGCGGAAAGATTTGGATTGATCCGTTGATCCGAGCAATCTATTATTCACGACCTACGCTTAAGACGTTATCAAAGCAGTATTTCACGTATGGCTTTTGGAAACTCAGAATGTTGAGACTTTACCCAGAGACACTGCGTTGGCGTCAGGCGCTGCCGCCCCTTTTTGTTTTTAGTATTTTGATGTTATTATTACTTTCTGTATTCTCAACAATGGCAAGAATTTTACTATTGCTCGTTCTGTGCGCATATTTGATAATTTTGATCGCGGCTGCTTCGCGAATAGTGTTGCAAAAATCAGATGCGGCTTTTATATTAGGCGTCCCTTTGGCGATCATGACCATGCATTTCTCCTGGGGCTCTGGTTTTTGGTGGAGCTTATTAAATCCCGAGAGTGAAGGAACATAAGATGAGTGTAGAACGAAACCAGCAAACTGGTAAATTGCGAATTCGGGGCAAAGAGCGCCAATTAATTCTGTTACTGGGCGATCTAATGGCTACCGGTTTTTCGGTTATCGTTGCTCTCTACTTCTGGGCACAAAAAGACTGGTTAGATTTTTCATGGGATTTTTTGAATCAGCGCGCTCCTTTCTGGTTTTATTTGCTGCCAATTGCATGGAGTTTGCTGCTGATCGAACTTTACGATGTGCGAAAAGCAAACCGGCATAGTGATGTCTTGAGAGGGGTAGGATCTGCGGCAGGGTTTAGTTTGCTGATCTATTTACTTATTTTCTTCATTTCAGATCCCAATTCATTACCTCGGCGCGGAGTTGCTGTGTTCGTGGTGTCGGCTGCAGCGCTCTCTATCGTATGGCGGTTTCTATATATATCCATCTTTACGGCTCCGATATTTAATAGACGCGTGTTGATGATCGGCGCGGGGAAAGCCGGGACAACTTTAGCGCAAATGGTGGGCAAGATTACGCCATCTCCGTTTACTTTGGTGGGATACATTGATGATGATCCCGAAAAACAAGGCATGGAATTAGAAGGTTACCCGGTGATCGGAACTGGTTCCGGTTTATTGGCTCACATTAAAGAACATGGTATCACTGACCTGATATTCGCAATTTCAGGAGAACTTAACCCGCACCTTTTCCGCGCTGTACTTGCCGCAGAAGAGGAAGGGATCGAAGTAAGTTCTCTTCCAACTGTTTATGAAGATATATTTGGAAGAGTACCAATATTTTTACTTCAATCTGATTGGATCCTGAGATCATTCATCGACCAGGCTCACACTTCAGGATTATACGAGAGCACCAAACGAATGATTGATATACTGGGTAGCCTGGCAGGTTTTTTGATTCTCGTCTTGTTATACCCGTTGTTTGCATTCCTTATCCTCATAGATGACGGAAGCCCCGTCTTATATCAACAAATGCGCGTCGGAAAAAATGGGAAGCCTTATAGAATCTACAAATTTCGGACGATGCGAAAAGATTCAGAGATTAATGGTATTGCCGGCATGACTGCCACAGACGATCAACGTATTACACGGTTTGGCAAGATCCTGCGCCGCAGCCACCTTGATGAGCTGCCGCAAGTCATCAATATTCTAAAAGGCGAAAACAGCATTGTCGGCCCTCGTGCTGAGCAGATTGAATTGGTGAATCATTTTCAGGAGCAAATCCCGTTTTATCGCGCCCGGCTATTTGTAAGGCCCGGACTCACTGGTTGGGCGCAGATCAATCAGCGTTATGCCTCAACAGTTGAAGATACCGCAGTAAAACTGGAATTTGACCTTTATTACATCAAACACAGGAATCTATTGTTGGATATTAATATCATCATCCGAACGGTGGGAACAGTTCTTGGTTTCAGAGGTCTATGATGAAATCAAAACCAAATATTCGTAACCGTTATGTGTTATTGCTTGACTTTTTGGTAATCGTTGCCGCAGTTTTCGGAGCATTTGCGCTTCGGTTTGAACTCGGTCCTCTATTCTTTTACTATTTGCCTTTTGCTTATTGGGTGATCGGGACGGCGCTGGTAATTAAACCATTGGTTTTTTACTTTTTTGGAATGTACCGGCGGTTATGGGTATACGCCAGCATTAAAGAACTTAGACTTGTTGCAATTGCGGTCAGTACCGCCTCCGTCATTGTTTACGTTGTGCTTGTTGTTATGTATTCCTTCAAGATTTTCACTGGCTTTGTCCGGTCGGTTATTATCATTGATTGGTTGCTAACGATCTTGCTGATTGGTGGTGTGCGGTTTTTAGCCAGACTTTTAGCAGAAAGTGCAAATTCTTTTTCGACTACTCTAAAAGGGGCTCAAGCTAAACGCGCACTCATCATCGGTGCCGGGGATGCCGGCGCGTTGGTTGTGCGGGAACTCCAGAAGAACACAGAGTTGAATCTAAACCCGGTTGGGTTTTTGGATGATAACCCTGCAAAGATGAAACAACAGATCCACGGGATCCCGGTGGTGGGAAATCTTACCGATATCGGAAAAGTACTGGAGCATAAAAGAATTGATGAAGTGATCATTGCCATTCCCAGCGCCGGTGGAACAACCATCCGGATCGTGGCTGATATATGCCGGTTGAAAGGCATCCCGTTTCGCACGATGCCTGGGATTTATGAATTGTTAGGCGGAAAAGTGAGTGTCAGCCGTTTACGTGAAGTAGATATTACTGATCTACTCCGACGGCAGCCTTCTCATATGAAAGAAGAATTAGTGGGATTTACGCTCACAGGTAAAACTGTCATGGTTACTGGTGCGGGGGGATCAATCGGTAGAGAATTGTGCCGGCAAATCTCTCGTTGGAACCCAACCGGATTAATCCTATTGGGGCACGGAGAAAACAGCATTTTTGAGTCGCTGTTGGAGATCCAGGAAAGCAATCCTTCGCTACCGATCTTTCCTGTGATAGTCGATGTGCGGGACAGCTTGCGGTTGAAAAATGTGTTCCAAAAGTTTAAACCGGATGTAGTTTTTCATGCGGCAGCTCATAAACATGTGCCGTTGATGGAAATGAACATCGACGAAGCAGTTCATAATAATATACGGGGAACACGCAATGTGGTAGAAGCATGTGAGACGTTTAATGTCAACCGCCTGGTGATGATCTCCACTGATAAAGCGATCCGGCCGGTCAATATCATGGGCGCAACGAAACGATTCTCTGAAATGATCGTGCTGGATGCTGCCCGCAGGACAAGCAACGCTTACGCTGTGGTGAGGTTCGGCAATGTTCTCGGAAGCCGCGGGAGTGTGGTGCCTTTATTCAAGCATCAAATCGCCAAAGGCGGACCGATAACTGTAACTCACCCTGACATGAAACGCTACTTCATGACTATTCCAGAAGCGGTATACCTGGTCCTTCAAGCTGCCGGAATGTCAAGGGGTGGTGAAATGTATGTTTTGAATATGGGCCAGCAGGTAAGAATACTTGACCTGGCTGAAGATCTGATTCGGTTATCAGGGCTCGAACCGGGTAAAGATATTGAAATCGCATTTACCGGGGTTAGACCTGGCGAGAAATTAAGTGAGGATCTTTGGGAAGAGGGTAATCAATTTGCACCTACACAGCACCCGGATATTTTCCAATATGACGATCCGAATAATTTTAGCGGCGAACTCCTGAAAGCAAAAATCGACCAGCTGCTTGCGCTTTCCGACCAAGGAGATTCTGTAGCAATCGTGAAATTCGTGGATCAAAATATCCCCGGCGCAGATTTAGCTTCTACACCTCCGCCTGAATTGATCTCAATCGATTGACCATGAAGGTTAACTTAAAAGATTGGAATGAATTCATTAATAAACACCCCAACACCCACATTTTACAGTCCGGTGCCTGGGGTGAGCTGAAATCCAGCTTTGGATGGAAAGCCGTACGTATAATTTCAGGGGATTGCGGCGCCCAGGTTCTGTTTCGGAAACTGCCGGGGGGGTTTACGATCGCATACGTTCCAAAGGGACCGGTTGGACTAGCCTCCTCTCTTTTTTCTGAACTTGATCAGATTTGCAGAGAAGAACGGGCCATATTTTTAAAAGTTGAACCCGATATTTGGGAACCCGATGAAGCTATTTTATTGGTTGAGGCAGCGGGTTGGAAAAAAACAAAACCGATTCAACCACAACGCACCGCGCTTGTCTCTTTAGAAGGATCTGAGGAAGAAATATTGGAGAGAATGAAACAGAAAACCCGCTACAACATAAGGCTTGCGGGAAAAAAAGAAATTGTGGTGCGTCTTTCGAATGATATAGAAGCTTTTCACAAAATGACCGAAATCACCGGAAAGCGTGACGGATTCGGGGTTCACAAGGTGTCTTATTACCAAAAAGCGCTTGATCTGTTTCGCCCATCAGGCGCAGTTGAGTTATTGATGGCGTATTATGCGGAGCGACCGATTGCGGGATTAGTTGTATTCGCTCAAGGGAATACAGCCTGGTATATGTTTGGCGCCTCTACCGACGAGGAAAGAAACCGTATGCCAACTTATCTCATCCAATGGGAAGCCATGAAATGGGCGAAAAACCGTGGATGCAATGTTTACGATCTTTGGGGAATCCCTGATACGGATGAGGAAAACCTGGAGGAAGAGTTTTTAAAAAAACACAGCCATGAAGGCCTGTGGGGAGTATATAGGTTTAAGCGGGGGTTTGGTGGTGATGTTCTAAGGAGCGTGGGGGCTTGGGACCGAATTTATTATCCGGGTATTTACAAGCTTTATCAACAAATTATGCGCAATCGCGGTGGACGGGAAGACTAAATGGAACATTATTGTCATGAATGCGGAAAACCATTGACAATCAGAATGGTCGATGGAAGGGTACGGGAAGTGTGCGAAGATTGTGGGTGGATCAATTACGAACAACGAAAAGTGAGCGCTGGTGTTAGAGTTCAAAGTGATGGCCGATTGCTATTGGTGCAGCGGGGAATTGAGCCTTGGTATGGCAGTTGGTATATGCCAGCCGGATTTGTTGAAGTAGATGAAGAACCCGACCAAGCCGCTGTCAGAGAAACGTTTGAAGAAACAGGTCTACAAGTGAGTATAAAAAAGTTTGTTGACGTTTATACCTATTCTGATGATCCACGCGGAAACGGAATTGTGCTGCTTTATGACGCAGAGGTTACCGGAGGCGAGTTAACGATCACTTCTGAAGCTTTGCAGGTTGGTTTTTATTCTCCAGAAGAAATTAAGGAAATGCCATTGACCGGAGCCAGTGGAGATAGACAGGTAAGGGATTGGTTAAATTCCAGAATGGCATTAATGAAAGAGCAGGAATGATCAACGAGACTTGGGATAATTTGATCTCCACTTTGCCAGGCGCACATCTGCTCCAGACTTCAGAATGGGCTGAAGTAAAAAAAGATGTTGGTTGGGAGTCGACTCAGATCACTTGGAGCGACGATGCAGGGAAAGTTAAAGCCGCGGCAAATATCTTAACCCGCAGTATTAGACCTTTTGGATTTGGTCCAAAAATGGCAGTCTGCTACGTTCCACGCGGCCCGATGATGGATTGGACTGACCAGGCTATGTGTGAAAAAGTTTTAAATGCCATACAGGACTATGCTAAAACTATTGGAGCGATATTTATCAAGATCGATCCGGAGGTCGTCCTGGGAAGAGGAATCCCAAACACAGACTCAGTTGAAGAAGTCACAACTGGCGTAACCTTGATTCAGTCGTTGAAAGATCGCAGATGGAAGTTTTCTAAAGAACAAATCCAATTTAAGAATACAGTGCTCATCGACCTTAATGGCAGCGAAGAAGACTGGTTAAAGAAGATGAAGCAAAAGACGCGTTATAACCTTCGTCTAGCCCAACGTAGTGACGTTACAGTGCGCGTAGCCACAATTAATGAACTGCCTGTATTATACAAAATGTATGCCCAGACCGCGGCAAGAGACGGTTTCATCATCCGGGAAATGGGTTATTACCTGGGTATATGGAATCGATTTATTGATGCGGGCATGGCTGACCCCCTGATTGCCGAAGTTGAGAGTAAACCGATAGCCGGGTTGGTCCTGTTTCATTTTGCAAAGCGGGCGTGGTATTTATACGGTATGTCGACAACCGCGCACCGCGAAAAGATGCCGAATTATCTCCTTCAATGGGAAGCGATGCGCAAGGCAAAGGGTTATGGATGTGAGGTTTATGATTTATGGGGCGCGCCGGATGTTTTTAACGCTGGGGATTCCATGTTCGGGGTATTTCGATTTAAAGAAGGCTTGGGCGGAGAAGTGATCCGTACACCAGGCGCCTGGGATTATCCTGTTAAGCCATTTCTCTATTTCGCTTATCAGCGCGTTTTACCCAGGATACTAGACCTCACAAGATGGTTTCGGAGAGGAAAGATTCTTCAGGAGATCAAATGAATATCCCTCGGACGTTGTTTGCTCATCTTCCAACACCGATTGAGGCGTTACCGCATTTAACTACTCTATTAGGTGGTCCGCAGCTTTTGATCAAACGGGATGACCTGACAGGATTGGCCTTTGGAGGGAATAAAGCTCGAAAACTCGAGTTTGTGTTAGCTGAAGCTCAAGCCAATGGCGCCAAAACACTTGTTACGGTTGGAGATATCCAGTCTAACCACTGCCGCCAAACGGCTGCTATTGCCGCCAAGTTTGGTTTTAAATGCATTTTAGTCTTATCTGGCACAGAACCTGATCTCGCAAACGGGAACCTGCTGCTTGATCATCTGCTTGGCGCAGAAATTGTATGGACTGTCCGCGAGGAACGTGCAAACACTCTGAAAACAGTTTTTCAACAAGCATGGGAAAATGGCGAACGCCCATATTTGATCCCGCTTGGAGCCTCAAACCCGGTGGGGACATTTGGCTATGTTGAGGCAATTCGCGAAATTGTTGGCCAAAAAATCGATGTGAACTGGATTGTTGTCGCATCCTCCAGTGGTGGCACTCAAGCGGGGATGGTATTAGGTGCTCATTTATACAATTGGTCTGGCAAAATTTTAGGCATCTGCATTGACCACCATGCTTTGGAACTTCAGACCACAGTGACTCATCTGGCAAATGAAGCTTCAGAACGGATCGGGAAGGACATCTCAATAAGTTCACAAGAAATTCTTGTCAATGACCGTTATTTGGGCGGCGGGTACGCGGTGGCTGGCGAGGTTGAACTGGAAGCCATCAGGATGTTTGCTAAAACCGAAGGGATTCTTCTCGATCCGGTTTACACTGGCAGGGCAGCGGCAGGGATGATCGATTTGATTAAAAATGGTTTCTTCACACAAGAAGATAAAGTACTTTTTTGGCATACCGGCGGTTCACCCACCTTGTTTGCTGAACCATACAGCGCTCAACTAAATAAATAGACGATAAATTATCTAATTCCACTAGCGCATCTGACGCGGCATGCTATAATGCCATCGGAAGTTCAAACTCTCTATGAATATTGATATTGCCACAACCTTTAAGGTTATTCTCGTTCTGGTGGGGATCGGTTTTATCACCAGCGTTTATATGGCGTTAAAGTCCATCAGTACCGGAAAACACCTTGAGTTTTATCGAAAACGTCAGGAGCTAATTGAACAAGGGTGGAGGTTGATGTTGCTCGCGTTCGTATTGGCGATAGGTGGTTTTATTTTTTTTCGGTTTGGTGAGCCGATCGCCTATCACTATTTTCCACCTTCTCCAACAGTCTCACGCACCCCAACGATTACTATAACTCCAACGATTACTTTAACACCCTCACAAACCTTTACGCCTACCATCACCTTGACGCTGGCTCAAACCTATACTCCAGCAATTCCAGGTATTGTGCAAAAAGCCATTAAAACACCGGTAGGCGTTGACACAAAAGCCGTATTTAGCGTTGTCCAGTTTTCAACTCTGACTAAAGGCGGGGTTGTCATTAATACATCGGATACATTTACACTGCCTATCACACAAATGTACGGCGGGTATTCCTATGACAAGATGGTGACAGGCGTTCAATGGTCAGCGGTCTGGTTTTATGAGGGGACGATTATCTGCTTTGAGACCACAGTCTGGAATTTTCCTCCCGGCGGGTATGGATATACGGATGCCTGCAACAAACAGTTAACCCCCGACCAGTGGAAACCCGGGGAGTATGAAGTTCAGATATTTGTTGGTCAAACCTGGAAGAATTCGGGCAGATTTACTGTCTTTGGCAATCAACAAAATATTACCCCATCTCCATCTGCTTCCAGTCCCGCGTTTTTACCTGCTGTAACCCAAACGCCCAAGCCAGCAACAAACCCATAAATTATTAAACGAACATATTCAAATTCATAACCAAAAATCACTCGATCATACGTTGATTTTTCATTTATTTTTTGTGCCAAGTTTGAAGGCTTCTTTATCGGAGAAGTGAGACACCCGTTGCTCATCATCCAACCTGACGTGAATTATCTATTCAAGCAAAGCGATGGTTGCCAGGATCGCGCAGCCAAACCTGATTTGATTTTGAACCTCAATGGCTAGTTCAAGGTTTTATGGTTGCGGCATCTCGTGAGTGATGACCGCTGATTCCAAAGTGACGATGGTTGCTGGATTGCTCGGCGATAAAGAAATTTTGCGAGATAGTGAAATTGAGGAAGGGATTTTTTACAAGACAAATTATTTACGGATTAGATCTCGAAAAACTGTCAGAACGCCCTTATGTTAGAATAATACGAGAAACTCAATAAGGCAAGGACAAATGTTGCGATCAGTTCTAATCTCACTTTCAGAATCAGAGGCAATTCAGAAACTGATTATGCATTGGCCTCCGGCAAAAAAAGCAGCGCAGCGGTTTGTGGCTGGAGAAACCCTCGCCCAGGCAATTGAAGCCGTACGCAAGCTAAATGAGAAGGGGATTCTCGCCTCGATTGATCAATTAGGTGAGAACACAACCGATTCTGAGTCTGCTGCTCATGCGACTCGGGGTATATTGGATATCTTGGAGCTGATTGAGACGAGCGGAGTGCGTGCAAATGTTTCAGTTAAGCTTAGTCAAATTGGAATGGGGCTAAATGACGATCTGTGCCAGCAGAATTTATCAAAAATCCTTACGAGAGCAAAACTAACCCGGAATTTTATCCGTATTGATATGGAGAGCGCCCAGGTCACTGAAAAAACTTTAAATATGTATTGGTTCTGCATTCAAAATGGTTTTAACAATACCGGAATTGTAATTCAGTCCTACTTATTTCGCAGTGAAAAAGATATTGCCCAACTAAATTCTGCAGGCGGTCGGGTCAGGTTATGCAAAGGAGCCTATAAAGAATCAAAAAATGTTGCATTTCCACATAAGGCGGATGTCGATAAAAATTTTGACCACTTAACCATTGCGCTTTTTGAAAGTGAAAAAATGGCAGGGCTTCCAATATCAGATCGAGACGGAAAAACGCCTCCCATTCCGGCACTCGCCACACATGATGAAAAAAGGATAAATTTTGCCAAGCAACAAATGAAAGTCATGAGATTACCGAAAGAAGCTGTGGAGTTTCAAATGCTCTACGGAATCCGCAGAGACTTGCAGAAACAACTTGTCAAAGAAGGTTACCAGGTACGGGTATACGTCCCCTTTGGGACACACTGGTATCCTTATTTCATGCGCAGACTGGCTGAACGCCCGGCGAACCTTTGGTTCTTCCTTTCTAGTTATTTTCATAAATGAAACCTAACCCAAAGACTATGGATGATAAAAAATTACCGCTAGCCCTTGTTACCGGCGCAGCCAAACGCGTGGGGAGAGAAATTGCGTTGCATCTTGCCCGGCGGGGGTATGCCATTGGCTTGCATTTTTTTAAATCCTCCCAGGAAGCAGAAGCAACAGCCGATGAGATAACCGCATTGGGAGCGACAGTTATGCTATTACCCGCAGATCTTAGAGCTGCTGCTCAAGTGAACTCCATGTATGAAAAAATAGATGAAAGCGGTTTTCATCTGAAAATCTTGGTGAATTCTGCATCAATAATGCCCCGGTCTGATCTGATGATGATCTCAGCCATTGAATGGGATGATGTTTTAAACACGAACCTCAAGTCAGTTTGGTATTGCTGTCAGATGGCAGCCAAAAGAATGGAGCGCGGGTCTGTGATCATCAATCTGTCAGACGCAGGCTCATCCAGGAATTGGACTGGTTACGGCGCATATGTGGTCAGTAAAGCAGGGGTTGATGTGCTCACGCGGATCCTTGCCGGTCAACTTGCGCCAAATATTAGAGTCTGCGGGATAGCGCCCGGGTTATTGTTAAGGTCTGAAGGGATGACTTATTCGGAATGGGATCGATTGGTGCAAAAGACTCCATTGAAACGCGAAGGGGATTTCCAATCATTGACAACGACTATTGATCTATTGTTATCGAATGAATATATTACAGGGGACATTATTTCATTGGATGGCGGATCACATTTAGGATAAAATTATGAACTTAAATAAATCACAAAATGCTTTATTTATTCGTCTCACTCAACCTCTTTTATTGGCAGGGTTGATACTCACCTATTCGATAGGTGTTGGGTTGTCGCACTACCTGGGTGCAAGCCTGGATTGGACAGATATTTTCTTCGGCGCATTCCTTGGAATATTCTTCGTCCTCATGCGTAATTTATTGGCTGCCTATTTTGATCATCCTTCTTCGCCAACCAGTAAAATACACGCCGAGGATCCGCGTTATGAGGAACTAAACTCAGTAAATCGCCAGACACTCCTCTTGGTCGCGTTGACAGTTTTAACCGCCGGAGCGCTGGATACAGTAATCCTTGTAGTACGTCATGCAGTTAACTTTTCCGCGATCTTATTGCTTGGAATTGCTTTCTTATTTTGTTTCTTTTCATCGGTTCCCCCTGTCCAATTCGAAAAAAAGGGTTATGGAGAGCTGAGTGAAGCGATATTGATTGCGAACCTTGTTCCCGCGATTGGTTTTCTCTTGAGTGAACCCAATTTACATGTACTCCTCGTAATGTTGACTTTCCCGCTGACCTTGTTGTATCTGGCTCTCCGAATAGTTTTTTCACTAACGACCTATGCATTCGATCGGACTCATTCAAAACAAACCCTGATTGTGAGAATGGATTGGCAAAAGGCCATGAATTCTCACAATTATTTGATCCTGGCAGCTTTTTTATTCGTTGCATTGTTCTCGCTGATCGGACAGCCGTGGTCATTGACTTGGCCTATGTTACTGCCGCTCGTTTTTGGGATCTTCCAGATCATCCAAATTCAAGGAATAGTTGCAGGAGCAGCTCCAAAATGGAATCTACTTAAATGGACTGCAGCCGGTACTTTTACTTTGACCGCGTATTTGGTTTCATTCACATTATGGATAGGATAAATAAAATGCCTGAATTTTTAAAATTACAATCGGTTGAGGAAGCAAAATCCATTTTTTGGCAAAAACTACCAAAACCAAGCTTGGGTTCTGAATTAGTCGAAACCGGGCAAGCGCTTGGGCGTGTGTTGAATGTTCAAATCGTAGCAGAGGAATACTTGCCAGCATTTACGCGCAGCACTGTAGACGGGTTTGCGGTGAGCGCTGAAGACACGTATGGCGCAGCGGATTCACTGCCGGCTTATCTGAAATTTATCGGTGAAGTTTCAATGGGAAGTGAACCAGATTTTGTGATCAGGAAGGGTGAGACGGCGCTCATTCACACCGGTGGGATGCTGCCCGAGGGCGCTGATGCGGTGGTGATGTTGGAGACGACTCAGCGGCTTGAAAACGGAGTTGTTGAGATCTACAAACCTGTCTCCCCTGAAGAGAACATATTAGTCAAAGGGGAAGATGTAAAACCGGGTGATATTCTAATTGAACATGGGAGCCTGGTAAGGCCAGAAGAAATTGGCGGGTTATTAGCCCTTGGAAAAACCAAAGTTGAAGTCACAAAACGACCAAAAGTAGGAATTCTTTCGAGCGGCGATGAGATTATTCCACCTGATTTTAAACCTGAAGCAGGTCAAGTGCGTGATATCAACACTGGCGCTCTGGCGGCGTTAATTACGGCATGTGGAGGAATTTCAATATCTTACCCCATTGTTCCAGATGACCCTGAGCTGCTCGAGCAAGCAGTACGGAAAGCTTATGAAGAGGCCGACCTTGTTGTAATCACGGCCGGTTCATCGGCGAGTGCCCGAGACATGACGGCTGAAGTGATCCAACGTATCGGTGAACCTGGGGTGTTAGTTCATGGGATCAATATTCGTCCTGGAAAACCAACCATTCTTGCGGTTTGCAATGGCAAGCCCTTGATCGGGTTACCCGGCAACCCCATCAGCGCTTTGGTAATTGCCAGACTATTTGTAAAACCGCTTATAGAAAGGTTATCAGGACTAACATCCCAAAGACTCGAATTGACAATTACTGCACATCTAAACAATAGTTTGCCCTCCCAGGCAGGCAGGGACGAATATTTTCCAGTAAAAATTATACGTAAAGGTTCTCAGTGGTATGCGGAACCGATTTTTTTCAAGAGTAATCTGATCTTTAATCTGGTAAATACCGACGGGCTGCTTCACATCCCTGCTGACGTAACCGGGTATTCTGCCGGTGATCTTGTTGATGTGGTCCTCATTTAACCTATGACAAAATCTCTCTTTCTCCATGACATCCCCCTTGATCGAGCTGTCTCTGAATTTCAGACTGCTCTCGAGAAAATTGGACGTTATACCTTATTGGGAATCGAGCAGATTCCGCTTGATGAAGATGCAGTCGGGCGGGTCTTGGGAGAACCAATATTTGCCAGGCATTGTTCACCTCATTATCACGCTTCCGCGATGGACGGGTTTGCGGTGCGCTCTGTAGAAACGATAGGCGCAAACCCTTCGATGCCGCTCATTCTTAGGGCGATTGTTCAAGCTGAATATGTTGACACTGGAGACGCGCTGCCTGCATGGTCAGACGCCGTGATCCCTATCGAAAATACAGAATCTTTAGACATCATTGGAAATGTCCTCTTGGGTGAAATGATCCGCAAACCTTCATTCATCCGAATCCGAGCCAGTGTAACGCCCTGGTCACACGTACGCCCGGTTGGAGAAGACCTGATCACCGGTCAGTTGATCCTCGCAGCCAGCCAAATATTACGTCCCGCCGATTTGGGAGCTGGCGCTGCCGGGGGTGTTAAAACGCTACGAGTGGCAAAAAAACCCGTCATCGGAATTATTCCTACCGGAAATGAACTTGTTCCCCTTGAACGGGAACCAAAAACCGGCGAGATCACAGAATTTAATTCGATCGTGCTGGCAAGCCAAATAAAGGAATGGGGTGGAATTCCAATCCGCTACAAGATCGTTAAGGATGATTTGAATGCTTTATGCGCCCAGATCAAGAAAGCGGCAGCAGAGTGTGATTTGGTATTAGTCAATGCCGGTTCATCAGCCGGAAGTGACGATTACACCTCAACTGCCGTGCAGAAATTGGGACAAGTTCTTGTGCACGGGATCGCTGTGCGCCCTGGACACCCCGTCATATTAGGAGCAATCCATCACCCTGTAGATCCTGATGCCGCGGATATTCCTTTCATCGGAGTACCGGGGTACCCGGTATCCGCCGCAATGACCACCGAAATATTTGTTAAGCCACTTGTGCGAATTTGGCTAGGACTGCCCCCGGAAAATATTGAAGAAGTTGACGCTGTATTTACTAGAAAGATAACCTCACCAGGCGGCGATGATGATTTTGTCCGGGTGGTTTTAGGGGAAGTGAATGGAAAAATGTTGGCAGCGCCAATTTCTCGCGGTGCTGGAGTTACGACAAGCCTTGCCAAAGCAGACGGATTTTTAATCATTCCCCGCATGATTCAGGGCGTTGAAAATGGCGAAAAAGTAAAAATCAGACTTTACCGAAAACACACCGAGATCAAGAATAATCTATTAACGATCGGGTCACATGATCTGACATTGGATATCCTTGCTCAGCATTTGATACCATTCGGCAGACGGCTGGTTTCTGCTAATGCTGGCAGTATGGGGGGATTACTGGCAATCAAGCGGAAAGAAACTCATTTTTCGGGATGTCACTTATTGGACCCTGATACAGGGACCTATAACATCGTTGATCTCCAAAAAGTGATCCCTGAGGTTTCAGTCTGCGTGATGGGGTGGGTAAACCGGGAGCAAGGGCTGATCGTCGCTAAAGGTAACCCAAAGCATATCAAAGGGTTGGAAGACCTTCGAAGAGAGGATTTGACGTATATAAACCGGCAGCGCGGTTCGGGGACACGAGTGCTGTTGGATTATCACCTGCAGAAGATTGGGCTGGATATCAAATCTATTATGGGATACTCGGAAGAGGAATATACGCATCTCGGGGTTGCAGTGGCTGTATCTTCAGGTCGAGCAAATTGTGGTCTGGCAGTGGCTTCTGCAGCAGCAGCGCTTGACCTCGATTTTATCCCGTTGTATGAAGAGGAGTATCAATTGATCATCCCGGAAGAATTGATCCATGAGCCCATCCTGAAACCACTCTTTGAGCTCAGTTTTGATCCTGCATTCAAGGCTGATATTATGAAACTGCCCGGATATAACCTGATGCATATGGGTGAAATAACGACTATTTCTGCTGGAACCAGATTCGTAAGATAAGGAAAAACAGGAGGACTGAAAAAATGCTAAACGAGAATTCATTTGCACCGGACTTTACAATATTTGATGAAACTGGCAAAGCACGTTCCCTTTCTGAATTCAAGGGACAGGAAGTTGTGTTATATTTTTATCCAAAAGATGACACCCCTGGTTGCACGACCGAAGCATGCAATTTTAGAGATGACTTTAGTGAATATGAGAAAGCAGGTGTTGTGATCCTGGGGGTCAGCCCTGATTCACCCAAATCGCACGCGAAATTTAAAGAGAAGCATCTCTTGCCATTTACTCTACTGGCTGATGAAGATCACAAAGTATGTGAGCTTTTTGGTGTTTGGGGGAAGAAATCTATGTACGGTCGTGAGTATGAGGGGGTATTACGTACCACCTTCTTGATCTCCAAGGAAGGGATGATCAAAAAAGCGTTTGAAAATGTTAAACCGGCAGGCCACAGCAAGGATATTTTAGCGCTTTTATAAAAATACGCGAGAGAATTCTCCCGCGTATTTTTATCATTGAAGACTGACCAAACGCTTGCCTTTGTCCCAAAGTTGTTCGATTCGATAATAATTTCGCTGGTCGGGTGAAAAAATATGTACAACCACGTCCAACAGGTCGGCAACCATCCAACCGGTTCGCGAATCACCTTCAACTCGAATGGGTTGGGAAAAATCCTTTTTCACAAATTCCCGGATTGCTGACGAGAGCGCTTCAAGCATCCTGTCGCTGGTGCCGTTGCAAATGATGAAATAACTTGTAAAGGATGAAACTTCATGGATGTCGAGTAGGACGATCTTTTCTGCCTTTTTTTCCTCGAGAAAATCTACAATTGCCCGTGCTTTATCTAATGCTTCCAGTTCACACCTCATTTGACTATCCTGGAATTCTAACACACCTTATCATTGTTCACGAAATGGATATACCGAGATTGGTGTGTAAACTGAACCACCTCGCTGCAGATGAGATTTTAATAAAACGATTCGCTTGATTATCATAGCCCCGAAAAGTCGCGAACGGATGGTTTGCAGTTCATTTGTAAAACTGCTTATGATCAAGGGGTCGGCGTCGTTAGACACCCTGCACAGCGTGAAGTGTGGTGAAAATCGTTTCCCCTCAGAGGGAAACCCAATCTTGACAGTTTCTTCATCCACCTGCAGGTAAAGAGCTGCTAATTCAGTTACAGGCTTTACGCCTATCCAAATGGTCCTTGGGCGGGTCCAGGAAGGAAATGATCCAATTCCGGAAATTTCAATACGAAACGGAGATGTGTTTTGACTTATCCGCTCAAGAATTTGTGCGACATATTCCAATTGAGTGATGGTTGCGTCTCCAAGGAATTTTATGGTCATGTGAATACACTCAGATCTCACCCAGCGCAGCCCGTTTGGATACGTTGTTTGATACTTTAGGGCAAGGTCTTTGAGGAGTTTTCGAATTTCCAGGCTGAGTTCCAGCGCAATAAATGAACGGATCTTATCTTCCATTGGTAATATTTTCCAAAATTATTACACTTTTTTATTGGTTACGTCTACACATTTTAATCGATTCATGGTATAAGGAAAACACCCTGCTGTGTGCGTGATGTTGCAACATCGGTTTTGAGCCAACACTTTAAAAAGGGGTTCCTCGCTCACAAGAGTAACGCGATAGGCTTCGGCCAAGGCGGGTCTTCTGTGGCGGTACCCATCCTGCTTCGGCAGGTTCAAAACTCTGCAACACACGGCATGGCGGGGACTTTTTTTGGACAGCGGGTGTGGCTGTCTTTTTGTTTATTAATAAATATACCATTTTCTCTCGAAGCAAAATATGCTAGTATATATGTAATATAAAACTGCTTGACTAAACAGGTAATATGAAAACTCCCCTGACCATTGGACTTTTCTTGCTAGCCGTTGTGATTGTATTGGGACTTTACGTTACCGATTTTACAGTTTATTTGGGAAATGATCCGCGAGCATGCAACAACTGTCATGTAATGGACAGTCAGTATGAGGGGTGGTTCCATGGAGCGCATGGCAACGCCGCATCGTGCGTAGACTGCCACGCCCCGCATGAATTCATCTCAAAGTATCTATATAAAGCTAAATCCGGATTGAATGATGTGATCCACTTTACATTTGGGGCTATTCCTGATCCTCTACGGGCGAAGAAAAGCACACTTCAGATCACACAGGAAAATTGCATTCGATGCCACACGGAAACTGTTTCCATGATCTCTGCTGGTCAGGCTGACAGTGATAGGCTATGTATTGATTGTCACCGGTCTGTGATGCATGGCGAACGAGGGATTTCGAACTATCCATTTCAGGACAAGAATTTATATTTAGGCACTCAGAAAGAGAAGGAGTAGCATGAAAAAGAACCTGCTATCTACTATCTTGGTCAGTGGAATTATCATAATCCTTGCGGCAACAGTAGTCATTTTGTTGATATTCATGAAAAATCAACCCGAACCGAACCGTGGAATTCTTCCTATGGTAACTGTCGAAGCTCTCGAACCTGACAGCTCAATTTGGGGGCAGAATTTTCCGAACCAATATACCACCATGCTGCAAACAGCTCAAAACGAAGATGGAACGCTTTATGGAGGCTCCTACTTGCGCAATAAACTTCAGGTAGACCCTCGCTTGTTAACCTTGTTTGCTGGCAATGCCTTCAGTAAGGAATACAATGAAGACCGCGGGCATGAATACGCATTGATAGATGTCAATGAATCGTTACGCATTAGCGATAAAACCCCTGGAACTTGTTACTCTTGCAAGAGTTCGGATAACCCGCTCTTGTGGCAAATCATGGGGGCTGAAGCTTATGACGCAACGCCATTTGCAGCCTTAGGAAAAGAAATCACCCATTCCATCGGATGCGCAAACTGTCACGAGGCGAATACTTTAAAGTTGGTTGTCACTAACCCCGCGCTTGACACAGCCTTTAAAGCACAAGGGCTGGACTGGACAACTTTCACGCGCCAGCAGATGCGGTCAGTGGTCTGCGCGAATTGCCATGTGGAATACTATATGGCGGGGGACGGGAAACTGCTCACATTACCATGGGAGAATGGCATAAAAATTGAAGATATCGCCCGGTATTATACTGATATCAATTTCAAGGATTGGCTCCACCCTGACAGCGGCGCAGCAATGATTAAAATGCAGCATCCAGATTATGAGTTGTATACTGCAGGCAGCACTCATTACAACGCGGGTGTGGCGTGCGCTGACTGTCATATGCCTTATACCCGAGACGGATCCGTCAAGTTTTCAACCCATAATATCAAGAGTCCACTACTCAATCTCGCTCCGACTTGCGGAACTTGCCACACAGATGTGGATTACGTTGCCGAAAGAGTCAAAATCATCCAGGATTCCGTCTTTATAACCATGATAAAAGCTGAAGATGCCATCGTATCTGCAATTGATGCGATCAAAAAGTCAGCTGCGAATGCGAATGCTGACCTGACACTGATAGAGGCTGCGAGAGAGTTGCATCGCCAGGCTCAATTGCGCTGGGATTTCATCGCCGCGGAAAACAGCATGGGCTTCCACAATCCTGTAGAGGCGTTACGAATTCTGGCTGACGCCATTGATCTTGCCCGACAGGCAGAATCAACCGCGCTTAGAGCAGTAAAATAATAAAAATTATCCGGCAGAAACGATTATTTTAATGCATTTTAATGCATTTTATGTGTTGACAATCCGGGTATGCATTGCTAAACTACAATAGAATATAAAGGAGGAATCTATGGGAACCACCTATCGGCTCATCTTACAAAGCGGCGCTGGATCCGGTACTGAATATCCTTTGGAAAAAACGGATCTTTATTTGGGGCGCGACATGAGCAATGATATTGTCGTGAATGATCCAGAAGTTTCAAGACGACACGCCCGGTTAGTCCTTGAAGGAACTACGTATCGCATCGAAGACTTGGGATCCACCAATGGCACTTTTATCCGCGGACAGCGCTTGGCTGCACCGGTGTTATTGAGACCTGGTGAAATCATTACAATCGGAGAGAAGGTTGTCTTGCGGTTTGAAGTTCTGGTTTCAGACCCCAATGCAACGGTCGCTGTCCATCGAGCGGCAAGTCAGGCAACCCAGCCACCGCATGAACCCATAGCTCCTCGAGTGCCTTTGGCTCCTCCTGTTACACCTCCAATTGCCCAGGCATACACACCTGTTCAGGCAGTTTCGGCATATCCGCCAGTCGGTGTGGTTCCTCCAGTCCAACCGCCTGTCAAGAAAAAACAATCAAGCGCTGTGATCGCTCTTTTGATCGTGGTTGGAATTCTGGTTGTATTTTGCATCATCCCATGGATCATCATTGAGGCTACGAACAGCTACTGTGCTCTATTCCCTGGAATTTTCAATTCAATCATGGCGGGTGCCTGCCCATAGAACCCCATTTTACTGAAAAAAGAAACTGGCTTACTTGCCAGTTTCTTTTTTGTAGGTTAATCTCTTATAATGAATGAAGTTGAAAGTATATTATTAAAAAAGGGAACGATGAACGAACCTCAAGACCAAACTTCGCCATACTGGAGCAGCACTGCAAAATTGGTGGTTGCATTATCCGCTGCCGGGATAATTGCAGCCCTCATCTTCCGGTTTCAAAATATTCTGGCTCCGCTCGTAATGGCTTTTTTAATTGCCTATATTTTTCACCCGTTGGCAAGTTTTCTAAATCGGCGCCTTAAGATTCCATGGAGGATCGGTTCTACCCTAATCTTCCTTTTACTGTTTTTGAGTGTGTTAGCGCTTTTAACCTGGGGCGGAATCAGCATTGTCGAACAAATCCAGAATTTAGTAAAATACTTGCAAGGTTTGCTTGCCGATCTGCCAGCCTTTTTTGCCGACCTCTCCACTAAGCCTTTACAAATTGGTCCTTTTGCCTTTGATCTCTCACGGATTGATCTGAATTCATTATGGACTCAATTGCAGGGAGTCGTTCAACCCATACTGTCACAAGTTGGAACGTTGATTGGATCAATCGCTTCAGGCGCTGCTTCCACGATTACCTGGCTCGTTTTTATTCTCTTGATCGCTTATTTTATTATGGCCGAGAGCAATGGCGTGCGAGAAGGGATGATCAAGTTAACCATCCCGAATTATAGAGAGGACCTAAATCGGCTTGGAAAACAACTTTCGTTGATCTGGAACGCGTTTTTACGCGGGCAGTTACTAATTTTTGCCTTTACCGTTGTTTTTTATTCGATCCTCCTGGGCGGCTTGGGGGTTCGATATTTCTTTTTGTTGGCTCTTCTGGCAGGTTTGGCCAGGTTCGTCCCTTACATTGGCCCATTTGTAGCATGGACAATCTATGCCTTAGTCGCTTTGTTTCAAACGAACTACTTCAACTTGTTACCTCTTCCATATGCGCTGATCGTGGTTGGCAGTGCGTTGATCTCTGATTTGGTTATGGACAATTACGTAAGCCCGCGGGTCATGTCTAATGCTTTGAAGGTTCATCCAGCTGCAGTGCTTGTGATGGTATTCATCTCTGCAAGCCTCTTCGGTTTAATCGGTGTTTTGCTTTCAGCTCCTGTGTTGGCTTCCCTTAAACTTTTAGCAACCTACATCATTCGAAAATTAATGGATCTTGACCCTTGGGAAGGACTGGTTACTTTTCCCCATCCTGTACCAATTTCAAAATCATTTGAGAAGATTCGCAAAAAAATATTAAGGATATTGACCAAAAAAACAAAAAACGCGTTTACTCACCCCATTGATGCCTCAAAAACCGGATCAAGCGAAAATCAAACTAAATAACAAGTTTTAATTAGAAAAGGAGTAACTATGGCAGAAGGATATGAACCAAAAGTGACGACATTGGCAGAAACAGAAGGCTATGCCATTTGGTCGGCGGAAGAGCCAGACGGCGAAACTACGTATAACCTGGAATTAAACAATGTGACCATTCATATGTTTGATGAGGAATGGCGAGAATTCCTCGAATTGGTGAAAAAACTCATGTAACTTGTTTTTAGGTTAGTTACAGGCAGGGATTCCTGCCTGTAACTTTTTTAATCAGGGTTCAGACAATTAAATCTGAGGTAAAATCTGAAAGCCGTAAAACATCATACAAACAAGGAAATCACCATGAATCTTGATAACCCAAAGGAATTTGCCAGGCTCGACACTGAAAATATGATCGGACATATTGTAGGCTTGCCAGACCAATTACAAAACGCATGGAAATTGGGCTTGCAGTTACCCCTCCCTAATATGAACTCGATCAACCGCGTGGTCATAGCCGGCATGGGTGGTTCAGCCATTGGAGCGGACCTGCTGACCTCTTACCTGATTGATCGTGTGACTGTGCCCGTTATGATTCACCGCGATTACAACTTGCCAGCCTTTGCCAATGGACGCGAGACTTTGGTGATTGTTTCTTCCCACTCAGGCAATACCGAGGAATCTCTCTCTGCTTTTGACGAAGCTTGCCGGAACCATTGTCAGGTTATTGCTGTCACAACTGGAGGAAAACTTCTTTCAAAAGCAAAAATGGCTGGTTTGCCTGCCTGGCAATTTGAGCATAACGGGCAGCCGCGCGCAGCGGTGGGATTCTCATTCGGGCTGCTGCTCGCCCTCTTCGTCCGGCTGGGGTTGCTCTCAGATCCGTCAGCCGATTTGGAAGAAACAATCAATGTGATGCGAGAAACCAGTCAATTGCTTCAAATAGATGTGCCTGTTAAAAACAATCCAGCCAAAAGACTAGCCGGTCAGATGGTTGGGCGGCATGTAACCATTTTTGGCAGCGGGTTTATGGCTCCAGTGGCGAGAAGGTGGAAGTGCCAATTCAACGAAGTCGCCAATGCGATTGCCAGTTTTGAAGCCCTCCCCGAAGCCGATCATAATACTCTGGCTGGAATCTGCAACCCGGCCGATGTTCTTCAAAAGGAAATGGCTGTCTTTTTGAGAGCGACTGCAGACCTGCCGCGCAACCAAAAGCGGGTAGATGAAACCCGCCAAATTATGTTGCTGGAAGGACTCAACACGGACATGATCAACGCCAAAGGAGAAACCCGATTGGCACAAATGTGGACCAGCCTGCTTTTTGGAGATTATGTATCTTACTATCTCGCTATCGCCTATGATGTCAATCCAACCACGATTGCCCCGATTATGGCGTTGAAGGAAGCTATGAGTCAATAGATCGATATCCAAGAATGAGCGCAAGCCCAGTTTTACTGTAAATTCATAAACCAGAGTTATTTGCCTAGAGTTGCAATTATACGTATCATTAACGCATAACAAATCATAGATGGGGATTGGTGTGCAGCGATTTATGCTTATCGGAATTGTTATTCTTGGGGCAATCTTTTCTATCTCGGCTTGCGGTAGAGATGTTTCCGCACCTGTGGAAACGGAGATTCCTCAAAATGAAACACCTTTACCTCAGACACCGGCGAATATCACAATCGAATACCCGACGCCAACTACGGAATCGACTCCTGCTTTGCCTGAATATGGTTACTGCGGAACAGGTGAATTGGTTTTAGCAGGTTTTTTTACTGATGTAAATGGGATCAACTCACCAACCCAGCTCGTGAGAAGAAGATCAACTTCGGACAACGTGAGGCGATATGCGTCAGTGGTCACTTGCCTGATGTTCGATGAAGGGTGGGTAAGCAATCCTGACGAAGTGATCAATGGTTACGAAAATGTGATTGTGTTCTTCGATAAGTATGGCAAAGGTCACCAATACCGCATCATTATTGGCGGACATTATGTGAAACCTTGGCCGCCGGGCAAACCGGACATCGAAAGTTCTCTCGATGGAGTGGAATATAAAACTTTTTCGGCGGTCGGTTGGATCAATGCGACTCGAGATAAATTCGTAACCACGGGAGTACGGCAGATAGGGGTTGATATTTACCTCGAAGACAATCAGGGAAATTTGTCTGAAGTGTTTGAACAAACCTACAAATTCATTGACACCAATCATTTGATCGAACAGGCATTCCTTTCCGGAGATGGCTATCCTGAGACCGTGCCTGAAGGATTCTTCCTTTTTGCCACAAAATCCTGGCTGCTCGAACCAGATTAGCTTACCTATTTCGTCTCCATTGGAAAATAGCCATTTACTTCAGGCACAATAACCAATATTGACAACTAGAACGATTGTGCTAAAATCAAATTAATGACAGCCACCCGTTTTCGAAAAATCCTGCATCTAGATCTTGACGCTTTTTTTTGTGCAGTGGAAGAACTGAAAGACCCTTCACTTGATGGCAAGGCATTTGCGGTAGGGGGAAAGCCGGAACACAGGGGAGTGATCTCTTCTTGTTCTTACCCTGCGCGAAAATGCGGAGTGCGTTCTGCCATGCCGAGCGGGCAGGCTCTGCGACAGTGCCCACAGCTTATTTTGCTCTCAGGTTCTTACGGCGACTATTCAGCCAAATCTCATGCTGTAATGGATATCCTTGACCAACTGACAGGATTGGTAGAACAGATCTCCATTGATGAGGCGTTTTTAGATGTCAGCGATTTACCACAGGATGGCGAAACCATCGCCCGAAAACTGCAAGCGGATGTGCTTGCGAACATCGGACTGCCTTGTTCGATCGGCGTGGCATCCAATAAGCTAGTGGCAAAGATCGCCACCAATACAGGCAAGACGCGCAGCAAGGGTGATTCATATCCCCGTGCCATCCTGGTGGTTCCGCCTGGCAAGGAAGCTGAATTTCTGGCGCCATTACCCGCCAAAGCCATGTGGGGGGTTGGACCTAAAATGGAAACCAGCCTGGTAAATGCAGGGATGCACACTATTGGAGATATCACAACCCGCTCTAAAGCAGAATTGGAGCGTTTGTTTGGCAAATATGGTCTGGAACTGTATGACCGGGCGCGCGGGATTGATGACCGGCCGGTGATACTTGATCGTCAAGTAAAATCTATCAGCCAGGAAACCACTTTTTCAAAAGACACCGCTGATCTGACCACACTTCGGCGCACGCTGAAAGACCTTTCTGCTCATGTGGCGTACAATTTACGGCAGGAAGGGTTTTGTGCGCGAGTGGTACGGATTAAGATCCGCTGGTCGGATTTCAGCACGCACACCAGGCAGGTTTCGCTGGCGCAACCCACTGACCAGGATGGCGTTATTTATTCAACAGTGGAGACTCTTTTCAAGACGATTTGGACGAGTGGCAAACCTGTTCGGCTGATCGGGGTCGGTAGCGCTGACCTGGTGGAAACGTCACACCAGATGACATTGTGGGAAACGCCAACCGAGAAAGAACGCCGTTTGCTGGACGCGCTGGATGAATTACGCGAAAAGTACGGGAAACAGGCAGTCAGGCGAGCCATTAAAATAAAACCCAGGGATGACTGAGAAATCCATGTCTAAATGAGTGTGGAAAATGAACTGATATATACAAGAATCAACATGCAAGATCTCAGACGGATTTGGTTATGCGTTTAAGCGTTAAACACTCATGGAATTAATGATGTGTTTTTTTACGGTCAGCCGAAACTTTGGGAAGACCGGAGACCGCGCTTATTGCCTAGGCTTTCGATTTTTCCGTGATGCTCACTATTCTCTTCTTTTAATCCTCTACGGTCACTCTGGTTGACCGGTCAATTCCTCATACACTGCCTTGATGCGGGTGGTGATTTTGTCCCAGCTATACCATTTGGCGTATTCAGCAGCTTGATGACCCAAGCGCTCACGCAGCTCGGGCTGTTGGATGAGCCTGGTTAGTGTTTTACTCAAGGCAAGCGGGTCGCCGCCGGGGACAACAAAACCGGTGATGCCATCCTGCACTAGAAATGCCAGACCGCCAACTTGAGAAGCGATCACAGGTGTGCCGCACGCCATAGCTTCAAGCGCCACCATGCCGAAGGATTCATAATGGGAAGGCATGATTAAAATGTCAGCGGCGGAGTAATAGTAGGGCAGTGTCTCCTGCGCACGTTTGCCCAAGAAGACCACCAGGTCGCCAATGCCCAACTCACTGCACAGGGCTTGCAAACGAGCCATCTCGGCGCTCATCACTTCGGAGGGGGCGTCAGGCTCGCCGCCAATGATGGCCAGCGAATAACACTCACTTTCGAGGATACCTGACTGTCTCACCAACGCCAGTGCGCGAATGAGCGTATCTACCCCTTTGAGAGGTTCGATACGACCGACGAACAGCAGCAGCCGCGGGCAGCCTTGATGACCGATGGCTTCCTTGGCTTCGTCATCCGGGATGGGATAGAAACGGGCAATATCAACACCCGGGGGAATGGTAACGATCTTTTGGGCCTCCACGCCATACAGAAATTCAAGCTGGGCTTCTTCTGCCTGGGTGGCAGCCACGATCTTATCCGCGGTACGCATCACCTGGCGCTCACCGTTGATGCGGTAATCGCCTTCCATCTCTTCAGGGGATTGGGCGATGCGGTTTTTCATCAAGCCGAGAGTGTGAAACATTTGAAGAACGGGCACATTCCAGACGGTTTTCAGGATCTCCGCGGCGATGCCGGACATCCAGTAATGGCTGTGGATCAGGTCGTATTGGATGCCCTTTTCCGCGGCGAAGCGCTGGATTTCCTCTGCGAATAATGGAATATAGGAAGCGAGCTCCGGTTTGGGAAGCGGCACCTCAGGTCCCGCGGGGATGTGCACCACCCGGTTACCGTAGCCGAGGCTGTGAATGACATGCGGGACGTGCTCGTCCTGCGAACGGGTGAAGACATCCACGTGAATGCCCTCTCGGCCTAATTCGCGGGTAAGCTCGGCGACATACACGTTCATGCCGCCGGTGTCTTTGCCGCCCAGGGTGGCGAGCGGGCAGGTGTGGTAAGAGAACATGGCGATATTCAAGTCAGTTCCTTGCCCTTTCAATGAGGGTGCTGTTATAATTTGCGTCGCGCTAATTATACGCCACCGTAGCTCAGTTGGTAGAGCAGCCGCTTCGTAAGCGGCGGGTCGCGGGTTCGACTCCCACCGGTGGCTCTATTTATGCAGTGTTGCGAGCCTCGAAGAAGTGTATCAATCTCTAATTTAGGGGATTACTTCATCGCAAAAACAGCTCCTAATGACAGTTTAATGACTGTTTAAAACAAAAATCCTAACTTTCAACTATAATACCTTTATGCCCAATAAATCAACCCCCCTTGTGATCGGCGTGGCCGGCGGGTCTGGCTCCGGCAAGACCACCGTCGCGGATATCGTGCTCGAGCGCGTTGGCCGCCAGCGCATCGCCTACCTGCCGCATGACGCCTACTACCGTGAACTAACCGGCCTGCCGCCCGCGCAACGTACCCAAGTCAATTTTGACCACCCCGATTCGCTGGAATCCGAGATGCTGCGCGACCACATTTTGCAGCTCAAGGAATGGAAGCCGGTTGAACTGCCGGTGTATGATTTCACCACCCACAGCCGCACCAAAGAAACCATCCACGTGGAACCCAAGCGCGTGATCCTGGTGGAGGGTATTCTCATCTACGCTGACCCGCAGCTGCGCAAGCTGTTTGATGTGAAGATCTTCGTCGATACCGACTCGGACATCCGCTTCATCCGCCGGCTCAACCGCGATATCACCGAGCGCGGACGCACGACCGAGATGGTTGTGAAACAATACTTGAGCACCGTCCGACCCATGCACCTTGAATTTGTCGAACCCTCCAAGCGCTACGCGGATGTGATCATCCCGGAAGGTGGGCTGAACGTGGTGGCGATGGATATGGTGATCGCGCGCATTGAATCCCTGTTAAAAGAAGAACACAAAGACGCATGAAGTTGACCGGCTGGCGGCTGAACGTCTTGCGGGTGGTCATATTGCTTGTTGTGATCGCCTTGACGGCGCTGCTATTCATCAACCGGGATAAAGTGGAGAAGCTTGAAGCGCTGGGGTATCCCGGAATCTTCTTGATCTCGCTTTTTTCGAACGCCACGCTCATCTTGCCTGTTCCGGGAGTGCTTTTCACCTCGGCAATGGGGGCAGTGTTCAACCCGTGTTGGGTGGCGCTGGCAGCCGGTACTGGTGCGACTATCGGTGAGCTTACGGGTTACATGGCAGGCTTCAGTGGACGAGCGGTGATCGAAAACCGCAAATGGTATGACCGCGTGTCGGGCTGGATGAAAAAATATGGGGATATTACCATCGTGATCCTGGCTTTTGTACCCAATCCGCTATTCGATGTGGCGGGCATGGTGGCGGGCGCTCTGCGGTTGCCGGTGTGGCGTTTTTTGCTGTGGAGCTGGATCGGCAAGACCGGCAAGATGCTGCTTTTCGCTTTTGGCGGGGCTACAGTGCTGGGGTTTTTCAGTTGAGCAGTAATCAATGATTTGTTATTAGGGAGTAGGAGATTTCCTGATTACGAATTCCCAATCACTCATTCCTGAATTATCGCCTCATCAATTTCTACCTGCATTTCTGCCACCGTCTCAAGCGTTTCTCCATAGCGCACCTTATTATCCATTAGTGTTGGAAATGCCTGTTCGCTTTTTCGATGAAAAAACGTGAGATTGTATTCACGTTCAGACCCGCTATAATGATACTAGATACTCGAATTATGACAGAGGCGAAGAACAGCGTCCGGGAAAGAGAGGGGCATGCCTTCTGACTTGAAAATTCTACTCGCTGAAGATAATGAGATCAACCAACATTTGATGCTGCGCATTCTGTCTCGCATCGGGTATAGCGCTGCCCTGGCTAATAACGGTATTCAAGTGTTGAATAAAATGGATCAGGAAGATTTTGACGTCATTTTAATGGACATCCAGATGCCCGAAATGGATGGGGTTACCGCAACAAAACTGATCCGGGCGCATTACCCAGCTACAAAACAACCAAAGATCATCGCACTAACCGCAGAATCTTCCAAAGGTGAAAAAGATAAATATTTAGACGCCGGAATGGATGCCGTCTTAACCAAACCCATCCAACTGGATAATCTGATCTCTGTATTGGAACTTATTTCAGAGCAAACCGAACTAATTCTACAGGCATCATCTGCGAATCTTCGAGAAGAGAAAAACGAAGACTTAAAGACGCTGAATGAAAACGTTTTACGGGATTTTATGGAACTCATGGGTGACGAAGGAAAAGGTGCGGGAACCCATTTGATTGAGCTCTATAAAAAGGATGCTCCGAAACTCATTGACCAAATGGAAATTGCCATCAACCAAAAGAATACCGAAGGGATACTAAGGCTGGTCCACACATTGAAAGGGAGCAGCAGCCAGATTGGCGCCATTAAATTAGAACAACTCTGTCAAAGACTCGAAATTCTAATAAAACAATCAGTTATTGACAATTTGGATATTCAAATTGCCAGTATCAAACACGAATTCATACAATTGAGTGATGCATTGGATCAATTTCAGGCAAATATTGCATAATTAAGGGTATTGAATTTCAAAAGCGGAGGAATGGTAATGGGCGAGAAACAGCATATCATGATCGTTGAAGACAGCGAAATTACACTATATAAACTCAAGGCGATATTGATCAGATTGGGGTATGCTGTAACGGCTTACGACAGACCTGGAACAGCATTGGAGTGGCTCAAGGAAAAAAATGAGATTCCGGATCTAATCATCTCTGATGTGGTCATGCCAGGGATGGACGGTTTTGCATTTATCAAACAGATCCGTTCTGATGAAAAGACCAAACAGATTCCGGTTATTTTGCTCACCAGTCAGACCGATCTAAAAGATAAGGTTGCTGGTCTTGAAGCCGGAGCCGATGACTATTTGAGCAAGACGGTCAGCCCAACAGAATTGGAACTCAGGGTTAAAGCGCTGCTAACACGCAGCCAGAGTGAAAACATTTCACTTTCACAATCGGCTTCAAAAACATTTACTGTTTTCAGTTTGCGAGGAGGGGTGGGAACGACTTCCATTGCAGTCAACCTTTCCATAGCAATCTCACAGTTGTTGGGGATTGAAACGTGTTTGTGGGATATGGCATTATCTAGCAGTCAATGCGCATTGATGTTGAATCTAAAACCAAAGAATACTCCGGTTTCACTGGCAGAGTGGCCTGAAACGGCGATCGAAGAAAGCCTATTAAGAACGATGATCCTGGACCATGAAACAGGGATTAAACTTTTACCAGCCCCTCAATTTTTTGAGGAAGCAGACCTGATCAATAAGCAAATTATTGATTTGGTTTGGCCGCCTTTGCAAATGATCGCGCCTTACATCATTGTAGACGCGGGCAACCATTTCACTGACCCGGTGATCTCCATTTTAGAGCGGTCAGATGCGATTTTATTATTGCTGGCGCCTGAGCTTGCCTCGGTGAATGCAGCCTATCAGGCAGTCAGGATATTTGAGGAAATGGGATTCGATCGCAAAAAGATTTTACCTGTCGTCAATGAAATTTTCCCGCGCAGTTCTTTGACCACAGAAAAAATTGCAGAAGGATTGAAAATGGAAATTTTTGCGATTATTCCATTTGACACGATCAATTTTGTCAGGGCGATCAATCAGGGCATTCCATATCTGATGCTCGCTCCAAAATCCTCTGTAAGCACGTCCATTTCGAAAATGGCTTATAAGCTAACAGCAGCGCGCAAAGAGGATTAAAGAAAACACTTTATGGATTGGAAAAAATGAGGAGGTGAAACATGCCAGTGAAAAAAATAGAAGGTTTGTCTACTGTTGATGAAATCGAAAAAAAGGTTGCAGAGGAAACCCCAAAAGAGAAACCGCCACGGAAAAAGTGGGTAAGACCAGCGATTCTGTGTCTGCTTGCGTTAACTATTTTAGTAAGCGTAATTGACCTTTCGTCATCAAGTATTGTAAAGACACTTGCCGGGGTTGGGAGTGTGAGTGGTTTTGTGGCAAATTCAAAGCAAACTCCTGTTCCTGCTGAAATATTTGTATTGACCAAAGGAATATCAACTTCAGCGGACGACAATGGGCAATTCTTGCTCACGAATGTGCCTGCCGGAGATACCATTTTGATCATTGCCTACCAGGGCATCGGCAAAGAGTTCCCGGTAAAAATAATGGCAGGAGAGACACTTTTCATTGGTCAAGTAACAGTAGAAGAGACACAAATTCCGCCGGAGATTCAGCCGTGAAAAAAGAAAACCGATCTTACAAAAAAAATAAATCAGGTCAGGGAATTATTGAATATCTCTTGATCGTGGTGTTGGCGGTTATGGCGAGTCTTGCCGGGTTAAAGGTTGCCGGCGTCAATGTAAATAATCTACTAGAAAAGGCATCTGGTTTATTTGGTCAGCAAGAAGAAACCTATCTTACAGATAGTTTCATGAATCTCAACTCATGGAAATCATATTTTGGTCAAAATTGTTGGAAAGCAGAGAATGGAATTCTTTCAACTACTAAGAAAAGTTGTGATTCGCGTATTCTAAACACCACAGACCTGCCGGATGATTACCAGGTTAATATGGATATGGCGCAGTTGGTCAGTGGTGATGGATATGGCATCACGTTCCGGTTGACTAAAAGCCTGGGCAGTTATGCCGGGTATTCATTTCAGGTTGACCCCGGGTATGGGAATAAATTTATTTTCAGACGCTA
The DNA here is from genome assembly GCA_009773005.1 of Chloroflexota bacterium. Taxonomy (GTDB): domain Bacteria; phylum Chloroflexota; class Anaerolineae; order Anaerolineales; family Anaerolineaceae; genus UBA6107. The sequence continues at coordinate 52,942 of WOUT01000004.1, read as the reverse complement.
CGATGAAAAAGGCGTGGAGTTAGCTAAACCGTTGGCAATCGGAAACCCACCCGCCGGGTTTGATTTTAATGCCCCTCACAAAGTCAGCGTCTCAGTCAAAGGAAATACTTTCAAAGCATATGTGGATGGAGCGCTCGTATTAACTGCGACTGACAGCACTTATACGTCTGGTGGAGTTGGTCTCAGGGTATGGGACAACACTCAAGCTAAATTTTCAGACTTTAGTGTCACTCCGCCAAAATGAAAAACTTTGTGTAGAAAACCCAAAATCTCCTTGGGACACTTCGAGTAACTGGTTTTACCACCCCTCGAGGGGGTTTGTTCACCAACTCTAATATTATCCCAGGCCGGTCGATAAGCCGCTTTCTGTTCACCTGAAGGGTATGCCGAAGCACGGCTTCTGGTGCGATGGTCATCTCTCTAGGTCGGACGTTACCGTACGACTCATGCAGCCTACCCGAGACTCATAAGAAAACGAGCCGCTTCCCGTCGTCCGAAGACGAACATGGTCTCTGCTTGGCCTTGCTCCAACCGGGGGTTGCCTGGCCGTGGTATTGCTACCAACGCCGGTGGTCTCTTACACCACCTTTTCACCCTTACCCTTGCGGGCGGTATGTCTCTGTGGCCCGATCCGGCAGGTTCTTCCATCGGAATCCCCGCCCCGGGTGTTACCCGGCGGTTTGCTCTGTGGAGTGCGGACTTTCCTCGAAACCCGAAGGCTCCGCGACCATCTGACCAGCCTGGAATAATATCATAACCGGAACGAGGAATCGCGTCAATAAACAGGCTAACATAATAAAAATAACATGACTAACATAATAAGACTAACATGGGTACCAATAATTACAAAACCGAACGCAGGTTATTGTACCTATCAATGACCCAAACCTTACTTCAGAGAGGTATCTGATGGGTTATTTACTCCAGCCTCTCTTATAATGTCAATTGGCGATAAACCGGATTGTTAAAAAATAGTTTGAAAATTGTTATATTATAAGGAATCAGCTTTATAATAACGATTGTTCTAATTTCCCTGAATATAGAGGGTTTGCAGAATTTAAAGCGCCCTTTAATCACTTTAAAAGAGGATATCATGCGAAAACCATTTGTAGCAGGCAATTGGAAAATGAATAAAACGGTGGCTCAGGCGAGTATGTTGGTTCAAGAATTGCTCCTTGGGTTGCAAGCAGTGCCAGAGGTGGAACGGGTGTTATGCCCACCTTTCACATCCTTGATGATCTTGTCTGCCCAGCTGGCGAATACCGGCGTTGGCTTGGGCGCGCAAAATCTGCATTGGGAAGCTTCAGGCGCCTATACAGGTGAAATTGCCCCTCAAATGGTAAAGGAATTCTGTGGATATGTGATCATTGGACACTCAGAGCGGCGCGCTTTTTTCGCTGAGTCTGATGAAACAGTCAATAAGAAACTAAAAGCTGCTTTAGCGCTAGGATTAATTCCAATTGTTTGTATTGGCGAAACCTTAAGCGAGTATGAAACCGGAAAAACTGGTGAAGTAGTCAAACGCCAGGTTTTGCTAGGGTTTAAGGAGATCGACACTGCGATCGCTTCTCAAATTGTGGTTGCCTACGAGCCGATATGGGCGATCGGGACTGGCAAAGCCTCCACTGGGGAGGATGCAAACGCAGTACTCAAAGACCATATACGCCCGGCTTTGGCCAATTTGTTTGGATCGGCAGTTGCACAGGGTATTCGCATCTTGTACGGCGGTTCAGTGACGGCCGCCAATGCGGAGGAATTCTTCCATCAATCAGAGGTCGACGGCGCTCTGGTAGGCGGGGCAAGCCTCAAACCCTCAGAATTCATCAAGATTGTTGAAGCTGCCAGACCGTAAAATAATAACTGAATCTAAATTAAAATTCCCGTTTTTTTTATAAAAACGGGAATTTCTTTAATACTTGGAAACAAGTCGTATTAATCTAAGCAGTTCCAAACTGCCGGTCTCCAGCGTCACCGAGACCTGGGAGGATGTAACCTATATCATTCAACCTCACGTCCACACTTGCAAGGTGAATAGGTACTTCGGGATGCTTTTTATGCAATTGGGCAATCCCCTCAGGCGCACCGATCAGACCTACAAATTTTATCTTTTTAACCCCCCAGCGTTTGAGAACATCAACAGTTGCACTAGCTGAACCGCCAGTGGCTAACATGGGATCGAGGATCAAGCATACCGAAACGGTGGGTTCTGTTGGCAGCTTGTTGTAATACTCGACTGGTTTCAAGGTGTGTTCATCACGATAAATGCCGATGTGCCACACCTCGGCGCTCGGGATGAATCCCCAAAAACCTTCCACCATGCCGAGACCGGCGCGCAGAATGGGAACCAAGCCAACTTTTTCTTTTAAAACCACACAACTTGTGACAGCAAGCGGAGTTTCAACTTGCACTGGCTCGGTGAGAAGATCAGCAGTGACTTCATAAGCGAGCAGCCCGGCGATCTCCTTCACCAATTCACGAAACTTTTGGTGCTCAGTGTTCTTATCGCGCAAGATACCAAGTTTATGGGCGATCAGTGGATGTTGCGAAACAAATACTTTTTCCATAAGCCCTCCCGATTGTTTTTCTAATTATAGCCGGATTCATTCAGCCGGAGTGTGGTTAATTACTGCGTGTAGTTAAGGATTATTTTCTGACCAGTATTTTCAGGAGCGTGTATAATCAAACCTATGAGCGCTGAAACAGAAAGAATCACTGACCCGGAGCCGCAACTCGAAGACCGCATTGACCAGACTTTGAGACCTACCAGCTTAAAAGAGTTGATCGGTCAGGATCAGGTCAAGCAAAATCTGGATATTTTGATTTCGGCTGCCCGCAAGCGAAAAGAATCACTCGATCATGTTCTTTTTTATGGCCCGCCTGGGTTGGGTAAAACTACACTAGCCCATGTTTTGGCGAATGAGATGGGTGTGAATATCAAGATCACGTCCGGGCCGGCAATTGAACGTACTGGCGATCTGGCCGCAATTCTCACGAATCTGAGGGCTGGAGATATCTTGTTTATCGATGAGATCCACAGGCTGGGCAGGGCAGTAGAAGAGATCTTGTATCCGGCGATGGAAGATTATGCACTGGATATTGTCATCGGCAAAGGCCCCGCTGCCAGATCACTGCGGCTTAAACTGCCAAGATTTACTGTTATCGGGGCAACCACCCGCCTTGCGCTGGTCACGGCTCCGCTACGCGCACGTTTTGGCGCAGTCTACCGCCTGGATTATTATGATCAGGCTGCCATGCGGGAGATCGTGCGGCGGGCAGCCAATCTGCTAAGAGTTGAGGCAGACCGAACCGGAATCGAAGAGATTGCCCGGCGTGCCCGCGGCACTCCGCGAGTGGCTTTAAGATTGCTTCGGCGCGTGCGTGATTTCACTCAGGTGCGTGCTGACGGTTTAATCAACCAGCAGATCGCGCGCGATGCCCTGGATCTACTCGCTGTTGATGAACTTGGGTTGGACGATGTGGACAGGCGTGTTCTCATCACCGTCATCGAGAAATACAACGGAGGTCCGGTGGGTCTTGCGACCATCGCGGCTTCCATCAGCGAAGAACCGGATACGATCATGGATGTGGTCGAGCCTTACTTGCTGCAATTGGGGTTCCTTGACCGCACTCCGCAGGGGCGGGTCGTGACAAAATTCGCTTATGAGCATTTGCACTACCCTTATCATTTAAAAGAAGACCAGCCACGATTAATTCCCTAATAATGAAGACTTCAGATTTTAATTACATTCTCCCGCCTGAGGCTATCGCACAGACGCCAATCGAACCACGACACAATTCGCGCTTGATGGTGTTGCGTCGTAACACTTTAGAGATCGAAGACTCGATCTTTAAAAATATCGGATCATACTTCAAGCGAGGTGATCTGCTTGTCATCAATCAGACACGCGTAATCCCGGCACGTCTTTTCGCTCGAAAACCGACTGGCGGCAGCGTTGAATTGCTACTGCTGAAACGTCTTGAAACAGAGATCTGGGAGGCGTTGGTCGGTGGAAAAGGAATGAAACCAGGGGTGAGGGTACGGGTTGAAGGCGGACCAGAGGCTGAGATAGTTTCTGACTTATCTGGCAGCCGCAGGGTCGTGCGGTTTCTGCAACCGATCGAAAATCTGCTCCCGAATGTTGGACAAATGCCGCTCCCTCCGTACATCCATACACCGTTGAAGGACCCGGAAAGATACCAAACAGTTTATTCCGCTCAGAGCGGCTCGGCTGCAGCGCCAACCGCAGGTCTGCACTTCACGCCTGAATTGATGAACGAACTTGAAGGTCAAGGGATTAGATTTGCGCGAGTAACCCTGCACGTTGGATTGGATACTTTTGCGCCAATTACCGAAGCAGATCCGCTGGATCACAAAATCCACAGCGAGTGGTGCGAAGTGACCGAGGATGCCGTTAATTTGATTAATGAGACAAAAACACATGGCGGCAGGGTAATCGCAGTGGGAACCACCAGCGTGCGGACTCTCGAATCCAGCGCTGCTGTAAGCACGATTGCCTATCGAGCGGCTCCAATTTCAGGTCCGACTGAATTATTTATACTGCCGGGGTATTCTTTCAAGGTTGTTGATGCCATCATCACAAATTTCCATTTGCCACAATCCTCCCTTTTAATGCTAATCAGCGCATTTGCAGGGAGGGAAAAGATTCTTGACGCTTATCAAACGGCCGTTCAACGCGGTTACCGTTTTTATTCGTTTGGTGACGCAATGTTGATCCTGTGAGCCAAAAAGTAAGTCGCCCTCCCAATCTTAAACAATTGGAGCAAGAAATTATTGCTTGCCGAAAATGCCCGCGCCTGGCGCAATGGCGTGAACAAATAGGCGAGCTCAAGCGTAAAGCTTATCGGAATGAAACTTATTGGGCGAAACCGGTCCCTGGTTTTGGCGACCCAAATGCCATTGTTTTGGTGGTTGGGTTAGCTCCCGGAGCGCACGGGTCGAACCGCACTGGCAGGATGTTCACGGGGGATGATTCCGGTAACTTTTTGTATCCGGCGCTGTGGCGAGCCGGGTTTGCCAACCAACCCGAAGGATTAACTGTCGGTGATGGATTGCAGTTGAACAGAGTGTGGATTACTGCGGTATGCCGGTGCGCCCCGCCTGATAACAAACCAACGAAAGATGAGATCGTTAATTGTCGATTCTATCTTAAATCGGAAATTTCATTGCTTCTTTCAGTCCGCGGAATCGTTGCTTTTGGAAAGATCGCATATGATGAAATCTGTCGTGTGTTTGACCTTTCAAGAGCGCGTGAGAACTATCTGCATTTCACACACGGTGGATTAATCGAATCCAACGAAAATCAACCCTGGGTGCTAGCATCTTACCACCCAAGCAGGCAAAATACGCAAACTGGCAGGTTAACGGCACAGATGTTCGATCAAATTTGGTTAAAAGTTAATCAGTTATTATTGGATTGAACCCTGATTTTGCGCAAGAAACCAGACACGGTTTGAATCGTGTTGCAGTGGAGACAGGTTGATCAGACTGCCGAATCTGTCTACCACCTTAAACCCGGCATAATTGAGGCAAGATTCGATCTCATGAATCGAAAAAGCCCGTTCTGTGTGCTTTTCCTCAAATTTTTGCCAGATCTCGCCTTCTCTCACAAACCAGGTGATTTTCATACAGGCTTTGTGGTTTTCAAAATCATAACTCGTCCGGTGAAGTTCCAAAAGATCAGGTGTTTCTTGCTGCACATAGCAACGTACTTTTTGCCATTTCACTGCCAGACCATAGGTGGTGTTCATATCAAACAAGAACCAACCGCCTGGTTTTAAGGCTCTTGCGATATTGTTAAAAGTAGATTGAAGGTCGTCTGTCGTGAGCATGTAATTGAGACTGTCAAACCAGCAAGTAGTCAGATCAAAAGCATCTGAAAAGTCAAGGAAACGCATATCTTGTTTTATGTATTTAACGTCAGCTTTTGCTTGCTGTGCACGATGATTAGCCAAACGCAGCATCTCATCAGATTGGTCGATTCCAGTCACTTGCCAGCCCTGTTTTGACATTGAAAGGGCAAAACTGCCTTCACCACAAGCCACATCGAGAAGGCAACCTGATTTTGGAATTTTGTATTGTTCGATGATGTCCGGAAGGATTTCTGCAACTGCTTGTGAGAGAGTTGGATATTCACCTTGGGCATAGACTTCAGCGAATTCGTTGTACAGGGACATAAATTCTCCTCCTCACAAACTTTCTCAGAATCGTTGCGGTTGATTATAACCACATGTAGAGGGTTTTGACCAGTTTTACTTGAGACACAGTTTTACTTGAGCGGAGAATGATAAATTATCAATCATCTCAAGAGAAAGGCTCCCACCCGTTTATTGCCGCTTTCGATCGTTTTATGGTAAAAGTATTGAAAGGTGATGATCATGAAAAAGTTGAAAAACGGGATTCTCGCGCCAGATTTTGATTTGAGAAATACGAATGGATCTAGCGTGAAATTATCAGATTTCCGCGGCAAGAAACGAGTTGTATTGGTTTTGATGCGGGGGTTTGTCTGACCTTTCTGCCGACGGCAACTGGCACAGTTGCGCCAAGACTATGCAGAATTCACAAAACGCAACAGTGAAATCGTGGCGCTCGGACCGGACGGTCCGAATGCGTTCAAACGGTTTTGGGAAACAGAAAGCATGCCTTTTATTGGTCTGGCGGATATCAAATCAGTGGTTGCGAGTCAGTACTATCAAGAGGTCAACTGGTTGAAAGCAGGTCGTTTGCCCGCCATACTGGTAATTGACCTGGAAGGGAAAATCGCCCTTATCCAATATGGCGAATCAATGTCGGACATCCTTTCAAATGTGGACATCCTGGCGGTTTTGGATAAACTGGTATAGAAACAAAAAAGCGGAGCTTTTTACTCCGCCTTTTTATAAGTTAGCTATTAACTATTCATGGGCTTTCAAGGCAGACCAGCCGGCATAGCGGGCGGTGTCGCCGAGTTCGGCTTCAATGCGCAGCAACTGGTTATATTTGGCGACACGATCTGAACGGGCAGGAGCGCCGGTTTTGATCTGTCCCATGTTGAGGGCAACCGCCAAATCGGCGATCGTGGAATCTTCGGTCTCGCCGGAGCGATGCGAGGTAACAGCTCTCCAGCCATTACGGTGACAGGTCTCAACCGCTTCGATGGTTTCGGTGAGTGTGCCGATCTGATTCAATTTGACCAGCAGCGCGTTGCAGGCATCTTCCTTGATGGCGCGCCGCACACGTTCTGAGTTGGTGACGAGCAGATCATCCCCAACGATCTGGATCTTGTGACCCACTTCCTTGGTCAGCAGTTTCCAGCTTTCCCAATCATCCTGGGCCAGGCCATCTTCAATCGAAACGATGGGGTATTGATTAACCCAACTCTTCCAGAAGTCGACCATTTGATCGCCGGTTAGTTTCTTGCCCTCCTTGCGGAGGTTGTAGGTTTTGGTTTCTTCATCATAAAACTCAGAGGCGGCAGGGTCCAACGCGATGCCGATCTGCTCGCCTGCTTTGTAGCCGGCTTTTTCGATAGCCTCAAGGATTAGCTCAACTGCTTCACTGTTGGCATTTAACGCCGGGGCATAACCGCCTTCGTCTCCAACCAGGGTGGCGTAACCGCGGGACTTTAAGACTTCCTTAAGCTTGTGATAAATCTCGGCTCCCCAGCGTAATCCTTCAGCAAATGTGGGGGCGCCAAGCGGCATAACCATGAATTCCTGGGCGTCGGTGGATTGCCACGCCGTGTGAGCTCCGCCATTAAGAATGTTCATCATCGGGGTGGGCAGCACATGGGCATAAACACCACCAATGTAACGGTAAAGAGGCAGATCCAGAGAATTCGCGGCGGCTTTGGCGACGGCCAAGGAGACACCCAGCATGGCATTGGCGCCGAGGCGGGATTTGTTTTTTGTTCCGTCAAGCTCGATCATGAACTCGTCAATTTCTTTTTGTTCGGTGGCTTCCATACCGAGCAGGTTTTCCGCGATCTCGCCGTTCACATTTGCTACAGCAGACAACACTCCCTTGCCGTTGTAACGGGATTTATCCCCGTCGCGCATTTCAAGGGCTTCGTGAATACCGGTTGAGGCGCCGGAAGGAACAATTGCGGTTCCGTAGGAACCGTCCGCAAGAACGACTCGAACATCTACAGTCGGGTTTCCGCGTGAATCAAGAACTTCAAGACTTTCAATCGCTACGATTTCCATTTTATTTTCCTCTTTACAAGAATAAGGCAGTCATTCTGCCATGAATTTAAGCCAAACAGGTTAAGTATAATACAAAACCAGCAGAGATTTATGCGTCCGAATTGACTCAATTGCCTCACAAATAATCTTACTATAAGAAATATCGTTGACAATGTTACCCTAAAACAGATTTCTGATCCCCGCAGAGGGAGCATCTGATGAGTCAATGGAGCAAGCGGGAATTGTTAGAGGCTATTTTCGAATGACAGTGGCGGTTCCTGTGCTGTAATACCGGCTTTCTCACACACCGCTCGCATGAACTGCACAAACAGCGGATGCGGACGGGTGGGACGTGATAGGAACTCGGGGTGAAATTGGGTGCCGAGCATAAAGGGGTGGTCAACCAGTTCTGCAATTTCCACCAGTTTTCCATCAGGCGACAGACCGGAAAATTTCATCCCCTTTTGTGCGAAGGATTCGCGGTATTGATTATTGAACTCAAACCTGTGACGATGCCGTTCTTCCACTTTGTCTACGCCATAGGCTTTTAGGGCGATCGTGTTGGGTTGGAGCTCGCATGGATACAAGCCCAGACGCATCGTGCCGCCCAGATTCGCGATATCCTGCTGGTCATCCATCAGATCAATCACCGGATTCGGCGTGGTGCGGTCGAACTCAGAAGAGTTGACGTTTTCCGTCTGCAACACCTCACGTCCAAATTCAACCACCATCAATTGCATCCCCAAACAAAGACCGAAGTAGGGAATTTTATTCACGCGCGCAAAATGAGCAGCATTTATCTTTCCTTCAATTCCGCGGCTGCCAAAACCACCGGGAACGATAACCCCGCTAACCGATTCGAGCTTATCGATTTCGCGTCCTTTTTCAAGGTCGACTGAATGGATCCATTTCAAGTCCAATTCGACACCCAGAGCAAGGGCAGCATGTTTCAGGGCCTCGCGCACGCTGATGTAGGCGTCATGAAGTTCGACATATTTGCCGACCAGCGCAATTGAAACAGAGGGTTTGGTCTTTTTAGTCTCCTCCACTAATTTTTCCCATGATTTCCAATTGGGCTTTTTCGTGGGTTTCAGACCGAGACGATCCATTAAAAAATCACCAACGTGCGCTTTTTCAAGCAGCAGCGGGATCTCATAAAGGATCGGGGCTGTGACCATCGGGATGACGGCACGTTTTTCTACATCACAGAATTGGGCGATCTTTTCACAGATTCCTTCGTCAATGGGTGTGTCGCTGCGGGCAACAATCATATCCGGTGAGATACCGATCGAGCGCAGTTCGCGGACGGAGTGCTGGGTGGGTTTGGTTTTTAATTCTTCCGTGGCGCCGATGTAGGGCAGCCAGGTGACGTGAATGTATAGGGTGTTTCCGCGCCCCATATCCGACCTTAACTGGCGCAATGCTTCAAGAAATGGCAAACTTTCAATATCACCGACAGTTCCACCCACTTCCACGAGCACAATCTCGGCGCCAGTCATCTTCGAAACCATGGCAATACGCCGCTTGATCTCATTGGTAATGTGCGGGATGACCTGGATCGTTCCGCCCAAAAAATCACCACGGCGTTCCTTGGCGATCACATCCGCATAAACCTGTCCGGTAGTGACATTGCAAGCCTTGTTCAAGCGGACGTCGATCAAGCGTTCATAATGACCGAGATCCAGGTCAGTTTCAGCGCCGTCATCCAAAACAAACACCTCACCATGTTGATACGGGCTCATTGTTCCTGGGTCAACATTGATGTACGGATCCAATTTCTGGACGGCAACCGTGAATCCCCGCTCTTTTAACAGCCTGCCCACAGCCGCGGCAGTAACGCCTTTGCCGACTGAACTTACAACTCCACCTGTGAAAAAGATATATTTAGTTGACATTGGAACTCCCGTAATACAATTAATATGAATTAAGCAGCAAGGAGGGCCGTTTTACCGGCACCTCCTTGCGAGATGTCTCAAATTTCAAGTATGTTTTGCACACAATAATTAAGTTTTATTCTGCATCTGTTCAACAATCAACCTCAACCTCAGTTTATCATATCTACATAAATACTATAAGAAAAACCATCCGTTTTTGATGGATGGTTTTTAAGACTCTTAGTTCGTTTGGATTTTGTTTTCGAGAGTGCGAGAAAGAATGTCTTCCTGTTCTTTGGAACTCGCTTTTGCTTTGTGGGCGTCCTGTTTTGTTTTCCGGTCTTTTGCTTTTTCCATAGCCTGGCGCATGGCTAATTCCATGACAGTCGGTTCTGGTTCATTTGTTTCATTGATCGAATTCATTAACGCGGTATTGTCTTCATCCGGGCGGCGACGCGGCTTGCGCGCTGGTTTCTTTTCGCGGTTTGGATCTACTGCATAACGCGCAGGGGATTGTTTGGGTCGTTCTTCTACAACGACTTCTGGTTCAGGCTGCAAAGCTTTCATGCTTAACTTGATCTGTTTCTTGCGGCGGTTGACTTCGATTACTTTGGCTTCGATTTCATCGCCTTCTTTGACTACATCACCGGGCACCTTTACGTAACCATGCGCCATTTCGCTGATGTGCACCAAACCGGGTCGTTCAGCGCCGATCTCAACAAACGCGCCAAATTTCTCCAGGCGGACAACTTTGCCTTTGACCGGGTTGCCAATCTTGATCTCGCGCCATTCCAGTTCAAGCGGACGCACCATGGTGAGTTCAATGCGATCTTCGCCATCTCTCTTGGCGACCTTTTTAACCCAGACCTGAATTTCTTCGCCTTCTTTGAGGACTTCTTCAATGCGTTTAATTGAGGCGTTTTCAGGAGCAACAACTTGTGAAATGTGTAAGACGGCTGGTTTTCCAGTACCTATGTCGATCACGGCACCTGCCAGTCGGATTTTGATTACTTTGCCTGTGAATTGCATTTTTGGTTCGATTGTGCGGTTTGTATCCGCCACAACACTCATATCCATAAAGGTCTCTCCCGAGTTCATTAATCAGCGAAGGGTGATTATACCCCTTGCTGGAGGTACTGTCAATTTATTCCTGGTTTTTGATTATTTTATTGGTAATTAATCCTGCCAATCATATCACAGATTATTCGCCTTTGAGAATGATGAGGTCAATCGCTTTCTGTAATTGTGGATCTTTCTTGCCGTCAATATCCGCTTGAGTAATCTCAACCACGATATCAGGGGTGAGACCAACCCCGTTGATCTGCCGGGCATTAGGCGTTAGCCACCGGGCGATCGTAACACGCACTGCACCTTGTCCATTCTCAAGCGGTATCCAGTTTTGAACGGAACCTTTGCCATAAGTAGTTACACCGACAAGCGTCCCGCGGCCATAATCCTGAATGGCTCCTGCAGTGATCTCGGAAGCTGATGCCGAGCCCTCATTGACCAAAACCACTAGCGGAATTCTTGTTGCCAAGCCGCCAGGAATGGCGCTGAAAGTGATCTCTTCGCCACTTCCCTGCTGTTCGATCATTAATACACCCTCTGGAATGAATTGGGAGATGACTTCGATCGCAATATTTAGATAACCACCACTGTTATAGCGAAGATCCAGAATCAGTCCTTTGGGGTTATCTGCCAAGAGAGTGTTCAACGCTTTTTTTAATTCATCTGTTGTCGTCTCACCAAAGGTAGTAAGCGCAATATACGCAATTTTTTCTTCCAACATCTTACTTTCGACACTTAACAGTTCAATTTTTTTCCTGGTGATTGTGACATCAAATGTCTTGGCAGGGTCTGAGCGGTGAATCGTCAACGTCACGTCTGTTCCTGCCGGCCCTTTGACTGATTTCAGGACCACGCTCGGATCCTGCCCAGTTACATCTTCGCCATTTACTTTAATGACTTCGTCGCCAGACTTTAAGCCGGCTGCTTCAGCAGGAGAATTTGGCATGGGGCTGATGATGGTCAGCAACTTACCGGATGTATCTACATAAGCGCCAATTCCTTCGTACGAACCGTCGAGTGGAGCAGTAGCTTCTTTATATTGCTCCGGGTCCATATAACCGGTATGTTTATCGCCAAGCGAATCCAGCATTCCGCGAATGGCGCCTTGCACAAGTTTAGAATCGTTGACCGGTTGGTCTATAAATTGGTCATGCACGATTTGCCAAGACTCCCAAAATGGAGTAAATAATGTTTCCAGGTTAGCTGGTGTGCTTCCTTGGGTTGTTGCACCAGAAGTTGGATTGGCTGTTTGCACTGGAACTTCAAGCGCAGAACGAGTAGGGATCAACCAGCCAACCAACAGTCCGCCGGAAAAAGCTCCCGCCAATAAAAAGAGCGCTATGAATACAAAAAGGACATTTCGTCCGGTATTATTATGATTCATTTAACCTCCAATACTACAAATAAACCTTTTAGGATTTTTCATTATTCTGCCAAGCCTTGATGAATTATAGAGGCTATTCCTGTCGTTTGGGTTTGAACTTTTCGACCTCATTCGATAATTCCTGGAATTGATCGTTCTCTTTTCGAAACGGGTCGCGCAAAGTACTGCCTGCTGAAGATATTTTGTCGATCCAATTATCCTTTTGAATCTTTTTCTTTACGCCCAGAAATAATCCTAAATTGATAGCCAGAATAAAAATCGCCAGACCTGCGATCAGTACCCAACCTAATGGTGAAATGGTATTTGCCACGGCTCTCCTATTTTGAACTGACTGGAATGACGCTTGGCAGGTCAGCCAGGGAAATGATTGCTGCATCTACCTGCGGATTTCGTACCACAGTACCGACCTGGATTGTAAACAACCCTGTTTCATTTGCGGTTACCAGGTTTCGGTAGGAATCATCAATCATTACACATTTGGACGGGTCAGTAATTCCGGCTAGACCGAGCGCCAGAGCGAACGCTTCTGGTTGTGGTTTGCAAAAAGGCCGGATGGAACGAATATCGATGACTTGATCAAAAAATTCATTGACGCCCAGGGTATGAAGAACCCGTTTGGCATGATGGGTATCTGCATTTGTGAAGATTACTTTTTGTTGTGGATACAGAGCAAGGATTTTTCTCAAGAGTTCATCTCGTGATAAATAATTCTGAATTGGAATGTCGTGGACGAAATCAAGGAATTCTTGGTCATCTACCTGATATTCGGCCACCAAACCGCGCATCGTTGTGCCATGTTCTTTAAAAAGCTTCTCACGCAGGGTTGCGACAGAATCCTTCGGGATTGCCAATTTGTTCATCATGAATTGATCCATGCGTGTTCCGATAGCCTGCCAAATACCAGTCGTTGGCGGGTAGAGTGTATCATCCAGGTCGAAGAACATCATCTCAAAGCACATAGAAAAAAAGTATACTCGCAAATTTGATAAATGGAATGTGCAGAAAATATGCAGATTTACGGATACATTATAATTATTTTATGAGTATTAAAATATTGACTGATGAAGTTGCCTCTCAAATCGCAGCCGGTGAAGTTGTTGAAAGGGCTGCTTCAGTGGTTAAAGAGCTGTTGGAGAACGCGGTTGATGCAGGAGCAACCCGAATCAATATCCGCATTGAAGATGCTGGCAAGCGGTCGATCGAAGTGTCAGACAACGGCTGCGGAATTAATTCCGCAGAGCTCCAATTAGCGGTAACCAGGCACGCGACCAGCAAACTCGCTTCCGCCGAAGATTTGTTCCATATTACAACGCTTGGCTTCAGAGGCGAAGCGCTGGCGTCGATGGCGTCTGTCTCGCGTATGTCGATGACCTCGCATAGTCAGCAGGAAGCCAATGGTTCAAAGATCATCGTTGAAGGAGGGAAAATCATATCCATCGAACATACTGGGGTACCGGTGGGTACGGTCGTATCGGTGTCTGATCTTTTCTTTAATACGCCGGCTCGATTGAAGTTTCTTAAACGAGATCAAACAGAACGACAACAGATCGAACACCTGGTCACTCGTTATGCGCTGGCTTATCCGCAACTAGCAATCCAACTAAATATGGATGGCAAACAGGTCTTCCGCACGACAGGCAGCGGTAACCGCCGCGAAATCCTGATCCAATTGTATGGGTATGATCTTGGAAAACAACTGCTTGAAGTGATCTTTGAGGATGAAGGAGTTCGCATTAATGGATTTATCAGTCCAATTTCTGTAACACGTTCGAATCGCAAGGAGATCACTTTTTTTGTCAACGGGCGCTGGATCCAAGACATTTCGTTGGTGTCTGCTTTGGTCAAAGCCTATCAAACTTTCATCATGGTCGGCAGGTATCCGCTCTCCCTTCTATACATTGAAATGTCACCAGAAGAGGTGGATGTTAATGTTCACCCGGCGAAATCGGAAGTCAGATTCCGTCAACCCGACTTATTGTTTTCCCTTATTCAGCGCGCGGTTAAAAGAGCTTTACTTGCATATTCACCAGTCCCGCAGCTTAATCCAAATCACTGGCAGCCAGACGCCGCCACAGGACAGACTGACCCGGCATGGATCAATGCCAGGTTGAATTGGGAAGATGAAAATAAGAATATTATTCCTGCGGCTGACAGCCAGGTTGACCAACAAACGAACCAGATTCATCCTGTTGAGATGGGCAGGATTCCCCTTTTACGGCTGATCGGTCAAATTGGCGCAGCGTATTTGGTGGCTGAGGGTCCGGATGGTTTATACCTGATCGACCAGCACGCTGCCCACGAAAGGGTGCTCTTTGAAAAAATGGCCGGGCAGGCAGGAAGAATCCAATCTCAAACGATGCTCCAGCCGGAGGTTATCCAGATTCCTCCTCAATCAGCCAGGTTGATCATAGAGAGTCTACCAATCCTAAATCAATATGGATTTGTTGTGGAGGAATTTGGTGCCAATAACTTTCGGGTCAGCGCAATCCCTGCATTATTCAGGAATGGGGATCCTCAATCTGCACTACGAAGCCTTATTGAGGATTTTGAAGAGGATGAGACTCCGTTACAGGGAATATTGGAAAATCGGTTGATCGCGCGCATCTGCAAACGTATGGCTGTAAAGGGCGGACAAACCCTTTCTTCCGCAGAGCAAATTTCATTACTGCATGACCTCGAAAATTGTGTTTCTCCACGCACTTGTCCGCATGGAAGACCGACCATGATTCACCTTTCGGTTGACCTGTTGGAAAGGCAGTTCGGGCGAAGAGGAGCCCGTTCGTTCTAGGAGTTTTCTTTTATTTCCTGATTAACAAAATCAACCAATAACGGGACGAATTGCGCGGCATCCAGAGGGATAACAACATCTGCCTGTTTGTCCAGCGGCGTGGGGGATAGATTGTTAATGATGATGCGGCTGCCTTTTTGGGCGGCGGAATAAGGGATGGTTGACGCTGGATAAACTTCAAGTGATGAACCGATCACCAGCATCAAATCAGCTTTCCTGGTTTCGATTTCAGCAATTTGCCAGGCATCCATTGGCAGCGGTTCTTCAAAGAGAATAATGTCAGGTTTTAGTATTTTTTCGCATTTTAAACATAATGGAATTGATTTACCTGAAGAAAAACTGTTGAATACTTGCTCTGCTGAGGTTATTACGCCACAAACCGGGCAAGTGAACGTTAATGCAGAACCGTGCAGTTCGATCACTTTTTGAGATCCGCTTTTTTGATGAAGGGTGTCGATATTCTGGGTGATCACAGATCTAATGATATGACTTTGTTCCAATTTTGCCAGACCCAGGTGAGCTGCGTTGGGCTGCGCCTGGTAAGAGGACTGAAAGAGCGGTCGAAACCAGTCATAGAAAATATCAGGCGTGTGGTGAAATGCAGTCAGCGAGGCAACTTGCATAGGGTCGTAACGCTGCCATAAGCCTTTACGCTCACTGCGAAAATCCGGGATTCCGGACGAAGTCGAAATTCCAGCTCCGGTGAATACAACAACATACCGCGCATTCGAGATTAACTGCGCGGTATGTTTAACTTGTTGAATGATAATCTGATCGATCATTTACTCATATGACTTTGAACGATCTTGGCTAACTGACCGATCTGTTGAGCAACCAAACCATCGGGTTGGATATTGATCAAAGGAGCCTGTTTTATTATTGCCTGATAAGCAAGTTCTGGAGCCGGAGGTACCATCATTGTGATCGGTGTGCCTCCCATGAGTTCTGAAACCTGAACTGAAGTAAGTTGTACATCCGATCTGACACGATTATAGAGAACTAAATAGATCATTCTGCCCACACCAGAACCGATTGTTCGTAATTCTTCAAACAATATTTTCGTTCGTTTGATAGTGTTTGGTTGGGGTTCAGTAATAACATAAATTTCTTTGCAAACACTACATATCTTGTCAAATCCAGGCAGAAAGGGTGTACCGATATCCAGAATTATTAATGGCGAAAGTTGAGTCAGGTTGTTTATGATCGCCAAAAGATTATCAACCAATGCGTTGTAATCCGTTCCTAGTGACAGGTTGGAGGAGAGTAATAAGCGAACACCAAAAGCAGTGCTGGTGAGGTTCTGTTCTACAATATTTGGTTTGATCTCGGCAGGCTTTAACTTTAATAAACTACCAAGTCCTTCAGACACCGCAAAACCAAGCTCGGTTGCCCATGTTCCCTGCCCAGGTTTAATCTCGACAGCAACAACATCTGATTTTGTTGTTTGCGCATAACTTGCGGCGAGATTCAATGCAAGGGTCGATGAGCCTAACCCGCCTTTGCATCCCACAATTCCGATGACGTATCCACCAACGGCAAGTGGGGGAACTGGTTGCCTTACGCGGGTTCTCGAAAGAAGCGCTTTGATATGGGCGATAAGCTCTGCCGGATGAACTGGTTTGGTCAAATAATCATCGACACCGGCGTCGTAACCCGCCACTTTATCATCGACCTGACTCTTCGCGGTAAACATCAGAATTGGTGTATCCGCAAGTTCCGGGTCTTTGCGCAGTTCGTTTGTAACTTGATAACCGTCAATATCCGGCATCATCACATCTAGCACGATCAAGTCCGGTTTTTCACTTCGCGCCATCCCGATCGCCTGCGTCCCGTTGTTTGCGGCGACAATCTCATAACCTTGACGTTGAAGCATCAACCCAACCAAACGAAGGGTTTCAACATCATCATCGACGATCATTATTTTTTCTACCATAATGCACCTTCTAACCCATAATAGGGAAGTCTAGCATAATCTGATATTCAACGCAAGCAAAATAATGAGCAAAAAAATGAAAATAATGAATTTTTACAAGTTTTTTATAATGCTATAATCTCAATATGGACCAAAACCAATTCAAGAAACTTTTAAAATTGAAGTGCCAGTTGTCACTAAACCAGGTTGTGATTGCCGGTATCTCAGGTGGTCCGGATAGTTTGTGTATGCTGCATCTGCTTCATAATACCGGGCTGCATGTGATCGCTGCACATATGAATCATCAGTTACGTAAAGAAGCCGATGAAGAAGCGAATCTGGTCATGGAGTTTTGTAAACAGAGGGGAATTAGTTTCATCATTGAACGTGCAGATGTTAATGCGTATTCTTGTCAGCACCGCTTATCTGTCGAAGAATCGGCGAGGATTTTAAGATATCAATTCCTTTTTAAGCATGCTGAAATAAATTACGCTCAAGCTGTCATGGTCGCACACAATGCGGATGACCAGGTGGAGACTGTGCTCATGCATTTACTGCGTGGCGCAGGGCTGAGTGGACTAAGAGGGATGCAAATGAGGTCGTATAATCCTCAGTGGAGTGCTTCAATTCCATTAGTTAGACCGCTGTTATTCACAACACGTACAGAGATTCTGGCTTATTGCGAGAATAATGGTTTATCACCCTCGTTTGACAAATCCAATGAAGACACCAAATACTTCCGCAACCGTATCCGCAATTCACTTCTTCCGGAATTAATTACTTACAATCCTCAAATTAAAGACCGCTTATTGAAAATGTCCGATGTACTAAATTCAGAGGATGATTTTATTTCAGACTCGGTTAACAACGCCTGGGATGAAGCTCTCCTGAGCAAAAAAGCCAGCTATTTGATGTTTTCAAAAGGCAAATTGCTATCTTCTCATTCAGCGATCCTGCGTCGGATATTAAGAAAAGCTTTCCAAACCCTGGATGGGAATTTGCGCGATATTGACTATGAAGTCTTAAAGCGGGCGATAAACTTTCTTGAGGACAATGGAAATTCTAACCACCTGTCTTTGATTGCAGACATTGAAATTTTAAAATATCAAAAAAACAAAATTATCTTGTGTATGCACCAGGATCCGTTAGATGAATTATGGCCGCAAATCAGTCCAGTCGGAAATCTGGAAATTGATCTTTCCCAAAAAACAATCCTTAATGCCTGGTGGGAGATTCAAGCGGAACAGTTGGCTCATATTCCGCAAGTTCCTGCTGACCCCATGTCATGCATCCTGGATGCCGATAAAATTGACCATTTGTCGTTGGATGTATTTCATCCTGGCGATCGTTTCTCTCCGTTTGGGTTGGCTGGGGATACGAAAAAATTGGGTGATTATTGGACGAATAAAGGACTTCCAGAACGGGCGCGTAAACGCTGGCCTTTGGTTAAATGTTCCGATGAAATCGTCTGGATTCCGGGGTTTCAGATCAGTGAATACTTTAAAATAACTGCGAAGACTCAGCGCGTCTTGGCATTGAAATTAATTCGGCTTAAACAATAATCGCCCGCCCTAATTTTCTCCTGCTAATTGCCGCAATTTCATACTGATCTCTCGCCATTGAATTTTCGATATGCCCAATTTTTGGCGCAGGGTTTCTTTATCCATTCCTGATTGCCAATCGTTTAGAGCGGAAGTCCACCGGCACATATCGAAAGAAAGATGCTTATCCAGTCCAGCCTCACGGCCGAGATCTTCCAGCAGATATTCGAGACGTCTGGGCGACCATGGAAAGACTTGTTCTAAGGGGGAGTATTTTGCCAGATATTCGGGGAAAACTTCTACCCAATCATTGGTTAAACTGATCTTTCGTTCTTTATACCTGCTTCCGCTGTTTGAATATCGTACATAGAAACTGGGACCTTTGGGGTCTTGCAGGTCAATGTGGTTCATATTCAAGCTTAAGCATTCTCCCTTTTTAATTCCAGCTGTGAGTAACAGGGTAACAAGGGTATAAGAACGAGGATCTTTTTTGGATGAAATGCGTTGTGCTGTTGCCGCTTCGATGACCTTCAATTCTTCATCGGGGGTCAATACCTGGGGAAGAGGGCTGATTACACTCTTTTGTAAGACTTTCTCTGCAGGATCAATTGTTAATCGGCCTGTTTGAGTGAGCCACCTGAAAAACGATTTGATGGAGGTGATGCGGCGGGAAAGACTCTTCGGACTGCAGGGGATCCCTCTTTCCTTTTGCAGCCAATCCAAAAAACGATTGATATCGTTCATGGTGATGTTACCGATAGTCATATCAGGAGGAAAAAATGAAACAAACAGATTCATATCCCCTATAAATGCCTTGATCGTATAGCGCGACCGGCCTTGATCGTAGAGGAAGATTTCCCATGATCTGATGGCAGGCAAAAGGGTTGTATCGGTCGTAATATGGGTTTCAGGAAGAGTTGTCATTTATTCCACCGGGACTCAGAAATTTCGCATAGCCTTATCTAGGTTCAGTGTACAAGGTATTCGTCGGAATGTCAACAACTATTGATAGATTGCCTGACGGATAATTTCGCCGATCGATTGCGGATCAGGGATCAGCACCATAGCGCCGTTTCCAGGAACAATGTAGCTATAGGTATTGGCTGCTCCGATTGCATACCGTCTAACCAATGCCGGGTTACCGATGATCTTGCTTGAAAAGGGGAGTAGTTGAATGACCGTTGCCAAAGGAATATTTGTTTCAACGTTGCTTCTGAACATGTTATAAAGTTCAGGACCACGGTTGATTGCATCGAGGCTTATCGCTTTTTGGAAAATTGCTGATATCACTTCCTGAGCCCTCCGGGTGCGGTCAAAATCGCTTGAAGAATGTCTTGAGCGGACGTACCATAAGGCAGTCTCACCGTTCATATAGTTTTGACCCGCAGGGATGTAACATGATTTGTCGACCGCTTGCGGAAGTGCGCAAGTGTCAGATAATGAATAGGCTGCGTAAACATTTATACCGCCCAGAGTATCAACGATCCCTTCAAATCCGTTGAATGTGGTCATTACGTAATAGTCCAAGGGAACATCAAAATTATTTTTAAATGCCGCTGCTGTTAAGGCGAATCCTCCGAAAGCCTGGGCGGAGTTTATTCGTTCCATTCCCACTCCTGGCAGCTCAACGTACAGATCACGTGGAAAAGAGGTTATTGACGCTGTGCCTTTATCAGGGTTCAGAGAGAGCACCATGATCACATCTGTGCGGTAACTTCGACCAGGTCGGTAATCAGACCCGAGCATCAGTATATTTACTTGACCTGCTGGCCGTTCCAGACCTAGATTTACGATGGCTGGGTTTGTTTCAACGGTTTGAGCAGTGGGCTCGTTCGTTACCACTGGAGTTGAAGTGAAGCCAATTGTTGGAGTCGGAGGAATTGGTTGGAATGGTGTCGGCGTTGGCGCTGTGTTCGGATCCAGATTAATCAAGATATCTGTGATCGGAATCGGGGTAGGGTTAACCGAAGAGGAGAAGGGCAGATTGCATCCGTTAAGTAAAAAAGCAACCCCCAACATGACTGCAAAGACTTTTCGCATAACCATATTCTACTCTTGCTTTATCTTACTGATAAGGTTAAACCAGACTTTCTTTGGCTGAAATCGGCAGTCTTACGCGAATAATTGAACCGCTTCCGGGAGTTGAAAAAACATCCATTTTACCGTGCATTTCTTCAACGAGTATTTTTGCTTTTATGAGGTCTTTTAAAGGTGAGCTAAATCCTAGCAGTTTGATCTCCTGGTCTTTAAACTCCTCCAATATTACTGGTTGAGGCTTTCCTTTCGCGCTTTTTGCATCCTCCGCCTGGATGCTAAACAAGATTTGTTTTGGATCTTTACCGTTGAGTTCTTTTAAACTGATTGAAACAGTTCCCTCGGGTTCGATCGAAGAACAAGCGTTAGTTATGAGGATGTTGAGTATATGTTCAAAAAGCTCTTTATCGCCTCTTAATTCCATAACTGTTTCGGCAAATTCGACTCTCAAGGTAATTCTTTTTTTTCGAATTTGATCCGTAAAGAGTGATAGAGAATCCTCAGTCACGTCAACCGTGGAAAAGACTTGCGTAAAAAGCCCGCCATTATTTACATCCTCACCAGGAACTCTTTCCAATCCATTTAATAAAGTTTCCATATGATCGACAGAATTGGAAATACGCTCAAGAAATCTTTTTTGAAATGTTCCGAGAATCCCGACAGATTCATTTAACAATAAATCCATATAACCCTTGATGGTATGAATAGGCTGTTTTAATTCCTTGAGCACGGGTTGGAGAATTTCATCACCCTCGACAGAATTGGACTGAACTGCTGGAGATTTTTGTAATGCCATGATCTTCATATTTGCTTCCGCCAATGAATTTTGTAGCCTGGCGATTTCTTCCAATGTTAAACGAAGTTCAGCCTCGATATGTTCAACTTCACCAGGCATCGATTGCAAGCGGTTTATTACAGGAGAATTGTCTTGATCCTCGTTTGGTTTGGAGAGACCAGTTGATTCAATTGGATCAAATGGAGCTTGGTTTTCCATGTTTCAACCTTAAAATGATGTTTTGCTTACTAGAATATAGAAATTACATTTCAGTAATTTAAGCGATAATCAACGGATAATAAGTAATTGTATATCATCTCGGATAATAATACAGATCCAAAACATTCAAAATAAGTTTTTCGATCCTGATTGCCTTAAGTAATCTGGTCTTGTCATAATCGGTGTTCGCGGGTGGTCGCGCGGTTGTTCGCGGGTGTTCGCGGTGTCGCGGTGTCGCAGTCGCGGTGTCGCGGTTGACAATCTTGAATTGTTTGATAGAATTAGTTCGTACTTGAGCCGAAGTGGCGGAATTGGCAGACGCGCTACGTTCAGGGCGTAGTGAGCATTACGCTCGTGAGGGTTCAAATCCCTCCTCCGGCACACACACTCCCGCGGAATTTTTCCCGCGGGTTTTGCCTTGTCTGGGTAGGTGGAATAGTGTAAGATAAGCGCATGGAAAAGAAGAAGAAGTTTCCAAAAATCCCGTTTGATGTAAAGAAAATTGGTTTGTTCGTTGCTGCGGTCATCCTCTTTTTTCTTGTAATGGATTTAAATAACCGTTTAAATGAACTTTCTCGTTTGAGCGCGCAAGAAGATAAAGCAGCCACCGTGATCTCGGGATTACAAAGAACTTTGATTAGTTTGGAAACACAGGTTGCTTATGCCACATCAGAAGGGGCGGTTGAAAAATGGGCGTATGAAGAAGGACATATGGCCAGACCCGGAGAAAAACTTGTGATCCCGCTCTCGCCACCTGGAGCTACTTCAGTCCCCTTATTTAATCCAATCCCGACACCTATTCCTGTTGCCAATTGGCAAGTCTGGTTCGCATTGCTTGCCGGAAAATAAACAGACTTGTGGAGAGATCACGAGTCTGTTTTTATTCTTTGAACGGCAATCATCGTAAGGTCGTCTGACGGGGGCTCTCCGTTTCTGAAATCCTGGATCAGTCCTTCTATTGAGGTAAGAAGTTCACTGGCGCTACTACGTGTTGAGTCTAATAATGCTTCAGCCAGCCGGGGTTCTGAAAAGAGTTCTCCTGATGATGAAAAAGCTTCTGTAACGCCATCTGTATAAAGCAGGAGTGTGTCGTCAACCTCGAGAGTGATCGTTTTATCTTCATATCTGGCACCTTCCAATACTCCCAATGCAATTCCTCCCTTTTGAAGTCTTTCAATTGATTTATCCTCCCGCCTTATCAAGATAGGCAAATTATGTCCCGCGTTTGCGTACTTCAAAACACCAGTTTTTGGGTCGAGGATTGCGAAAAATGCTGTTACAAACATCCCGTTTCGTGATTCCATTTCCAGCAGTTCATTGACCCTTTCCAATATCTTACCCGGAGACGTCTGACTTTGTGCACTTGCTCGGATTAACGTCCGAGTGACCGTCATATATAGAGCAGCGGGCATACCCTTATCTGCAACATCGGCTATTGCGATAGCGATATCGTGGTTTTTCGTAACGAAGACATCATAAAAATCACCACCCACTTCGCGTGCAGTCTGCCAACGAAGATCAATATCCCACCCATCTAACTCAGGCATGGAATCCGGAAGAAAAGTCTTTTGAATTTCTCTGGCCAGTTGGAACTCGCGTTCCATTCGTTCACGACCCACCATTTCTTCTTTCAATCGTTCATTTTGAATGGCTAGTGCAGTCTGCTGGGCAACCCCTCTTAATAATTCAAGGCGTTTATTGTGAAAAGC
The DNA here is from genome assembly GCA_009773005.1 of Chloroflexota bacterium. Taxonomy (GTDB): domain Bacteria; phylum Chloroflexota; class Anaerolineae; order Anaerolineales; family Anaerolineaceae; genus UBA6107. Next base: position 29,457 of record WOUT01000004.1, on the reverse strand, counting down.
TGGAAGAACATTGATCTCTTTGGCAAGCAAGGCGCCATAAACGACCCCTTTAATTGATAATGGGAAGCCAAGCAGCCAGTGTTGATTACTGGATTGCCCAAGATTATCGGTCTGGTAACAATCCAGAGCTTTCCAATCTGAGAACTTGAGTGCAGGGTTTTCTAGGGCGCAGGCGACCATCATTTCGCTGCTTAGAAGGTTATCCAGAAGTGGAAATTCACCAGAGGCAAATTTCTGGTTTAAAAGTTCTTCAGTCTCGGCGTGTGATGGAGCTATCGCGTTTGAGGTTGTGAAAATTGAGGATTTCTCATCCCATAAATAAATAACGCAAGTTTCAACGCCTGCCAGAATCGGCATCAAGTGAACGATCGTATCCAAAATGTCGTCCAGTTTATTCTGGCTCACAACCGCCTGAGCAACTTGCAATAACACGGCTGTGATATAGGCTTCTTCCTGTCGGCTTTCAACTAGATTGATATTATCCAAAGCAATAGAAGTTTGCTGCGCGATACCTTGCAAAATTGCCAGAGTCTGATCGCTAAATCTGTTACGAATCCCAAATTCGCCAGAACTGCTATGCGAAACCAAAAAAGCACCCAGAATATCATTATGTGATATCAAAGGAACCAGCACCATTGTTCCTGTTTCTACACTCAATGATAAAGATGAAATACCTAATTCGACAACAGGGTTTTTGATAAAGACAGGATTTAGAGTAGCCCTTAGTTTGAGCAATGTGAGAGATTGGTCATCACTGATTATTTTTTCATTTTCTTCAGGCGAAAAGCCGTACCAACTTTTAAGCTCAAAGCTTTGATCGATCTGATTGATGAGGAAAAAGGCACACTGATTGATTCCTACGAGCAATGGCGTTAATCGAACCATTGTGGAGAGGAGTTCTTCCACATCGGTGATAGATTGCATTGCTTCGGCAACCTGCAGCAAGACGGTCGAAGACCAGGCGTCCTCCTGAGCGTTTGTATAAAGCCTCGCATTTTCAATGGCGACTGCCGCGTAACTGGCAAAGGTCGACGCGATCGATGCTGCCTCAGAACCATAACGTCCTTCAGCCCGATGCGCCAGGGTTAAGATTCCGATCACCTCGTTTGACGATAAAAGCGGGACAGCGATTGACGAGTAATTAAAAGCAAAATTACAGGCTGCTCCCAATGGACCGTATGGGTCCTCCGGTTTACGAGTAATTGGCTGCTTGCTCTGGATCGCGTAATCCAGAAATTTTCTAACCGCTTCAGATTCATCGAGTGAGCTGATCACTCGATTCCGAGATGTGCCTCTCACTGCTGCAAGGCGTAGTGTTTGTTGTTCTTGATGGAGCGAGGTTAAATCATCCACAAGCCAGATTGCGGAAGCATCACAAGGCAAGTTGTTTTCCAATTGCAACAAGATGTGACCAAGAAGCTCATCAAGAGCGATGTTAGAGGAGAGCAACGCGGCTACCTCTTTGAAACTCTCGGCTACTCTTCTGCGCCATTTTTCAGATCGGAATAGCGTTGCGTTACGAATTGATATGGCAATCCCGGAAGCCAATCCCTCAAAGAGGTTCAGTATATTTAGGTCAAAAACATTAGACTGGTTTGATTGAAGATCCAACACCCCCATAACATCCCCTCCAAATTTAAGAGGAACTGTCATTGCGGATTTTGTCTCATCATTTGCTGATCTGGATGGTTTAAATAGAGGTTCGAGGTTAACATCATTGGCAAGCATGGCTTTTCCAGTTCTTGCCACATTGGGGATCATTCCCTTCGGCGAGTTTAAATCATATGCGAAAGAATTTACCTTTAATTTTTTTGAACGCTTGCCGGATCCAGCCTGGAAGATCACTTTTTGACGGCCTTGATGCACAGTGTAAATATGAACCAGGGGAATCGAAAAACGATCGTGAATTACGGTAACTACTTCCTGAAGCAGTTCATCAAGATCCAAAATCGACGAGAGCGCGTAATTGATTTCAACTATGGCTGACATTTGGTCAGCTTTTTTTTCAAGATTGTTATACAGGCGTGCGCCTTCAATCGCAAGGGCAATATTATCTGCCAGAGAACGTACAACCAGCATGTCATTTTCATGAAATGCCCCAAAGGAATCGCTCTGAATATCAAGGACGCCCAGAATTCTATTCTCGACCAATAATGGTAAAACTGCCTCTGATTTTGTGTTGGGCAACTTTTCGATGAATCGGTATCTCGGTTCCTCAGCTACGTTCCTGGATATGAGCTCTTGACCAGTTTGCGCCACCTCGCCGACCAATCCATCACCAATTTTTACATCGAATAGCGGGTGATCCGTGTTCGGTGAGCACTCAAGAGAACTGGCTCTAAAATTCAATTTATTGGTGCCTTCTTCAATCGTGAAGAGAGCGACATGGTAATAATTGAATGAACATTGGATCAGATTGGTAACTCTTTTACATAATTCATCCAGAGCAAGCACATTAGCGATCTGAGAACTGACGGACCGGACTAATGAAATTTGATCATATCGCCAATTCTTGAGCGCGACCTGGCGGCTAACCTGCATGGAAACTGCAGCGAATGCAACCAACGCTTCAATTTGGTTGATCTCCTCAAGTGAAAAAGGTAATTCGCAAGACCTTTTTACGTGCAGCACGCCTAATGTGTTATCTTGAGTGATGACAGGAACTGCAAGCTCAAAAATCCCCGAATCCACGCCATTTGCCTGCTTTGGAATAGTAACTCTTTTTTTTGAGACCCAGGCAGTTCGAATTATCTCATCAACTTTTACAGTTGGGAGAGTCTCGATAACAGGTTCACCAGGAAGAGGATAAAAAGGTTCCGCCAACCAAAGCCGGGCAGAGCAATTGAGATCTTTTTCAACCGTTTCATTGAATTTCTGGCATAAACGAAGAGAATTTGGTTGTTTTAGTAATTCTTCTCCCAGATCGAGAAAATGTCTCCACGGTTGAGTGGTATTTTCGAGGCCAGGAGCCGGATCATTTTGCGCTTTTCTCTTGACCATAGTTAAAAGATTTCGTTCGTTGTTAAAATCAAAATGTACTTCGTCAAGTAGTTTACACATCATGTAATACCCGAGACCATGGTCCAAACGGTCATCGATGTCAACTTTTAAATCTGGGATGGGAACGCAGGATGGATCGAACGGTTGACCGTAATCTTCAAGAATAATCTTTATTTCATTTATGCCGGGTTCAATAGTGCAAACAATATTGCCTTTTCCTTCGCCGCCGTAGGCATGGTCAATAATATTAGAAACAGCCTCATCGACGGCTGTTTCTATGGCGAATAAATCTGTGGCGTTGAAACCGATATCTCTTGCAGATTGCCTGACAAAATCAGCAATTTCTGCCAGGTTTGCATAGACACCGGGAAAGGTCCTTGTTGGCATGAGGGTGATGGTTTAGAACGACCCCACTGCGGAGATAACATCCGGATAGATATTGAAGATGGCAGTAAATCCTGCCAAATCAAAAACCGACAAGATATGGGGAGTCAAACCAGCCAGCACCAAAGTGCCGCGGTTGTAGCGTTTGCAATTCTTTAACGTTGAAATTAAGACGCGTAGACCGGCGCTGGATATGAAATCAAGTTGGCTAAAATCCATCACAATCTTGAATCGATTTTCATCCGTAATTTTTGACAATTGATCGACCAATTTGGGGGCAGTTGAACTGTCCAGCCGGCCTGTGACTTTAACCACATCGCAGTGTTTATAATGATTTGAGAAGATTTCCATTGGACATGCCTCCGATAAAATCGAATCTAAAGAAAACAGTAAAATAATTATATCACGGGCATAAATATAGCATTTCTTATTCATGCGAATGTATTTATTCGAAACCGACCATTTTTTTATGGTATGATAAATTTAAGATTTATCAGGCTGACTCTCGACTGATGGCAAATCTTAAAGTAAAATTAATTTTTAGTTAATATTCAATTTAATAAACAATTAATACTACAGGATTAAATATGAGTGGAAACGAGACACCTCAAAGTGTGATCAAGAAATATGAAAAGCGTCAGAAGTTAATGCCATATTTCCTGGGTGGTTTAGCAGGGATGCTGGCGCTGCTGGGAATTTTCATCATCATCGCTGTTGTCAGTGGTTCAAGAAATCCATTTGCTGCGTTGTTTTCAACAAAAACTCCGACTGCAACCGCTACATTGACCCCTACTGCAACTCAACCTACACCAACTGCATCGATGACGCCCACAATCACCGAAACACCAACTCCCACTTCCACTGCAACGGCATCTGGTCCGCAACAATATACAGTGGTCCAGGATGATAGTTGTTATGCAATTGCGGAAAAATTCGATGTGTTCCTTGAAGTTTTACTTAAAGTAAATAATTTTCCCGATGGAACTTGTCCAATTATTCCAGGACAAAAGATATGGATACCAATGCCCGGGCAGGAATTACCTACACCGACTCCAATCCCCAGCGATATGCCGCGTGGAACCGAGATCATCTATTATGTGCAGCGAGGGGATACCCTGGCTATCATAGCCTCATATTTAAATAGTACAGTAGAAGACATCATGAAGCGGAACAAGATTACTGATCAAAACTTGATCTTTATTGGTCAGCCGCTAAAGGTTCGGGTTAATTTGGTAACCCCAACTGCCACTGTTCAAGCCACGAGTACATTGGCATTTACAATGACTCCAACTCCAACCAAAAAACCATAGGAAAATTTACACCCCTCATTTTTTCGAGGGGTGTAATCTTTTCACGAGCAATTTTTACAAACATTATTTGTTGGCATTTTCGATTTGGTGGAACGCCCAAATGGCTGTATCCAACAAATCTTGATCCGAGTTCCAATTAAGGAATTGTTGAATTTGATTTTTCGCATCTTCAACCCCGGAATTTCCCAGAAAAACCAGAATATTTCGCATTAACCCTTTCCATTTGGTTCTTGAGATGGCAGAGCCACCAAATCGTGTTTTGTATTCCTCAAGCGATAGAGAAAGAAGATAGAAAACTTCGTTAATTGAATAATTGAACAAACGAGTGGACGATATACGAGAAGAAGCTTTTTGATTCCACGGGCAAACCATCTGACAGATATCACAACCGAAAAGCCAGTTGCCGGTCAATTTTCTCAATTCTTGCGGTATTGACCCCCGGTTTTCAATCGTTTGATAACTCAAACATCTACGCGAATCGATCGTCCGGTTTGGAAGGATGCAACCAGTAGGGCATGCCTCAATACATTTCTTGCATGTTCCACATAGATCTTTGAGAAAAGGTGAGTCTGTTGTCAAAGGATAATCTAAAAAGATTTTACCCAACAAGAACGTTGATCCAATTTCAGGAGAGATCACACAAGAATTTTTACCGATCCAACCCAGTCCAGCCCGGCTCGCAATTTCTCTTTCCAGAATTGGTGCGCTGTCAGAATAGGTTCCTGCAACAATGGATTGTTCCACTTCTTGCTCGATGAAAATAGTTAGGGCTTTAAGTTTTTTTGGAAGCCATGAATGATAATCTTTCCCATCTGCATAACCGGCAATCCACCCAGACCTTGTTTCATGGAGAGAGTTAACCGGTCGAATTGGATATGACCAGGCAAGCGACAAGATGCTTTTAATGCCAGGCATCAACATGTTTGGATCTTTTCGGAATTCAACGTGCCGAGACGACGCGAGGTAATCCATATCGGCATGGTTGCTTTGTTCCAGCCAATGCTCGTAAATACCAAAATGAGAGGGCGGCTCTGGAGTAGTGATGCCGCATAAGGAAAAGCCGAGGCGCAAGGCCTTGGCTTTTATTTTTTCCTCGATAGTTATCGCATTTGTTGCAGCAGATTTCATGCCAATTATGGATTTGGTGTTGGAGTTGGTGTTACTGAGCCTACGCTAAATCTAAGACTGAGTGGTTCGCCAAAAATATAGCCGCTTGCACTATACATTTTCCACCAGCTGATATATGAGCCATTTTCCGCAGGAGCAGTGAAATTGACGCTTACATTAACTTGTTCTCCTGGTGCTACATCCTTAGCGAGTTTTACAGACATCGTGCCATTTGATCCTTGAAGACCTTCAAGGTAGATCAATTGATAATCCTTATTCCAGGTCGTTTTTCCAGTGTTCTCAATTTTCCAGGTTTTAATAAAAGCGGCGCCGGGGCTTATCACACTATTATCCGGGATGGTAACATCGTCAATCCATTTGGCGTTATCTGAAGATGTACCAGTCATTACTGGACGAATCGTCATTGTAGGGGTTGCCATGACCGATGAGAGAGTCGCTGTAGGTGGTGCAAGTGTTGCAGTGACTGTTGGCGTAAATGTTGGCGTTATCGTGGGAGTAAGAGCAGAAATCTGGGTTAATTCAGCCTGCACTGTAGAAGCGATCTCCGTGATCTTCTGAATAGGGTCTTCCGTGGGAACTGCCTTGGCGCAACCAGAAAGCGCGAAAACAAACACAATCATGGCAGCGAGATAACCAGTCATTTTCTTTGAAACCATTCTTTCAATCCTCCAATCAAATTAAGTAACAATTTATTGTCAAGCAGGTTTGTTGACCTGTCAAGAGCAACAGGATAAAGAAATTTTAATGATAATGAGAATTATTGGAGAAATTCAGTCGGATGCGGGGTCGCAGGTGACTTTTGAACAAAACCGTTAATACCATTGAATTGTATGTAATTCACGGCGCCTGGAGATATTACGACCGGTCCGCGGTACATCTTGCCATTGTAATACATCGAAATCTCATAATTCCCTGCCGGAAGATCACCGATAGCAAAGTTCTCACGATAATAGTCATCCACTTGTTTGGTCTTCGGGGCGTAAGTGAAAATCGTCCAAACTACTCCAGTTTCCAACGAGGCAAGCCACACTTTTTTTGCGGTCAATAAAGTGCCATAATTGTTTACGATGCGGCCGGCAATCACCCCGTAACCGATTGGCGGAACCAGCCAGAGTTCTGGGTTTTGGACCTTATCTCCATTTTCATTCTCAATACGAATCTCAAAGTGCAGATGTGGACCTGAGGTCTTGCCTGTCATACCGATGATGCCAACTTGATTTCCTGTTTTAAGCCATTGACCGGTTTTTACATCGATCCTGTCTAGGTGGGCATAGACAGAATAAATGGTGTAACTATCAAAACTAAAAGTATGCCTAATGACTACAGTCAATCCGTATGGATCATCTATATCACCACCGCCGTTGAGAAGCCCATATCCAGTAAAAACCACTTTACCTTCTGCGGCGGCGAGCACCGGTTTATGTAGCGGGGAAACGATGTCGATGCCGGTGTGGGCTATATCTTCGTCAGGAAAGATATAACCGTAACGATAATCTGGTAATGGCCAATTGATCGAATCAACTGCAATTGGACGCACAAAATAGAAATGGTCGCGCAAATTGAGAGCCAATGGCGCCTCATATAAAGGAGGACGCCAATCCAAATCCGGTTTTACGGTCACTGCCGGAAAATCAGGCTGGTCAGGGAGGTTATCTGTTGGAACAAGAGCTGCGGGTGTGGGCGTGAGGGTCCTGGTTTGTTCAAACGTGGTGGCTTGAGCCGTAATAGTATTAATAGGAAAAAGTAAACCTGCACTTAAAAGAATTAGCGATAAAAGTATCAAAGAAATTCTTTGAAATGGAATCCTACATTCTAATGACAGTAGCTTAAACGCAAGGATTGATCTCATTTTTGGTTTTCAATCAAGAGATCTACAGCTTCAGAAGGATAAAGTTCGCCTAATGCTTCATCCCAAGATAATCCTTGCCGGAAAACAAAAGTGTTGAACAGTATGCCCGGAAAATAAGAACGCCAATTGCTTTGTGAAGAAAGACGCTCCCATCCAAAACGATATGCAAGTTCAGTGAAATCTATCCAGTAACCTGCAGGAATTGAAGCAGTCTTTCCGCCTTCTTCGAATGCGATTAAATCTCCGGAATAGCGTGAATTGAAATCCCAGGCAGGATTCGTAAGGGGAACACCACATGTGCCATCTTGTTTTTGGCATTTTACCCAGACACGCCAAAAGGTCTCTCCAAAAAATTCTTCTCGGCTTATGCTCATCCAACCTGCTTCAAAAGGGGCAAGGTTCAGAGCAATCGCCCGTCCGGAATATAACCAATTTTGTATGATGCCAGGCAGAGGCGGGGCAGTAAGGGATAGTGAAGCATTCTCTAAAATCGCCAAGAGGTCCCAGCCTGTCTTTTTGGAGGTAATACTGCGTAATTGAATGAAGCTTTCAAGAGCGGCATCTGAGAGATATGGCTGGGGTGCCTCGACATCTTTCAGAAGTACCAATCCTCTCCGGCCGGTTCCACTTGAAGCAATTGAGCGTTTTTCAGCCCACAGGGAGGCAGGTTGGGAGATTTGCGTCGAAGACAGGTAAATTTGGATGTTTGTGGAAACTTGACCGGCTTTCCAATCGTAGGCGGAGACAACGCCTGGCAAGGGAATTGGCGGCAGCAGCAGATGACGGTCGCTGACGGCATAAGCAATGAATTCATTTTGATTAGGCAGTTTAAGAGTTGCTAAAACGCCACTTCCGTCTGGCAGCCACACCGGAGTGTTGCCAGTCCCTAACGAAATCGGTGATGGTTCCAGGTCTAGAGGTTGTACAACTTCGATCTCGCATACTGTTTTACAGCGACTCCACGCTAATGTCACCCCATCTGGAGACCAAGCCGGATCGGAGTAATCTGCATCAGCGCTGGCAATAATCTTGCTGAAGCGGTTTTCTGGATCGTCCAGCCGCGCGAGCCAAATCTCATTTCGTCCGGAGCGGTCTGTGACAAAGGCGATTTCTGGTGCACTTGGTGACCAGGCAGGGTTGAAATTGTTGGATGTCCCATCGGTCAATTGAATTGGCGCCTCCGTGGGATCGCTCACCGATTGGATAAGGATGTTGAAGCGATTTCCACGATATAGATCATAAGTGATATATTGGCCGTCGGGCGAAAAGTAGGGAGAACCTTCAAAATCGTTGGTTTTGGTTAACTGTGTGAGTGTGTTACTGGGCAGATCCAGGAGAAAAATATCCCATGTGCCAAAACGATTAGACGTAAATACGATCTTATTCCCATCCGGGCTGATGGCAGGCGAATCATCGTCCCATGCCTCAGAGGTCAAGCGTGTGATCGGTAAGTACGAAGGGTGGTAAGCAAAAAGGTGTTTATATTCACCATCTCCCATCGCAAATACGATGAGACCAGCCCCAGACCCATTATTTTGTTGTTGCTGGGGCGACAATAGAGTTGCAGTTGCCGTGGCAGGATTTTCGGTACTTGTTACTGTCAGCGTGGCTTGAGGAAACAATGTTGAATCGACTGAAAGGGTTGTTTGAGCAATCGCATCCAGATTAGCCCTGCCGCAAGAGGTCAACAAAATCATCATTGAAAATAATATGATCGCATTGATTTGGAATATTTTGGAAAAACCTGGTTGATCAAGTCGCATTTGATCCTTTTGATTTCCACTGAGTGTTGAAACTTCTTGGCATACTTTAATAAAGAAATATATTATTTTGATGCAATAATTGTACCGCTCTTGCAGAAGAGCAATAAATGATTAACAAACTTGGGTCATTGAATTAAAGAGAGAAAAACTTGAATTCTTATCCTCGAATCATTGAGAAGGAGAATTTGCGTTTGGTAAACCAGGGTTACGCGGGCGGGTTGATCGAAATACTTTTACTACCAAGTGGCTGGTTATCATCTATGAATGTTTCACAGGACAATGTCAACGGGTATTTTGGATCCGCAACGCGAGTGTGCATCATGAATTCGATGTGCTGGTCGATTGTACTGATGATGATCGACCGCGAAATTTCGGTTCCGTCAGAATCTTTTAAGGATAAGGTTAGGTTAGGTTTCGAATGATTTTCAAACAAGTCGATCTCTGTATGAATTCGATTCCTTGAGATTAGCGTTGCTTTTAGAGAACGAATATCGTTATTTAAGACTGGTTCCATTTCTGGATTCTCAACCATGGATTTATTGATCCTGGCTTACAATCTTTCGGGATTCCAGATAAAATCGCTTTTCATGGGCTTCACCCATGGAAAAGGTTTTCCGCGGGAGCGAACCATCGAGGAGTACAGTCTTGAACAGGTCGTTTTTCGGCATGCCAGCGAGATAAAAACCTGCGTTATCGCGCTTTGATCCGAGTTCACAAACTACATTATCACCATGCACGTAATCAATCTGCCCAGCCCAACCAGATTTAAGCCAGGCGTCTAGAAACACTTGTAATGTTCCAACGGGCAGGTTGGATTTTGGATTTCGCACGGTAACAACCTGGAAGCCATTCATAGTGACCAGACCGAAGCGATGACACTTTATCAGATGTGTATTAACGATATCTTTCATCTCGTTTTCGTCTTTAACAGCTATGGAGGATACATCCAGTCCAAAGTGCTTATGAAGCGCCTGGGCAGGGTCTGCTTTTATGTTAAACAATACACGGTGGATCGGTTTGAAAGCCAGACCTTTATCGTGGACGTTTTCAATCTCAACGAGTGCATATCTGCCGGGGTGATCCATGTTGACGTTTGGTTTGAGTTTTTCCCAAATGGATTTAGCAGTTGCCAGCGAGTGATTGCCATCACCGACCGCGAACAACAACGCGGAGCTTTCTTTGCCAACACCGTATTTTGAGCAAAAGACATCGGGATCAGCAAGTTTTTCCAACCCCTGAATCACTTTATTTTCGAGGGTGACATCATTCACATAACGACCTGTCAGGTGGCCGCTGGATTGCATCAGGTCAAAATCATACGCCAATGGCAATGAAAATTTTGCGGTTTCTACGCTGCCAATCACCAGATCTTCAGGATCGTCGATCAAAACGAGGATGTGAGGGAGTTCTAGCGCAGCGTGTTCTCGAATTTTGATCCGCGGAGGCAGGCGGTCAAGTATAGTGCCTTCCGTTGCGCGGATTAAACTTTGGGATCCTGTAGAAAAATCATATTTCTCCAAATCCAGCGCTACCATCAACCCCCGGCGCGTTAGTCCATCGACATAACGTTCAACATAGATCATTCCCTCATGTGGAACAAGGACACCAGATTTCAGATATTCACGCATTTTTTCCTGGGTACTCTGCACGCGAGCGGTTTCTTCAGGTTTGCCCAGAAAGATTTCAGGCAGAATCATGTGATAGGTCGAAGGTCCGGCTCCGACATACTCAGCTACTTGATTCCAATAGTCAGGCTGCGATGTAAATTGATCACAAGCAATGACAGACCATTTTTGAAGGTTGATCGTTGGATTGGGGAGAAGGAGATCAGGGATTTGGATGCCAATGGAAGGGAAACTTTTCAAAATTCACCTCATATGATTGAATTCAAATGAATTTTACCAGAAAGGAGAAGAGTTAAAAAAAAAGACCTGACAGGTTGATCAATCTGCCAGGTCTTAAATACCATTATGTTTACATTCCAGCCATAAAAGCGAGACCGAGCGCACCTGGACCGGTATGCGTGCCGAGCACCGGGCTGACAGTTGAGATCAAGGCATCGGTCAATAATGAAGGAGAGATACGTTTCACCGCGCGAGCGAGTAACTCCTCGGCTTCTTTTGGTGAGTTTGCATGGATGGCGCACAACCGGACCGGACCTTTACTGTTTGCCAGTTTTGCTTCCACCAAATCCAACAGACGATCAATTGTTTTGGATAAAGTTCGAACTTTTTCCACTGCTTCGATCTTACCGTCCCGCACCTCGAGGAGGGGTTTCAAATTCAACAATTGCCCCATAAAAGCTGCGGCACCGCCGATACGACCACCGCGGTGCAAAAATTCCAAAGTGTTCACAGCAAAATATACGCCAGTGTGCTTCGTTGCTTCCAGAGCGACGGCTTTACATTCAGCAAGCGTTGCTCCCGTCTCTGCCATACGAGAAACGCTTAAGACCTGAAAGCCCATTGCCATGCTTGTGCTGTTTGAATCAACGAGCTCGATATTTGCGCCTGGAAAATTGCGCTTGGCCTGGATGGCTGAATCCATTGTGCCAGAAAGTTTGCCGGAGATATGAATGCTGAGAATGTCATATCCAGCGTTGAGCAGTGCGGCGTATTCTGCTTTGAATTCTTCAGGAGTTGCCTGTGAAGTGGAGGGCATAACCTTATCCACAGCCAGGCGCTCATAAAACTCTTTGGGTTGAATATCTACACCGTCCCTTAATATTTCCCCTCCCCAAATTACTTGCAATGGGAGAATTCTTATCGGGTTCCCGTTTAACAATTCAACCGGGATATTCGAAGTGCTGTCTGTAACAACCATTACTTTCGCCATTTGATTTCTCCAAAACACTAAAATGCTTAATTTTTACCGATTTGACCTTTATAACCCTTAAAAAGCATTTTAGTTACTCATTAATTGGTAAGGAGGTATTATTGAGCCTTTGTCATGGTTTTCAAAACCAGGTTGATTATGTGGTCATACATTTCAATTGCTCTACAACCTTACAACGATAGAAGAATCCATTCTTTGCAAGCAGTCTGTTTTGCTAAAATGTGTTAAAATTCTTTAATGTAGTAATTTTGAAGGGATTTATGGCATATGATAACTAGTTTTACTTCAATGAAGGGCGGCACAGGCAAGACCACCATCACCGGTCTGCTTGCTAATTATTGTTCTTTGATATTAAAAAAACGTGTCATCATTATCGATATCGATCCTCAAGGCGGGTGCACCTCCTTGTACCTTGGGCATGAAGCACGCGAGATCATTGACGGCAAGACAGGACCGACAATTTTTAATGTATTGGAAGCCGTTCGCGAAAACACGAATGCAAGAGCGCTGATAGCAAAAGCATTGGTGCGGTCTCCGTATAATGAAGGCGTGTTCATCCTGCCGGCTGATTACCGTGTGACCAGTTTGATGAGCATGGGTGAGACGCCTGAATTGTTACGTTATGCTCTGGATGATGCTGCTTTTGCGGAAGATATACTTGTTTTGATCGACTCGGGTACTTCACCATTTCTGGTAAACATGTCTATTGCGGCAGTTTCCGAGCAGGTCTTTGTTCCGTTAATGCTCGCCGTGCAAAACCGCAAACCGACCGCAGACACCATCCAACTCGTACTGCGACAGCGCAAACATCTAGGTGGGATCATTCCGGTTGGCATTGGCAGCGCCAAATGGGAAGAAAGTTTAATGGACAGTTGGAGTGAGCGATTAAAATCCACTCCGCTGCTTGCAGACGCCACGATTTTACAAGGCATCCCGTATTCCAGGATATTGATCCGCAGCGAATGGGTATCTCAACCGTTCCCTGAGAGGCTAATGCCCGTATTTGAAAAGATCTCCAGTGCGGTTTTTAATGGCAAGACACCAATCCCATCAAAACCACCTGAAAAAGAATCCATGGAATAAACAAAGGTAAAACAAGATAACAAGTAGGGGCACGAAACTGCGCACCAGGTCGAATTGGTGCTTTGTTTGCGGACTTGAACGAGGGAAGGATGCAACATATGCAGTGATCGGATTATTATTGAGGTTTGTCTGGAATAACAGGAAAAACGATAAAATTGACATGCAAATATGCTTATGGTAATATTTTAAGCAGTTAAACTCAAATGTTGGGATATTTTTTCGATAATTCAATACTCTAACCCACTAGAACTAGAACCAAAATAATGGAGGTCCGACCATGACTCAAAGTGATAAAACCGTACGTGATGGTGTAATGTTAGTTGCCTCTTATCATTTTTTGCTAGCTATCCTCTCACTCGTAGGTGCTCTGGCAATCGTGATTTTTGCGATTATCCCCAGTATGAACAGTACCGTCGGAACTGGCTCGATTTTCCTTCCAATCGTCGGTGTCATTATTGGAGTATTTCTCGGACTGTTCTATGGAATCACCGGGTCTGGACTGATTGCCTTAAAGAACTCTGCTCGAATGGGCGCAGTTTTTCTGGCTCTTTTTGGAACCATCGGTGGATTGTTCATTCTCATAGGAGCCGGCATTCCTACCGTCAATAGTTTGCTGCCTGACATGGCCGCAGTTGCGGGCGTTATCGTCGGCGGATTATGCGGTTATTTTATCCTTACCCTGCTTGATATAGCCGTCCTGGCATTCATGTTCAATCGCCGCGTTCGGGCGCTTTTCTATGGTGAACCTTATGTCCCCCGCCCCGGCACGTCAAGCTCCACAGCGCGCACAAACCAGACGGGAAACGCCAGTTCAGCCTGTTAATCCTCCCGAAGACCTTGATACTCCGGGGGAACTTTTCACTGAACCTGACCCTCGCAAAAAATAATAAATTTTAGAATTTCATATACCGTAGAGAGCTGCTGCGTATGGCACCACTCTCTATGGTAATCATATCGTTAGAGTTTACGGATAAATAAAAGCCAACTCAAGATGCAAAGAGATCGGTTTATCGGACCACTTTTTTATTTCTCAGTGATTGCGCTGGTAGGTGTTAAGGCCCTTACCGCGATCATTTTTGTATCTCTTGTGCTGGTGGCTGGTCTCAACAATCAGAAGCAGATTATTGCGATTGAACCTGCCGCTCCACCTGTTATGATCTCACAACCTCTGCCAAATGTATCAATTGGTTTGACAGCAATGCCAATTGCGACACCTGTACCAGCAACTCTTGTCCCAACAATTGCGCCTACCATTACAATTAAGGCGACCAGCACGAGTGCTCCTGCAGAAACAGCTACCGAAACTAGCGCACCAACCAGGACTGCTACGATTGTTGCTCTTCCCACCCTGAATCCGACCGCGACGACTAATCCTGTCTCAACTCCAACTTCGCAACCGCTTTCAACACCGCTTGTTAGCGGGACGACTCACCTGCTTTCTTCGCCGCTGCTAGGTATCAGCACAACTGAATTATCATCGATCATATCGCAGAAATTTGAAGCTCCTCCCGCAGGAGAAGATTCAGGACATCATGGCGTCGATTTCGCTTTTTGGAAGCGAGGTAATCTCGAATCTATTTTGGGTGTACCAGTTAGATCAACATTTACAGGCAAAGTTGCTTCAGCTTTCAGTAAGGCCCGAAATCCGTATGGTTACATGGTCATCGTCGAAACGCCTTTAACTACGATTCCAAAAAATATTGTTGATGCAATCAAACTGCCCACTTCGACCATCCCCTCCAATCCAAGCAACCGCTTGACCTGCCCGATCGGATTTGCTGATTGGTGGAGTAAGGATTCGCAGTCACTTTATACGCTTTACGCTCACTTGAACAACCCGCCATTGGTTAAGCTTGGCCAAAATATCACCGAAGGGGATGTCATTGGTGATGTGGGCAACTCTGGTGCGTCTTCTGCTCCGCACTTGCATGTGGAAATGCGGATAGGTCCTTCAAACGCATCATTCTCAAGCATGGGGCATTATGATAGCTTAACAACCGACCTTGAACGGCATAATTATTGCATGTGGCGAATCAGCGGTTCGTTCCAGTTGTTCGACCCGATGGAATTGTTCTCACTTCAATACTAATTTACGTACCGGGCGCTTTGTTTTGCGAAAAGTGATAATTCCCTTGACCGAACTGAGTAACCAAGCTAAAATCCAGCCTGTTTTACACCACGAAGACGTGGTCTTTTCTTATTAAGAGAGAGTTGTTTAACCCATGTTTGAGAATTTGACCAGCCGATTGAACGAGGTTTTCCAACAACTACGCCGCAGGGGCAAGCTTTCCACGGCAGATGTTGATTCAATGATGCGTGAAGTGCGTCTCGCTCTTCTTGAAGCGGACGTTAATTATAGTGTGGTCAAGGATTTCACTACCCGGGTGCGCGAACGCGCGATTGGCGCTGAAGTATCAAAGGCGCTTAATCCCGCTCAGCAAGTGATTAAAATCGTTCATGATGAACTGATCGCTACGCTTGGAACAGCAGAAAAACTTAACCTGAGCGGCGTGAAACCTTACGCGGTCATGCTGGTAGGTCTTCAAGGTACTGGCAAAACGACTGCGGCTGCCAAACTTGCCCGAAAACTTCGATCTGAAGGTGAAAGAGTTCTACTGGTTGCATGTGATCCATACCGACCGGCTGCAATGAAACAACTGCAAACCTTGGGCGAGAAGATCGGTGTAGAAGTTGTTGCTGATGCAGGTGTCAAACCACCAGACCTGGCTGCCCGTGCCTTTGATAAAGCGCAAAAGGGCGGTTTTACCGTTATCATCATCGACACTGCCGGTCGTTCGCAGTTAGATCAACCTCTCATGGATGAACTCCAGGCGATCGCAAAAAAAGTTAAGCTTGCCGAGACGCTCCTGGTCGTCGATGCCATGATCGGACAAGAAGCGCTTAAAATCGCTCAGGGCTTCAGAGATACAGTTAACATCACCGGGTTGATCTTCACAAAGATGGAAGGCGATGCACGTGGTGGAGCAGCAATCTCCGTGCGCAGCGTCACTGGTGTTCCAATCAAGTATCTGGGTGTCGGTGAAGGTGTTGACGCATTAGAAACATACGATCCTGTCCGATTGGCTTCCCGAATTTTGGGAATGGGTGATATGATTGGGTTAATTGAAAAAGCTGAAGCTGCGTTTGATCAAAAGATGGAAAAAGATCAAACCAACAGGATGCTTAAAGGGCAATTCAACCTTGAAGATTTTTCGAGTCAGCTGAAACAATTACGCAAGATGGGTCCGCTTTCACAGGTGATGGATATGCTCCCAGGCGGGATGGGGCAGATGGCGAAAAATGTCTCTCCTGAAGATACCGAGAGACAGTTAAAACGAACTGAAGCCATTATCAATTCAATGACGCAAAAGGAACGCAAGGACCCTGATCTGTTAAATGCCTCACGGCGACGCAGGATTGCAAATGGCGCGGGAACAGAAGTTCAAGAAGTAAACCGTCTCATCAAGCAATTCCGCGACGCCCAACGGTTGATGAAGACATTGCAGAAAACGAACGGGAAAGGACTTTCCCGAATGTTTAGGTGATCAGAAATGAAACGGCGGTCAGCGCTCCCTTCAGCGCCCCTTGCCAACGTGGATTTTTGGAGTCACGCATATTTGATCATTTTTAGTCAAGAAACAGGAGATGCTCGATGGTTAGAATTCGTTTACGTCGTACCGGTTTGAGACACCAACCCAGTTATCGCATCGTGGTGGCAGACATCGAAAGCCCCCGCGACGGTAAGTTTCTGGAGATCATTGGCAGCTATATCCCTACCACTGAACCGTTCAGTTTCGAGGTTAAAGAAGACCGTGTTTTTGAATGGATGAAAAACGGGGCGCTACCAAGTGAATCCGTGATGAAGCTCTTTAAAAGCGTTGGTTTATTGGATCGCCTTGAACGATATAAGAAAGGCGAAAATCTTGAGGTTTTGCTCGAAGAAGCCAATAAGGCTTATGCTGAACGAGCCGCCAAGATCAAAGCCTAAACAGAGTGATGGAAAAACAATATACTGCATCATATAGACCGCCGCGAATCGTGGCGGAAGGAGGAACTGTGAAAGAGCTGATCGAATATATTGCGCTTTCACTTGTGGATGATCCTTCCCAGGTGATCGTTTCCCAGTTCCGCAACGGGGGACGTGAAAACCTCGAACTACATGTCGCAAAAGAAGATATGGGCCGAGTGATCGGTAAAAGCGGCAGGGTTGCAAATGCCATGAGGATCCTTCTTCGAGTAACTGCCGCCCGAGAAGGCAAACAAGCATCGTTAGATGTCGCTGAACCTCGATGATGCCTGCCAATCATTCAACTCCAGAGAAAACAACAAAAACAGGCTCGCCCCAGACGGGCGAGCCTGTGTACTTGGCTATCGGAAAACTGCAACGGACTCATGGCGTAAAAGGTGAGATCTTGATGGATATTCTGACCGATTTTCCGGAGCGTATCAAAAAAGGAAACTATGTTTATATCGGAGCTCATTATAGAGAATATATCATTTCCACAATTCGACCTGCCAATAAAAAATATTTGATGAGTTTTGAGGGGTTGGAAGATTGTGATCAAGCTGCAATTTTACGCAACCAAATGGTCTTTATTAAAACCAAGAATGCGAATGTACTCCCCGAAGATAAGTTTTATCACCATGAAATTATTGGGATGACAGTCTACGATGAATCCGGTAATTCTTTAGGAACTGTCAATGAGATCCTGGTTACAGGCGCGAACGATGTTTATGTGATCTCCCCGCAAGAAGGGGAAGAGATTCTCGTGCCTGCAATCAAAACAGTTGTGCTTTCGATTGATCGTGAAAAAAGAAAAATGATCGTCCGGCTGCCTGAGTGGGATTAAGGGGTTAGGTTGGATCCAAAAGCATATTGGGTGGGATTCAATTTAGTAAAAGGGATCGGAGCCGTCCGGTTTAAACAGATTTTGGATTTCTTCGGCTCTCTGGAAGTTGCCTGGAATTCACCGTCTGAAGGGCTTCTGTCCGCAGGATTATCCCAAAAAGTGATTGAAAAATTCACTCAAATACGAAATCAAATAGATCTTGACGTGATCATGTCAACAATCTACAAAAAAGGAATTAAAGTTCTAACGTGGTCTGATCCAGATTATCCACGACGGTTGAAAGAGATTAATCAAGCCCCGCCGGTTTTGTTCATCAACGGGTCAATCAATGTTGAAGATGATTGGGCGGTGGCTGTGGTAGGTACTCGCCGGGTAACCCCTTATGGCAGGCAGGTCGCTACTGAAATTGCCAGGTACCTGGCTCAAAATGGTGTCTCAATTGTTAGCGGTTTGGCGCGCGGTGTTGACGCGATCTCTCATCAATCCGCGCTGCAGGCAGGTGGTAGAACCATCGCAGTCCTGGGCAGCGGGGTGGACGTTATCTATCCACCGGAGCACCACAAGCTTGCGCAAGAGATCATCCACCAAGGTGCTTTGATCAGCGATTACCCCGTTGGCACACCCCCGGATGGAATAAACTTTCCTCCACGCAACCGCATTATTTCAGGACTGTCGCTTGCCACGATCGTTGTTGAAGCAGGTGAGAAGAGTGGAGCATTGATTACGGCAGAGTTTGCGGTTGACCAGGGGCGGGACGTCTTTGCAGTACCTGGGAGTATTTTAACCCCGCAGAGCGAGGGCACAAACAAATTGATTGAACAAGGAGCGCGGCCGCTGCTTAAAATGAGCGAGATCCTGGAGGCGCTCAAACTCGAACAAATCCCGGAAAAGCAAATGAACCGGAAAATGAATCCCCTGAATAGCGCTGAGCAGAAATTATTATTTTATTTATCATCCGAACCAGTGCATATCGATGAAGTATGCAATTTATCGGGGTTGCCTATCAATGAAGTATCGGCTACACTCACGATGATGGAACTGAAAGGAATGGTTTCACAGGTTGGCGGTATGAATTATGTAGCAGCCAGAGAAACGAAAGGGTCATACAAAACCGATGGTAACGGATAAACATTTTTATGCTGTGATCATGGCCGGTGGTGGCGGAACGCGTTTGTGGCCTCTCTCCAGAAAAGCCACTCCAAAGCAAATGCTCTGTTTGTTTGGTGGAAAATCATTATTTCAAATTGCTTTGGATAGACTGGATGGGATTTTTGACCCAAACCAGATATTCATCGTTACTGTCGCAGATCAAGTAGATACGCTGAGCAATTTGGCTCCTCATATCCCTATAGCCAACTTCCTGATCGAACCAATGCCGAGAGGAACAGCAGCAGTTGTTGCAATGGCTGCAGCGTGTATCAAAAAGAAGGATCCTGAAGGAGTAATCGCGATATTGACCGCTGACCATTTTATTAAAAATGTCAGCGTTTTTCAAAACATCCTCAAAGCATCCTATGATCTGGCGAAAACAGGGGTTTTAGTCACCATGGGAATTCAGCCAACTTTTCCTGCCACAGGATATGGTTATATTGAAAACGGCGAACTGGTTGGAGAATTCCAAAACCTAAAAGCCTACAAAGTAAATGCTTTTATTGAAAAGCCTGCAGAAACGCGTGCGGCTGAATTTTTAAGGAATGGAAAACATAATTGGAATTCCGGGATGTTCATTTGGAAAGTGGAAGTAGTCCTAAATGAAATCAGACGGTTCATGCCAACTCTATACGATATTGTCAATCAATTATCCCCGTTATTAGCAGTCGATCATGCAAATCAGGAATTTATTGATCTTTGGTATTCCATCAAACCTCAAACGATAGACTACGGGATCATGGAAAAATCTGACCGGGTTGTGGTTATTCCGGCCAGCGATCTTGGCTGGAACGATGTAGGCAGCTGGGATTCCTTGTTTGAGGTTCTCTCACCTGATCTAAATGGTAATATCGTGCTCAGCTCAAAACATATTGGAATTGACACAGATGATTGTCTGATCTATTCCACTTCACCTGTCCGATTGGTCGTGACCATCGGAACACAAAACATGATTGTTATCGATACACCTGACGCAGTTTTAGTCTGCCCGCGGGGCGAGAGTCAAAAAGTAAAAGAACTCGTACAGTACTTGAAAGAAAATCATTACACTTTTTATTTATAAGTTAGGATACTATGGAAGCATATTGTGTTAAATGCAAAGCCAAAAGGGAGATCCAGAACCCGATTCCTGAATTCAATGCGGTTGGAACCCCGGTGACCAAAGGGAAATGCCCGGAATGTGGCACCAGTATGTATAGGATGGGATCGACCCCTGCACACGATGGCATGATGAAACCAGAAAAAAAAATAAAACCACGCAGTGGGAAATTGGTGATCGTTGAATCACCAGCCAAAGCAAAAACGGTGGGCCGTTTTCTCGGAAAGGGGTACACCGTTCGCGCATCCATAGGCCATGTTCGTGATCTACTCCGTTCTGAACTTTCAGTGGATGTAGAAAATGGATTTACCCCAAAATATCGGGTTCCGAATGAAAAACGCGTAGTCGTTAAGGAATTAAAAGCGCTCGCCAAAGTAGCCGAACAGATTTACCTCGCCACTGACCCTGATCGTGAAGGCGAAGCGATTGCCTGGCATCTATTGGAAGCCGCCGAGATTGATCCCAAATTATCACATCGTGTAGTATTTCACGAGATCACTGAACCGGCTATTAATGAGGCATTCGCCAATCCCCGGGATATTAATATGAATCTCGTTGACGCCCAACAAGCACGACGAATTTTGGACCGTTTGGTGGGCTACTCGATCAGCCCGTTACTGTGGGAAAAGGTTCGCAGCCGGTTGTCTGCCGGAAGGGTTCAGTCCGTTGCATTACGATTGATTGTAGAGCGTGAAAGAGAAATTGACGCTTTTATTTCTGTTGAGTATTGGTCGATACAAGCAGAGATCACCCCCGAAACTAAAAAATCAACTTATCTCACAAAGCTTGTCAAAATTGATGACGCTGACCCGGATTTAGCGAACATGGTTAAAACGGAAAGCTATCTGGCTGATATTGAGGAAGCTCCGTTTGCGATTAATAAGATCAAGAAAAGTGAACGCCGCAGAAAACCAGCCGCACCGTTCATCACCAGCACGCTGCAACAGGAAGCCTCACGAAGATTGGGCTACACTGCTCGACGCACCATGATGATCGCCCAACAGCTTTATGAGGGTCTTGATTTTGGTGAGGGCGGGGCAACAGGTTTGATCACTTATATGCGAACGGATTCAACCAATATCGCCGAGGTTGCCCAAAAAGAAGCCCGGGAGTTTATTCAGAAAACCTATGGGAGTGATTATTTGCCTGCCACTTTACCCCAATATAAAACCAGAGCACAATCCGCACAGGAGGCTCACGAAGCCATCCGTCCCACTTCAGTGCTGCGCCAGCCTGAGAAGATCAAATCTTACCTCACCCCTGAACAATACAAGTTGTACCTTCTGGTTTGGCAGCGGTTCGTTTCATCCCAAATGGAATCTGCAGTTTATGATACGTTATCTGTCGATGTTTTAGCCAAAGGCAAGGAACATAATTATCTCTTTAGGGCTTCCGGGTCGACTGTCAAATTCCCGGGTTTTCTCGTTGTTTACGAGGAGACCATAGATGAGGATATTAAACCTGAGGACGGGGAGAACATCCGTATCCCTGCTGGATTGGTAGAAGGGCAGAGCCAGCGCTTGATCCGTCTGATCCCGGAGCAGCATTTCACGCAGCCGCCTCCAAGGTTCACGGAGGCTTCCTTGGTGCAGATATTGGAAGAAAACGGGATTGGGCGACCTTCTACCTACGCACCGATCCTGTCTACGATTCAACAAAGGGGATATGTGTTGCGTGAAGCAAAACGATTATCTCCGACTGAAACCGGTTTTCTTGTAAACGACCTGGTTGTTGATCACTTCCCGGAGATCGTAGATTTGGGTTTCACGGCGAACATGGAGGAAGATCTTGACCAGGTGGCTGCGGGTGAAGAAGCCTGGCGAAAAGTGATCGGCGAGTTCTACACCCAATTTGAGCCGC
Organism: Chloroflexota bacterium; assembly: GCA_009773005.1. GTDB lineage: Bacteria > Chloroflexota > Anaerolineae > Anaerolineales > Anaerolineaceae > UBA6107. The sequence goes on along the minus strand of WOUT01000004.1, from coordinate 7,147 downwards.
AAGTTAAAAAAGCACACGCCGAGATGCCGGTAACCAAATCTGAACCCGAAAAAATTGGGAAGGAATGTCCGAAATGTGGACATGACCTGGTAATACGTTGGGGCAGATTTGGCAAGTTCATCAGTTGTTCGAATTTCCCTGAATGCCGTTTCACAGAAGCAATACTCGAAAAGATCGGAGTAACCTGCCCCAAGGATGGCGGCGACCTGGTTCTAAGGAAGACGAGGAAAGGCCGCATCTTCTATGGCTGCGCTAATTATCCAACTTGTGATTTCACAAACTGGAAACGCCCAATCTCGAACCCGTGTCCAAAATGCAGCGGATTGATGGTATTGACGAATAAAAAAGAAGTGCAATGTACAAATTGCGAAGAGAGTTTTTTGATTGATCAGATTGGTGATGTGATTCAGGAATAGGCACAATAATTGCATCTAAATCCATTGAGTATTTCAGTTGCTTTTGACCGAATAATCCTCTACAATTATTTAGATTTGCATGATACGGGTAAAAAATAAACCTGTAGGAGCACAAAATGGACAAGATCAAATCACTTTTAGAACGCCCTCTGGTAACAGGAATCCTTGGATTGGTTGTGGGCTTGATCATTGGCCTTCCGTTATTAGGTTGGGCAGTCTGGCCTGTAAAATGGAAGGACGCTGACGCAAGTTTTTTGCGCCAGGATCTCAAAGACCAATATCTCTGCATGATCGTAGATTCATACCGAATAAATCAAAATGCCAGTCTGGCAGCTGCCCGTATTGATTCATTGGGATTGGATATAAAAACCTCCCCATTCATGATGGATGCACTTCAGAAGGGTGGTTGTTCTTATACAGCGAGTGACCCTGATGTTCTGGCGCTGAAATCAGCGTTACTAGCAGGCACGTCAACTGGTGAACAACCATTCGCAGATCAAACCCAAGTGGTAACGCCAACAGCTGGGACCAAGCAAGCCGCAAAAACTTCAACCATACTTCTTTCGCTTTTATGTGCTCTCTTTTTAATTATCGGCGGAGCACTGGTTTACATTTTCTTTATCAAGAATCGTAAAAAAGGTGATCAGGTGCCTCCGGCTGAACAAGGTGAAGATTACCTCGAAGAAGAAGGAACTTACCCCGCCCAAACAATGCCTGCCAAAACAGTTCGACCTTCTGCCCAGGCAGACGGGCCTGCTGCTCATTTCATGACCACCTATGTGATTGGCGATGATCTTTACGATGATTCGTTCAGCATTGACGCTCAAACGGGTGAATTTCTGGGCGAATGCGGTGTGGGTATATCCGACACGATTGGTGTTGGCGACCCCAAGAAAGTGACCGCATTCGAGGTGTGGCTATTTGACAAGAATGATATTCAGACGGTGACCAAGGTATTGATGAGTTCACACGCCATCAATGACCCTTCGATCCGCCAACGTTTGGCATCCAAGGGCGAACCAGTAATGGTCGAACCCGGTCAGCAAATCTTGCTGGAAACAGCAACCCTCCAACTGGAAGCCCGCGTGATCGAATTGGTTTACGGTCAGGGTGCATTACCTTCAGGCAGTTTCTTTGAGCGGCTTACACTTGAGATTGCAGTTTGGCCAAAATAACTTTGAGTAATAAATCCCCGAGAAATTTGCCCCGGGGATTTTTTTTATTGAATTTCAAGTATCTTAAAGTGGATTGGTCCGGCTGGCGTGACGGCAGTAACGATTTCACCCACCTTATGACCTATCAATGCAATCCCGATGGGTGAACTATAAGAGATGCGGCCTTTTACCGGATCGGCTTCCTGTGGACCAACCAATAAGTAGGTCTCTTCGGGTTCTTTATCTTCCTGGATGGTTACTTTTGAACCTATCTCTGCAGTTTCTTTCGCCTGGCTATTCTCATCAATAATGACCACATTACCCAGAAGCTGGATCAATTCCTGAATGCGACCTTCGATGAATCCTTGTTCTTCTTTGGCTGATTTATAATCAGCGTTTTCCGAAAGATCACCCATCTGAATGGCTGATCGAAGGCGTTTGGACAACTCATGGCGGACGGTTCCTGATAATTCCTTCAATTCAGCCCGTAGTTTTTTTTCACCCTCTTCAGTCAAATATGTAACTTTATTCATTACATCTCCAATAATCTAATTTGAAGCGCAATTCTAATGCGCCTCAGGGCAACAGGGAAGGGTCAAAAAGTTTTAAATATTCATCAACTGCAAAACGATCAGTCATGCCAGCCAGATAATCACAGATGGTGCGTTCTTTCCCTTTTTCGGTAATCAATGCCTGGAACTGAGGAGGCAGCATGGTTGGTTCCTCTGAATAGGCAGTGAAGAGGTCACTAAGTACTCTTTCGGCTTTTTTCTGCATCCTCACAACCCGATAATGACGGTACATATTCTTGTATAAGAAATCCTTAAGTACACGATTTCTTTTTGTCATCAAATCGTCAAAACCAACAACATTATAAGGCAGCGATTGTAGTTCAAGGAGTGATTTCACCCCGCTGGATTGAATTCTTTCCAACGAGCTATAAATCATGCTGTTTACTTCAAGCCCGATCAACTCGCGAATGATCTGATGTCTGGCGAGGTCATCCAGCGCACAAGCGTCACCGCCAAAGTTCTCGACAACCATATCCCAAAGATCTATGCCGTACAGCATGTCGGTGGTGATCATCCCGGATCGCAATCCGTCATCGAGATCATGTGATGTATAAGCCAACTCGTCAGCCACATTTGTGATCTGCGCTTCCAAATGACCGCGTAATGAGGGATCGAATTCCAATGCATCGGTTTTGTCATATTCTGTTTCATGTTTGACAATTCCCTCAAGTACCTCCCAGGAAAGATTTAATCCCGGAAAATCGGAATAACGTTTTTCGATCTCGGTCACTATGCGGTAGGAATGGTGATTATGATCAAACCCGCCGTGGTCTTTCATCAAGTTGTTCAGCGTGGTTTCGCCAGAATGACCAAAAGGTGGATGCCCCATGTCGTGCGCCATGCAAATCGCTTCAACCAGATCTTCACTGGCGCCTAATGCTCTTGCGAGTGAGCGACCGATCTGGGTGACCTCGAGTGTGTGGGTTAATCTGGTGCGGTAATAATCCCCTTCATAGTTGATAAAGACCTGGGTTTTATACTCTAGTCGCCGAAATGCGGTTGTGTGTAAAATTCGATCCCGGTCACGTTGAAAGCATGTGCGAAAGCTTGGTTCTGCTTCAGGATATTTTCTTCCTTTGGATGAACTGGCATGGACGGCGTAAGGCGCCAGAATTTTCTCTTCGATGGATTCCTGATATTCCCGGTTATATATCATGGTTTGATCCTTCCAGGGTTTCTGATCACGGTTCCAATTTTACTGCCCATCAGAGCTGAATACACATTTTCAGGTTCCATCGCAGAAAAAATCTGAACTTCCAGTTGTGGTAGGCGTTTGACAAGAGAGAGCATCTCTTCCACTTTTGAGCGCATCCCTCCGGTCACATCCGGGCTGGTTGATGATCGCACCTCCTTTTTATCGTCTTCAAAGGAGTCGGGTGTGATTTCAGCAATCAATTCGTTCCGGGATGGAAAATCTTTCCACACGCCGGTTTCCAGACCTGCCAGGAGAATCCTTTCAGGATTGAGTTTGTGAGCCAGATGTTCAAAGAGTTCTTCAGTGGAGAGGATCGTCCCGCCTGATTTTTGATCAAAGACCACATCTCCATAAATGACAGGGGCGATATTTGCCAGCAGGGATTTTTCAATTAGCAAAGTGTTCCACTCGATTATCTTTCTATCGTTGGCAATAATGCTCGAACAGGGTGAAAATGAGATGGCAGTCACCCCAGCCAGAAGGAGCCGTTCAATGATGATCTGGTTAAGAGCTCGCGCCCGGCTGCCAACATCAGCAAAACCTTGCCACTGCTGAAATGTATTGACACCGTCTCGCGTATGATATTTACTTGCGGCAATATGCCCAAAAGATCCCGAACCATGACCAAGCAGAAGAACAAGTTCGCGGTCATCGCGTTGGGCACGGTGAACCTCATTTGCGATTTCGTCAATTTTTTCAAGATTTGCAGTGTTTGCCAAACCTTTATTTGTGATCACAGAACCACCAAGTTTAAGAAAAAATAATTTTCTCATTTTGCCTTTTCATCTTCCGAGGGAACGCGAGTGATGATTGTATTTACCGCGCCGGCATGACGTATTGCCTCAGCGACTGTTTCAGCTTTTTCAGACGAAACCAATGCGATTATGTTCCCGCCTTGACCACCTCCTGATAACTTAGCCCCTTGGGCGCCGTTTTCTAGTGCACATTTCACAAGTATGTCAAGTTTTGAGCATGAGATACCCATCTCAATTAAGATGCAGTGATTCCTATTCAGGAGTTCACCAAGCGTTAGGTTGTTCCCTGATTCTAGACATCGTTTTACGTTTCTGGAGATATCCTGGATTTGATCGAAGTAGTTTTCAAATTCCCGATGCGATTTTTCCCAATTGCTTCGCACTTCAGCAACGACTTTTGCTGTAGAACTTTTTATGCCGGTATCGGCGATCACGAGTGTTATCGAGTTTCGAAGGTGCAGAAGTTCATAAGGGTAATTTTTAATAAAGAAGAGCGGCTTTCCGTAAGTAATGACTGTGGTATCGATCCCTGAAGGTGTTCCATGGTGGATTTTTTCGATCTCAAAAGCGATGCGGCTTACTTCGGCGTCATCGAATGGGTGACCTAAATACATGGATAATGCCCGAACCAGTGCAATAGAGGTCGAAGCGCTTGAACCTAACCCAGCCGCAGAGGGGATACTGGAATTGATATGAATTTCACAACTTGGTAAGTGATCCAATTTCATTGAGTCCAGAACGAACTCGATGGCTTTGCGGATTGGATGATTTTCTCTTAGGCTGGAGAGCCTGGATCTTAAGCCGATCCCCGGAGCTGCGATCAGGGTTTCATTGGAGGATGCAGTGGGTTGAGCGATGATATGGCAATTTGTGGCAACGTTAAATACTGGAATGGCAATGGCAGGTTTGCCGTAAACCACAGCGTGTTCACCGCAGAGGATGATCTTGCCAGGAGCGGAGCAGGAGATGGCAGGCATCCATTCCTCAAAACAGATAAAAAATGATCACAATAGAAATCGCCCACAAAAGAATGGTAATTTGCAAGGGGCGGTCTTTTAGCAGCAATTCTTCAGGCTCCCCACCCGCCTTTTTGATTTGGATGAGGGATAGATAGCGAAAAACGCCATAAATGACAAAGGGGATCGTCAACATCATAGCGTGATTTGCAGGCAGGTTTGGCGCTGAGAAAGTATAAAGAGAATACGCGATGATTGTCGTTGAAGATACGATTGTGATGAGTTGGTCGATCAAATCGATGGAATAGCCGCTGAGCACTTTACGGTGGGACTGGGTATTTTCTGGAACGAGAACCACCATTTCTGCCCGCCGTTTTCCAAAACCGAGATAAAGCGCTAATAAGGTTGTGACTACATACAACCATGGTGAGAATCTCTGGACATCAATAACTGACACACCGGCAGCCACCCGCAGAACGAAGCAGGCGGCAATCACGAGCACATCAATAATCGGAAAATGTTTAAGCCATTTGGAGTAAGCCAGATTCAATAAGAAGTAAATCGCAAATATGATCGTCAAGCCAATTGAAAGGAAGTATGCACCAGTCAAAGAGATAAGAAGCAAGATAATACCAGCGATGATAGCCAATCTGACCGACAATTTACCTGAAGCAATGGGGCGGTTCTTTTTAATGGGGTGATTTCTGTCGGCTTCAACATCCATGATGTCATTTATCAAATAAACGCTGCTTGAAAGCAGACAAAACAGGATAAAGGTAACCAAGGTTCGTTCAAATGAAACCAGGTCAAGCAATTTTCGGTCGAATACGATCGCTGCAAAAATGAATCCGTTTTTTGTCCATTGGCGTGGGCGCATGGCTTTGAAAATGTATTTAAGCATGTGAATAATATATCACAACTCTGTTTTAACCATGTAAAATTGAAATATGGAAAAAAAACGTCTTGATTTGATCATGGAAGAATTAGGCTTGGCAGAGAGCCGCTCGGCAGCCCAGCGTATCATCATGGCGGGTGAAGTGAGAGTGAACGGGCAGGTGGTGTTAAAATCCGCTTCCAAAGTGAGCCGCGAGGATCTAATCGAGGTTACCAAACCCCCTCCCTATGTATCGCGAGGTGGTGACAAATTATTACGCGCGCTTGAAGCCTTTAACCTGCTGGATCTTAAAGGGTTTGTGTGCGCAGATATCGGGTCGAGCACTGGCGGATTCACCGATTGCCTGCTGCAGCATGGCGCAGAGAAGGTTTTCGCGGTGGATGTTGGCTACGGCGTGATGCATTGGAAGCTGCGTAATCATCCGAAAGTAGTTATCATGGAAAGGACAAATGCCAGATTCGTCGAAGGATTTGGAGAACCGATCAATTTGGTCACGATCGATGCTTCCTTTATATCCCTGCGAACCCTTTTGCCGACCGTGAAGAAGTGGTTCGCTATTCTTCCGGGCGAGGTTGTGGCATTGATCAAACCTCAGTTTGAAGCCGGTAGAGCCGATGCTGCAAGGGGTGAAGGGGTGATCAGGGATTCGCTCATCCATCAGCGAATCCTTGAACAGGTATTGTCTTTCGCAGTCAGCGAGAGGTTTGAAATAAAAGGGTTGATCAAGTCGCCTCTAACTGGACCTAAAGGGAATATCGAATTTCTTGTTTACCTGAAATACCCTGCCATAGGAGAATCAAATCTCAGTGAGTTGGTGAATAACTTGTTCCCAAACCAACAAAACCCAGAGGATAATTTAAACCTCGGTTAGAGCTTCGCATACTATTAAGGTATACTAAACTCCGATTATGGCCACGAAAACTATCCGAAATTTCTGTATCATTGCCCATGTCGATCACGGTAAATCCACATTGGCAGACCGAATGCTCCAACTCACTGGAACAGTCTCTGACCGTGACATGATGGAGCAAGTGCTTGATTCTATGGATCTGGAAAGAGAAAAAGGGGTCACGATCAAAGCCTCCGCAGTCCGGATGAAATATTCTTATCACGGGCAGGAATATGAATTAAACTTGATCGATACCCCAGGGCATGTGGACTTCAATTATGAGGTCAGCCGCGCGCTCAACGCCTGCGAAGGTGC
>WOUT01000048.1 GCA_009773005.1 Chloroflexota bacterium | reverse complement strand
TATGGCAATCATCCGGGAAGATGGAACGGTTGAAGCCATAAGTAAACCAGATCCAAACACAAAGCAAGAAGACGGGAGTCAGACCAATGAAAAATAAACCGATTCGATGTTTTGAGGGAACCGCACAACCTCACGAGCGTTTCTGGCGGGTGATCGACGCCGCGGAGAGCCAGAGCGGGGAAGCGGAGATCGATTTTGACGGCGTGATCTCCGAATACTCCTGGTACGACGATGATATTACCCCGAAAATGTTCAAGGATGACCTGTATGCGATTGGCAAGGGCGGGCCAGTGACGATCAAGGTTAACTCAGGAGGAGGGGATGTGATCGCTGCCAGCAAAATCAGGTCGATCCTGGCCGATTACAAAGGTCAGGTCACCATGAAGGTGGTTGGCTTGGCGGCCAGCGCCGCGGTGGTGATCGTACTGGCGGGTGACAGAATCTACATCCAGGACACGGCTTACATGATGATCCATGACCCGGCATTTGCCGTGTTTATGGCATACCTGGATATTTCGACTCTGAAATCGTGGCTGGCTGAGCTGGAAACAATTAAACAAGGCATCCAGGATACCTATGTTTCGAAAACCGGCATCAGCGCCGAGAAGATCAACCGCATGATGTCTGAAACCACCTGGTTGACAGCCAACGAAGCTGTGAAACTCGGCTTTGCGGATGAGGTGCTGAGCGCAGGAAGAGACGCCCAGGGTAGTGAATCGGTAAGTGCAGCACAGGCAAACGCTTCTGTGTTGAAAAACTATATGAATGTTCCGGCAGCGCTGCTCAATCAACAGGCCAGCGAACCGGTTCAGAAAATCGTCGCAGATGATGAACTGTCTGAAGAAGAGCAGCGCTTAAGCGACGAAGTCGAACTCAATTTGTAGAAGGAGCAGAAAATGGATTTGAAAGCGTATTTAGATGCAGTCAGTGCCGCCGATAAAGCCGTGCATGACAAGCGGGCGGAGATTGACGAACTGTTCAAGGCTGGAAAAAAGGCGGAAGCAATGGCTTTGAAACCCGCGCTTGATCAGTGCAAGGCTGATTTGGATGCTGCCAATCAGTTGTATGTTTCCATGCGGGATAGCGCCGCGAATGGAAGTAACCCGAGCTCAAAAGCTCCTGCAGGCGCTAATGTGATAGAGGTTGATGAGGACGATCTGACCATTGGAATGTCCACAAAAGATATTCAGAATTACAGCATTCTGCGATTGGTGAATGCCGTGTCTGAATCTCAAAAGGGCAACCCTCGGGCTTTGGATCGCGCCGGGCTTGAAATTGAGGCAAGCGCTGCAATGGCTAAGAAGCTGGGCCGAAATCCGCAAGGTGTATTTGTGCCCTGGGATATTCAAATTGCACCGATGGCGATGCGCGGCGGGGCATTGCGGGCTCGAAATGACCAGAGCATGGGTGACCCGGAATACGGCGGTTACCTGAAACAAACCCAGTTGTTGACCGGATCGTTCATCGACGTGCTGCGCAATAAAATGGTAACCCGGCAAGCGGGTGTTACCGTGATGACCGGGCTTGTTGGGGATATCGATATCCCGAAAAAGACAACCGGATCCACGTATTACTGGATCGGTGAAGGGTCATCTCCCTCCAAGAGCGATATGAAATTTGGCCAGGTGGAAGCTCGCCCGCGGACCATTGGCGCTTATCTGCAGTTGACGCGCCGGTTTCTCAAACAATCTTCAATGGACGCGGAAATGATGGCCCGCGAAGACCTGGCCGCATGTATTGCCCTTGGCATTGATGAAGCGAACCTGCACGGCAAGGGCGTGAAAAACCAACCGCTGGGTGTGCAATATATGACTGGCATTGGCTCGGTCATCGGAGGCACCGATGGCGCAGTTCCTGACTGGGCAGATATTATCGATCTTGAGACCGAGGTATCTACAGACAATGCGGATACCGGCAGCCTGGCGTATATTACCAACACCAAGATGCGCGGAGTGTTCAAAAAGGCCTCCAAGGTCAGCGGTCAGAACGGTTTTGTCTGGGAAGACGGCGAAATGAACGGTTATCCGGCTTATGCCACCAATCAGGTGAAATCCAACCTGGTGAAAGGCAGCTCCGGCGCGGTATGTTCAGCCATCTTCTTCGGCAACTGGGCTGATCTGGTGGATTGTTTCTGGGCTGGCTTGGATCTGCTCATCGATCCGTATACCAATTCCACTTCGGGCGATGTGCTAATCACCGCCCTGCAGGATGTGGATGTTGTCGGCCGACGGGCAGTATCTTTTTCGGCGATGCTGGACGCAAAATCTTCCTAATCAATCAGGAAGTACCTGGAATCTAAACATCCCTGTCTTGAACGGAAGGTGATAGTGCGTGCAGGACAGGGAGTACCCTGAAAAGGAGTTTGCTATGCAAAGTATTTTGAAAGACACCAAGGTCACTCTGTTGGCCCTCAAAAATGCAGACAACGAGGCTTTGACCAGTTCAATCCTGGATATGACCGGCTACGATTCCGTGGCTTTTGTTGCCTTCGCTCTTAAAGGCGAAGCGCTTGATTTCTCGATCAAGGCACAGCAGGGCGACGCTTCGAACATGTCGGATGCGGCTGACCTGGCGGGCACGGCGGTCGCTTTCAGCACCACGATCCCGGCTGATGGTTTAACCATTCTCGAAGTTCACCAGCCGAGCGACCAGTATGTGCGCGCGCTCGTCGCCGTGCCGAATGCCACGGCTGCGACACCCACTGGCGTGCTTGCCATCCAGTTCAACGCGAAAAATGTGCCGATCAGCAACGCGGGTGAGCTGCATGTCAGCCCAGCCGAAGGGACTGCCTAGGAGGTGAGATATGAAAATCCTCCTGATCCGATCGGTGGGGATCCGTGGAGAAGGTCACCGAGAAGGTGAAGAACTGGACCTGCCACGCGATGAGGCCATGAATTTGGTCAACATGGGTAAGGCGGTCTGTGATGTGGATGACAAGGCGGAAGAAGGGGTTTCGATAGAGGAAGAAATCAAAGCCAAAATCGAAGCCAGAAAAAAAGCCAAGGCAGAGGCAAAAGTTGAGGTTAAAGCCAGAGCTGAATAAAAGGAAAGTTAAATGGCCAACATATTGACTGCAAGTGAAACTGCAACGGTTTTAAGGTGTGAACCCCCCGCGTAGCGGGGGGTGAAGCAACCGACGTCGATATGTTGGCCTTGCTCCCGATGGAACGAAAGGTGAACTGATGATACCTGCTCAAATTTACTGTACGGCCAAACAGGTCATGGACGACCTGCATCTGCGTGGATTCGAAGACCGCGCGGATCTGATGGAGCGGATCAAGGCGGCGAGTGATTTTATTCAAAGGCGGGCGGGAAATTTCATACCCATTACTGACGTAATGAAGTTTGGCGCCCGCCCAGGTCATGAATATGATCCGTTGTATCTCAGTCCGCTTTTATCGGTTACAACGCTCAAAAACAACGGAGCTGATGTCGTGGATTATGCACTGGGTCCTTATAACCGGATGTGGCCGAATGGCCCATATATTGTGGTCGAACAGGATGGCGCTTGGGGACTTGAGGACAATGTAGAGATCGCTGGAACATGGGGGCTTTATGATAGCAGTGCGGCTCTGGGGCTCACGATCACACAGAGCACCTCCTCAGAGATCACGCTGGTGGCAACCAACGGCAGTCTGTTGAGCCCAGGAATGGTGGTTTTGATCGAGAGCGAACAGGAATTGATTACGGCAGGCGCGGGCGGCAAAGGCAGCCCGGCTGGATCTTCAGCTACTTCTTTGTTGAATGGAAGTATTACGGCCAGCGATGAAGAGATCACGGTAGACAATGGCGCTGAGTTCTTCCAGGGGGAGGTGATCCAAATCGGCGTGGAGGATCTCTTTATTTCCAAAATTGGCGGAAATGTCCTGGCAGTAGGGCGCGGGTGGAATGGAACCGCGGCGGCGGGACATGCGGATGATTCATCGATCAAGGTTTACAGGACTTTCTCGGTGATCCGCGGGGTGAATGGCACGACCGCAGCAGCACATTCTTCAAAAGCAGTCAGTCAGTATGTGGCGCCGGATACGGTGAATTATTTATGCAGACAGATCGCGGCTTTAATGAGAATGAAAGCCGAGAGTGGATTTTCGGGAGTGACCGGCAACAGTGAAGGCGGAACTGGTCGTTATTACAGCGAGTTTCCGCCTAACCAGATCGACCGGGTGCTTAACCAGTTCAACGTGGGTGAATAATCATGAACAATATAAGAATACGCAAAGGATGCTACGTTGAGTAAATTAGGCCAGTCTGACATCGATTTCCAGATCACGGAAACAGGCATTGAGGAGCAGTTGAAACTGCTACAGACTATGCCTCCGGAGATGACCAAACAGCTCACCAAGGCGGTTCGGCAGGGGAATGCGGTGATGAAAGCGGCTGTAATTCCGCGGGTAAGACGATTCACGGGATCTACGGCAGACAGTATCAAAAGCAGGGTGAAGAAAGGAACTGCGATTGGATCTGTGACCGGTATTGTGGGTCCATCAAACAAAGGGGATAACGCAAGGGCACATATCTTCAGGTTCATGCAGGACGGGACATATTGGCAAAACGCAGAGAATACACAACCGGCGGTAAGACATCTGATCGGGTGGGTGGAAGCCAAATTTGGAACGACTGGCAAGGAAAGCGAGCGGGCGGCTTATGCGCTGGCAATAAGTATTAAGAAAAAAGGTGTCAAGGGTGTGCAGATCGCCAGGCCAGTGATGGAAAGTAATAAAGGCAGAGTGATTGAGATATTGAAAACGGCTGTGGATGCGATCGTGGAGGCAATGAAAGTCAATGGCTAATGTGGTGTATGGAGTGGCGAGCTGGTTCAATATATTGTGCCGGATCTGGGGAACGATTGCGGTGCAGGGTAAAACCGTCAAGAGCTATTTACTTGAGGAGATCCCAGAGAGTGTGAATGTGTTCCCGAGCGCGATTTCTTTTCTTGAGTCTGTCGATGCGAACTATAGCCTGGGCGGACCCTCAACGGGAGTTTATCAGGGCAAAACCGAGTTTCATCTGACCGGGAGTCTTGTACGCAGCCAGATGGGGTTTGTGATGCAGTTCCCGGACAAAGTGATCGCGGCTGCAGCAACAAAACTCACGCTGGACGGCAAGGTGGTGAATTTTAGAATTGTGAATCCCGGGTCGATCAAACCCGTGCAGTTGACATGGGGTAATGAGCAGGAGCACTTCGGACTGATCGTTCCCTGGATCGTGCAAGAGAATCAATCGGGTAAATATACGGTAAGCGCTTAGAGGGTAAACCTCTCATTTGATAAAAATTTAGTAGAAAGGTTTTCTATGGCTTTAGAAATGGTGCAATACGGCGTTGAAACAACCCGCGGAACCGCAGTCGCAGCGACAAAAAAGATCCTTGGGAAGGTGAAGTTCGCACCGGACCGGAAGGTTACTGTGCCGTCTGACGATATCGGTTTGAAAGTGACTGGTTATCGCGGGATATTGGGCGGGAAATTGGTGACCAATATACTCGAAATCGAACGTGGATACTTTCAAGCGCTGCCACTGCTGTTTTCTCTGTTGTTGAAGGGTGGTGTGACGCCGACAGAGGTAACCGCCAGCCAGGGCGATTACCTGTGGGACTTTACTCCATCGTATGTGGCGAGCAACACTCCAAAGACGATCACCCTGGAAGCAGGCGACAGCATCCAGGGATTCGAAAACGAATATGTGATGGGCGAGAAGCTGAAGATCTCCGGATCTGTGCCGCAAGACGGTGGAGATGCTGCGGTAAGCCTTTCGTTGGACTTTTTCGGACGTCAGAATACCAAAGCAGCGTTCACAAGCGCAATCGCTTTGCCAATAGTGAATGAGCTAAGCGGTTACCTGGCGCGGTTATATGTGGATGCCACCTGGGCGGCAGTGGGAACGACCGAAAAAACTGCCATCCTGCGGGCATTCGATATTGAGATCATCGGTGGAAATTATCCGCAATTCCACGGCGGGCAAGCATTAACCTTCGATAGTTTTGGCGAGGGCAAAATTGCCGTCATGGCCACGTTGACGCTGGATACCGGCGCGGACGCACTCGCGTTGTATGATGCGCTCGGGGCGATGAAAGTATTCAAGCTGCTGCTGGAAGGCCCGCAGATCGGGAGCGGAACGAAGCACAGTCTGGATCTGGCATTCAGCGGGCTCGTGATGGAACCGGAGCCGGGCGCAAGCAAGGAAAAAGAGACCAGCCTGACCACGATCCAGATCGAGGGTATTTATGACGTGACCGGAGCAAAGCTGATCGTGCCGAAGGTGACGACAAATAGCCAGACGATCTAAGCGGGCGAACGTGCAAATATACAATTCAGGGCGAACGCCGTTCGCCCCTACGAAATATGATGAGGCTCTATGCTATGGAAATTAAGATACCGAAAGTGATCAAGCTGCTGCGGCTCAGCGAATACGCTGAGGAAATGGGCGATGTGACGCTGCGGGTGTGGGTGAACCCCCCTAAAGCGACCCTGGCACGGTTTTGGAAGGCTCTGCAGGACGGGGATAAACTCCTGGAGGCTTATCAAAAGCAGGAAAAACCGCTCAGCGAGGCACAAAAAAACAAGAACGAGGCTGAGTCAGATGCGCTGCTGGACGAACAATTGCTGGTGATGGAAGAACTGCTGGGGCAGGGACCTGAAGAGACGCGTTTAAGCCGGGCAGATCTGAAACGCATGATTGTTGAGACTTTTGAGACCGACCCGGTGTTCTGGAGCTGGGTGCGCAACAAGACTCTTTCCCTGATCGAGGAACACCGGACGCTGGAAAAAAAAGTTTGACGTCCGCTTTGTTGGAAGTGGCGCGCGACGGGCGGACGTCTGACAAGCGGTTGAAGGCGGTGTTTCTGGCAAAGAAAGCGAATGAGGTAATGGGCGGCGCTGCGATCATGCCGTGGGATGTGGAGAATTTGCCGGACGAATGGCTGGACGTGTTTTGCGGGTTGGCGGATGAACTCCCAGGGCTACAGGAAATGAATAAAAACCAGGCAAGGGTACGACAAGATTGGCTGGCAAAGAATGGGTACAGGAGTTATTTGAGTAAGAGATAGTTGGGGATTGCTTCGCGCCTGACAGCGCTCGCAATGACAAAATTATAAGAAACCCATGCTCGTGTGAACTTTGACCTTGGAAGCGCCTCCGGGGTACACAAAAAAGGAAAATTTGTTATGAGCGATTCGATCTTAAGTATTATCATCAACACGGTGAAGCGCGGTGGGGGGGATAAGGACGCGATTACCGGGATTGTGAAGTTAAAGAATTCGTTCAAGGAGCTGACCGGGGTCAATTTAAGCACGGTAACATCTTTGGCAGCGGTTAGTACTGCGATGATGGCAATAGTTCAGTTTTCTAAACAGGCAATTCAAGAAACAATGAACTATGCTGCGGCGGTTGAGAAAATCAACAGGCTGACCGGCATTAGTTACGAGGAAACTTCCAAATTAATACAGGTTTCTGACGATTTACGGATCAGTGAAGAAGCGTTAACTCAGGGCTTGACGTATGCGGTTGCCAATGGATATGAACCAACAATTGATGGAATTAAGGAAATGGCAGACAAGTACAAAAGTCTGCCAACAGGCGTAGATCAAGCGAGATTTTCAATTGAAGTGTTTGGAAAACGCGCTGGTCCAGAAATGCAAAAACTCCTTGAAAAAGGGGGGGATGGAATTCAGGGACTTTCAGACAAAATCAGCAAGAACCTGATCTTAACAAGCGACATCATCAGAAAAACCAGAGAATATTATCAGACTGTTGATGATCTGGAGGATGCGTGGATGGGCGTAAAAATTACGTCCGGCGCGGCTTTAATGTCAATAGTTATTAATACTCTTGACGCAAACAAGGCTCTTAATAATACTGTTGCGCTTGCGCATGATTTGCAAGATGAGTATGAAAAGAATGGAAAATATCAATATGACTGGATGGGATTAAGTAAAAAATTCTACCAGGAAAACGAACAAGCAATAAAATCGTGGAAGGATGAATCAAAGACGGCGGCTGAAATTCAGGTTGAATTAAAGAATAAACTTGATAACGTAGCGGCTTCGATGAAGCCGCTTACCAGAGAGTTGTTGTATCAAAAAGCGGCCGCCGGTCTTGATGCAGAGGCGGCGCTATCGCTTGCCCGCAGTATGGGAATGGTAGACGAAAGCGCTTATAGAGCCGTAAGGAGCGCGAGTGAGTGGAAAAAGCAACTCGATGAAGGTAAAATTTCCGTTGAACAGTATAATTCTCTCGTTTTATCACTGGGAAATAGTTTAGGGCTCATCCCGCGTACTATTGACGTGAGTATCAAGGTTCATGCGGATATGGGGAGCTCTTACCTGCAAGCTCTTCAAAGCGGGGTGGTGACAGCGGAGCAACTTGGCATTCAGTCCCAGTCCGCGTCCACTGCGCAAGCCGTGGGCGGCTGGACAAGCACTGGCGTTTTAGAATATGCCGGCAAGCCGTACGACCCTGTAAAAAACAGGCGTAAATGGATAAATAGTTCGGGGGGCGTTAAATGGATGGCCGAAGGCGGTGAGTTTGTCGTGCCGCCTGGTTACCAGGATGACAGCTATACGGTTAAGGTTCAAACTGGCGAACATGTGCGAGTAACGCCTGCCGGTCAGAATATTGGCGGCAATACAATCACGCTTTACGTCAACGGCTCCGGTGATCCTAAAGCGGTGGCTAATGAAGTGATGCGGCAATTAAGGCTCCAAGGAGCCTTGTGATGAACCCCTGCTTATTCGCTCTCCTCTCGCTTCGTTCGGGAGTGCACAGTTTGCAATTGCGATTTCGCGGGGTGGCACAAAGGTCGTGCCAGGGGGCGGTCTAATGGTAGCCCCAACTCGCGTAAATCTGGCGATCACGATCAACGGGGTGAATGTCACCAGTTACGTGGATCTCAACCAGGCGCAGCCTCAGATCACAAATGCGCTGGATGCAGAGCTGGACACGCTGACGCTGACGCTGCAGGAAGCAGACGCGGCTGAGCCTGTGGAATGGCAGGAGATCATTGTCACCGACGGCGGAGTGAAAATTTTCGGCGGGTTTGTGCTAGGCGTGAACAAGCATGCCAGTGCGAACGCAACCAAGAATGATTATGAACTGGGGTGCTCGGATTACGGCGCGTTCCTGGACAAGGTCTACCTAAAAGCGGAGTATGAAGCACAAACAGACAAACAAATCATCGCGGCGGCGTTTGCATCTTCGAGCGAACTGGCCGGATATGACGCGGTAACTTATGTCAAATCATTGATCACCTTTCCGCGGGTGAGGTTTAATCGGAAAACCGTGCGCGAGATCCTCGACTGGCTGTGTGTGCAAACCGGCGGGCACTGGTATGTGGATTATGACAAAAAAATACACTATTTTGGAATCGAGGAAATGAACGCGTCATACAACGTGACCGATAACCCGGCCGAGGTGAGCGCCACAAAATATACGGTAGAAAATGTGAAGGCTAACAAAAACGGCTCCGGAGTGGTCAACCTGGTGGAAGTGGTGGGAGGGAGCAAATTTTCAGACGATCTCACGGACTATTATACCGCTTCGAGCAATACTCCAAACGTCTATTTGAATCAACGATACAAGCCACCCAGCACGCTCACAAAAATCCAGGTCAAACGAAATGACGGCGGAGCGACCACAAATTTGATCGTGAATCCCTCGTTCGAGGTGAATATCACAGACGGGATCACCCAGTTTCAGGACGGCAGCGGGGGGGCGTGGGTGAGAGAGGCTAACACAGGCGCGTTTGGTGGTTTTGTCTTAAAAATAACAGCGGGTACAGCTTTGGTTGGCATCAGGTATGCAAATGTGACGCTTAACCCGGCAGAATCGATCACGGCGAGCGTGACCGGATGGTGCAATGAATTTGCGAAAGCCGGAATTCGAATTTATGACGTGACCAGTTCGGCCGTGCTGGCAAGCGCTTACAACCAAAAGAAGACCGCCTGGGAACGCATGACCTGCACTTATACCAACACGGGCGCTGTGGCAATGACGGTGCGGTTGGAATTGATCAATGTGGGGAATGACAGCGCCAGGGCGACTTATTTTGACGGCGCGCAGCTTGAAAAACTGGCATACCCAACGGGTTATTGCGATGGAACACTAGGAACCGGGTATGCCTGGACGGGAACAGCGCATAACTCGACATCCACCCGGGTGGATATGGCGATCTGGACAACGCTGGCAGTGAAAGCGGGCGGAAGTGATGTTTTGACCAGCCGGAATGAAGTGTTGTATTACGAAAGTACAGCGCGCCTGGAGCAACAAGCCTTCTGGCCAACGAGCAAGAACTCGATTGAGATCTTCGGACGTTATGATATCCCGATGCGCACGCGGGTGAGAAACCAGGCAAGCCGCGATCATTATGGCAAATGGATGCAGAAAGTGGTCAACGCGCTGGAGATTGTGGACAAATCGGTTGGTCAGATGCGCGGCAAAGCTGAATTGGCGGCGAACGCATACGGGAATACGGCGGTATCTTACTCGACGCGCGAGCCAGGGCTCCGAGCCGGGCAGATGCAGTCTGTAAAAAACACAGCCCGTGGAATCAATGGAGAGTACCTGATCCAGAGGGTGACCACGACCATCGGAGTGGCGGGGTACGTTACTGTTCAGGTGGAGATGGGAGCGGTGGATCAATCGCTGGTGGGGCTGCTGCTGCAACTCAAGCGGGCGAGCACCCCGGACATTGAGTGGAATGACAACGAGGTATTGGATGAGCTGCTGGATATTTCGGAACTCATCACGCTGGAGGAGACTATCGGCGCGGTGGCTGCCACAAGCGGATCGTATTACATGTCGGATGTGCCAGCCGAAGCTTTTGACTGGGGATTTGGAGCCTTTGAGCCATGAGAACGAACAAGTACGTTGAAAAAGGCGGGATGCAGTTTGTTGGTAAATCCACATTGCGGGCATTCGACCGCGGGGTGATCCCTGGATTGTTGGAACAGGGGTTTTCACTTACAGAAACAATTGGTATTGCCAAAGATGCCGGACACTGCCGGGCGGTGAACGAAGTTAATAATCTAGTCGTGACAATCGGCAAGCAGCTGGTGGGTGATTTTATGATCGGCGCGAGCGTGATTGGGCTGACCTGGCACGCTTTGGGAACCGGCACGACCGCACCGGGCATCAGTGACACGACTTTGACGACAGAATCGACGCGGCAAGCCATCGAAGTGAAAACACGCGCGGGAAACACGATCACATTAAGCACATTCTACCTGGCGTCAGAGTGCACGCTGTTAATCAAAGAGGGCGGGATCTTCGGGAATGCGGCAAGCGCCACCCCTGGAAGCGGAACCCTATTCAGCCATTTTTTGCAGGAGTATGACAACTCGGCAGGGCTTTATGATCTGACGTTCGAATATAACTGCGAGGTGAAATAATAATGAAACTCCTGCTCGATAAAAACCAATCTCGCGGAGTAAAAAGATAGGAAGGAAAAATTATGCCTACACCCTGGTCAACTGCATTAGCTGTAAAAACAAAAGCAACGCTGGCTCTTTTTAATAATCTGCGGAAGGACGCCTTGCAGCCTTTTCCGATTCAAATACCGGGCGGGGGACTGATCACCACGGGCATCACGGGGCAATGCGACAGTGGTGATATCGTAACCACTTTGATCAATTCGCAGCTTTACCGGGTAAACCGGTTTGAAAAGGGAGAGATCGGGCAAGCTGAATTAGCATACATCCCGGATATTTGGGTGCCCGGAACAATCACGGCGAAGATCAGGCAGGCATGTTTTGAACTTAATGTGATCGATACCTGCGATGCGGTTTGGACGGCAGCTCCAAATGTGACCGCGACCCTGGAAACCACGACCAA
>WOUT01000003.1 GCA_009773005.1 Chloroflexota bacterium | reverse complement strand
AAACCTTTAGCTAACCTGGTTTCGTCTCGGGCTATTGATCTCAATTTGGGGTGGTCTTTCCCGAAATCTTAACTCTACCCCCATTTTTTGAGATGATACCCTGTTTTAGATAAAGAGTGCATCAGGGGATGCATCGATTCTCGCCGAGGCTACCTCTGACCCCTTTTATTGGGGTCTTTTTATTGGAACTATCCACATGAAAATACCGTCACAATAAGAGACCACCTCAATTAAGGTTGTCACAAGAATCTGACAAGGAGTAACGAATGAAAGCAACAAAATTATTTATCATAATAGTCATAGCGGCAGGATTAATCCTGACCGCTTGCACTTCCACCAACACCCTCACCGATACCCAGTGGCGCCTGTCGACCTATGGCGATCAACTGGCACTGCCCAAACCCGACGTAACCCTCAATTTCACAGAAGATAGAATCAGCGGTTCGGACGGCTGCAACAGCTACGGCGGATCTTACACCACTGATGGCAGCAATTTCAAAGTCGGCTCTGACATGGTCTCGACCATGATGGCTTGTGACGAACAGATCATGGCGCAATCCTCCGCCTTCTACGCAGCGCTGAACCAGGCCGCAACTTTCAAGATCGATGGGCAGAAATTAGTCCTCATGAATTCCGATGGAAATGGTCTGGCAGTATTTTACGCAACGGGCAAATAAGCGAGTCCCTCAACGCACGAATATCAGCGACTGGTCGTCACGATAGACCTCCTGCCATGCCGGCGATGCCGAAACCGCCTGCACCAGGGGGTCTTCATATTTGCGGTCCAGCAGCAGCAGGTTGACGCTGTATTTGTCCAGGATGAGCTGCCAATCCCAGGCGGCGCGCATCAAACGCTTGTTATCAAGGTGCTGCTCTTCGGGGAAGTCTTCGATGCGGTTGGTGATCCAGACTTTGCGTTCGGGCAGCGCGTAGGTCATGTAGATGGACGCCACCCAATTGCTCCACACTTCGCCGGGCAGATCGGGGCGCTGCTTCAGCCATTCCACCGCGCGGACGGGGGTTGTGTCCGTGAAATCGGGAGGCGCCTGCACCCACCAGCTCTCGCGGATGCCAGGCAAGAAAGCCAGCGATAACCCGAGCAGCAAGATACCCAGGCTGAGATTTAAAGCTTTATTGGGGAAGACCGGGCGTTTATCAAGAAACCGTTTTAACCAGGGTCCGGCCAGCTCTGCCAGCAGCAGCGCTTCAACCACCGAGAACCAGACCACGTATCTAACACTCGAAAGCGCCATCCAGCCAAAACCGAGAAACCACACCCAGTAGAGTTTTTTGGCTCTTGCAGGTGTAAAGGCTGTGATGATCGGGATCAGCAGCAAAGAAGCAAAGAACAGGTTCAACTGCCAACCCTGGTTGGCAGGCGGGAACCATTCGGAGCTGAAGGTTTTTATGAGGGTGTTGCCAATCATACTGGAAGCGTTCGTCCAGATTTGAGCGCCGTAGGGATTGATGAAAGATGCTGCGCCACAGATCAAGGCCACGATCAACAATCTTTTACGGTCGCCTTCGCCAAAGATCAACGCGGCGATCAAGAGTAGGAATAATAGAATATAAGACCCGTGCAGGTTCACCCACAACAATGCTGCAATGGGTAAATACCACAAAAAGCGATTGTCTTTGAGCTGCCATTTCACCAAAATCCACAACGTCAGACCAAAGAGCGGATAAGTAAAAATTTGCGGGCGGGTGGACCAATTGTTGCTGCCCATCAAGGCGGTGACCAGCAGCAGCAAACTCGCTGAGACCGGACCGGCTTTCAATTCGCGCAGACACAACCACAGCAAAACGTATAAGGCGGTGATACAAATCCCGGTAACCAGCGCGGTTAGCAACACCCCGCCCGTTTTGTAGATCCCTAATAAGGTAAGGGATGCCAACCAGTAGGAAAATAGCGCTGGTTCGCCCGCCCGGGTGTAGGTCATGAACTCGGTGGTCGGGATGTGGCGCGTACTCAGGATTTCATCGCCGATGCGCAGATACGTCCAGTAATCGCTGGGTTCGATTGGCATCAGCACCGCGATGATAAAGATGATCATCAAGACGATGCTCACCAGCAAGAAACCGGACCGGGTTTTCTTTTCTATATCCACGTCAACTGCACTCCAAATCAACCATTTATGGGTGATTACGCACAAATAAAACGGTCATCTCATCCCGATAGACTTCTGCCCAATCCGCAGAGGCAGACGCCGCGCTGATCAAGTCGGGCTGCAAGGTGACACTGGGCATGAGCAGATTAATGCCATACTTATCCAATAGAGACTGCCAGTCATAATCCGCTTCGGCGATGCGTTTATTATCCAAAAACTGCCCGGCGGGAAAATCCTCAAAACGGTTGGTCATGAACAGCTTGCGCTCCGGTAGGGCATAGGTCAGGTATGTTGAATAGGTGAAATCGCTCCACAATTCGCCGGGCAATTGGGGGTTGTGTTTGATCCACTCCGCGGCGGCAACTGGTGTGCGGTCGTTGTAGACCGGAGGCGCTTGCTGCCACCACAGCCCGCGAATGCCCGGCAGCAGGGTAATTGGGAACATCAGTAAGAGGATGCCGATCACCAGGTTGACCGTCCGATTTTGAAAGCGGTCAGAGCGTTCAAGGTAGCGCTCAAAGATCGGGCTGAGGAGCATTGCCAACAAAAATGCCTCGATTGCCAGAAACCAGACGCCATACCGTACCGCGGAAAGCGCCATCCAGCCAAACCCGAGAAACCAAATCCAATAAAACAGTTGAATTTTGGGCTTGGTGATGGCTGTCAAAACCGGGATCACGAGCAGGGTGGCGAAGAAGATGTTCGCCTGCCATCCGTCATTGACTGGCAGTTTCCATTCCAGGCTGAACAGCTTAATAGAATCATTGTTGACCATCGAAACCATATTCAACCATAAATTAAACCCGTAGCGGTTGATTAATGTTGCTAAAAGAGCGATCACCGTGACGATCAACAACCGCTTGCGGTTGCCGCCGCCAAAGATGAGGGCAGGGAGCGTGAGGAAGAATAAGACGATAAATGACCCGTGGAAATTAGCCCATAGCATTGCTATCAACGGTATGAACCATAAAAGCCGGTCATCCCGTCGTTGCCAGCGGATCAACGCCAATAATGCCAGACCAAAAAGCGGATAGGTGAAGATCTGGGGTCGGGTCGCCCAATAATTGATGCCGACCACCGCCGTAATCAACAGGACAAACCCCGAAGTGAGCGGTCCGGCCTTGAATTCACGCAGGCACATCCACAACAAAGCGTAAAAACTGCCGATGCATAAAGCTGAGACGATTCCAACCAGGGTGACGCCGCCCAAGTTATAAACTCCCAGAAAAATGAGGGAAGGCAGCCAATACAAATAGACAGCCGGCTCGTCGAACCGTGTGTAGGTCATGAACTCAGTTGTCGGGATGCCGCCGGTCTTGATGATCTCTTGACCGATGCGCATATATGGAAAGAAATCGTTGGGATAGAGTGGAAGCAAGACGGCAATCGAAAGCATGAGCATCATTGCAAAACAGAAAATGAGAAAACCCGAATTCGATTGCTTTTCAGGAGGAAAGGATTGCAAGGTTTGAGGTAGTTTGATTGCTGTCATTCAATAGACCCGGGTCAGGCATGATTAAAAAGGCACATAAAGAGAATACCCTAAATCTCATTCATTGGTCAAGCCAATTTCTTTATCCTTCTGAAAACTAACGTTCACAAGTTTTTAGAAAATTCTATGCGCTTTCTTGGAAATTTCATATAACCACAAGGTATAATGTCCATCATGCCTGAAGAAACTTACATTAGTGTTGACGTTGAAACCGCCGGACCGATCCCCGGGCAGTTCGCGCTGCTTTCCATCGGAGCCTGCCTGGTGGAAGAATCTTCCGTTGCTTTTTATATCGAGCTGCAGCCCGACCGCCAAGAGGTTTCGGCTGAGGCGCTGGCGATCAGCGGTCTATCGATGGAGACTCTTGGAAAAACTGGAATCCCACCCGCAGAAGCCATGCAGGCTTTCGCTGAATGGATCAAGGAAGTCACGCCTGAAGGTCAACGGGCAGTCTTCGTAGCTTTGAATGCTCCGTTTGACTGGATGTTTGTGAATGATTATTTCCATCGCTATCTTGGATACAACCCCTTTGGTCACAGCGCGCTGGACATCAAAGCCTATTTCATGGGTCAAACCGGGGTGGATTGGGGGCAAACCTCAATGAAACATATGTCAAGTCATTTTCTTGAAGAACGCCGCCTCACCCACAACGCGCTGGCAGATGCGCAAGATCAGGCGGAAATCTTTAAGATGATCTTAAACCAATCCCCGCAGATCCAACGCCCTGAATAATATCCCTCAACATTTTTCAATATTTTGCTATACTCCATATAAATATATTTTCTGGCGTCCGGAAGTACTTTCAAGGAGGAATCACATGACTCAGCCAAAAAACGAAAAACAATCAGATCTCGATCGCATCCTGGAATCAGCCAAACGCCTCGGCGTCGAAATTGAGGAAGAAGAAGCCCTGCAGTGGTTGACAAGTATGGCTTCAGCTCAAGACAACGGCTCGATTACAGTTAATACGCGCACCGGAGTCTTTGGCCACAAGATCACGATGCTGGATTTCAGCGATAAAGAGCTGGAATACTTTAAACGGGTCGGCAAGATCGTGGAATTTGAGGATATTCCGGGTGAAGTGGAAACCGCGCTCGCCCTGTCAGGTTCATCTGCGCAATCCAAGATTCAAACATACCCGGGCGACTGCGATTATTTTGAGCGTATCAATATCATTGCGCCCACCCGCGAAGAAGCCTGCAAAGTGCTCGCACGCATCATGCGTGAAAAAGCGCTTGAAAAAATTCACGGCGCCAATTATCAGTTGATCGAGGTCAAATTTGGTTCCTATCCGGAAGATATTATCGTTGGAGATCAAAAAGCCAAAGCGGGTTCCCCGATTGCCTGGCGCCCAGATCAGATAAAAGCCGGCAAGGTCGAAGGGTTTCGCCCGGACGGTTCCGCGCTCAGTTTCACCTGGGAGCAAGTCAGCAGCGATCCGGGCTGGTGCAAGCTTGATTGGGTGGTCGCTGATCCGATCCGCAAGCAGCTTGCCAACGCCAGCAATATGCTGGATGTAACCTGGGAAGCGCCTGATGGGTCAATCACACCGTTGGATGGCTATCTTGATCCATATTTCCAGGAAGTCTATCTCGACGCAGCTTCGGTACCCATTTTTTCCAAACTGGCGCAGCACGTCTCGGCAAACGCCCTGGAGGAGTACGTTGCGGCATTGGAACGGGAAGTAAAGAAGTATTTGACCAAGGATATCAATTACGGCAAAGTTGCCAAGCGCATGTACAATATCTTCCGCCTGACCGGAAGATATGAAGAAGCCAGTTTCCTGCGGGAGCTGTTCGACGAACCTGCAACAATGCTTTACCAGGTCTGGTCGCTCATCCGCACGATCGATGATGCCAGCACCCCAGAATCAAGCATCACCCGCGAACAGCTCGTTCAATCCACCGACAGCCTGATCATGGCAGTGATCAAAACGCTGGAAGGCGAAGAAGAAACCGAGATCGTCAGTCACCTCCTCAGATTAAGAGACGCTCTCGCCAACCCGGCTGGAAAACAAATCCTCACCAATGAGGCAGAAGCAGCGCGAACTATGGTGATCAACCTGGTGAATAATTTCTTCTATGACCGTCTTACCGCTTTGCCGACTATTAAAGAATACATTGATGAGTTTCAGGATCATTAGCTTTAAATAAAAAAGAAGGTGAAGATGAATGCTAAACGGAGGATCATTTTGACAAATTTGGTGGTGCTCGGAATTGTAGGAGCCTTGTTCACCGGTATCGCGATTGGCGCTCAATCCACTTTAAGCAGCCGCATTGGCAGTTTGATTGGCAATTTTAAAACCGGTGTTTTAATGAACTCGATTGGAGGGATGATCGCCGGATTGTTTTTTCTGGTCCTCCTTCTCGTAAAAGGGAAAGGTTTTTGGCAGCTGCCATCCACTTCACTTGCGATGCTCATTTTCGCTGGAGCATTAGGGATCCTAATCGTCACCGGAATTTCCTTCTCGCTTCAAAAAACAGGCGTTGCGGCGGGACTGGCAACCGTTATTCTCGGCCAGATGCTCGTTTCAGTGTTCATCGATGCCAAAGGCTGGGGCGGATCGGCTCCAATTCCGATCACCATCCCGAGATTGATCGGCTTGCTGGTCATGGCAGCGGGTTTATTTCTTCTTCTGCCAAAAAAAGGGTAAATTGATGTCAGTGCCTTCTCCGCAGGGTTATGCGATAGAACTCTACTTCGACCCGCAGATGGAAGAGCGAGTGCTCGCCTTTAGAGAATCAATCTACAAACTTGGGATTGACCCGGTATTAGGTAAAATGGGAGACAAACCCCATGTCAGTCTGGCTGTATTCTCCAAAGCGGAACCTGAAAATTTGAAACAGGTTGCATTTGCATTTTCTCAGAGACTGAAACGATTCCCAGTGCAGCTTGACGCGATCGGGACTTTCCCCACCATTGACAACGTATTATTTCTAACTCCAATTCCCACCGTGCAACTCTTAAAAACACACGAGGATTTTCACCGAATGTTAAAGAAGGTGAATCTAAACCCGTCACCCTATTATTTGCCAAACCGATGGGTGCCTCACTGCACCCTTGAGTTCAACTTGCCGGATGAACAACTTAATCTGGCAGTCCACTTATGCAAACAACACTTCACGCCCATTCGCGGTTGGTTTGCTGAACTGGGCGTGATCGCTTTTCGTCCAATAGAATATTTGGTTGAATATCCATTACAAATACAGGAATAAGATGACACAAAAACCGTACCAACCAGACCCAAAAAAAGTCTCGGAAGCAGTCGCCCAGTCAAAAAGCCGCGCCGAGGATTACCTGAAAGACCCTGAGAAATCAAAACGCCTGCTGGATGAAGCGATGAAGAAAGCCAACAACAAAGAAAAGATCAATGGTCCACTGGCAGAATTATGGCGAAATTTGAAAACCTTATTCAGATTGCTGCAAGCGTATTTCAGCAAACAATACACCGCCATTCCCTGGGGTTCAGTTGTTCTTATTGTTGGAGCCGTGATTTATTTTGTCTCCCCGATCGACCTGATGCCAGACTGGATCCCGCTTTCCGGATTTATCGATGACGCCGCTGTGTTGATGTTTGTACTCGCCCAGATCCGCTCTGACCTCGACCGGTTTCTGCTTTGGGAATCAGAAATGCAATCGAGAGGCACAACGGGCGAGATTATCGATATTCACCTGGACAGTAACGCGTGACCAAACGATCCCGCTAATACTCGAGGAGTGAAAATGAAAAACTTGAAATCCTTCCTTCGAATGCTATTTTCATTAGTTTTAATACTTGCAGTTTTAACACCCATTAATATCACAACTGGCCTTGCGCAAGATTCGACAACCCAGCCCGACATTGTTACGGTTGCGGGCACGATGCAATCTGAACTTGGCTGCACCGGAGATTGGATGCCAGGTTGCGCGAAAACCAATTTAACTTATGACGCCAATTCAAAGGTATGGAAAGGCGCTTTCGATGTTACTCCATCGAATGACCAGGATAAAAAGGGGCCGCGTTATAAGGTCGCGCTAAATGGAACGTGGGATGAGAACTACGGGAAAAACGCTTCGCGCGGGGGTTCAGATATCCCGCTAGTCATTGACAGCACGATCAAAGTTTCATTTTACTATGACCATCAATCGCACGTCATCGCTGACGATTATAATGCGCCACTAATTGTTGCCTCTGGAGATTTTCAAACCCAACTTGGGTGCTCTAAAGACAACGATCCTGCCTGCCTGCGTTCCTGGCTGCAAGATCCTGAAGGGGATGGCAACTTCGCCTTTGTAACCAAGGCGCTCAAAGCCGGAAAGTATTCAGTTTTCTTAAATATCAATCAAAAAACGGTCACATCGACCACTAAACCTCAAACCTTCATTGTTGCAAAAGATAATGATGAAATCTATTTTGGATATGATATCGTGAAAAAAGAACTTATCCTTAGCACCACCGGGGCTCCGAAGGGCAGCCTGGCAAAACTTAAAGCCATCTGGGTGAACCAGGACACACTATTATGGAATATTGTCGGCTCTCCAAGATATAAATATTCGTTATTCTATTCACCAAATGCCTCGCTTGCCTTAACCACTGACGGCGTTTCTGGCGGAATTGAAATTCCCCTTACCTATAGTAGATCTGGTCCGGGCGGGGATGTATTCAAAAATAATCCGTACCTTGCCGGTTTTTCAGCATTCAAAATCGCTCAACCCGATTTGACAAAAATCCCCGATGCATTAAGATCTCAACTGGCCGTGGTCGTTAGGGATGACAAAAATAAAGTGATCGACGCAACCGGAGTTCAAACTGCGGGAGTTTTGGATGCTGTGTATACCTATTCCGGTAACCTGGGCGTGGAGTTTACGCACGGCACTCCTACCCTGCGGGTTTGGGCGCCGACCGCAAAATCCGTGGGTGTGCGTATTTACGAAAGAGCAGATTTAATGGTTGGAAATTACTATCCGATGACCCGCGATGTCACCACCGGTGTCTGGAGAGTGACCGGTCAAACAGGCTGGAAAAATAAATATTACCTTTATGAAGTTCAAGTGTATGTGCCAAAAACAGGCAAGATCGAGAAAAATTTTGTCACCGATCCATACTCAATCAGCCTCTCCCCAAACAGTGTAAAAAGTCAAATCGTTGACCTTGACGACCCGATTCTGAAACCTGTTGGATGGGAGAATTTGAAAAAGCCTGCTTTAGCCACCCCCGAAGATATTGTGATCTACGAGCTGCATGTCAGGGATTTCAGCAATAATGACAAAACTGTTCCTGAAGACCTGCGTGGAACTTTCAAAGCGTTCACGATAAAAGATTCTGACGGAATGAAGCATCTGACCACGTTGGCCAATACGGGTCTCACACATATTCATCTCTTGCCAGTTTTCGATATCGCAAGCGTCAATGAAGATAAATCAACCTGGCAAACCATTGATGATAACCTGCTTAAAACTTATGACCCGAGTTCAGATAATCAATCCATTGCGGTTTCACTTATTAAAGGGCAGGACGGATTCAATTGGGGGTATGATCCCTACCATTACACGACCCCAGAGGGCAGTTACGCCGCTGACCCGAATGGCAGCGCACGGATCATGGAATTTCGCGAGATGGTGCAATCGCTCAATCAGACCGGGCTGCGCGTGGTAATGGATGTGGTTTACAACCATACCTCTCAAAGCGGACAGGATGCGAAGTCAGTTCTCGACAAGATCGTTCCAGGATATTACTACCGCTTGAATACTGACGGGAACGTAGAAACAAGTACTTGCTGCCAGAATACAGCCACTGAACACCGCATGATGGAAAAATTGATGATTGATTCAGTCATAACGTGGGCGACTAAATATAAAGTGGACGGTTTCCGCTTTGATTTGATGGGTCATCATATGCTCACAAATATGCAGGCAGTACGAAATGCATTGGATGCATTGACTCTTGCCAAAAATGGTGTGGATGGAAAATCAATTTACATCTATGGTGAAGGTTGGGATTTCGGCGAAGTGGCGAAGAATGCCCGGGGAACGAACGCAACCCAATTGAATATTGGCGGAACGGGCATTGGAGTTTTCAATGATCGTCTGCGCGATGGCGCCAGGGGCGGCAACCCTTTTGGCGATCCGCGAGAACAAGGCTTTAGCACCGGGCTATTCCTTTCGCCAAACGCTGCTGAAAAACGTCTGTTAGACGCTCAAAAAGACAAACTGTTTGACTACACAGATTGGATTCGTATCGGGCTGGCAGGCAACCTTAAAAATTATTTGATCATGCGCTCGAATGGTAATATGGCAGACGGCGCGCACGTTTTTTACAATGGATCAGCCGCTGGCTATACGCTTGACCCGCAGGAAAATGTGGTTTACGTTTCTGCTCACGATAATGAGACTGTTTTCGATGCGATTCAGCTCAAAGCGCCCGCAGCCACAACCCTGACAAACCGCATTCGAATGAACAACCTGGCTTTGAGCATTCCAATGTTCAGCCAGGGTGTGCCTTTCTTCCATGCCGGTGATGATCTATTGCGTTCCAAATCTCTTGATCGAAATTCTTACGATTCTGGCGATTGGTATAACAAACTGGATTGGACATTTCAAACGAATAATTGGGGGGTTGGCCTGCCTATCGAAGGCAGTGATAAGTGGGATATCTACAAACCAATCCTGTCAAACCCGGAACTCAAACCAACCTCTGCCCAGATCATGACAGCATCACATATCTTTCAGGAATACTTGCAGATCCGCAAGAGTTCCCCGCTTTTCCGTTTGACTACCGAAGAACAAATTTCCGCTTCGCTGAGTTTTTTCAATACAGGTCGGCAACAGATTCCCGGATTGATCGTGATGCAAATTAAAGACACCGGAAATATTGACTCTAAATACAGTGACATCTTTGTATTTTTTAATGCCAATCCTAAGACAATAAAGTTTACGGAAAGCATATTAATTGGGAATGCGTTCGTGTTGCATCCTGTTCAGTTCACCTCAGTCGATCCTGTAGTTCAAAAGTCTTTGTTTGAACCTTCAACTGGTACTTTTACTCTTCCAGCCTTGACCACGATTGTTTTTGTTTTAAAAGATTAAGTAGAAGAAAAAAGAATCGATAAACCTGCCTCGGGAAGAGAAATCGCGGTAGGTTAAATAGTTGAATTATATGCAAATAAGACCTATAATATCTGAAATGATTATTCATTTTGGTAAAAAAGGAATAATATGGGTGATGATAAAAGTTTGCTAACACCTCAACAACACCGGGAAATCGCCTCTACCCTTTTTAATCAGGTTTGGGATTTAATGGTTAAAACTGATCGCAGCATTAAGGATGACGAAAAAATGCTCAAAGCAGCGCATGCCTCACGCTATCTTTGGGGTGAGGTCGGCAATCCTGAGAATTTTACCCGGGGAGAATGGCAGCTCACACGAGTTTATAGCTTGTTAAATCGCGCGGAACCTACATTACATCTTGCAATGAATTCGCTGAATATGTGTGAGACGAACCATATTGGTGACTTCGACCTGGCTTTTGCATACGAGGCACATGCAAGGGGGCATGCCAGATCAATAAGGATGTTAAAGACTGCAAAAGATATCTTGATCTTGCAAAAGACGCAGCGAAAAAAATTCAGAAATTGGAGGATAAGACATATTTCTTAAGCAAACTTTCCACAATACTTGTAAAATAATGAAGCAACAACGATAAATGTCAGATATTCAGTGTGAATATTATCTAAAAGGAGAATTTAATGAAAAAACGAATCGTATTTTTTGTGCTGGTTTTCATTATTGCAATCATGGCGCTTTCTGCATGCAGCGTTGTGAACGATATTTCCACGGTGAGTGACAACGGAAAAGCATTCATGACTGCTCTGCGAGACGGAGATCACACCACCTCATGGAATCTATTGACACCGGAAGTGCAAACTGAAATTGGCAGCCAGGAAGCCTGGGTTGATTTCGCTACCCCGCGCAACTTCTCGGATTGGAAATTCACCAACACCAGTGTCGAAAATAACACAGCCCAAATGGATGGTGAAACCACCCTTGGCGCAGAGACCTATACTGTTCTTTTAGTGTTTGCGAAACTTAATGATGCATGGAAGATCTCTGGCATCAATTTTACTTTCTTGAAGTAAATTACCAATTTCCAAAGAGTCGGGGATAACTCTCCGACTCTTTACATATATTGCATGATTTTAAGGAAGCATGACCTCTGCAACTACCCCTCTTCCACCTTTACCGCCACCCTTGATTCCACCACCTCCCCCGCCACCGCCCATGAAACCGGAAATCGTTCAAGCGGTTATTGATAAAGTTCATCAGAAAACTGGCCTCTTTTCAAAACAAACTTGGCGACTGGTAGTCACAGATGTACGCTTGATCTTTGCCGTGCAGGTAAAAAACGGGGTTGATTATATGCGTCAAGACCCGGCGCTTACCCTGGCAGCAAACCCGGCTAACTTCGCCATCCCGTTGGACGAATTGCAGGTAATTGAGATATACAAAGGCGATTTTGACGACAACGCTCCTGATACGATGGTTGTAAAAACTAATACCGACAAAATGACTTTCATCATTTCCAACTCATATTCAGTGAGCAGCCAATTAAAAAAGGCGCTAGGGAATAAGGTGAAATAAGACAGGATACAAGTCCGTCATTAGCGAACGATATTATCGTTTCGCAACGACGACAAGTAGGTTGCTTCGTCAGGATGATGCCTTTCTCGCATCAGCAGTGGTATTAGTAAAGTTCTGCAGCTTCGAATTGGCTGTTGTAGATTTCGGCGTAGAATCCGCCGCGCGCCAGCAGTTCTTCATGCCTGCCCTGCTCCACGATATCCCCGTTGTTCATTACAAGGATGAGATCAGCATTGCGGATGGTGGAAAGGCGATGCGCAATGATGAAGCTGGTGCGGTTCTGCATCAGATTATCCATGGCTTTCTGGATGAGTACCTCGGTACGGGTATCCACCGAGCTGGTGGCTTCATCAAGGATCAGGATCCTCGGATTCGAGAGGATCGCCCGCGCAATGGTGAGCAATTGCTTCTGACCTTGAGAAATATTCGAAGTCTCTTCATCGAGCACCATATTGTAGCCTTCCGGTAATGTACGGATGAAGTGATCCACATAAGCCGTTTTTGCGGCAGCGATCACATCTTCGTCCCTGGCGTCCAACTGCCCGTAGCGAATGTTATCCATGATTGTACCGTTGTATAGCCATGCGTCCTGCAGAACCATGCCAAACTGGTTACGCAAATCCTTTCGTGTGAAAGAACGGATATCGTGCCCATCTATCAGGATTCCACCGCCGTTCACATCGTAGAAGCGCATCAACAGCTTGACCATGGTGGTTTTGCCTGCGCCTGTCGGCCCGACAATGGCAACTTTCTGTCCGGGTTTGATGGCAGCACAGAAATCATTAATAATGATCTTTTTCGGGTTGTAGCCGAAATGAACGTTTTTGAACTCGACGTTTCCTTCTAAACAGTTAACATCGACTGGGTTAGAGTTATCAAGCGATTCTTCTTCTTCCGCCAGAAATTCAAAAACCCGTTCAGACGCAGCAGCGGTCTGTTGCAGAATGTTGGAGATGTTGGCCACCTGCGCGATCGGTTGAGTGAATGAACGGACGTATTGAATGAAAGCCTGGATATCACCCACTGTAATGGCTTTGACTATCGCCAAATAACCGCCGAGTATGGCAACTGCAACATACCCCAGGTTACCAATAAAGGTCATGATAGGCATCATCATGCCTGAAAGGAATTGAGATTTCCAGGCGGAGGAATAAAGAGTAGTGTTGTATTTATCGAATTTCTCGATACTCTTCTGTTCCCCATTGAAAGCTTTCATGACCACATGACCGCCAAACATTTCTTCAACGTGACCGTTCACATGGCCCAGATAATCCTGCTGTTCTTTGTAATACTTTTGTGATTGTTTGACCACAATACTGATGAAGAGACCTGATAACGGCAAGATCACAAGAGCAACCAGGGTCATAATCCAACTGATCGAGATCATCATCACCAGTACTCCGATGATTGTCGCTATGGACGTGATGATCTGAGAAAGACTCTGGTTGAGGGTTTGGCTGATTGTATCGACATCATTCGTGACACGGGAAAGCACTTCACCCTGATTGGTACCGTCAAAATATCTTAACGGCAGCCGGTTAATCTTGTCAGTAATTTCCTTGCGGAATTGGTAAGTCAATTTCATTGACACGCCGGTCATGATCCATCCCTGGATGTAACTAAACACCGCAGAGACGAGATACAAACCGATCATGAGCGTCACGATATTGCCGATGTAAACAAAATCGATGCCGCTGCCGGTACCAGCGATCTGACCAACAATCCCCTCAAAAAGTTTCGTGGTCGCTTTGCCAAGGATCTTTGGGCCGGCAATCATGAAGACTGTTGAAGCGATCGCAAAAACAAAGACCACAAAGATCGCCACTTTGTGAGGGCTTAAGTAACGAATCAATTTCGACATCGTTGCTTTGAAATTACGTGGTTTTTCGGCCTTGCGCATCATTCCGCCCATCGGTCCGCCACTCATGGGTCCGCGATCGGCTGGTTGGGGTCTACTTTGCATCATCATGCCAACTCCTCCTTGCTCAACTGTGATAAGGCAATTTCACGATATGTTTCACAGTTTTTCATCAATTCCCTGTGTGTTCCCTTACCAACGATCTCCCCTTCATCCAGAACTACGATCTGTTCTGCAGTCTTGATGGTTGAGACCCGTTGGGTAACAATGATCATGGCGCTCTTTCCGGTTTCCTTTTTCAAGGCATGGCGTAAAGCTGAGTCAGTCTTGAAATCAAGCGCGGAAAGGCAATCGTCAAAAATGTAGATCGGGGGCTGTTTGACCAACGCGCGAGCAATTGCCAGGCGCTGCTTCTGTCCACCTGAAACGTTCACCCCGCCTTGCGAGATCTCGGATTGCAATCCATTTTCCTTGGTTGAGATGAATTCGTTTGCCTGTGCGATCTCGACGGCTTTGTTCAGAGATTCAAGGCTGGCGCCTTCATCAGCATAACGCAGGTTACTCTCAATGGTGCCTGAGAACAACATCCCTTTTTGCGGGATGTAACCGATTTTCTCGCGTAAGTCGCTCTGGTTGACCTCACGGATATCAACTCCGTCAACAAAGATGGCGCCTTCAGTAACATCAAAGAATCGCGGGATAAGGTTTACCACAGTGGACTTGCCGGAACCTGTTGAGCCAATGATGGCTGTGGTTTCACCTGGTTTGGCAGTGAAGTTGATTCCGCACAGCACATTCTCCTCGGCATCAGGATAACGGAAGGACACATTGCGGAACTCGACTAATCCGTTGGTTTTTGTATCAAACTGTTTTGGTTCTTTGGGATCCACAATTGTGGGTTCAATTGCCAATACATCAGCGATACGACCGCCTGAAACAACAGCCCTCGGAAGGATGATGAACATCAGCGAAAGCATCAGAAATGAAAATACAACCTGCATGGCATATTGCATAAAGGCCATCATGTCTCCAACCTGCAGAGCTGATGCGGCTACCTGATGCGCTCCGACCCAAATGATTAAAACTGATAAACCATTCATTAAGAGCATCATCATCGGCATCATAACGACCATGACGCGACTAACAAACAAGTTGTTGGCTGTCAGGTCTTTGTTGGCTTTGTCGAACCGTTCCGCTTCAAATGCCTGGGTATTGAAAGCACGAATGACCATCATACCCGAGAGACTTTCGCGGGTGACAAGGTTGAGACGGTCGATCAAACTCTGAATGCGTTTGAACTTTGGTAGAGAGACCGAGAAAACCATAACGATCAAGACCAGTAATAGCGCCACTGCCAGCGCAATGATCCATGTCATCGAAGGGCTTTTATGGACCGCGCGGATAATAGCGCCAACACCGATGATAGGCGCGTAGAATACCATTCGGATAATCATGATGATCACCATTTGAATCTGCGTGACATCATTGGTTGAGCGTGTGATCAATGAAGCGGTTGAGAATTTTTCAAATTCCGCTTTCGAAAAGCTCTCCACTTTTCCAAAAACCGCCCTGCGAAGATCGCGCGAAACACCCGCAGCCGTGCGAGCCGACAGGAAGCCGACAATGATGGTGGCTGTGGCAGAAAGCAAGGTCAGTAGAAGCATCCACCCGCCCAAACGTAAAATGTATGCGGTTTGAATTTTTCCGGCGTCCATACCAAGCGCTTCGTATTCCGCTTTGATTGGTGCGGCTGCTGATTGAGCGATCATGCTGCTGCTCATGGCTGAAAACTTTTCGTTAACCGAGGCTGTCATTTTCGAGATTTGGTCTGCAGGAAGTTTGGAGAGCAATGCAAAGACATCCATGCCGGCCGGAAGCTTGGAGATATCAAAACCAGAGCTTTGACCCAATAATGCGGCCTTGGCAGGGTCTTTCACGGCTTGCTCCAACATCGAAACAACCAATATTGCTTTGCCTGTAATCGGAGCCAATTTTTGGATCTTGATAATATCAATCTGGTTCAAGACATAAACCGGTTCATTAGCGAGAACAGGATATTTCTTCAGATAATTTTGATAGTCTACAGAATTCGAATCGATCAGGGTGTAGTCTGTAAGAACAGTTGTTTTATTTTCTGCACTCATGAAAATAACAAGTTTATCCATCTCACTCGCGCGGATCGCCTGGGGAACCGCGTTTTCCACCCCACCTTGCTGAATACCGATATTTACAATTTCTGACATGTGGTTGGGTAACGCAAGGTCGGCCATAGCCTGACCAAATAACAGACCAATGGAGATCAATA
Source organism: Chloroflexota bacterium (assembly GCA_009773005.1). Lineage (GTDB taxonomy): Bacteria > Chloroflexota > Anaerolineae > Anaerolineales > Anaerolineaceae > UBA6107. The sequence continues at coordinate 68,598 of WOUT01000003.1, read as the reverse complement.
TCAATAAGAGATACGGTTTTAAGTACTTAACCAATCTAAACATTTACATTGTTGCTCCTCTCAATAAAAGAATAATGCTCTTAATGTGGTGATTGCTCGTCTGAAGGTAAAACTTCCGGATGAAGCGGAAAAGGAGAATGACACTTTATTGATTGCCCCAGTTTTTCGAGCAGTGTGATCAAACGGGTTTTTTCTTCGTTAGTCAGCCCCGATGTCAATTCATTCATAAATTTCAATCGCCCAGGGGCTGTTGAGCGGACCAATTCCCTGCCCGCCTTTGTGATGCGGATAACAAAAACCCGTTTATCTAATGGGTCAAGCGAGCGTTCGATCAATCCGCTTTCCTCAAGACCTCGGATCAGGGCGCTGATGGTATTCTTTTTCACATTCTGATAATGGCTCAGCGTGGTTGGGTTTAACCCGTTAGGGTTGCCGGCACTTTCCTCGACGATCAGGCGCAACAGAATGCCCATGCGCGGACCGGAAAGCTCACCAAACTCAGAATTTTGGGCGACCGCGGTATCATAGAAATTGGCGAGCATGCGGATCATCGAGCTCAACTCAATTCCTCTGATGTCCTCGCCTCCCCCTATTTCAATAAGAGACTGTCGCAGGTGAGCATGCATTTTTTGTAATTTGTTTTCTTGACTGTTACCGCCACATTTCATAGATTTGTCCTGTTTCCAAAATTATTATTCGTCGTAGAACTATACTACTACGTACTAATATGTCAAGAGGACAATTATCGATTCTTGGGATTTTCTAATAACACTGACTCAGAAGCAATCAACGAGGAGCTAATGGATACTTTTTGCGAGGCAAAATTGCGCGATTTGACCTGCATTTAAGCGCTAATACACAAGGGACCTTTGTCCAAGACCATGGGATCAGAATTATTCAAATGTTTCGGAGCGCATTTGAATAAAAGAGGGGGGTTTTTTGGTATAGAATAACTCAACTCATCGAAAGAGGTCAGGCATAAGCCTGACCTCTTTCGATTATTTCCAATAACTTTCGTCCATCCATAAATAACGAATTCCCGGGAAGGTGCTGATCGGTGAAATCTTGTATCCTTTAATATACGGTTTAACTAGCATATAAGACATCGAATGGGTCAGAAAGAGCGCCGGAGCATCATCCACAATGATCTGTTCCGCCTGTTGATACAGGTTCAGCCTTTTAGTGACGTCAGGTTCCACCCGTGCCATTTCGAGGATCTTGTCTAATTCAGGATTGCTGTAGTTCCCGTTATTCATTTCTGAGCCGGAGTGAAAGAGTACGTCAGCAAAGTTTTCAGGGTCCGGGTAGTCGGCGCACCACCCGGTGGAGATGATCTGCCCGTGATTCCCTGCCTGGATCTCATCCATCATTTTTTCCGGTTCCAGGTTATGAACTGAAATAGTGACACCCAGATTCTGTTGCCACATTTGAATCTGAGCAGTAACCCTTGCGCTCAAATAACTGCCATAACCGCCGCGAGTATAGATGATCTCCGGTAACCCTTCTGGTGAACCATATTTGGATTCCTTCAACAGTTGGCGGGCTTTTTCAGGATCATATCCCAACCCTTTTAGTTCAAGATTGTAACCGGGCAGTGCGGGGGGATATAAACCTTTCGCTGGAAGAGCTGCATTGTTCAAGGCGACCTCGATGTATTTCTGTTTGTCAAACGCCATGGAGAATGCCTGTCTAACTTTCACGTCATCAAAAGGCGGCTTGGTGACGTCAAATACAACATATGAGGTACATAAATCTACACCAGTCATTAGCTCTTTGTTCAATGGGTCGCTTGTATCGGTAACCCTCTGAACATCATGGCTCCCAACATATGTGAAATCTATCGAACCGCTTTCGTACAAGCGAATACCTTCACCAGTATAGAGGGTAAAAACAACATTGGGTATGGCAGGTCGGGCGCCAAAGTAGTCCTCAAAGCGCTGATAGATCATTTTCTCCATTGAATCCCAGCGCATCAAACGGTAGGTTCCTGTCCCATTGGGTGTTCTAAACCATTCCGCTCCAGTTTCCACATTATCGCGGTCCACAATATACGCTGTCGGGTATGTGAGTTTGTATAGGAAGTAGGGTTTCGGGGCATCTATTGTAACCTGAAGGGTATGGTCATCAATAATTTTCAATCCTGAGATCGATTCGGTCTTACCTTCATGCATTTCCTTAACTCCGATGATATCGCTCAGGTAAGTCATAACAGTATCAGATCCGGTGTCGGAATCTGCGGCACGTTCCCAGGAATACACTACATCCTGCGCGGTAAACGGCTTGCCATTATGAAAAACAGCGTTTGGTTGCAAATTGAAGGTGTAAACCGTACCTTCGGGGCTGATGTTCCAGCTGGCGGCAAGCTCGGGCATGATCTCAAATCTATCGTTGTAAGTGACCAAACCGTTAAAGACCAGGTTATCGCCAGATCCATGAGTTGTGGCGGGGTCATTTTCCCTTGGATTTTTGTTTTCGCCACCTTCCAGGATCAGCACTTCATTCCTTGGAAACCCCATCACCAATGGAGCAGTAAATTTGATCGAATCCCGCATAGCGTTGATCGTCTTGTTCCATGCAGGAAAGTATTCTGGCAGCGCATAAAACGTCAAAGTAACAGCCCGGCCGGCATTGATCACAGTGGTTACCCGCACCTCAACCGTGTATTTATCGGTGACATACCCCTGGAATTGACTGTACCAGGCCCGTACCCCGTTAGGTAGAACAATCTCCTCATCTTTGATGTAATAAAGATACTTCAAACCTTCTGCCTGGTAATCACGGGTTTTCTTTCCAACCTCTTTAAGGGTTTCTTCGGCTTGCATACTCACAGGAAAGAGATGACCTAACACTTCGTTGTTACCTAACTCATATTCCTGAAAAATCCCGCTGTCCGGTGCGGATGTGATGGCTTTCACGTTATCCGGTATGATGATGCTAAATCCTGATTCATCATTAAGATATGTATTCGTTGGAATTGTCGCAGGTGCATAAACGGTGGCAGTAGGGAACGGTGGATACGCTGGCGGAGTAGGTGTGGTTGCGATCACATTCGTCTGAAGGGTGACCACAGAGATAACCAGAAGAAGACCGATCAATGAGAGGACGCAGTACTTTTTCATTGCAGATCTCCTTTCTGTCTCGCTGCTTTTCTGTTTCTGACGATCAGCATGGTTATTAATGCAACAAGCACGATTCCGACGATAAAGATGCTTCCGAGGATAATGATGATGATGGTTTGAACATTATTTTCAGTGAGGTATTTTTGGAAATCCGAGAGTGTGAGCGATTCGGAAGAGGAATCAACAACAGTTCCTGGCGAAACAGGCTGAGGTGAGATCGTTGACGCTGGCTGTATACCCTGTATGGGAATGATCGTGGGGATGATGGTTGGGGTGAGCGTTGCCCGGGTGACGCTTTCTTCGACTTCAGGCAAGTTCAAAGATGCGCGCCACTCATTTTCAAACCCGATCAGGTTAAATCCATAAGTTGCTTGCAATGATTCGTTCAGCCCCCCACCGGTTTTAAGCTTCCCTAGGAATGTGATCAGTTTATCTTTGCCATATTTTTCAATCAGATAATTGACCACGTAGTACGATTGGCTGTAAGAAAGGTTAGCTTTATTCGGGTCTTCAGAGAAACCACCGGAGAGGACCCTGAAGGACAGAAGCGTGTTTTCCGATCGGTTTTGTTCAAAGTAATTCGCTCCTGAAGATTCGGGGCCGCCCTCTCCATAAACAGCCAGACCTTCCACCAGCCAGGTTGGCATGGCGCCAAGGCACGAGAATGTAAAATCTCCCACCAATACATGTGTCAATTCATGCGCTACTGTGCGTTTTCCCCACTCGACATTTGCTGGAGCGATGCCAATGATTACGATGTTATATTCTGCGTAAGCCAAACCGCCTGTCCACCCAGGTTCGTAGAGGACGGCATCACGCAAACCCTTATTATCCCCGTAAATATACAGGTCAATCGGCTGATCAGGATTGATCCCTGTTTCCTTGCTGAGTCTATTCAGGGCGCTCACAGCGGCGTCTTTCAAGGTATCCCCGAATGATCTGTCTCCCATATAGTAGTGAAGCCGGATCTTCCCCTGGCTGAGTTCTTCCCACTGATGGATGTTGTCCAACCAGGTAATTTCCTTCTTTTCGGTAAGAAGAGTATTCCCGGAGCTATCCCCAACTTCCCACTGCCACCAGACTGTTGCTCCCGGAGGCTCACCACCGCTTTGGCGCATATCCCATTCCCATTCTGCATGCACATTTTTACCGATTATAAATTCGGGAAATGCAATAGCAGTTACCTTACCGCAGGTATCCTGTGTCGTTCCGTAAAGAAGTCTGACGCTTGTGATTTCAGCATCCGATTTTAAGTCGGTTTTAAAGAGGATGCTGTTAGGGAAGGATAAGACCACGGCATCATTACTTATTGTGATCTTTCCTCCCTGAGCAAATACTACTTTAGGAATTAAGATAAGGCAGATGACCAACAATAATCCAATTTTTTTCATCCAACTCTCCAATCAAATAATTTTTTCTGTTATTAATTAGTTTTGAAATTTGTGAAGAAAATAAAGTTTTGGTTATTGTTAACATTTCCATGAAAAAACGGTCTAGGAATGGATGGAGCCGCCAGTGAAGACAAAATCCTTGAAATCCCTATGGGACGGCTTTTGTAAAACAGTCACGCAGCAAGCTGCAGGGAAATGTCCGTAAATTGATTATAAACAAAACGCAACAATAATAATTATAAATGTGTTCAAATTGAGGAAACTTGATGCTGGTTAAGGTTCAATCAAACCTGTGTTAGAATTTTATAACCTCAAATTATGGATTTAGCGATATCAAGCCTTCATTCCTAAAACATAAAAATTGTTGTCACTTGTAATCGGAAAAATCATGATTTTGTTGCCCACTGTCTGCTCAATTCCCAATGAAGCAGTGGATACGGTCACCCACCTGAAAATGGTTCCATGCCGGCGCTCACCCCCACCTCTGACCCGTTGTCGGAGCTTGAAAAACTCGGTGATGAAGATTTTCATCAGAAGGTGCGAGGTTTTAACCGGGTAACATCAAACGGGATTGGCACAACTGGCTATAGAACGTTGTGTCCGTTTATAAAGAAACGCGAAAACACTTTTTAGCATCTAATCACTATATTAGCCTTACCCATCAAGATGCAGGAGAAGACCATGAAAACGATTGGATTTATGCTTACCGCTGTATTATTCCTCGGGTTACTTACCAGCTGCAACCTGTTCACCGCAGTCAACCCCGCCCCAACCCTGCAGCCCACATCTACAATCATGGTGAACCCCCCCGAGATTCCGCTGCCCACGGCGGCGCCAACCTTGCTCATTCCACCGCCCACCCCTGCGCCCACCTTCACCCCCAGACCGGTGATGTTGATCAGAGCCGAGGTTGCATTTGATAATTACCTGCTGCGCACCGGACCCGGACGTCTGTTTAAACGCGTGGCAATGTATGACTCCAGCGCCTTCGTGAACATCCTCGGACGTGAAGCGGGTGACAACTGGGTGTTGGTGCAGACCCAGGATAACCGCGCCGGTTGGATGAACGTGGTCGGGCTCACTTTCATCGGAGACATTGTCACGCTGCCGGTATTCGTGGTAACCGATACTCAGATCCTGCATGGTCATGTTTATAAGACTGACAAAACCCCAGCCAGTGACATTGTGGTTTCCATCCAACCTGCGGGTAACGATAATCCTAATCTTCAGGATAACGCCTCCACTAACAAAAACGGCGCGTGGTACATTTACCTGCCTATTAATTCGTCTGGCGCTTGGTTCGTAGGTCCGAACGGATATAGCTGCAACAGCAACGCGGTTGACAATCAAACCTCCTGCGCGCTGATCGGCAACCTGCCCGATGGACAGACCGTTACACTGCCGCTCACGCAGAATGTGTCACTTGAGTTTTCGTTGAAGTAACACGGAACCGTAAGACCGGTTTGCGTTTCCTCGATTTTTGATTTCCGGGTTCGAAAACGGTTCTCAACTCTTCAGTTCTCAGTTCTCGACGCCAAGGAGAATAGGTGAATAATTCAGAATTACTTGAACTCTTCGACCGGGAAGTGCGCCAGGAATGCGAATGGACGCGCATGAAGCGCGAAGTGCTGCCTGGCATTGTACGTTACACCCTGATGGGAGTCGGCTCAGGCGGCGGATTCATCAGTTGGTCCGGGTTGACCGCCGAGACCGCTGATGCCGCCATTGCAAACCAGGTAGCGCATTATCGTACGCTCAACCTGGATTTTGAATGGAAGCACTACACCCATGACGAACCCGTTGACCTGCCGCAGCGGCTGCTGGCGTGCGGCTTCAAAGGCGATGATTCCGAAGCCTTGATGGTGGCGGACATTAACGATCTGCCCTCAGACTACTGGACGATGGATGTCTCAGCCGTGCAGCCCGTTACGACCTCTGAAGGCGTGGATGCGATCATGGGTATGGAAAGCGAAGTATGGAGCAAAGACCTGAGCAATACGGGCAGAGGCATGAAGTATGACCTTGAACATCACCCCGACCATATAAGCATTTTCGCAGTTTGGGCAGACGGCCGCGTAGTCAGCGCGGGCTGGACGCATTATCTCATCCCGACTTCCTTCGCCACATTATGGGGCGGGTCAACAATTAGAGAATATCGCAATCACGGCTACTACACTGCCCTGCTGGCTGTGCGGGCGCGCGAAGCCCGTCAGCGCGGATACCGCTTCTTGCAGGTGGATGCCAGCCCCGACAGCCGTCAGATCCTTGCCAAACACAGCTTCAGGTGCCTTGGCTATTCGACGCCGTATGAATGGAAACCTGAGCAAAATACTTGTTATTGCGAGCGTTTTTTGCGAACATAGTGTCATGCACAATTGCCCCGATTGCAAGCGCCGAGAAGTGTCGTCGTAAAAAACAAGACTCACAACACTTTCACTGGCTGTAAGCGCCGGTTTAATAAAACTTAGCAAGTTGTACAATACTCTCATGAAACCCGAACGCTCTGACTCGATCGATGTCTTCCGCGGACTGGCAGTCCTGGGGATGGTGATTGCCAACTTCATCGCCGGGGTGATTTGGATTCCCGGCTGGCTCAAACATGCCTCTGACATCGGATACACAATCATCGACCTGGTGGCGCCGATGTTCATCTTCGCCATCGGGCTCACCTACGCGGTCTCAGCCCGCCGCCGGTTGGAATCGGACGGCGCGTGGAAGATGATGCAGCATTTCGTGGCGCGCTTCGCCGCCATCCTGGGATTCGGCGCGCTCTTTGGCGCGGGCGAAGTGCTGCTGCAGGTGGATGGGCAGGTCATCAACTGGGGCGTGCTGCAGGCCATCGGGGTGGCCGGGCTGGTAACACTGGTCTTCATCCACACCAACACACTCACGCGATTATTGTCAGGTCTGGCGCTGCTGGCGCTCTACCAGTTCCTGCTGCAGCGCTTCTGGCTGGCGGACGTGCTGGCTTCTCCGCATGGCGGACTTTATGGCGCGGTGTCGTGGTCAGCCATGTTGATCCTCGCCACGGCGCTGGCGGATCTGTATCACCGGGAGAAGCCGGGGCACAGCAATCTAATCGCGGCTTCGGCGATCGCGCTGGGGCTTGGACTGGCGCTGACGTTGTGGTTCCCCATCAGCAAAAATCGCGTCTCGGCGCCCTACGTGTTGGTCTCGCTGGGCTTGAGCGGGCTGCTCTTCAGCGCCTTCCACCTGCTAGTGGCGCGTTTGAAATGGCGGCTGAGTCTGCTGGTGATATGGGGAAGGAATCCGCTGATATTATATGTGCTTCACCTGCTGCTCTTGGGTTTTGTGGCGCTGCCGGAGTTACCCGCCTGGTACCGCCAGGCGCCCGTCTGGCTGGTGGTCGTGCAGGGAGCGCTGCTGTTGGGCATCTTGACCGCCATCGCCTGGTGGTTGGATAAAAAGAAAAAGTATTTGAGTGTGTGAAAATTCGAGAATCGAGAACCGGAAATCGTAAAATCGAGTAAGACCAGTGATTTGTTACTAAGAAATATAGCCATATTAGCTATATTTTTCGTTTATAGCCACATTATCTATATTTCTATTTTATAGCCAATGTGGCTATTTTTATGTTTTATAGCTTGTATTGAATATATAAACGTGTTACAACTATATCAACGCGTATTTCCAAACAGATGTTTATTGTGTATAGAGGAAAATGATGACTGATGGTAAAAAACATAATCCGCAAATTTTGGCTGTCTTGACCGGGGATATTGTCGGATCGACAAAGTTGGAAGCGGATCGACGGCTTTTCCTTTACAAAACCTTTCCCGTCCTGTCAGCATTACTAAAAGAAAAATACCCTGAAGAAATATCTTACAGGATCAGTAATTTTAGAGGCGACGGCTGGCAAATAATTGTTAATCACCCCAAGAAAGCATTCGAGATCAGCCTGTTCATCCGTACGTTCATTCGCTTTACATTCCGAACAGAAAAGCTGGATACGAGAATCGCGATCGGGATTGGGCCTATTCAATTTATCCCTGATGATAACGTGTCCGCTGGGGATGGCCCGGCGTATACAATATCAGGGCGATTGCTCGAATCGTTCACCTCCAATTGCATGGGGATTGGCTTTACTACAGCGCGATCTGAACTTTCAGCAAAAAGCGTGGAAAGCATGGTCACTTTATTGGACCACATCATCACCTCCTGGGGTCCGGGGCAATGCCAGGCTGTATTCCTGGCGCTACAAAGCCTGACACAAGCTGAAATTGCAGGTCGATGGACACCACGCCCGATAAAGCAATCCTCTGTTTCCAAAAGCTTGAAAACGGCCGGTTGGGAACAGGTTAAACTCGGAATCTCCGCTTTTGAAGACCTAGTTAATTCGGCAATCAACTACAATGGGGAGTAGCCCATGAAAACACTTTTAATCCAACTCTTTATCACTTTATTGCTCGCCCATTTGATAAGTGACTTTCTTTTACAAACGTCCATATTGATTAAGAATAAGAAGAAATTACCGTGGATGATATTTCACAGCCTCATCCACGGTATCGCTGCTTATGCGCTGCTGGCAAGCTGGACGGAATGGCGGGCGCCAGCCATTATCGCCCTCAGTCATTTTCTGATCGATCTCGTAAAAACCCGCCTGAAACGGGATAATCTGGCTGCCTTTCTGCTGGATCAAGGGCTACATCTGATGGTGATCATTTTGTTAATCGTTGTGTTTCTGTTCCCTGAATCGATCACTCCATATTGGTTCACGATCCTGCCCGCTTCTGCTTTGTCGGTCGCATTGGTTCTCACCGCGCTATTGCTCCTCATCCCAACCGGCGGGATCATGATCGGGTATTTTGTTATGCCTTTCCAAAAACAGATCAGCGAGCACTACAAGAAGATCAAGAAGGAACCGGTCGAAGGGCTGAAGGACGGCGGCAAGGTCATCGGCTGGCTGGAACGCGCCTTGATCTTTTTGTTTGTGCTGAGCGGGCAATTCGCCGGGATCGGTTTTCTGGTGGCGGCCAAATCTGTTTTCCGTTTCGGTGAATTCAAGGAGAGCGAGAACCGCAAGGAAGCCGAATACATCATCATCGGCACTTTCGCCAGTTTTTTCTACGCCATTTTAATCAGCATTCTGGCAAAGTGGGCGCTGGGATGGAGTAGTAACTAGTGATAAGGGGGTAGTGAAAAGGGGTTTGCGGTTTTCCTTGTTTCGATTCTCAAATTACAGTTCACGGTTCGCGATTCTCGCAGTTTGATTTCTTGAGGGTGTTGAAACTTGCAACCTCTTCTACATTGCAATCCTACACAACCTCTTCTACATTGCAACCTCTTCTACTTGTGTAGTCTACCAGACTACTGTAATATGATATGCAAGCAAAGAATATCGTCCAACAATCCAGATGCGGCTCGTATATGCCGATTATTAATTTGTCTGGATCATTTTATAACGAACATGGATTTCTCTGCAATGTGAATTTCTTTGCTGATACAAAAATAGAAAATCTGCGGCAGCTTGGTTGCTGTATTACGATGAGCCGTAATGTACTCGTTGGCTGTTTTCACGGGAGTGAGAAACTCGATAAACCGATGAAGGAATCAACCAATAATGATCATCTGACACCCTTTACCGATCTGCGTTTTCAACAGTTGATCGAAACTGCCTTCGAGGGGATCTGGACCTTGGATGCAGATTTTTGCATTTCTTACGTGAACCAAAGGATATGTGAAATATTGGGTTATTCAAAAGCAGAAATGATCGGCAGGGAACTTTCCGAGTTTATGTTTGCCGAAGATCTTGCCGATCATACCGAAAAAAGGGAGAAACAGAAGCAAGGACAGACCGAACGATTTGAACGACGCCTTAAACATAAAAATGGTAGTGAGAGATGGACCTTAACCTCTGCGACTCCGGTTCAAGATCATAACGGGAACTTTTCCGGGGTATTTTCGATGATACTGGATATATCGGAACAGAGAGAGAAAGAAAGGCAGATTAATGCGTCTGAAATCCAAATCCAGGAAATATTAGAGGTCTTGCATGTTGGCGTAATCGTAATCGATGAACACGGCAAGATAATCTTTACCAACCCTCATGTGGATTTGATGTTCAAATGTGACCCTCAACATCTAATCGGTACTCCTTTTATTTCTCATGTTCACCCTCATGAGAGAGACATGAGCCAGAAGGCGCTTCACAAACTGATTAATGGTAAACTGGTTACGACCTCTTATGAAAGCCGTTACCTTTGCGCAGACGGATCTAATTTCCAGGGTTTTTTAAGCGGCCGTCGGACCCTTGATGCTGACGGTAATTTTTCATCCCTGGTCGTTGTTGTATCGGATATCACAAAAGAAAAACTTGCAAATCGGGAGATCGTTGAGTATAAAAGTTTCCTTGAAACTGTATTAGATGCAATTCCCAGCTACGTGTTTGTCAGAGACCAGGATGGGCGTTATCGGCTGACGAACAAGGCTTTTTCAGAAGCGATGGGTACAACTCCGCAGGATATTATTGGCAAGACAAATCTGGATTTGGGAGATCCCGTCTGGATAGCTGAACATGCAAAAAAGGAAGATTTGGAAGTGATGCAGACCGGAAAAGACTGGACCAACCCTGAAATTGAAATCGTTTTTCCAAATGGCGGTTCAAGGTTTGTCCAGTTTGTAAAACGACCAGTCTATGATAGCCAAGGTAAAATAACAAATGTTCTGGGGGTTATTACTGACCTGACAGAGCGACGAAAAGCTGAAGGCGCGCTGCGTGAAAGCGAAAAGAAATATCGAACCCTCTTTGAATCAATGCAGCAGGGAGTGTATTATCAACTTGCAGATGGTTTATTCATTGACGTTAACCCTGCAGCGCTTGAAATGCTCGGTCTCACCCGAGACGAATTCCTTTCCCGAACAAATACTCACCCGGGTTGGACAATTTTGGATGAAGAAGGAAACACGCTTCCCTCAGATCTACATCCATCTATTGTCGTCATAAATACTGGCAAGCCGATCATTGAAAAATTTTACGGTGTTTATAACTTCAAACGTGAGCGCTATGTCTGGATGGTGGTAAGCGCTTTTCCTCAGTTTCATGAAGGCGAAACGAGACCTTATCAAGTCTTTGTCACCATGCATGATATCACCGCAGAAAAACTGGCTGAGAAAGAGCTGTCTAAACGTGAGGAACTATACCGGTTGATATCCTCTGTGGTTTCAGATTATTTGTTTTCAACTCAATTTGACCAGGAAAATAACTTAAACCTTAACTGGGTTGCCGGAGCATTTGAGACAATCACCGGTTACAGTTTTGCTGAATACAAAGAACACGGCGGTTGGCGGGCGGCTGTACATCCGGACGATCTGGAACAAGACGATCACGATTTGCAGCAACTCCGCGCAAACCAAAAAGTGATCACAGAGATCCGGACTATTAAAAAAGATGGAAACATTGCCTGGGTGCGGGTTTATTCGCAGCCGATTTGGGATGAAGAGAATAATCGCCTGGTCGGCATCAATGGAGGAGTCCAGGATATTACAGAGCGAAAATTGGCTGAAGACGAGATAAGACAAAGCGCAGAAGATTTTGCTGCACTATATGAGACTGCTAGTGATTTTTCGATGCAACGTGACCCGTATGTAATTCTCCGAACCATCACTGACCGTGCCTGTTCGTTGTTCGGAGTATCAAATGCTTTTGTTTGTTTGTATGATCCGGAGCAAAAGGATCTGGAACTAAGAATAAGTAAGCAGCCAATTCTTCCTATTGGCACGCATATAAAGTTAGGGGAAGGAATGGCTGGCATCGTTGCACAGACTCAAAAGCCTGTGATCATTGATGATTACAGTACGTGGCATGGCAGGTTACAACAATCTGATGTATCGATTTTTGCTGCAAGCCTTGGTGTGCCGATGTTGTATGGCGGTCAATTAATTGGCGTGCTGGGAGTCCAGGAATTCCACCCGAACACACACAAATTTAACAAGGCGGATGCACACTTTCTTTCTCTTTTTGCTTCGCAAGCAGCAGGGGCTGTCTATAGCGCGGATTTATTCGAAAAGATAAGGCAAAATGCTTTAGAGCTTGAAAAGCGCGTGGATGAACGAACCAAAGAAATTCAAATTAAGAATAAAGAATTGGAAACTTTTGCTTATACAGTATCACACGATCTTAAAGCCCCCTTGCGGAGCATCTCTGGATATTCTACACTTCTATTAGAGGATCATGCTGATCAGCTGGATGAAACAGCTAAAGCCTATCTCAACAATCTGTTATTTGCCACTGAGCGGATGGATAAATTAATTGAAGATCTGTTGACGTATTCACACGCAGAACGGCGGGAGATCAAGAAAACTTTCATTGACCTTAATGAGCTTATTAATAAAATATTGGCGGAACATGGACCAGAACTTGACCAGGGAAGGTTCACCATTGAAAAAGTCATCCTTTGTAAAGCGTTATACTCCGACAGCGAGGCAATCACCCAAGCGCTGCGGAATGTTCTGGATAACGCCATCAAGTTTTCAAGCGAGCAGCCAAAACCAGTCATCACCATTCGTTGTGATTCAACAGAGGATCATTGTTTGATATCGATAAAAGATAACGGGATCGGGTTTGACATGAAGTTCCATGACAAGATCTTCGAGATCTTCCAACGGCTGCATCTGTCAGAAGAGTATCCGGGAACTGGAGTGGGGCTGGCATTGGTCCGAAAGGCCATAGAGCGAATTGGAGGGAAGGTGTGGGCAGAAAGTGAAATTGGAAAAGGATCAATATTCTATTTGGAAATACCGCTTTGACATCTGATCCTCAGAAACTCAGTGTACTTTTAGTAGAAGACAATGCCATGGAAGCGGATCTAACGTTACGTGCTTTTACACGGATAAATTTTATTAACCCGGTAGAAATTCTACGTGACGGCGCTGCTGTCCTGGAATTATTGGAGCAATGGAAAACTGGCGCTTCTTTACCCGGGTTGATTTTACTGGATATAAATCTGCCTAAGGTCACAGGTCTGGAAGTATTGAGAAAAATTAAAAGCACAACTCAAACCTCGAATATTCCGATAGTAGTTTTGACATCATCCACCAACGAAAGCGATATCAAATTTGCCTACGAATATGGCGCGAATTCGTATATTATTAAACCAGTGGATTATGATAAGTTCGTTGAACTCGTTTCAACGCTTTGTTATTATTGGACTGCGCTTAATGTTCGACCGGAGCTGTCACGATGAAATTACTTTATGTTGAGGATAATCCATTAGATGCCGACCTCGTCAGGGTGACTTTGAAAAAATGTGAGGGTGAATTTGAATTGGTTCTTGCCAGAACGATGGCAGAAGCCTTGGACTTTTTGAACGCTCAAGAACCCGATCCATTTGACTTAATTCTCACAGATATGCACCTTACTGATGGCAGTGGATTGACAATACTCTCGGAAATCAGGAAAACAGGAAAACCTGTAGCAGTAGTGATTGTAACCGGGCAGGGAGATGAGGATACCGCAATTGCCTCTTTGAAGACTGGCGCGACGGATTATATCGTCAAACGACGGAACTATCTTAAAGAATTACCTGAAACCTTGAGAAAGGCTCTAAATCAGTATAAAGAGTCAGCAGCCCCAAAGACTCAATCAATTCGCGTATTGTACGGTGAACACAATGCCACAGATGTCGACCTAACGCGACTATACTTTAAAACGCATGCTCCTCATTTCGATCTTGAAGTTGTAACTACAGGTGAGGAGGTGATCAAACGGTTAACCACGACTGACGCTTCAAAGGCTTTTGATGTGTTAATGCTAGACTATCACCTGCCCGAAAAGGGCGCCGTGGAATTGGTTACGTACTTTCGTGAAAAAAAGATCAAGACGCCTGTGGTTGTGGTTACCGGTCAAGGAAGCGAAGAGAAAGCGGTGGAAATTCTCAAGCTGGGGGCAATGGATTATTTGGTTAAAACCAGCGGTTATCTCGTGCGGCTGCCGGTGATCCTTGAAAATGCGCATCATCTGGTGATGCTGGAAAAAGAACAGGAAGCGCTGCGAGAGAGCGAAGAGCGTTTCAGACTTCTGGCTGAAAATGCGCAGGATGTGATCTTTCGCGTCAGAGTAAGCCCCGCAGTTGTTTTTGAATATTTTAGCCCGGCAGTGGAGAAAGTGACGGGTTATACCCAGAACGAGATTTATGCAAATCCGGAAATTATTTTAGGCCAATCACTCAAAACAATCGACGCGGAATCTTTTTATGCCTGGGCGTTTAATCCTGATACCCCACTGATCAATCTGCCTTTTGAAAGAAAAGACGGAAAAATGATTTGGATCGAGTTACGCTGCGCGATCATTAAGAACGCGCAGGATCAACTGGAGTTTGTAGAAGGAATTGGGCGTGATATTACCGAACGCATTCTGGCGGAAGGACGTCTGCGGGAGCAAATGGAGAAGATTAACGCCCTGCACCAAATAGATAAAGCCATCACTTCATCGTTCGATTTGCGGGTGACGTATCAAGTATTGCTTGACCAATTAAGGCAGGTGCTGCATGTTGACGCAGCCGCGATATTACAGTTTGAGGTTGAACTAATTCAGTATCAATTCCTGACCGGGCTTGGCTTTCGAACCGCAGAGATAGCGCTGCGCACTGCGCTGCGGCATACACCTCTTCCATCAGAGGCAGTCGCTTCTAAAAAGACCATACAAGTAAATCTGGAACAGGATCAGGTTTCGTCTCCTGCTATCGCCGATATCATAAAACAGGAAAAATTCATTAAATATCTGGCAACTCCAATGGTAATCAAGGGGCAAATCAAGGGGATCATTGAAATCTATCACCGGTCTGAACTTGAACCAGGTCGGGAATGGCTCAACTTCTTTGAGGCGTTGGCACAACAAGCTGCGATTGCCCTCGATAATTCTCAGAACTTCTCAGATCTGCAAAAATCACAAGCTGTGCTCTTGCAAGCCTATGACGATACATTAATGGGATGGGCAAATTTCCTTGACTTGCGCGATAAAGTGACGGAAGGTCATACTACGCGTGTGTTAGAAAAAACGATGGAGGCCGCCCAGCGCCTGGGTGTGAGAAATGAAGATATGGCGAATTTACGGCGCGGGGTTCTGCTGCATGATATTGGCAAGGTGGGTATTCCTGACTTCATATTGAACAAACCAGGACCTCTAACGGATGAAGAATGGATGACCATGAAGAAACATCCCGAATATGCGTATGAAATGCTTGCGCCGATAGCATTTTTAAAGCAGGCGTTGGACGTGCCTTATTGTCATCATGAAAAATGGGACGGAACCGGATATCCGCGCGGATTAAAAGGAAAAGAAATTCCGTTCACAGCCAGAATATTTGCTATTTTTGATGTTTATGATGCCATGACCAGTGATCGTCCGTATAACAAAGCCAGATCGAAAGAAGATGCGTTGGAAAATCTGCGTAAAAGCGCCGGGTCACATTTTGACCCGGACATAATGGATGTGTGTATTGATATTATTAATGAAAAATAAACCGAGATGATAAAATCGACTGGAATTTTCTCCGGTCTATTTTTTTTATTTCGGATTGTTTTCAGTTTTTGACATCCTGCGATATTGCAAGAACCCCTGGATTAGTTGCATCAAACCAAGCCCCACTAAGGCGACCATGATAAGTGATGAATCTCTGGCTGCTTGAGCCTGAAACATCGAAAAAATATAGATCACGACTCCCATACCAATAAAAATTCCTCCTGTGATCATTAGTTTTTTACCGCTTGCCTTTGTGGCTGGCTGGTAGATTCTGATCTTTGCATCACCACGAATATACCCTTCGGCGCCCGCATCATCCCTCACCCGCACCCAGCCTTTGCCTTCCTCTTTTTCGATCCCGACCGCGGTAAAGATGGCTTTTTTGGAATAAGTTTTTACAATGTTTGCGTCTTCAGCGGGCGCATCAAACATATCCACCGAATTATTAAGCAGTTGAACTTCTTTGATTGCGAAAATCTTGGTGTCTCCAGAGATATAACCGGTCAGACCTGGCGAGAGAATCACCTCTACCCAAACGCTTTTTTTCTTTTTGTGAATCTTTCCAAGCTCAAATTCATCCCCTTTGTGAAGAGTAGCTACTGAAATTGTTTGTTCATTGGGTTCACTAAAAATTTTTGCTGAATCTTCGGTTAAGGTTGCTCTCATTGGTTTCCTCGTTTCAGAAATGCATCTGTTTACTAATTTTGCATAAAACTGACTGTTTGATCAGATGAAGTGATCTTTTCTGTAAGCCAATGATGGATGGCTGCAGTTTCCATTGCCCAAACCTCATTGTCAAATTTTATTTCCAAAGCAACCGCTGACAGGTCGTTTTCATCCGCGAGAATTGGAGTGCGTACTTCTGCTCTGGAGTATGAGCGGATATCTTTGCCAGCGCTATCGAGAGCATGCAAGATTAAACTCTGCTGCTTGCGTTGGCTTAACCATGTCAAGAACAAGACCAATACACCGACGGCAACAGGCGCTTGCCAAAGGTCTTTAAATGGTTTTAATGCGGGGGTATCAGGGATGATGGGAGTTAACAACAAGAATCCCGCTGCAGCTAAAAGCCCGCCCAATGTCCAGGCAATTGAATGAAATTTTGCGATGCGGCCCTGAGTGGTGGCATCGCGGTCAAGCATTTCAGGGTTGGTCAGATAGTCTGCCTGATAACACGTTTCGCACACACGGATCTTGAGGGTATAGTTGTTTTCGACCTTGTATTTTTTTCCGAAAATATGGGTTTTTTGATACCCTGCTCTGAATTTCAACCGGTGGCTTTCAAAAAAATCAGCGGGAAGCTGGTCACAGCGTGAACAGCTTTGGGGCGAGTCCAGTAAAAGGGTTGTGTTCTTGATATCGATCATTGAACTTGCAGGGATCATGACTTTAATTGACATACTGAACAACCTCCACGCCGTATAAAATGAAATCGGCGTTGACCAATTGTAACTTAATAAATGTCAGGAATTTTCCAATGCTTCAAGACGGTGAAGGAGCCGTTCAAGGATGGCGCGGAGCGCTTCGTCAGTCAATTTGGATTTAATCGCGGCGAGATCCGCCGTTTGGCTGGCTTTGGCTTCTTTGGCTTTAGTTTTGACCGGGTCCGGTTCAAGCTTAAAAATCCCGTTGCGTTTGGTGGCTTTATCCATTATTTCACCTCGATGAACAGGGTGGCCTGCCCGGCGGGGCAGTATCTGGTTTTGTCGGCGGGGGTGATGATGTAAAGTCCGGGAACCTCCGCGCTGAGGGTGAGTGAGCCTATGCCGTTGGTCAATGTCACGGTTTCGGGCATGCCGTTGACCATCAGGGCTATGGATGCTTCACCAGGACAGGAAACGGAAACGATCAGATCAGGTGAACCGGCGGGGATGTAAATGGTTTCGCCTGACCTGCCGGCAAGGCTGAACTTTAGCCGGTTGGCGTAATCCGTGAAGGACAGGGGGGAGAACTCGAGGGTTTCACCGGCGGCAAGCACGATGTCATCTCCGCGTTCTGTGAAAGTCTTGATGGTTAGGTCTGAATTTCGGATGATGTGAGTCATGGGTTTCCTTTCACACTAGCGCCAGGCAAAGATGCGATAATAGCCGGTGGAAGAACCTCGGCGGGTGGAGTACACGCATTGCTGGCTGCCTGTGCCTCCGGTAGTGATCACAATATTCGCCGATGTAACGCCAAGGATGGAATTCTCATAAGTGGCGGCGGTGGAAACGATGAAAACCTGCACCCATTCGCTGGTTCCGGCGGCATCGGTGGCGTGGTAAAGCACGACCAAGCGGGGCTGGGTGGATAGACCGTGCGCCTTGGTGTAGGTGGTGTTTCCAATGACTGCAAACCAGCCGGAATCATAATCTGCGGTTGGCAGGGCAGTACCGGCTGAATAACAGATCACGCTTCCGAGGTTGGAACCGTCCCAATAAGCCTGACCAATCAGACGTTGATCGGTTGCTTCGGCGGCAGATGTATTGACGGCAAGGGTGAAGGTGGTGGAGGCTGCCGACCGGACGGCGAAGATATACCAGGTGGCGGCACCACCACTGAAAGAACCGGCGGGGAGATCCACGTTGGCGGTAGCCTGGAGCATGTAGCCGTTAATCATGAGGGTAGGCGGGTTGATGGTGTCGAAGGGAACGCGTACGCGGTTGGTGGGAAGGAGTTCGAGCCTCACGCCGATGATAAAACGTTTGAAGAAAACGCCGAGGTTCACCACGTCCGCGTCTGCCTGACCGAGGTTGAGGGCGTCTTTGCGTAGGTTGTTGTAGTGATCAGATGCGGTGGGCTGACCGGGTGTAACGACAGTTGAGAGGGGATAAGGCATGTAAACTCCTTGCTGATCAGTGATTTGTGATTCGTGATCAGGAAAAATCTAGCGCCAATAGGACGTTGCCCAGGTGAGGGAGCCATCCCAAAACGAGAGCATAAGAACGGCGGGATCGACCGGCGGCCAATAGACACCCACGTTGTTGAACTGGCACTTGATGAGGGCAGAACCGGGTAGGTGGCGCTCGTCTGCCGTCCAGCCCACAGCGCCCAGGGAAAGAACTGCCCCCGCAGGGGATGTGATCGTCACATCCGCGCGTTTGGAGAGGAACTGGCACAGCTTGGCATAATCCTGGGCGCGGGTATAGGCGCGGAAACTGCCATCGGGGTTGAGGGCGCGGTTGGCGAGCAGGACGTCGAAGTGGAGCCACAGGCGGGTCGCGCCGCCTGAATCGACCTCGCGGGTCATCTGGATGCCGCCGGACTTGATGCTTTGATCTTCGGCGAGCAAAAACCCATAGCCTGCGCCGGAATCGATATCGGGGTGTGAGAGGATGATGTGGCAGTCTTTGCCGATGGCGGGGGCGGGCATGGTCAACTCCTGTTCCGGTCCCACTCGTCAAGCGCAAAGCCCACCGGGAAGCCGAACTCTTGCATCACTTTCAGACCATTCAGGGTGCGCTCAAAAAGCTCCAGATGTAAGCGTCCGGTTTCAAGCAGCCGCGCGGATTCACCAGGGCGCGAGCCGTATACATCAGCGATATTAGCAGCACGCAGCAGGCAGGCATACCCCGAGGCGCCGTTCACCAGCGCGGACTCAGCCGCCGGCGGCAGGCTGGTGATCTCCGCAGAATCCAGCCCGCCGAGGGTGTTTTGCGCGGCGTATCTCACAGTTATTCGCTCCCCCGCTTGGGGAATCTCCAAACCGCTGAAATGCAGCTCCGGCAGCCCGGATTGAAGCGAGTAAGAAAACTGCGTCTCCGGTTCCATCTCACGCGCGGAAGCGCCGCCTGCCGGATAGACGAGATTGATCAAGTACCGGCAGCCTTCCACTCAAGGCAGCGGTTGATCGCGCCCGAAGGTCTCTACAACGACCTCGCTGGTGAGGACGCGCGGTAGACGCTCATTGATCCTCTCCAGCGATTGGCGGATGGCGCTTTCCAATATCCCGTCACTAAAACGGCTTGCAGCGCTGTCTTCAAGCGCCTGGCGTATGCGGTTTTTTATCTCTTGCAGTGCGGCCATGAATTCTATCCTCCAAATGTTTCAATGAATCCGGCAAAGCGATCATTTCCGACATTCCGTCTCTGGATCCTCCGCTGGGACGCGAAGTGATTTGAGGTCGTCTCGTGTCCGGTTCATGCAGGTGTGGCACGTTTGAAGCCGAAAGGTTCTGTGGAATCCTTACGGCAGGCAGATTCAATTCTTTGCGGGCTCTGCCAACTTCGAGCGGAGTGAACCACAACTTGCGCCCGTCCTGGGCGATGACCACCATACCGCCATCAGGCAGGCTGCGGCAAGAGAGGGGCTGCCCGGATTGACCGGGCAGCATGAATGGGTGCGCAAGATGCGCAGCAAGAGTTTGTTCAACGTGGTTTTTGGGATCCATAACCGTTATCCTCAATCGCTATCCCTGTGGAATAAACTGCCAGCGCGGCCAATGCGGCTTGCAGGGCTTGCCAGACATTGATCTCACGGGTGAGGAAGGCTGCCAGAGTAGCGACCAAGGCAGCCACCAATACCCAGAATTTGCGTGAACGGACGATCTTTTTAAGTTGTTCGAAAAAAGTCATAAAGGGTTCCTTTCAATTATTACTGTCAGTGCGAGGAAGGCAAATCCTGCGTTTGGTGCAGGTTGAAGCAATCCCCGTTTAGTTGCAGGTTACAAGGGGATTGCTCCGGGCTTACGCCTTCGCAATGATAGAAGTGTGACATTACGCCACATTAGCCTTGTAAAGTGGGCGGTGGTCAGCCACAAAGACGCTCACCCAATGGCGTACCTTCATGCGAATCTCGTCGTGGGTGAAGAGGGCGCCGTTGGTTTCACCGTCCGCGATGATGATCTCGGGCAGCACGCCGAAGCGTTCGCCAAGAATGATGCCGGGCGCCAGGCGCGGATCAGCGAGAGCCGCCCAATCATTGGCATCGGTGAATTCGGGGCAGGTGATCACGTCACCCATTTGCCCCTTTTGCATATTCTCGCTGAAGATGCTGCTTTCATGCGCGAAGGAGGGGTAGAGCAGGTTCATGCCGGTCAGCCGCAGTTCGCGTGGCACGAGCAAATAGCGGGCGTCCAGAGCCTGTTTGGGAGCCGTGCCGCCGCTCGCCACCGCCATGGGCTGGTTATAGATGGCTTTTCCGGCGGCTTCCCAGGCGGCGGAACCAAGCGCGGTGGTGCCCAGGTTGGTGTGGTGGGCGGCTTCAAAGACATTGTAGGTGTCCGCCATGACCGGGCCGATGCCGCTGTTGGCAGTGAAGATGCCGCCAACCAACGATGAGATGCGCCGCAGGGCGGCTGATGCCAACTTGCGCGGATATTGGCGCAGGCGGTGGGTTTCATCGCGCTCGAACATCTCGAGGGTCAAGCCCACATAACCACCATACTTGCCCCATGCGCCGGTTTCTTCACTGTCTTTGACCGCCAGCTCGGTGTATGCTGCGCCTTCAGCCACGGATGGCAGCACGGTCACTTCACCCACCAGCACGCCGGTGATCTCCTGCAGGTTGTTGAAGCGCTCCACCTGCACCACCGGCTCCCACCAGCGGTAGCCTGAGCGCCCCAGCTCCTCCCACTGGTTCAGAATGAGCTTGTTCATGGCGTTTTTGAGCAGGCCGGGCAGGTTGGCAGTGGTGGAGAATCTCACCCGTTCGGGGTGGTAACCGCCCGAAAAATCAGTGTCGCCGGTCATCAGGGTGTAAAGCTCGCGGATGCCGCTTAGGTGCGCGGGCTGGAGTTTTTCCAACCCGGATGGGCGGTTCGCGCCGAGCAGGTCATGCAGCGCTACACTGATCTGGTCTTCTGAAGAAGCCATCTCGCTGATGCGCCCCGCGCCCTGGATGACCGCGCCGCCGGTGAGGTCGCTCACCAACTGGCGCGCTTCACGAATTGCGGTTTGCAGCGCGGGCGGCTGGAACACCAATCCACCAAAGCGGGCACGCAGACTGGTTTCCAGGGCGGTGGGCAGGCGCGCGGCTGCCAGGGTGGCATCCAGCAGGCAGGCGCACATCTGTTCGCGCGTCTCCTGAGTGGTCTCTGCTGGCTCGGCTGGAGCGGGGCTGGACGCTCCGCAGGGCGCATTGCCGGGGTCTGCGTGCACCCCAGAGGGCGCAGGTGGCAAGTTCTCCATCAGCACGGCTTCTTGCATTTTCTTACTTTCCATTTCTTCCTCCTGTTGGGATTGAAGTATTGATTGATCGGATGGCGGCAGAAATGCGCCACCGCGGGCGGGATAGGCGACCAGATCAACCGAGAATACTTTTTCAATGCGCGTCACTCTGTTTCCGGCGGCGCTGAAGAGCAGGTCAGCCGAAAATCCGATGCGGGCTTGCGGCAGGGCAGGGTCGCGCGCGCCAGCCAGGTCAAGCAGCACCGGCGCTGAGGGTCCAAACGGCGTCACCCTTAAACAGATGCCGTTGCGGGAGTCATCCCAGCGCGGAGCGGTGCACACCCCGGCAAGGTCGCGAACCGAGCGCGGCGACCAGGCGTGGTCAACGAAGCTCTCCACGCCTTCCCACAAGCCCAAGGACACTTGCAGTACATCTGGGCTGAACTGCCAGCCGTTACCTGCACCGGCAGTGATGGCGAGGATCTCGATCGTTTTGCCATCCGTAAGCCTTTCACAGGTGGTGAAGCGCGCGCGGTGGCTGGTTTGGACTGTTAGAATTTCGTTTTTATCAGCCATTAACACCTCCAGTCTTTTCTTCTCCGGTCTCAGGGTCCACTTTCACCGGTTGGGCGGCGGTTTTCACCCCCTTTGAGGGTTCGCGCGAGCCAGCGGTCTTGCCTCGCGCCAGCATCTCTTCCACATCCACGCTCTCGCCGCAGAAGCGGTAGATCAGGCGCAGAAATTCAGCATCGTCGATTAAACCGCGGTCACGCACGCCGCGCAAGACAGCGCTGATGTTGTTGGCAGCCATGGAGAGCGAGACGTTATCCCGCGCAGAAATATCCGCTCCGGTGAGGGCGACTTCTGCCCGGCGCGAAATGCGCCCGTCCACCGCTGAACGTCTGTTCACGACCGCGCGCAGCAGGTCGCTCAGCAGCCACAGGAAGAAGCGCTGGCGCTGTTCAAAATGGCGGTAGGTGGGTCCGCCCGCGGCTTCTGCCGTGGTGCGCGTGGATCCTTCAGGTTCAGCCAGGAAGTGCATGGGAATGCCCGCCCCGGCTGCCAGCATCTTCTTGAGCGCCAGCCCATCCTGCCCGGCGTCATCCGATTCCAGACGCGGATGCAGCGCGTCCCAGGTTTCATTCTCGTCGGTGACGAGGATCGACCCCGGCGAGGGCGGCGCGGCGTTGAGTGAGGACTGCCTGGCGCGGCGTTCGGCTTCACTGGTGAAGCGGGCGCGCACGATATAAAGAAACGCAGTCCTGAAGCGGTTGAGACGGGCGCGGTCTTCCAGCCAGGCGGCGTAGCGGCTGAGCCAGCGCAGCGCCGGGGCAAGGTCAGATTCTCCCCACTGCGCGCCCACCGGGCGGTTGATGGCGTAATGCAGCATCACAGGTCTGAAAGTCCCCTCTGAGGTGCGCTGTTCTTCGCGCGGGTCGTAAACCTGCCAGGCGACCGGCTCGCCCTCCGCCCAGTTGGGCTGCATCTCAAAAGCAGTCTCCTGGTCAAGGTCGTTGGGGCGGGAAAGGATGCGCCTCACCTGCGCGGCCGGGATGGCGCGCGCGTAACTCATGCCCGAGGCGTCGGTGGTAAGCAAGATAAAGAGGTTGCCGCTGCGGGTGAGTTCGTCACACCACTCGTACACGCGCACGGGCAGGCGGTTGAGCGGATGCTCCCAAAAAGTTCGCAGGAACGCGGCGGTGGCGGGGTGCGGGCAAGAGATGCTAACGCCGCCGCCCACCACATACTGCGAGGTGAGCCCCACGATGCGCCGCGCCAGCGGGTTCACCCGCCACGCTTCCAATGCCTGACGCTGAATCTCTTCGCGGTCGTAAGGATAGCGGTCTGAGAGCGTGTCGCCCGCGCGGCTGCCGATGGCAAAGGAGGCATCCGTCTCAGCGGTGGAGAGGGCGCGGCGCACCTGCCGGTCAATGACCGGCTGAACCAACCGGGCGATCACTGGCTGCACGAGCCGGGTGAGCAGACCAGCACGGGCGGGGCTCATGCCGCCCCCAGCGCGGAGAGCTCGTCCGCGGTACCGTGGAACAGGTTGAGGTCCACCTTGGTGGAGATGCCGGCGATCTTGCCCGCGCTGGAATATTGCCAGAAGCGCCAGCCTGCCCAGGGGTGGATCTGATAGGGCCACCCGGTGGTATAGTGCGCCAGCCACAGCGGGTAATCCGCCGCCCAATCCACCTCAGAGCGCAGCAGCTTGTAACCGGAGACCACCGGCACGGGCAGGTAGGAGTTCCAAAATCCGGGCGAAACGTAGAGAATACCCTTGCGCCCGGTGAGGCGGAAGATCTCCTCCAGGAAGATGCGCACCGATTGGTTGAGCCCGCTCTTGCCCAGACCCGGGTTCTCCAGATCGATGCAGGGCGGCAGGGTGGGCGCATCTACGGCGTATTCTTGCAGCACACGCACATAATGGCGGGCTTGCGCCAGCGGGTCGTAGCGCGGCAGGAAGAAGTGATAGCTGCCAGGCAGGATGCCAGCCTCCACCGCGCCGCGCAAGTTTTCTTCGAACATCGGGTCAATATAGCCCTCGCCTTCGCTGGCTTTGATGATGGCGAAGCGCACACCCGATTTTTTTACTTTCTGCCAGTCAATCAATTCCTGATAACGGCTGACGTCTATTCCGTAGAGCATGGTTGGTCCTTTCAAATGCCGAGAATCGTTATCCGTGAATCGAGAATCGTACGGACGGTTCTCGAAACTAATACTTCCCATCCATCTCGCGCAGCGGATCGGGGGCGGGGATGATCAGCGAGGGGGCCGGGGCGCGCCAGTCCATTCTCTCCAGCGAAGCGCACAGCGCCGCGGAGAGTACCCAGTCGTCATGCACGGGTTCGCCGGTGACCGGGTTGCGGCTGCCGTCAGGCACCCCCCAGCGCATGCGCTGTTCGGGTCCGTCAATCACCTCGAAAGTGCAGGCACGCAGCTGGTCAAAGAACTCATTTTGGTAGCGCGCCTGTTCGCTGCCGGGCAAAGCCGGGAAGAGTGGCTCGCGCCAACGCCCTGAATCCACGATACCCAGAAAATCCCAGCCGAGTCTGGATTTTGAAGCGCTGTTGAAGGTGTAGGGGGTCACCCGTCCGGGCAGGGCGCGATCAAGGAAGGAGGTCAGCCCGGCGCCCACCCCGGTGGCGTCCACCACCACGGCGCGCGCATTCCATTCGAGCGCGATGTCGCGGATGAGGTTGTGCAGTTGAGTGTGGTTGACGCCAACCCACTGCCAGCGGCGCACCGGGGCGTAGGTTGGCAAGGTGGTGGGGGCGGGTTCTGAACTCGCCCTTGAAGAACCTGTCCTTACGCCGCTTGCTTGATCTTCCGCAGACGGGAAGCGTACTTCGACCAGCGTCAGCGCGGTGGCGTCACGCGCCGGGTTGGCAAGGGTCAGACTGCCGAAAATACCGCGCACGCCCTCGTCCTCGCCGGCAACATCCAGCAGCAGGGCATAGATACTGCCCACGCGCGGAGCGGAGACTATTGTACGGACGGTTCCGAACCCGCCCCGACAGCCCCTACGCGCATGCGGGCAATCCGCTCTGGCGGGAACATGCCGCCCTGGCTGTCGATCTCTTCCGAGTAGTACTGCGTGCGGATCAGCGGATGACTGCGCCCCAGGTGGGCGACTCTCTCATCCACATGTTTGCGATAAGCGCTGACCTCGGCAGCCACGTCATCCGCGGTGAGGGTGAAGACGCGCCGGATGCCGTCACATGCTTCGTCAGCCCGGGCAGCGCGCAGTTCACGCGCCAGCAGGGTGGAACTCGTCCAGGCGGTGCCCCAAAAGGCGCGAGTGGCGCAGACCGATGCGCTCATTGGAGCCACATCCCGGTCGTATTTGAGGATGGTCACCTCCTGGGCTTCATCCACTTCGAGCAGACCCGAGGCGGTGGCGCCGACGATGTTGCTTTCGGGCGCGCCGGAGAGGAAGGTAATGCGCGCCTCGCCAAGTTTGTAACTGTTACCGGCTTCTTTCTTCCATACTTGCTCTACCAGGGTGTTCTTGCGCATGACGCGCTCAAATCGGCGCATGGCGTTGAGGGCTTGCGGCAGCAGGGTGGGCGAGACCTTGATCATCTCCACCGGGAAGTTTGAAAAGAGCGTCATCAGGTAGGCTTCGAGCTGGGCTTGCAGTTCATTCTTGCCGGACTGGCGCGGGAAGATGATCACGAAAGACAGTCCGCGCTCGTTGACCACCGAATCCACGATCGACTCCGCCACGCCGCGCTGATAGCTGCGCAAAGAGGTCTTGGAGGCGTGCCTGGCGAAGACAACCGGGTCGCGCAGCAGTTTCTTGTAAAGGGGCATGAATTCGGTCATTGGTTATGCCTTGGGTGGATGACTCTTACTTGCATGCGGGATCTGTGACCAGGGATTGGGGCGACCAGCCGGACTTGCATGGTTTTGTGACTTTGGAGGACTGTTTGCGCTCCTGCATCAACTCGCGCAGGCGGCGCAGGGCTTCTTTCTCTTCACGAGTTAAACGGGGGGTCTTGGGGGTCATGCGGCGGATTCCTCCTCCCTTCCCTGACTCTGCGCGTCAGGGTGCACAAGACGCGAAGGTTTGAATTGTTCGCCAAACTTCTTAAACTCCGGCCATTCTTCTTCCAGTTCGAGCAGCGCCTGGCGCAGCATAGCGGCGGGGTCAAGCGCCTGGTTGGCGAGGTCGCGGCGTGCCTTGAGCAAACGCGCCAGGGCGGGCGCAGTGCGTCCGACGGTTTCGAGCAGGCTGAGCTGTTCGTCGAAACTTAGCGCTGGGCTCTGCTTTTCAGCAGCCTGACGGATCAGCCCGCGCAGAATCTCGATCTCGCGGTCGAGTCCCTCAACTGTATCGGGGAGTGGTTTGGATTTTGCCATTGTCACCTCGGGTTGGAATGATTGGTTTTTCTGTTCACTATTTACCAGTTGCTGGGTGATTGGAAATCAGGAATCAGGCTGTAATAAATAGTACTTTTGTTCTATCTTTCCTGAACATCATCTCACAGAAAGGGGGAAAATACAACTTGCCGATTTGGCAAGTTTTTGATTCGAAATTGATTTTTTATGAACCCTATCTAATTATTGTGTATACTATTAAAAATTGATCGTTAGATTGTATAAAAGTGAGGTTTGAATGGAATTATTAACAATTTTGGCAGCGGACTATGCTAATATTGCAGAAGGTGGGAAGCTTAATGTAAAATGTATGTTATCGAAACCATGAGATTGATTTTTTAATGATAATTTTCATGGTTTTTATGGGCTCGAATCTTAAGAAAATGTGGGTACAAAATCACCAACACGATCTTACTATAAGACATTTGACAATCCATTTTTAAAATCGTACAATGCGGATAATTCTACAAAACACCTAATAAATTTTTACCCAAAAGTAAACCAACGGCTTAATATATTTTGATTATTCTGGCCAATTGGAATTAAACGAAAAACCCCCGTCTCTGGGGGTAATCGACTTACAATACCGCTATATATGCTGTGTGAGCGCGAAGGGGCTCGAACCCTTAACCAACGGCTTAAAAGGCCGCTGCTCTACCATTGAGCTACGCGCCCAAGAACGGCTGAATTCTATCACGCCACTATTGAAGCGTCAATGAGAAATGAACTACCAAACAAAAAAACCAGGTGGAATTCCACCTGGTTCTAAATTTGGAATTGATCTTAACTTTGTTTTATAAATTCTTCCATCCCTGCCAACAGGGCGTCAACATCTGATAGTTGAGTCTCGCCCATGGTGGCGATGCGGAAGGTTATGTCCTTGATCTTGCCGTAACCATTGGCAATGCGCATTCCGCGGGTCTGCAGGAATTTGTTCAACGCGCTGATGTCCCAGTTCAGACTGTTCTTGACAGTGACAACGGTCTTGGAGCGATAGGCTTCTTTCGCCAGCGGTTCCATGCCGCGAGCGATTGACCAATCCTGAACCTTTTTTGCCATTGCGGCGTGTCTGGCAAAGCGGTTATCCAGTCCTTCAGCAAAGATACGGTCAAGCTGGAAGTCGAGCGCAAAAATCAATGGCATGACTGGCGTCATCGGTGTGGAATCTTTGAGACGGTGTTTTTCCATCAGCACCAGATCAAAATACCAACCGCGGTTGGTAACGGATTCGGCTTTTTTCATTGCCCTGTCAGAGGCAGCAGCCAAAGCCAAACCCGGGGGCAGCGCCAGACACTTCTGTGAACTGGTCAAGAGGAAATCGATGCCAAGCGCATCCATTTCGATTTTTACGCCGCCAAGTGACGAAACTGCGTCCACCAGGATTAGTGTGTCAGGGCTGACTTCATGGACAACATCGCACATTTCTTTAATTGGATTCTCTACTCCGGTCGATGTCTCATTGTGGACTATCGTCACGGCTTCATAGTGTTTTTGTTTGAGGGCATCTCGCAGCATTTCCGGAGTGATGGCCTCGCCCATTTCCACTTCAATTTTGTCTGCTTTTTTTCCGTTGCCGATCGCAACATCGTTCCAGCGCTGTGAAAAAGAACCATTTACGCAAGTGAGAACACTCTCTTGCACAAAATTGCGGATGCCAGCTTCCTGCATACCTGAGCCTGAACTGGAAGCTTGAAAAACTCGAGTATTGGTATAGAAAAGGTCTTTGGCTTTGGCTTCTGTCCGCTGGAAGATGGCTTCAAAATCTTTACTTCGATGCGGGAGCATCGGTTTGGTTTGAGCTGCCAACACCTCTGGCGCTACATCCACTGGACCCGGCACAAACATATGAGACATAACACCCTCCTTATGGGGACTTGTTTTGATTTTTCCCAAAGCCATTGCCTTGGGTTAAAACTTAGCGCAAGAAGAACGACAGGATCACTAAAATCACAAAAAATGACCCGGCCAGAATGCCGATGCGGACAAGATCTTTCTTCACATAACTATAATCGGGGTTGAAGTCAACCACCGCTGAACGGCTTGATGGTTTGGAAGCAATGGCTTTCTCTGCAATACTAGAGGGCGTGGCGCTGGTGGAGCGTTTTTTTGTTTTTGTAGACATTCATTTCTCCTTGAAATTCAAGTTGTATGTACGATTTCAATCCTGTTGCAGGACCGCGGTTACCACGATCCGTTTGTTATCAACCCGGTAGGGATAACAAGAGATCATCGTTAAAGTCTTTTCCGCGGTCGGAGCCATTAGATCAACCCTGGTGGGTTCAACGATCTGGGTTCCCGTGATGGTGTAAGTAAAAGATCTGTCTTGTGTGATGATGACAACTTCGTCACCAGGTTGCAATTTGTCGAGATCTTTGAACAACTCGCCAAAAATATCGTTGTGCGCAGAAACCACCAGGTTTCCGGTTTCGCCTGGATTAGCCGTGCCCAAATGTTGCGCGACACCTTTCTTCAATTGTTCCCATCCATCGCCCAACACTACCGGAGCATTAACCCCGATCGCCGGGATCTGGATCTGCCTCGCCTGTTGCGCGCTCTGCGTAGGAATTGGCAAATCAGCATAACTTTGCATTAAGGGGCGCAAATGCTCGGGGATCTCTGCGTCATTGGGGCGCACCTCAACCCCTTCAACCGGTGGAGTGTGTCCGCTTGGCAGCACGACTGCAGTGATCAGAGCGGTGGGTGTCGGGTCAGGCTGGGCAAGCGCTGAGGAAAATTCCTTGTTCAGGTTACGGAGGAGATTAACTCCATTTAAGATGATAAAGAACAAACCTAATATTGCGACAATTTCAACCGCAAATAAAAAGCGATCCATTCCAGTTTTTCGTCGGGTGCGAGCGCACTGCCGAATTGTGATAGGCTCGTCTTCATTCTCAATCAAGTTTTCTTGAGGGGAGGGTTCCCCTTCGGGTTCATCCGTAACCAACCGGATCACTCTGCCAGTTTTCCGGTATGCACTCAGCCGAGCTTCGCGTTCCGCGCGGCGTTTCTCCACGAGGAGCTGCCTCAATTCATCAGAAGAAAAGTCTTCAATGGATCGCTGGCGTGGCATCGACTATCCTCTTCATAACGGGTTTACCCGCATTTGATTATACCCGATTTTAAAATTACCTGCCGTTTGACGTAGCTCCCTTCAAGGCTGACCGTTGCTCACTTCAATCCGCTTTCGTGTTAAAATCAACTAATTGAAAAGGATATGACGATGCGGAAGAATTATTTGATCGACATGGATGGGGTGCTGGTTACCGGCAAAACGCTTATCCCCGGAGCTGAACTCTTTATTGAACGGATGTTGTCAGCCGGAACAAAATTTTTGATCCTAACCAACAATCCCTTATACACTCAGCGGGATCTTGAACATCGACTAAACACAATCGGTCTCAGGGTGCCAGCAGAGCAAATTTTTACCTCGGCTATTGCCACCGCACGCTTTCTGCAAAACCAAAATCCGAACGGAAAAGCCTTTGTGATCGGCGAGAGTGGTTTGACTCAGGCATTGCATGATGTGGGATACGTACAAACCGATACCGATCCAGATTATGTGGTGCTCGGTGAGGTCAACAATTACAATTTTGAAATGATCACCAAGGCCATCCGTCTCATTAATAGCGGGGCAATGTTCATCGCCACGAATCCGGATTCTACCGGTCCGCTTGAATCTGGCATTGTGCCTGCCACCGGCGCTCTCGCAGCGTTGATCGAAAAAGCCACTAACCGGGCTCCATTCTTCGTTGGCAAACCAAACCCTTTGATGGTGCGTAGCGCCATGCGCTACCTGGGTGTTCACTCCGAGAACACTGTGATGATCGGAGACCGCATGGATACCGATATCGTCGCTGGCGTCATGAGCGGTTTGGAAACCATCCTGGTATTATCGGGTGTTTCAAAACGCGAAGATGTGAAACGCTTCCCCTACCGCCCGACACAAATCCTCAACTCAGTTGCCGAGATCGAGATCAACCAGGAATAATTCATAGATGCCCATACCCGTTCACAACAACCAGAGTATTGAAAAACGTTTCGTCTATTCACTTTTACTCACCAGCCTCATCCTCATTGCGGAAGTCATTGGCGGCATTTGGTCCGGTTCACTGGCGCTGCTTTCAGATGCGGCTCACGTCTTTATGGATATCTTCGCGCTGGCGCTCAGTTACTGGGCCCTTCGCTTTGTCGCCAGACCGCCTGATGACCGGCATACTTTCGGCTGGCACCGTCTTGAAGTGGTTGCTGCCCTGGTCAACGGCGCTTCATTGGTTGTGATCTCCATCGGAATCTGGATCGAAGCGGTTAAGCGTTGGCAAAACCCGGTTGAGATCCGCAGCCTTGAAATGTTGGTGATTGCCGTCATTGGTTTGTTGGTAAATATCGGCGTCGCATTTATCCTCGGCGGTCACGATCACAAGCACAAGCACGATCATGAACACGAAACTCCCAAAAAACTACGTAACCTCAATGTCCAAAGCGCATATCTGCATGTCGTCGGCGATGCCATCTCATCCGTAGGTGTGATCGTAGCTGCCATCCTGATCCGGTTTACCGGAATAAACTGGATTGATCCCCTGATCTCTATTTTGATCGGAGCGATTATCTTTTTTAGCGCGTTCCGCGTTCTGCGCCGCGCGCTGCATATACTCCTCGAAGGCGTTCCCGAAGGGTTATCCATCCGCCAGATCAATGAACGCATGAATAGCATCGCAGCAGTTCAAGCAGTTCACGATCTGCATGTTTGGAATTTGTGCTCTGATCAGGTCTCTCTCAGCGCGCATATTGTCTTGCATGAAGACCACGAGGCCGAATCACTGGTTGTTATGGATGAACTTAAATATTTATTGGATGATGAGTTCCATATACAACACACCACGATCCAGTTTGAAAATACCCCCTGTCTTGAAGGGCACGGGGGATGCAATTAGCCAAATATCGCAAGCTTTGATCATTAATACTTTTGGCTGGTCATTATCCGGACAAATGTTCACCTGCATGCGTGTGATTGTAATTGGGCGGGTTTGTTGTTGAACAAAACCCGACAGGAATATGCACGCAGAAGAAAGAATAAGCTGTTCGCAACGCGTTTATCATCGCTCTGTTTGGAATACGACATCATCGTGCCATATGTACCAAAAGGAAGTTTTATTGCTATCACTATAGTTATGGTAAAATAATCATCACCAGGCGGAGCACTCAGCCTTGTATCGGCCAAGAAACCAAACCTCAAAGGTGCATCACCTCCATATTTGGAGCAGGCGCCTTGGGGTTTTTTGTTATCTGCAACACTTGAAAGATCAGGATCAGAATTATGCGTTGGGTACGAGATTACAAACCACAACCAGATCAAAACCGGCTTTACCGGCTGGCGTTATTCGTCACGCTCGGAGGAAATTTGTTGCTGGCGGTCAGCAAAGGCATTGTTGCCGCAATTTCAGGCAGCGCTGCCATTTATTCAGACGCAGCAAATTCCATTTCAGATGTAGTCTACTCTCTACTAATGGTCGTGGGGCTTTGGATGGCTATGCAGCCGCCCGATATTTCGCATCCACAAGGTCACTCCCGGTTCGAACCAATTATCGGTATGGTCGTTACAGCTTCCATGACATTCGCTGCTTTTGAAGCTGCACGAAATTCCTATGTCAGGTACACCGCGGGCGGCGCGTCAATTGCCATCGACTTGCCCACATTTGTGCTTTTGATCAGCGCTGCCATCAAAGCAGGTATGTTTATCGCCATCAAGCGTATCGCAAGACAGCTTTCAAGCCCAACATTAAACACCACTGCAAAAGATAACCTAAGCGATGTTTTGACTTCTTCAGCCGCGTTTTTGGGCGTACTCGGGTCAAACTTGTTCCACCCCCTCGCTGACCCGATCGCAGGGTTCGTTGTATCATTGTGGATCTTCAGGCAAGCCTTCTTTGCCGGCAAAGAAAACCTCGGATTTCTAACCGGAAAAGGCGCATCACCCGAAGAAGTAAAAGAGTTCATAGCAGCTGCCGAAAAGGTCCCTGGAGTGATCCGTGTCCATCATATTATGACCGATTATGTGGGTCCTCGCCTGATGATAGACCTTCACCTTAATGTAGATGGCAACAAAACCTTAAGCGAAGTACATGAGATTTCCGATCGAGTAATCCAGCGGCTAGAGGAATTCCCGGCGGTTGACCGCGCCTATGTGCACATTGAACCTGATGGCTGGGTAGATTGATCAAGACTAAACTTTAAATCGGGTTATTACCTATTTTCTTCCTTGGCACGTTTCTTGTATCTATCTCCACGTGTGAAACAATATTCAAGCAGAATTATTAAGACCAAAACAGCATCCTGTCTACTTACGATTTAATAATCCAGCATTGTTCAGGAGCCAGTCAATGAAGCGTTGGATCGATCGAGTCACCTCCCTTTTTCAGATCAATGAAAGCCTCACCCGTGAAGTTCGCCGTGAAATTATTCTGCGCTTTGTGATATGGTTCAATCTGCTTATTTTGGTTATTCTCGCGCCTTTCAGACTCTATGACTGGATATTAACCCCGAGTCAACAGACCTCCTTTTTCTTTATTAACGGCATTGCCTGCATTTTCACTCTCTTAATCATAGCCAAGCTTAATGATATTCATCATATTAAGACCGCCAGATTTTTTTATTTGTTGCTATGCTATTATCTGTGCTTTTCAGCATTCCCGCTGCAAAATCCAGACCAGGTGCTTTTGTATCTCACCATTCCCACCATGATTACAAGTTTCGTGTCGGACGAAAAAAATTCACTATGGTTTACCGGTTTTGCGCTCCTGGTCTACCTGGTTGCGTTCAAGACGCTTTTCCCTAACACTCCATATCCAGTCTTTTCAATCGTTTGTTTGGCGCTGGTGGCAGTCATCTCATGGCGCGTCGCACTGATCATAGAGCAAATGACGGGGCAACTGGTGTCAGCTTATGACAGCACGATTGAAGGCTGGTCGCAAGCTCTCGAAATGCGCAACCAGGAAACTGAAGGTCATTCACAGCGCGTTGCAGACTTGACCATGCAATTGGTCAAAAAAATGTGCGTTGATGAAACACGTTGGGTTCATATCCATCGGGGCGTGCTGCTGCATGATATTGGAAAGATGGTCGTCCCTGATACAATCCTGTGTAAAGCTGGTCCTTTAACCGAATCGGAACACCAGATCATGCGCAATCATCCCCATTACGCAAAAGACCTGTTGATCAAAATTCCTTACCTGGCGCCGGCGCTTGAAATCCCATATTGTCACCATGAGAAATGGGATGGTTCCGGCTATCCACGCGGACTTCGTGGAAATGAGATCCCGTTGGAGGCGCGAATTTTTTCTGTCATCGATGTTTGGGATGCAATGCGGTCTAAACGAAGTTATCGGGATGCCATCGCGGAACATCAAGTCATCGAGTATTTGAATATTGAGTCAGGCCGGAGTTTTGATCCGGTGATTGTGAATGAATTTTTTGATATGATGAATTTCAAGCCTCATGTAAGCTCTGAGCTACCCAGACTCATCCTGAGCCAAAATCCGCAGAAACTTAATCATTGATTGCCACTTTACACGTTTAGATCATACTCGCCTTCGTCATTGAAAGCGAGTATGATTATTAATAATTAAGAGAGTAGATTGGTGTAAATGGATACAATCCCTTCTCACTTTTATGATGAGCCGATCGAAGTAATTTTCGACCAACCTCCCTTACTGGAGAAAAAACCGGATTGCCCGCAAGGCTTTATCTGGCGTGGTGAGACCTATCACATCACCGAAATCCTTGAGGAATGGGTTGACTATCGCCGGCGCGGCAAGATGGCTCGCAATATGAAACCTGCACATCTCTCTAGCGCATCGCGTAAAGGCTCCTGGGGGGTAGGACGATTTTGCTTTAGAGTAAAAGTCGAATCTGGTCGTTTTTTTGAACTTTATTATGACCGGGCGCCTGAAAACGTCGATAATCGCAAAGGGAACTGGTTCCTGCTTGGTGAACGAATATCCTTTTCTGATAAACAAAAGTAACTTGTTTTGAAATAATATTAATAAAAGATAAGTTTTTTCTCAATATTATTAATTACTGTATTGACATATTTTATTTCTATGCTATTATTATTTTAAGTTATAAAGGTCACGGTTTGGAAATGGCTAAGGATTGAAAACCGAAACTAATTTAATACTGTAAAGAGGTTATCATGATCAACAAATCTCTCAGCAAATGCCCAGTATGTGATGAAGATTTGGCAGTGACCAGATTGTATTGCGTAAATTGCAACACCACCATCGAAGGGCATTTTGTTGCAGAACACACTCCGTTCGGTCACCTCTCCCCAGAACAAATGCAATTTCTTCTTACTTTCGTGCGCTGTGAAGGCAGGCTCAATCGCATGGAGGACGAGATGAAATTGTCATATCCCACCCTGCGCAGCCGGCTCAACGAAATCGTCAGGGCGCTTGGTTATGAACCCGGCAAGGAGGAAACTCCGTTACAACTCTCTCCTGAAGACCGGCGCTCGATCCTGGAGGAACTGGATCAAGGTATCATCTCATGGGATGAGGCGCAAGCCCGTCTAAGAGGAGAAAAATACGTGGAATCCAAAACCGTATCCTCTCAGGAGGAAAAATAGTGGCTACCAGTGAAGAACGCCTTAAAGTATTAAAAATGGTTCAGGAAGGCAAGATCACCCCTGAAATGGCGGCAGAACTCTTAAAAGCGCTGGATGCCAGCGCCAGGAAACCCGCGCCAGAAGATTCTGCTGCAGGCTCGTACCCTGGCCGCGGCGGGGGGCGATTTTTCAGAGTACGTGTCACGGATACAGACTCTGGCCGCACGCGCGTCAACGTGCGTCTGCCACTGGGAATGGTAAACGCCGGCATCCGCATGGGAATGCGATTTTCTCCAGAGGTCGAAGGGCTGGACGCTGCCAAACTGGCTGAAGCGCTCGCTACGGGTGAGACAGGCCAGATCATGGATATCTACGATGATGAAGATGGTGAACACGTAGAAGTCTTTATAGAATAACAAAACCAACTCTTCTACAGAACACTTTTTAGCGCAGGCTTTTTGTCATGTGCAGGTTAAACATTGCATAAAAGGGAAAACATATGGAAACCTCATCGTTTGAAGTGGATTCGAAATGGATGCGAAAGTTTATTCCCATCTGGTCAGCGCAAACTCTTCTCACTGCTGGGCAGCGGGTTGGTTCAATTTGCACTCGTTTGGTGGATTACCCAAAAGACCGGGTCGGCTGCCTACCTGGCGATGGCAACTTTTGTAGCCGTCCTGCCTGAAGTCATTCTCGCGCCATTTGCCGGCGCTTTGGTTGACCGGCTGAACCGTCGTCATGTAATGATTGTAGCAGATGGGGTCATTGCCCTGGTCACACTCGTTCTTGCTATTCTCTTTGCTTTTGATCTGGTTCAGATATGGCACATTTTTATGGTGATATTCTTGCGCTCATCCGGAAGCATCTTCCACTGGCCGGCCCTGCAAGCCTCAACCTCATTGATGGTTCCTGAGAAACATCTCTCCCGCATCGCTGGCATCAACCAAGCGCTGCGCGGCAGCCTTAACATCATAGCCCCGCCGCTTGGCGCCCTGCTCATGTCGCTATTGAAGTTCTACCAGGTTATCGCCGTGGATGTGGTCACAGCCATCATTGCCATCACCCCATTACTCTTTATTCGCATCCCGCAGCCCGTTCGCGTGGATGCAGGCGAAATGATCACGCCAAAAAGCCTTTTCAAGGATGTTGCTGAGGGTATTCGATACATGAAAAATTGGAGGGGACTGCTCTACCTGACCTTTATTGCGGCTTTGTTAAACTTCCTTCTGGCGCCGGCTGGAATGCTCTCCCCGCTCATGGTTACGCAGCATTTTAAAGCCGGCGTGTGGGAGCTTAGCATCATCGAATCGAGCATGGGCATCGGTATTGTGATCGGCGGATTGACTCTGGGGGTTTGGGGAGGGTTTAAGAGCAAGATCGCCACAAGTCTTTCGGGAGTTATTGGGTTAGGCCTGGGTGTACTCATTTTTGGTCTCGCTCCGGAGAATATGTTCTGGGTCGCAGCAGCCGCAATGGTGCTGCTAGGGTTCATGAACCCGATGGCAAACGGTCCATTGCAAGCGATCATGCAGAGCAAGGTTGCGCCTGAACTGCAGGGCAGAGTAATGGGGACCACAGCCAGCATATGCACTGCCATGATGCCGCTTTCCATGTTGATCTCTGCCCCGGTCGCAGAGCTCTTCGGACTTCGAGTGTGGTACTGGTTGGGGGGAGGACTGACGATCTTGATCGGGCTGGGCGCGTTCTTCATCCCTTCCATCATGGCGCTGGATCACTCACAGAAAGATTTGAAGACCGCCCCCATTTCAGCTGACTGAGAAAAGCGAATTATAAAATCACATTGTCGAAATTGGCCGCCAGCGTGATTTTTTTATGGATCAAGGTAAAGAATTTGACTGCTAAGCGCAATATCAATTCCAGGCAGCGATTCTGACCGCTGCCTGATCGTCAAACGCACAGGTGTTCGCCTGAAGACTTCATAAGGGATTTCTGCAACAAATGCGGCGTATTCCTGATCTTGCGCGATTTTGGGTAATACAACGACCTTTGACTCCATGATCCCGCCAGTTTGTGTCACCAACTCAATGATGATCGGATTGGAATTAAACGGGTGAGCGAACCCTGAAACCCGAAGCGTTCCGTTTTTTATCAGACCGCCAGTAACTGGCGACTCGATCACAAAAGGTTGCTTTAAAAACCCAGGCAATTCATTCTCGCTTTTGCCGATCTGCAAAAGCAGTACAGGCACCGCAGTCTGTGCGATGCGCCTTCCATATCCATCACGGGTAGAGATTACAATCAATGCCGATTCACCAGCCGATGTAATTTCAAATTTGATTTCCGTAACAAGCTGCACCCAGCCAGAATCTGGCTGGATCATCTTCAACAGTTGGTCCGCCATCAATCTGCCATTTTCACCGATCAGTTGGACACTGACCAGTCCACCCTCCC
The DNA here is from genome assembly GCA_009773005.1 of Chloroflexota bacterium. Lineage (GTDB taxonomy): Bacteria > Chloroflexota > Anaerolineae > Anaerolineales > Anaerolineaceae > UBA6107. The sequence goes on along the minus strand of WOUT01000003.1, from coordinate 30,628 downwards.
CGGGGTACACATTGGCTTGCACCAATATCGGAGAAGCAAGCCTGGAAGCGCTTCCTGGTTTGTCGATTAGTATCAAAGCCGGCGGGAACTTCCGGTTTTGCAGCCCCGGGTCGACTTGCAGCGTGATTTCGGGGGTTGGCTGTTCAATGATTATTGACGGAACTGCCGTACCCGATACCGTCTCAATGAGCGTAGGCTTCACGTAGGTTACGGTCGGTGTGTTAGTGGGAATCGGCGTGATCTCGATCACTTCAACCGACGGCTCCCCGATGAGCGGAGACGGCGTCACAAGTTGCGGGGTTACTTCAGCGCAGGCGCTTATTGCAAGCCCTGTAACCAGGATGATCTTGAAAAGGTTTATTTTTATAACTGCGGAAATTTGCATGAATGAATTTTACATCAAAATGAAAACAGGCCTTGCTTTTTCCGCAAGACCTGTTAATTCAAGTTAATTTATAAATTGTAGATTTCGCTGTATTTTGATTTCAAATAGCGCATATAGGGTTCCGGAGTAATTATGGAGCCAGTCACTTCTTTCACCAGGGTCTGCGGTTCGAACTTCGCTCCGTGGCAATGGATTTTTGTGTGCAGCCAGCCAAGCAATTCGTCAAATTTACCTTGCTCGATTTGGCTTTCCAGGTTCGGGATATCCTGGTTGATCTTCTCCCATAGTTGCGCCGAAACCAGATTGCCGAGCGCGTAGGTCGGGAAGTAACCGATCATACCGCCAGACCAATGCACATCCTGCAGCACACCCTCACGGTCATTAGGCGGGACGACGCCAAGGTATTCCTTCATGCGTGTATTCCAAGCTTCAGGGAGGTCCTTCACTTTCAAGGTGCCTTCCAATAGGGCGATTTCCAATTCAAGCCGCAACATCACATGCAGGTTATATGTCGCTTCATCGGCTTCAACACGGATCAAGGAAGGTTCAACTTTATTGATCCCCTTGTAGAAGTTTTCCATACTTACATTTCCAAGCTGCTGTGGGAAGATCTTAACCAAACGCGGGTAGAAGAACTTCCAGAATACTTTTGAGCGGCCAACCAGGTTTTCCCACATGCGGGATTGGGATTCATGCACAGCCATTGATGCGCCGTTCGCCAGAGGAGTGCGGCGCAAGGTCTCACTGACACCCTGTTCATACATGGCGTGACCGGCTTCATGCATGGTGCTGAATAATGCAGAGGCAGCGCGGTCCGGGTCAAATCGGGTCGTGATTCGGATGTCCCCGATGCCGAATCCAGTTGTGAAAGGATGCACCGATTTATCCTGCCGTCCACGGTTCCAGTCATAACCAAATCGGGTGATTACATCCACTCCAAAATCCCATTGACCCTGGTCAGCATACGAGATATGCAAGAATGAATCATCAATCATTGGTTTGGCCGCGATCGCTTTTAATAACTCAACTTGCTGAGGGCGCAGTTTGCCAAAAATGTCTTGAACTTCCCTGGTTTTTAAACCCGGTTCGAAATCATCAAGCAACGGATCATATACATGATCGTACGGCTTGAAGAAATCTGCATATTCTCTCCGTAATTCCATTACCTTCTCGAGATGAGGCTGGAAGAGAGTGAACTTGTTCTCAGATTTGGCTTCCTCCCAAACCCCTTGCGAAATTGTGGTTACTTTGGCGAATTCTTCCACCCATTTTGAAGGCACCTTGGTACGCTTTTCATAATCATGCGCCATGCGTTTGATCAAGCATGCGTCATCCGATTTTGGGTCAAGGGTCTCTGCATAGAGTTTTAAGTCTTCCAGCAATTCACCAGTCTCTGATGAAGTGAATTTCTTATGGGAGATCCCGGCGATGGTTTCAAGAATGTTGCCACGGTCTTCTGCTCCGCCTTTTGGCATGTTAACTTGCTGGTCCCATCCAAGCAGCGCTTCAGCGCGCCCGAGGTCAGTGACCTCTGCAATGATCTGCTTAAACTTCTCAAGTTTTTGATTCATAATTCAGCCTTATAATACGAGAGATTTCTTACACAACTTTCCATCGCAAGGGTTTATCATTTAAAGCAGCCAGTATTTCTTCTGCAATGTCATTGGCGGCTCGAGCTTGCGCTTCTACAGTTTGGGCGCCCACATGCGGAGTCTCCACAACCTTGGGGTGACTGACAAGATCGGTCAGGCCCGGGGGCTCTGTCGCAAACACATCCAGGGCGGCGCCGGCAACCTTCCCGCTGTTCAAAGCATCCAATAGGGCAGCTTCGTCGATCACTCCGCCGCGCGCTGCACAGATTATATAGACACCCTGTTTCATCATGGCAAATGCCTGCTGGTTAAGCATATTCCTAGTGTCAGCCGTCAACGGCAAATGCATGGTGATCATGTCTGACTGCTTGAGCAGGTCATCCATGCTAACTGGATCACCACCTCTTTTTGCAATTTCGTCAGCCTGGATCAATGGATCATAGCCTAAAATCTTCATATCAAAAGCCGCGGCGCGCTTTGCTACAGCAGCGCCGATTCGTCCAAAGCCGATCACGCCTAGCGTTTTACCGCTGAGTTCGGCGCCTTCAAACTCTTTCTTTAACCATTTTCCAGCTTTCATGGTTGCATCTGCGCGTGCGATTTCACGCACCGCACTCAACATCAAGCCGAGTGTTAATTCAGCCACTGCAATAGTGGTGGCGAGCGGGGAGTTAACAACTGTAACTTTGTGGTCCTTGGCGGCAGCTAGATCGATATTATCTACACCAACGCCGGCTCGGCCAACCACTTTCAACTTTGTGCCAGCATCAAAGACAGCGGGAGTAACTTTGGTGCGTCCCCGCACAATCAAGGCGTCATAACCCCCAACAACTTTCAATAAATCTTCCGCCGAGATTCCGGATTGCTCGTCTACTTCAGCAGATTTCTTTATGACGTCAATTCCGTTCGAATCAAGACCATCGGTAATCAAAACTTTCCATGCAGACATATGAGACCTCCTTTTGAAAAGTAGTTTTCAGCCCCTACATGATTTTACACTAATTTAAAAACTATAAATGAAAAGTGACTTGCTTATATGACCTGTCTCGGAGATGGTACAATTTCTGTCATGAGTGAACTTAAGAATTTGATTGAAAACCGTATCAATCCGCGCATGTTTGATGCCGAACCCGTGCAACGCTGTCGTCTTGAAGAATGCAAAGGAGCATGTTGTGTGTTTGGCGTTTGGGTTGATCCGCGCGAGGTAGCAGATATTGTGTCCAATGCCAAATTGATCATGCCGCATATGCCAGAAACCGCGCAAAACCCCGGTGAGTGGTTTGTTCCTGTAGAAGATTTTGACAAACACAGCCCAAGCGGAAAAGTGATCCACACCGCGATTGAACCCTCTCCAAACCATTACGGCGAAACCGCTTGCGTTTTTTGGCGTGAAGATGGCAAGTGTATTTTACAAGTTGCCGCAATGGCAAACAATTTCCACCCGTGGCGGTTTAAACCTTTTTACTGCATCCTGCACCCCATAGATCTAGATGACAAGGGGCGTCTTACTGTCGATGACCTCGACTCCCTGATCAATGAACAGGGTAGCTGCCTGATCCCGGCGGATCATCCCATCCCGTTTATTGAAACTTTCGAACCCGAACTGAAATATTTATTGGGTAACAAAGGTTTCAATGCCATGAAAGAAATCGCTAAACAAAAGGCGAAACCAAAAAGAGAATAATCCAAAGATGCTAACAATCTCCCCTCTTGAAACCACAGATCATGAGTGGGTACAGAAAATGATCAAGCACGAATGGGGAGATCCGTTCGTTGTTGTTCACGGCGAGGTTTACCTTCCTGGCGAACTCCCCGGATATAAAGCCGTAGACGATGAGTCAGTGGTAGGCTTGATTACCTACAAAATCATAAATAGTAAATGTGAAGTCATCACACTAAACAGCATTTACCCTTCTAAAGGAATTAGTCATGCTTTGTTGAATAAAGTGGAAAACGAAGCACGTCTCAATGGATGTCAGTCTTGTTGGATTGCAACAACCAATGATAATTTAAACGCACTAAAGTTTTACCATAACCAAGGCTATGTAATCACCGAGGTTCACCCAAACGCTGTTGAATTGGCACGCGCAATCAAATCTTCCATCCCGCACATTGGTGAAAATGGTATCCCGATTCGAGATGAAATTTTCTTAAGTAAGCAACTTTAAATAGTTTGGGTTGTTAATTTGTTAGATAATAAGATAAACTAAGGTTAAATTTGTCTGATGTACAAGGATATAGAATTGAAAAAAAATAAGCTTATTATTGGCGTCTTTCTGCTCGCAATTCTGGTTACGGCTTTTAGTATTATGCCAGTGCCAGTTTCTGCCAATAACCCTATCGATTACTTGAACGCTACTGATGCTTTATGCCTTCCCGGTGGCCTGGACCCCTTTTCCGGTGTAGATTGCGTACTGGCTGGACCTGCAAAACGTTTGGATGAACTCGGTCAGATCGGCATTACCTATCCAGCACAACCATTGTACATCACCAAACCGCCTTTTGAACTTAACAATATCCCGTTTGCGTATGCCAGGGTATCCAACGAAGAGGTTCCCCTCTATGCCACCATCGAAGACGCGCTCGCCAATCACCCCACCAATAAATTGGGACTGGGTAAAACCAAATATGTCTCCCTTCTCCAGAAAATTTCAACTGAAAAAGGGGTTTTCTACCAAACCTCCACTTCGGAATGGATCAGCGCTGATGTTATCACAAAGATAGGCATTCAATACTTTCAAGGCTTTTTGTTTAAAGAAAACCCAAAGATCCCGTTTGGATGGATCCTGTCAGAGACCACTTCAAGAAAAGGACCCAGTTACTCTTCAGTAGAAACTGACAACCTTTACTCCCGTTACAACCTTGTGCGAATTTACGATTCAAAAATCGAAAATAAAATTGAATGGGTGATGGTTGGTCCTGACGAATGGATAGATCACCGCTTTGTCAGCCGGGTGATACCTAACTATGAAAAACCTGCTGGCGTTGAATCAGACAGGTGGATCGAGGTCAATCTCTATGAGCAGGTCCTCATCGTCCACGAAAAAGATCGCATCGTTTTTGCGACCCTCATTTCAACCGGTGTGGACCCCTTCTTCACGCAGCCTGGTGTTTTTACCATTTACAAAAGATTGGTCAATGAATACATGCGAGGCGCTTTTGAGGCCGATCGATCTGATTATTACTACCTTGAAGACGTTCCCTTTATCCAGTATTATGACCAGGCGCGCGCCTTGCACGGCGCTTACTGGAATACATTATTTGGCTACCAACGGTCGCATGGATGCGTCAACCTTTCGGTGGCAGATGCGCACTGGCTTTTTGATTGGGCGCAAGATGGCGATTATGTCTACGTTTGGGACCCATCCGGAAAAACCCCTACAGATCCAGCTTTTTACGGTCCTGGCGGGGTATAGTTTTTCTCAATCACGCTTACTTTCCTGCTTGCATTAATACGAATTATTCTCTATGATATACGTATAATTTTTATCAGTTTGGTATTTATTAGCCAGCTTTGGAAAGGACAATCATGAAGAAAAATGTGTTTTACCCGCTCATATTGATCTCTGCTTTTATTCTCATTGTCGGATCCGCCTGCGGTTTTTCGCTGGGTGGCGACACAACCAAAACAGAAGAACCTAAGGTAATAGTGGTGACGGCAACACCAGAAACTTTCGTTAACGCCCCAACCGAAGCCCCAATAGTTGTCCCCACCGAAGCCCCCGCCGAGCCGTCTGTAACTGAACCACCCGCCTTTTTTGTTGAAGAATTCGACACCGATATGGATAACTACTCATATTGGTTGCAGCGTGGCGATGAAAAAAAGATGGATCTTCGCTATGAAAATGGAAAGTTAAAATTTGACCTCAACGGCGATTATATTTGGCCATATGTTACATACGATCCTTTCACCTACACGGATGTACGCATCGACATTGAAGCAGAGAATATGGGCAGTAATAACAACTCAGTGACCATGGTTTGCCGCTATAGCGAAGACCTTGGCTGGTACGAGTTCAATATTGAAAATGATGGCGAATGGTTTATCGCCTATTACGATAACGTTATCGCCAAGGGTTATTTAACCCTCTATGATGGAGGATCCACGGCAATCAAAATGGGAAGAGACACAAACATATACACAGCCATCTGTCAGGGAAACGAACTGACCCTCTACATCAACGGAGTGAAAACCAGAACGGTTGAACACAAAGACCTGAAGGAAGGTCAAGTGGGCATTGGTGTTTCTTCTTATGAAAACTATCCGGTGAAAGTTTATATCAATTGGATGGAGATCAGCGAACCCTGAGTTATATCAAACTTCAAAAACAGGTGGAGATTAATTTCCACCTGTTTTATTATTTAACCAGCAGCCTGCCAATTACTACGGCTGTAAAAAGTCCAGCTGAAAGCATAACACCCCACCAAACTTGTTCGCGCGACTTCGAATCCAGCAATTCGTAACCTGTTGCGCCGCCAGTTTGGATCTTGTATAATGGGCCGGCCTCCCAGGCAAAGATCAATCCGCCCGCTAATCCTCCAAGATGCCCCCAGTTGTCAATACCTGAACCCGCACTTAACCCCAATGCAAGATTTACAATAATGATCAGACCAAGGTTCATCAACATGGATCGTGCCCGGTTTCCAAAAAGATTCCTGTTCTTGAAGATGAAAACCGCCTCGGCAGCTACCAGACCAAAAACCGCAGTTGAGGCTCCAAGTGATGGATTCGGAGATAGAACGAAAGAAAGCGCGTTACCTGCAAAACCACCGATTAAATAGAGCATCAAAAAACGAGAATGCCCATAATGCCGCTCCAGCGAGGGACCGATAGAAAATAAAGCGTACATATTGAATGCAATATGCATCAAGCTGCCGTGCAGCAAGACCGGGGTGATCAGACGCCAGATTTCACCTTTTAAGATGAACTCATTGATCTTTCCCCCCAAAAAGAACGGCAAATCATACGCCCCGCCTGTCAGGGCTTGAGAGAGGTACTGCAACCCGTATATCGAGATTGTAACAGCCAGGATTACATAAGTTACAGTCGGTTTTTTGATCACGGCCTTCAGCGTAACAGGTACCCGCGCCTCGCCAGGTTGGGCAGGAGCGTTAGAATCTGGTGATTGCAAAGTCATTTAGATCAACTTTCTGTGGTGAACCTTATGATGTTCAACATTAATAATAGCGATAATATCGTCAACTGCTTTCTCAAGCAAGTGGTCTGCATTGATGACAACATAATCAAAGATTCCAATCTGTTTTACTTCTTCTTTGGCCATTTCTATGCGAACCTTGAGGTTTTCAGGAGTTTCAGTATTACGTGCTTTTAATCTGCCATACCACTCTTCAGCGGTATTGGGGATCAAGAAAATAAGAACGGCTTCGGGATAGAGCCGCCGATATGTTGCGGCGCCCTGTACATCCACCCGCAGGATCACATCGCGACCGCTCTTCAAAGCGTCATCGATTTGCCAGCGAGGAGCCCCTTTGTAATCATCGTATACCAGTGCGTATTCAATGAATTCGCCGCGCTCAATGCGCTTCTCAAAATCTTCCCTCATGAAAAAGAAATAGTCCTTGCCATCCACTTCATCAGCCCGAGGAGCACGACTGGTGGCAGTTATTACAAAATGCAAAGGCAGGTCTCGTTTTTTTAACCCTTTAAGTACCGCGTCCTTGCCGATACCGGAAGTACCAGAAATAACGATTAGCAATGGTTTAGGATGGTATAGATCAAATGTCAGCGCTTCTGATTCCATGCAGTTCCTTATTCAAACGCAGCAGAATTAACGAAGTTCTTACAAGTGAGGATTATAATGGATAATATTGGTTTTTTTGTTGAGGGATTAATGCCTGTTTACGAATTTCGCTGCGGGAATTGCCAAAAAAGGTTTGAAAAATTCCTTACTTTTACGGAATATGACCTTTATAAGAGCGCCTGCCCTGCCTGTTCTTCAACCAAAATATCACGAATAATTAGAAACGTGCGATTTTCTCTTGGAGACCAGTCCAGATTGGCCAAATTGGCAGATCCTGCCAACCTTGATGCACTGGATGAAGACCCAAGAGCGCTTGGAAGAATGATGAAAGAGATGCAATCCCGGATGGATGCAACCGACTTGCCAGGTGAGTTTGACGAGGTCGTCGACCGGCTGGAAAAGGGCCAAACCCCGGACCAAATCGAACATGACTTGCCAGAATTATCCTCTGACAGTGAACCTGATTAATTACTTACAGTATTCTTGTTCTTTAATAAAACTATCGGAAGTAAAAAAGGGAAATCAAGGTTGCTCTGGCCAGATTAATTTTCTGCGATTGCAGCTTCGAGTTCTGCAAAGGTGTTCATTTGTGAAATCTTCCGCAAGAAATCAGCCAATGAACCGCTCTGGGCTCGCAATTCGCGTACGGCTGGACCAACCGGGTCTTGACCCGCGGCTCCACCGGGCTGGTCAGCATAAGCCCCGTAAAATGCAAAGTATGCCTGGTTGAGCCGTCGAATCAAATAACCACGACTGACAAAAACCGCTCGGCGCTCCTCCATATAATGCTCCGCTTCAATAGTTTTGCCTTGTGAGAGAAGTTCGTCAACATGCACCCGTGTCTTATGCATCTCAGCTCGAAAATCAAATGACATTCCAGCCCCATAGAGCGTATCCGTTTTCTCACCTGCAGGTAGAACAGCAAGAAGTTCTGGATAAAACTGGCGCAATATTTCGTAGCTGATCTCGCTGCCTGCTATCGAAGCAGTAGTCTCATTCATCGTCCGCAGTTCCGGGGTTTTATCGTAGCTTAGACCCAGCGGGTGTATTGTCAGGTAATTGTGCGTCCATTCGTGGGCGATCACATCCGTGATCCATGTCAGGTTGGAAGAGCGCATCACCATGGTTGGGTAGACCCCTATCCCTCCCACATCTACAACCAATGCGGATGAACCCATTGCCTTTTCCACTTCGGTTTCCAGTTGAGCGATTTGTTCCAACGTAAGATCTGCCAGCAAGGAAACATTCACGTCCTGCTGGATCTTGTCACGCGGAGAGACGATTAATGCCTTTGGCAAGGGAGAGGTGTGGAACAACACCGGCGGAAGTACGTCTCCGATTCTCGTGATTTCCATTTCTACAATGACTTCATTGACCTGCGCCTGCAAGAGTGATTCTGCAATAGGTGTGAGGTTTGTCAGAACGCCCTGCAAGTCCTCCTGTTTCTCGAGTTCATTTCGGGCGCTCTCTGCCGGATTATTGACCTCCGGGTCGGAATAAATTTGCTGGATCCTTGCTTGAACTTCCTCAAGTTGCTTCGTCAATTCGATATACCTGATCACGACCGCATGTTGCTGCAACGGTGTAAGAACCTGCCGGGGATTGATGCCGATCTGCCCAAATTTCACGCGTAAGGCATCCAGCGTCCAAGAGACATAATCAAACTCAACCGACCGCGTAAATTTTCTGGCTTTTTCCAACGGGGTTGAAAGGGTTGGAACAGACAGGGTCAAGATCAGGGCAATAAAAACAAAAAAAGCCAACTGGCGTAATATATTCATAATTTTCATTAATGCGATTATACCGCCTGGATAATCGAAGAAGGTTTTAAGTAGTGATGCGAAACTGCGATAGGTAAAACCAATTCATCCCTGCATCATAATCCTCCAACATCCTCCACCTCGCCTCCACGCTTTCTCCACAACTCGCGCTTAAACTAAGTGCGATATTCATTTTGAAAAAACTGCAAGGAAGGAAAATATGAAAATATTCAAGTTAACAAAGAAAATGACCTGGATCATGGTCGGGGTCGTTGTACTCACTGCGATTACATTAATCGTGGTCAATGCCAATAATACTCGCAAAGCGGCTAATGCCACGCTGCAAACCCAGGTGCTGGAAAAAGGTGACCTTACAGCGATCGTTGGCGCAACAGGAACTGTTCGCGCGAACCAATCGGTGATCATCACCTGGCAAACAAGTGGACGTATCGAAGAGATCAATACCAAGATTAGTGACCCGGTAAATGCAGGACAGACACTTGCCTCTTTGGCTGAATCCTCATTGTCGCAATCGATTATTTTGGCACAGGCTGATCTAGTCAACGCTCAACGCAATCTGGAAAACCTGGTTAATTCCGGTGCCAACAAGGCACAAGCCCAGTTGAATCTTGCAAACGCCAAACAGAATTATGACAAGGTTCGCTGGAATCAGTTGAGTTCCAACGAAGCGCGTGGGACGAACCAGAATCAGATTGACGCCGCTCGAGCAGGGGTCACACTGGCAGAAGATAAAGTAGAAAAAGCTCAAACCAACTACGACCGTTTCGCTGAGACACCCGATTCAGATCCGCTAAAAGCCGGTGCGCTCAGTAATCTAGCCAACGCGAAGATGGGCTTGAGTCAAGCCAAAGCAAATCTGGATTTCTATATCAAGACCCCAAACACGCAGGAAGTCTCGATCTCTGATGCCAAGATTGCAGTTGCCAAAGCGCAGCTTGAAGACGCACAGCGAGAATGGGACCGTTTGAAAGATGGGCCAGACGCCGATGATATAGCGGCCGCTAAAGCGCGGGTGGCAGCCATCGAGGCAACGATTGCAATGGCTAAAATCACTGCACCATTTGCAGGAACTGTCACTGATTCAACTGGAATGGTTGGCGATTTGGTAAATCCAGGCAGCCCGGCATATCGAATTGATGATCTTACTCATATGTTTGTGGATGTGCAAATTCCGGAGGTAGATATCAATCGTGTAAAAGTCGGAGAAGCAGTCACATTGACTTTTGACGCGATCAACGCAACAGAATATGAAGGCCGAGTCTCCGAGGTTGCCCGCATAGGCACCTCGATTGCCGGAGCAGTGAACTTCAAGGTCACGATTGAGGTCCTCAATCCGGATGACCAGGTGCTGCCTGGTATGACTGCCGCGGTCAACATCGTTGTGAGCAATGTTACGGATGTGTTGATCATCCCCAATCGCGCTGTCCGTCTGGTGGACGGCAAACGTGTTGTATATCTATTGAAAAATGATATCCCCACCATGGTGGAAATCACAATTGGTTCCTCTTCAGACACGCTTAGTGAAGTCATCTCGGGGGATATAAAACCCGGAGATACTCTCATTCTCAACCCATCAATTGATATCTCAAACTTTATGGGTGGCGGCAGACCGCCGTTCTAGGATAAAAATGATTGAAAATGTGATCCAAACAAAAGAATTAAAAAAAATCTACAAAATGGGCGAGATCGAGGTTCACGCGCTAGATGGAGTAACATTTTCTATCAAACGTGGTGAGGTTGTTGCGATCATGGGGCCTTCGGGGTCCGGCAAATCCACATTGATGAATTTGTTGGGTTGTCTTGATCGTCCAACTAGCGGGAATTATCAATTGGATGGAGAGGAAGTTTCTTCGCTGGAGGATGATCAACTTGCCAGCATCCGTAACCGAAAAGTTGGGTTTGTCTTTCAAAGTTTCAACCTGTTGCCCCGCGCCACCGCTCTCGCGAATGTTGAGTTGCCGATGCGCTACGCCGGTCAGGTGAAAGACAGGCTCGAACGCGCCGCGGAAGCCCTTGATTCTGTCGGGCTTTCTGACCGCATTAATCACCGGCCCACTGAACTCTCAGGCGGACAGCAGCAGCGCGTGGCAATTGCCCGCGCACTGGTCAATAACCCGGCCATCCTCATGGCAGATGAACCCACTGGTAATCTTGATTCAAAATCGGGTAAAGAGATCATGGAACTTCTGCTAAATCTCAATAAAACCATTGGAACTACACTTATCATCGTGACTCACGACCCGGTTGTGGCTGAGCACACCCGACGGATAATCCGCCTGCGGGATGGGTTGATCGAGGAGGTAATAAAATGAATCTCGGCCAAGCCATTCTTGAAGCACTTGAAAGCTTAAGTTCAAACAAACTCCGCTCCTCACTCACCATCTTAGGGATTGTCATCGGGGTTGGCGCGGTAATCGCCATGCTTGCGGTCGGCACAGGAGCGCAGGACACCATCACGGGTTCTATCAGCGGGATCGGCAGCAACCTGCTTTTTGTTTTTAGAGGAAACCATACTACAGAAGTGAGCCACATTGAACCTCTGACGCTGGAAGACGCTAAAGCCCTGCTTGACCAATTTCAAGCGCCCTCCATCGATAAGGTGGCTCCGGTCGTCAATGGCGACGCGAAAGTATCCTACGGGGGTCAAACCACGAGCACTACGCTTACTGGAGTCACCGAAAGTTACGGAGCCGTTAGAAATTACAAGGTTACTGAAGGCGCTTTCATCACTGAAGATCAAGACCTGGGGCGTGCATCCGTGGCTTTAATCGGCCCAGACGTGGCGGATAAATTGTTCGGCCGTCTGGACGGATTGGTCGGCGAGATGATCCGCATTGAAGGGCAGCCTTTTCGTGTAATCGGTGTGTTGGAGTCAAAAGGCGGCGGCACTTTCGGTTCAGAAGATAACGTGGTCATGATCCCATTATCAACCGCTCAGTCCAGGCTGATCCGCCGAAGCAGAGACCGGGTCGATATGATCCTGGTTGGTGTTCTTGATCCAAAATTGATGTCGCAAGCCAGCGAAGAAGTCTCTCAGATCCTGCGTGCCCGTCACCGTACCAAGATCGGCGAGGACGATTTCACTGTTTTTTCTCAGGAAGATTTTGTCGACACCGCCAAGACCATCACTGGCGTGCTGACCATATTTCTTGGCGGCATAGCAGGTATCTCTTTGCTGGTCGGGGGTATTGGAATCATGAATATCATGCTGGTGTCAGTCACTGAACGCACCCGCGAGATCGGGTTGCGTAAAGCCCTTGGAGCGCGCAAGAGAGATATTTTGATCCAATTCCTCACCGAGTCATCTCTGCTTAGTTTGATTGGAGGGTTGATAGGCATCGGTCTGGGTTGGCTGATCTCGTTCATTGTGGGTCAGATCGCTGCTGCCAGTGGAACACCGTTTGACCCAAAAGTTGGCTTGAACGCAGTGCTCCTGGCAACCATTTTCTCCACCGCGGTGGGATTGTTCTTTGGAATATACCCAGCAAATCGGGCTGCCAACCTGGAACCCGTTGAAGCGCTGCGCTACGAATAAACAATAAAACCGCAGGATGTAGTTCTGAACTTCACTCTGCGGTTTTTGATTAGTTATTGAAAATCAAAATGTTCAAACCCGTGTTATTTATAATGGTTCTTCCGGGATGAAGATCATCAGGATCAAATAAACCCACAAGGTGCCTCCGACAAATAACAACCCCAAAACGAAGAGCAGCCGCACAAGAGTCGGGTCCATATTGAAATAATCGGCAATCCCGCCGCAAACACCCGAGATCCGACGTTCAGTACGAGATCGATATAGCCTTTTTGCAGGTTCATTCATCTCATCTTCTCCCTATACGATTGGTGATTCAGGAATCACGATCCACATGATCAAATAAGCCCAAAATGCGAGAGTGCCGGTCAAAAAGAACCCTGCGACGAAGGCAATCCGCATAACAGTAGGATCCACATTAAGGTATTCACCCAAACCACCGCAAATTCCGCTGATCTGGCGGTCAGTTCGTGACCTGTAGAGTTTTTTTGACTGATTTTCCATAACAATCTCCTGTATTGTTTTCTAAATAGATTTACGCAGTGGAATGTAGAAAGTTGCGGAAATTCCTGTCAGAAAACCGGAATCAGGCTAAAATATAGGGTAGAGTCTACTCCCATTGGGAAGGACTGGAGGTAATTATGTCTGGCAATAAATATCCTGAAGCTCATAAATTGATCCTGTTTGTCGAAAAAGCTCCATTTTCGGAGGAAGATAAAACAAAGTTCAAAGAAATGCTAAACAAAGACGGATTGACCGACGAAACTACCCAAGAGATCCACAAAGCGCTGACTGTCCTGCCAAAAGAAAGCTTCAGCAGCGATTGGCAGCACGCTAAATTCAACATGGACCTGGCGGGTATTCTCAGACAGTGGCGTTTGTCAAAAGGCAGCAAGAAGTTCAAACGCTCCCGATAAATGATGAAGGAGAACCGCCCGGCTTTTCATCACGGGCGGTTTTGATGTCTGATTAATTCATGGAAGGTAGTTATTTGCAAAAAATAGATCATTTCAAGCTGTCCAATTCAACAAGACTTACATCAGACCTCATTCTGCTGCTCGCTGCCGTGATTTGGGGCGGCGGGTTTGTTGCCCAACGGTCTGCGTCATTTCACCTGGGTTTCTTTGCGTTCAACGGTCTGCGGTTTCTGCTTGGCGGATTGGTGATGCTTCCGTTTATCATCAAGAGGCTTCGAAACTCGCCGGGTAACCTGAATTGGATCGTCCCTGCCGGGTTGCTCCTGTTTTCCGCAAGCGCCTTACAGCAGGCAGGTGTGGCTACCACTTCAGCCGGAACAGCGGGGTTCATCACAGGTATCTATGTTGTTCTGGTTCCGCTTATCTTAACCCTGGTTTGGAGACATAAAACCAAATCAATCGTGTGGATCGCGGCGTTGGCGGCTATGGCGGGGACATACCTATTAAGCACTGGCGGCACGATGTTGACTCCGTCAAGTGGTAATTTGCTGCTGCTGGCAGGCTCCCTGTTGTGGGCATTTCACGTTATCGTGGTCGGTTTCGCAGTCAAAAAAGCGGATGTTTTCGTCTTCTCGGTTGGGCAATTCCTGCTCTGCGGGATGCTGCACCTCATCTCTTCATTGTTTATTGAACCCCCCACCCTTGCCGGGCTTCAAGATGGATGGATGCCGATCCTTTATGCGGGGCTAGGGTCAGTGGTCATCGGTTTCACTTTGCAGGCAGTCGGTCAACGCAACGCTCCCGCCGCAGACGCGGCTCTCATCCTGAGCCTGGAATCCGTTTTCGCCGCAGTTTTCGGCGCTATCATTCTGAGTGAACGCATGAATCTCATTCAGATCATCGGCTGCACAGTAATCTTGATCGCGATCGTGTCAGCGCAGCTTCCATCTCTGCGACCGAAAAGGGTTGAATTCCAAAATTGACAGCGCTCCAACCTGTAATTTCTTGACACCCCCCAACGGCTATGATAGAGTATGTTTTAAATAAACTCTGCAAATGAACACTTGAGGTAATTCTTTGACCCATCCACGTAGACAAGCGCTTATCGACCGGATGCATGTGCTGCAGCGAACCTCACCGGACGTTGAAGCCGCAGCCGTTGTTAGTCTGGATGGGCTGATCATTGCATCTGCTTTACTGCCTGAAATGAGCGAAGACCGTGTGTCAGCCATGTCAGCGGCGATGCTTTCGCTCGGTGAACAAATTGGCAAAGAAATGGGGCGCGGTTCTTTGGAACAAATTCACATCAAAGGCGAAAATGGTTACGTTGTTCTTATGGCGGTGGGCGAGAAAGCTGTACTCACTTCCCTGGTAAACCCGCAGGCCAAATTGGGTGTGCTTTTCCTGGATATGCGCCGCGCGGCAGACGATCTGGGAATTATTTTAACGTCAAGCTAGCGGATTCATAATGAAGAGCGGATTGTTGTATCCAAATCGATTTGCCCGCATTACCCTACAAGCGATGGAGGAAGTCATCGGTTCTAGCGGGATGAGGGCAATTTACAATATGGCCAACCTGCCCAGTCTGGCAGTAATAGAACTCCCGGACGATATGGAACGACAGTTTGATTTTGCTGACCTTTCCTCTCTCTTTGCGACTTTGACCACTTTGTTTGGCAGCCAAGGCGCCCGCTCACTGGCCATCCGTGCCGGCAGAGTCACCATGCAGGAAGGTATCAGGGTCTTCAGCGACCTCTCATCCAAAGAATCAGAGTCAACCTTTGGTCAATCAGCGGATGAACTGTTGCTCATTCGTTTTAATCGATTTTCCAATTTTTTAAACTCCGTCAGTGACCAAATTACCTCGGTTTATCGCCTGGATAGTGAGGATGGTTTTGTTTTTGGCATTCAACAATGTCCGGTATGTTGGGGTCAATCCACCCACAAACCGATATGTGCATTCTATGAAGGAATGTTGGAACATGCCGTAAAGACCTTCTCAAACGACCAATCCTATTCAGTGATCGAAACGCAATGTAAAGCCAGCGGCGCTGAAAGCTGCTTATTCGTCATACAAAAAACGCACGAATCTGTGTCAGACCCGGAAAGTACAAGTCAGGAGAACATTTGAGCATTGCAGTAATTATTCCTACTTTTAATGAAAAAGAAAACTTACCGAAAATCGCCGAACAATTGCTGGCTCTACCGGTAGATGACCTTCGCTTGTTGATCATCGACGACAACAGCCCGGACGGCACCGGACAAATCGCCGATGAGCTCGCGCTGCAATTCCCCGATCGGGTTAGCGTAATGCACCGGTCAGGCAAACTTGGTTTAGGCACAGCCTATATCTCCGGGTTCAAACAACTGCTCAAAACCGATGTGCGATACATCGCCCAAATGGATGCTGATTTTTCCCACCCGCCTGAAAAACTTGTTGAGTTTATCAATGCGCTAAAAGAGGCCGACATCGTTTTCGGGTCGCGTTACATTCCCGGCGGCAGCCTGGCGCATGATTGGCCAGCCTGGCGAAAGTTTCTCTCCCGCTTTGGCAATGAATACGCGCGCGCCATTTTGAGAGTGCCGGTCAACGATATGACGGGCGGCTTTCGGCTGTGGAAGCGTGAAGTGCTGAGCACTATCCCTTTGGACGAAGTGCGCTCAAACGGATATGTCTTTCAGGTCGAAATGGCTTACCTCGCCAGTAAAATGGGCTTCCATATCACCGAGATCCCTTTTCATTTTGCAGAACGTCAATTCGGTCAATCAAAGATGAATCTGTCCATTCAGACCGAAGCCGCCCTGCGCGTCTGGCAGCTACGATCGCGATATAAGAACATCAAACGTATTAAATGAACTGAAAGAGCGGACTTGATCTTCCAGTTTATTTCTTTTGTGCGGTCTATTTTTGCGCCACTTATTTCTGACGGGCTAACCAGGTTTCATATTCCCCAACCAGTGTCTTCCACTCCACCAGGTCGAGGGTTTGGGCACGGCGTGCGGGGTCAATTCCGGCAGCCAACAGCATTTCATCGGCCTGCATACCCGTCCAATGCAAACCAGCAGAGAGGGTGTTGCGCATCATCTTCCGTTTTTGCGAAAACCCGATCTTCGCCAGCGTAAAGAACAAATCTAACTGCCTGCCAGATAACAATGGCTGCTTGAAGATATCCACGCGCAGGGTCGCGGAATCCACTTTGGGGGGCGGATGGAACGCGCTGGCGGGTATGGAAACGCCAATGCGGGGGGCGCCGAAAACCTGCACACTCAACGCCAGCAAAGACAGATCACCCGGTTCAGCGCAGATGCGCTCAGCGACCTCCTGCTGCATGGTCAACACGATGCGCGAAGGCTTCACCTCGCTGGTCAACAAATGCCGGATGATAGCAGACGTGATGAAATAAGGGATATTGGCGACCACCACATAATCAGACTTGCCCATTAAATCCACCGGATTCAACTCAAGGATGTCCCCCTGAACGATCTCGGTGTTCTGGAACCCACTCATCACCTCGCATAAGACAGGCACCAGTTTGCGGTCGATCTCGACAGCGACCACCCGTTTGGCAGATTTGGCGAGCAGGCGCGTCAGACTGCCCAGCCCGGCTCCGATCTCGAGGACAGTGTCTTCAGTAGACAGGCTGGCAAAGTCAACGATCTGCTTAAGCGCATGATGATCAATCAGAAAGTTTTGACCCAGCCCCTTGTGTGGATCAAGGTGGTGACGGCGCAGCAGTGAACGGACGTCGAGCGGCGGTAGCTCTATGGCAATATCCACGGCTCGGTTGCAGGGAATGGAGCCAAAAAATAGACGGTGAAGGTGCCATTTACTACACCTCCCGCTGCAAACTCGGCATCTGTATAACCCGCATCGACCCAATTGTGATTGTATGGATAGACACCCGTATCCGCAACAATGCCAACCCCGTAACCCGGAATATACATCTTTGAACCTTTCAAGAGGCGATACCAATCAAGATGAACTGCCAACACGCCCTTTTTAACCGGGATTCCCATGGCAGTACTCGGGTAACATTTGTCCACCCCGGAATTACAAGGGGAATATGAAGTGACCCTCGCGGTCAGGGCGCGGTAATAGGTCATTGGACCGTTGGGGGTATCGATGGTCCTTAGCACGATCTTGGTGCCGTAAGTTTCAACCCGCGTCACCGGGTTTTTGAGGGTCACGGTGTCTTCTGCCTTGCGGGAGGTTTCAACACCGTTCTCGTACCTCACCCGCACCCGCGCCGCCTGAATGCCATAAGAACCGGGTTCAACCACTTTACGCTGGTCAAGCTCCAGGTCTGGGTCGGCTATAAACTGTGTGTCATAAGGCACGGACTTCTGCTGAAGGATGATCTCTTCTTTCACCCGCACTACCTGGATCTTGCCGTCGGCAGGCAGCGGTTCCGATTCGATAGGTTTGCTGTAATCAAGGTCCTGCAAGGTGACGCCTGACCGCGCGAGCGCTTCACCCACTGTATCAGCGGCGGCATAAGTAGTGATCGTTTTTCCATCCGCCGAGATCTCGAGTGGAACCGACCGCACCACTCTGACCTCACTAGCAGATGTGATCAAAGTGTTAAAGGGCAGGCTTAACGCATCTCCCCCGCGTATTTGAACGTTTGCGTTCCACAAAGCTTGGCCAACGGTTGAGGACGTTGTGCGAACGGTCATCGGTTGCCCGTTCAGGTTGAGCACAAGTGGAATGGCAGGAGTATATTGAAGAGTGAGCGCGCCGCTCACGGGAATGGTTTCATCGAGGGCTGCGGGTTTACCGTCGATGCGGGTCAGGTCAGCAGCAGCAGCCGTAATGCCGGCAGCGGAGAGGATCCCGGCGGGGGTTTTGGCGGAGGTATTGACTTCGACTAACTTGCCGAACGGATCCACCCATATTATCACCAAACGCGAACGGTCCAGGACGATTTCTGTGGTTTTTGAGAGCCAGCTACCCGCGGGTGGTGACACTTGGTCCAACGGGTTGAGCTGGATGCCGGCGGAACGCAACGCGCCCCTAACCGTTAGCGCCCGCGTTGTCACCTGCGAGGTCTCGCCATCGGCGGTGATGGTCACCGGGCGCGCCATCAGCACATACCCGGCCAGGATGCCGATCAGCGGTAGGCAGATCAACAAAATGAGTTTCGTTTTACGAGTCACGTTTAAATTCTAACAGATTAATGCAGAGATTTTGCATGGGCGGGTGTTTGGTGGTCAACGGGGATTTGTTTTCGATTCAAAGAAAAATTCAAATCGGTACAAATCGGTTTTGGCAGGGCGTATGGCCATATGCCCCTACTGTTGGTGAGCAGGATTCATTAATAAAAATTGAACATATTTATTTTTAGTCAACCTCCCTCTCCGAAAGAATATATGTTTATTGCATTGATATTCAAGAACATCATCTCATAGAAAGGAGGGAAATAGACCTTGCCCGTTTGGCAGGTTTTAATGCACAAAACTTGCAAAATTGGTGAGCTTTGAGTAACACACAGTTGTTGCGAGGAGCGGATTGTGCAAGGAAGCAAACCCAAACACAGAAATTAAGCTCAGTGGAGATTGCTTCACTCATTTCATTCGCTCGCAACACTTGCACAGGCTGCAAGTGCCTGTGTGACAGAAAAGGGGCGATCACATGTGATGAACTGCCCCTACAAAACAATTCTATCGATTTATTTTTATTTAATAATCCTCGGGTTGACCCAATGCGCCCAGTCTTGTGCAGAGCTGTCGACCGTGGCAACCTGCAGGACAAAGTTAATCTTCTTGCCAGCTAGGGAGGATAGATCAACATCCAAAACTACTGGCGCATCTGTATACTTGACATCCCATTGACCCAACTGTTCCAGAGTCCCGCCTTCCACACGGTAACGCAGGAAGAAACGCACTGTACAAGCAAGGCCGTCGTAACCGCAGCCAATGCGTGCTCTGAATTTCATGCCATTTTCCACTGTGATCAACGGGAAGGTCCCGGAAATCGAACCGCCGTCGATCCACTGCGGGTGGGTCAGGATCGCCACGCCGTTATAGGTTTGATTATTTTGCAATTTGGGTGAATCATTTCTCACCACAAAACCAGATGTATCTGTTTTCGCACCAGGGCAGGCCAGGAAACCCGGGGCAGTGGCATTGCGCCAGTTGCCGATGCAATAATTCGTGCCAAAATCGTAAACCAGGGTTTCCAGCGGGAGCAACTCGAACATTCCGCTAAAATCAAGGTCGGGGATGATCATAAGTTTGGAGACTTCAATCTGTGCATAAAGCGGGTACATATAGGTAGACCCGGTGCCAAAGACCAAACCTGTATCACTGCGCAGCAAGAAATAGCCTTTATATTTGCCGTTAGCCGCCGGAGATTTCATGTTGACCGAGAGATCCACAGTGGCCCCCGGGGGAACGCTGCCCAGCAGAGGCGTGGCAGCTGGTGCGCTCATTTGATCGCCGCTGGAATAAATCACCGCGTAATTGGTATTCCAGGTGCAGGAACCAACGTTTTTGATGCGCCAGGTTTTGGTGAAGGCGACGTTGGACAAAAAGATGCTGCCATCCAGAGCGGTGACATCCGTGACCCAGCTCGCCCGGTTGCAAGTGTCTTCTGTAGGAAGCGGAGTATTCGGGATGGCAACAGTAGCCAGGGGAGCCGGGGTAATGGTTGGAATCTGAGCGACTGTCGGTACAACCACTTCCGGGGTGGGTGGTATCAGCGCCGGGTTCGCAGCCAGCGTTTGCGCAACCAAAGTATTGATTGCATTCTCATCCAGAGATTGACCCCCTCCAAAAAAAGGCAGGTTGCATGAAGCCAGCAAAAAAGCAAAAACGATTAAAACCGTTAAACTTGAGGCAACTTTTTTCATAGGATTCTCCTGTCAATTGACCTATTGTTATTGATATTATACAGACAAAGAGATTGTTTTTTTCATCCATTCTATGTGAGAATACAATTTACCGGTTATTAATTGTCTATAATATGTATGCGGTTTCGAGGCTTTAATAGTTCAAAAGGAGGTTCAATGCCGCCGATCACCAAAGAAAGCGCATTGGCATACCATCATCTGAATAATCAACCAGGGAAGCTCTCAATCATCCCAAGTAAACCTCTTGAGACACAAGAGGATCTGGGTTTGGCATATACTCCTGGCGTGGCGTATCCGGTGCTCGAAATCGCTGAAAATGCGGATGCGGTCTATGAATACACTTCCAAAGGTAATCTGGTGGCTGTGATCTCCAACGGGACGGCCATTCTGGGGCTCGGGGACCTGGGCGCGCTTGCCAGCAAGCCGGTCATGGAAGGAAAATCAGCGTTGTTCAAGAAATTTGCCGATCTCGACAGCATTGATATTGAGGTGGACTCACGTGACCCGGATATGTTCATTCAGGTGGTGGCTGCGATTGCCCCGACCTTTGGCGGGATCAACCTTGAGGACATCAAATCACCAGAGTGTTTTTTCATCGAGAAAAATCTGCAATCCATGCTCGATATCCCTGTCTTTCATGATGACCAGCATGGCACAGCGATCATTCTGGGTGCAGCGCTATTGAACTCGCTCGAAATTACTGGCAAGAAAATTGACGAGATCAAGATCGTGTTTTCCGGCGCGGGCGCGGCCGCCATCGCGTCCGCCAGCCACATGGTCAAGATGGGCGTTCCCCGTGAACATATCTGGATCTGTGATATCAAAGGGCTAGTTTATAAGGGGCGGATTGAAGCAATGTTCCCTGAAAAAGAGATGTTTGCACAAGGAGAACATCCTGTCTCTCTTGCAGACGCACTCGAAGGCGCGGATATGCTCATCGGCCTCTCCGTGGCGAACATCGTGACCCCTGATATGTTGAAGCGTATGCGCCAATCCCCGGTGATCTTCGCAATGGCGAACCCTGACCCGGAGATCGGGTTTGATCTTGCCAGGGCAGCCAGACCAGACGCAATCGTCGGCACCGGCAGGTCGGACTTTCCGAACCAGGTCAATAACCTGCTTGGGTTTCCCTATATCTTCCGAGGCGCAATGGACGTACGCGCCAAAGCAATCAATGATGAGATGAAAATTGCAGCCAGCCTGGCGCTTTCGGCATTGTCCAGGGAACCAGTTACACGCGAGGTCTTAAAAGCCTACAATCTCAACCATCTGGAATTCGGAAAGGACTACGTGGTGCCCAAACCTTTCGACAGCCGGATTTGCTTGTGGGAAGCGCCGGCAGTTGCCAAAGCCGCGATGGAAAGCGGCGCTGCCCGGTTGAAAGTAAGCCTGGACGATTACAGGGATAAGCTTGCCCGCCGATTTATTAAGGCATAGATCCGGAGCATTATGCGAGACCTCACGAGAGAAATCCTGGAACTGATTCGGTTAACTTCAACCGACTTGCCTGCAGCGGTCGAGAACAAGATCCGCAAGGCAATTGAAAATGAAGCGGCCGGGTCTATTGCCAAAGGCGCTTTGGAAACAATCTGCAAGAATATCGAGCTCACGCGAAAAAATACCGTCCCCATCTGCCAAGACACCGGAACACCAATTTTTTATGTCAAATATCCTGAAGGTTGGAGTCAGCGGAGATTGATAGACCAGATCAAAACCGCGGTTGCAGAGGCTACAAATTTGTCGTTTATGCGGCCAAATGCGGTGGACACATTGAGCGGGGCAAACACCGGCAATAACCTGGGTGATCAATTTTTTCCAACCATTCACTTTGAAGAGATCGATGGCGGCGTATTGACCATCGACCTAATGCTTAAGGGAGGCGGCTGTGAAAATGTAGGCGCCCAATACGACCTGCCTGACGACAGGCTGCATGCCGGGCGCGACCTGGAAGGGGTACGCAAGGTGGTTTTGGATGCTGTTCATCAGGCGCAAGGCGAAGGCTGCGCTCCCGGTTTTTTGGGTGTGGCTATTGGAGGCGACCGCGGCACTTCATTTGCTGCATCTAAAAAGGCGCTGCTCCGCCCGATTGAGCATAAAAACGAAAACAACGAACTGGCTGCACTGGAGAAACGCATCACCGATGAGGCTAATCAACTCGGAATTGGGCCAATGGGGTTTAGCGGTAATACAACTGTGTTAGAGACCAGGATCATCACTGCCCATCGTTTACCCGCTTCATTCTTTGTCTCGGTTTCTTATATGTGCTGGGCATTTCGACATCGTAAGATGACGGTTCAGGACGGTCAAGCGCTCTATGAATGATCAGATTACCAGGCGCCTCTCCCTTCCCATTTCAAACGATGGTATTCTCGATTTGCACGTTGGTGATCCAATATTGCTCTCCGGCGTCATCATCACCGGTCGTGATGCGGTTCACAAATGGCTGTTTGATACGTTTATCAATAAAACCAGACTTCCTGAAGGAGATGACCTGAAGGTCTATAATGCGATGAAGTCCATCCTGGATGGCGGGGTACTCTATCACTGTGGACCTGTCGTCAGTAGGTTAGATAACGGAGAGTATCAGTTTATTGCCGCAGGCCCTACCACCAGTATGCGCGAAGAACCCTATCAAGCAGAAATCATGCGGAATTTCAACCTCAAAGGGGTGATCGGAAAAGGCGGCATGGGAGCAAAAACATTGGCCGCCTGCCATGAAGTTCCGGCGGTTTATTTTCATGCTGTCGGAGGCGCAGCCGCGCTGATCGCTGAAACCGTAAAATCAGTTTTGAGTGTTCATAAACTTGAATTTGGAGCGCCGGAGGCAATCTGGGTGATTGAGGTTATTGACTTCCCTGTCGTGGTTACCATGGACGCACATGGCTTTAGTCTGCATGCCGAAGTTCGGGCTCGCTCTCGTGACATGTTGGAAAAATTGATCAAATCATAAAAATACGACAATATTCGCTTAACACTGTTGAAAATAATCTTGCATCGGCGTGAAATAATACTCTTCCCAACCCTCGCGATACATCTCAGCCTGCCCGTCCGGTATTTCGGTATGGATGAGTGTCAACTGAGTGCCCCCCGGGATCTTTTCAAGCAATATTTCCAATAATGAATCTGGACTATCGACAGGAAATTCAGTCGTTCGCCAGCTTTGAAGGATGCGATTGGGCGGCTCAAGGACCTTTGTTTTGCCTGAAATGTAACCTCCCCAGGCAGTAAATTCACCGCCAACTTTTGGATCAACCTCAGCCTCAGAGCCGGTAAAACGGCTGTGTTGTTTGCTATCCAGCCAGGCATGAAAAACGGTTTCAATAGGCTCAGGGATACAAATGCTTAATTTTAGGCTTTCCATAATAGCTCCTCGACCTTTTAAATAACCTTATCGTTTTTACCAGTGAATTGCCTTAAAAGCTCCAATTGGCCGGTGTGATAGGTTTCGTGCCAGTGTAATCCAGCGATCAATGTTCCAATTTGATCATGTTCTCCGTTTAGCTCACCTTGCCTGGTTAGGCTGTCAGGTGAAATTGCCTTTAATCCTCTTTCAATTCTCTCTTGTGAAAGGGCAAGGTTAGCCATCATTCCATCAAAAGGCAATCCGTCTGCCGCATTCGTAACCGGTTCAGAACCCCGCCGGTAACGGTCACTTTTGGATTTATCCCAAATTGGGGCTTCATCCAATAACTGTAATACCAGATCGCGCTGCATTAAAATGTGCCCAATCACCCAATTCATGCAATTGCCGCGAACCGGAGGTTGGATAACGCTTTCTGCATGCGTAATCCCCTGGGTTTGCCGGTCGATCACCCAATAAGTAAGTTGAAATGGTTTAATTAAAGTCTCGGCATCTGGATAAATCAATCTTGACGTTTCCTTCCAATAAAAATATACCTATTCTTGTCATATGTGTCAAATCAGGTCTTCATGTAAGGTATAAAAGGTTGAAATCTTTCTCGGTTTGCACTATGATAAAGGTGTACAATCAAACTGTTTTTACGCAATGGAGGTATTAATGGCTACCGTTGAGACAATTTTAAAAACCAAAGGAAAAGCAGTATATTCAGTCACTCCAGCGACCACGATCCTGGATGCATTAAAACTGATGGCTGAAAAAGATATTGGCGCTGTAATGGTAATGGAAGGCGACAAGGTGATGGGAATCTTTTCCGAAAGAGATTATGCCCGCCGGGGCACCCTGCAGGGGAACCCGGTGACAACCCCAGTGAAAGACGTGATGACACACAAGGTTTATTACGTCGGCCCGGAGCAATCTGCTGAAGCCTGCATGGCGCAGATGATTGACAAGCACTTCCGCCACCTGCCAGTTGTTAAGGATGGAAAAGTAGTCGGGGTCATTTCGATCGGTGATGTGGTTAAGACCATTCTGAGTGATAAAGAAACGCTCATCAAGGGTCTTGAGAATTTCCTAGTAGGGCGGGATTTTAAACAATAAATCACGTCAAGTTACAGCGGCTCGCGGTTTCGCGAGCCGCTGTTTGGTTTAATATTCCTCTCAATGCTATAATCACCTAATTACAAAAACTCTACCTCTACAGGGTAGACGCAATGTCTGATTCTTCGGCTCAAATACCAAAGAATTCATTCTCAACACTGAGGTGGAATATGGCATTAACAGTTATTGTGATCCTGGTCGCTCTCCTGCTCTTCCTGACAGCATTTTTACTGGTCAGAACCATTCTTTTCACCCGTAATTCATCAACAGTCAACTTAACATTTGAATCCAGTCTGCCTCCTCTTGACCAGGAACCCCAAACCTTCGCTGAACACCTGGCTTCCATGATCAAGATTGAGACTGTATCACACGAAGATGTGTCCAAAGACGTTAATGCAAATTTCAAAATCATGCAGTCTCAGCTTGCCAAAACCTATCCACTGGCGCATAAACTGCTAAAAAAGGAAATTGTTGACGGATACACGCTGCTCTACACTTGGGAAGGTCAGAACCGTGATTTAAAACCTGTAGTATTCATGGCGCATCAAGATGTTGTCCCTGCGGATGAACACACCCTCAACCAATGGACTTATCCGCCGTTCTCGGGTAAGATCGCCGAGGGTTTTATTTGGGGTCGCGGCACGATGGATATTAAAAGCCAGTTGATCTCGGTCTTTGAAGCCGTAGAGACCTTGATCCGCAACAAATTCAAACCCGAACGCACCATCCTCCTCACCTTCAGTCACAATGAAGAAGTGCTCGGAACCGGCGCCAGGGCAGTTGTGGAGCACCTGAAAGTCAAAGGCATCCGCGTACAAGCAGTTTTGGACGAGGGCGGATCAATCTATGATGGTTTGATTCCGGGCGTCAAAAGCCTCGCTGCGACCATCGGTATCTCTGAAAAAGGCTATCTCTCGCTGAAACTTACCGCAAACGCCACCGGCGGTCATTCGTCTACCCCTTCCAACGCAACAGCGATCGGAATTCTTGCAAAAGCCGTCACAAGATTGGAGGCTCATCGTTTCCCGCATAATATAAAAATGGTCAAACCCATGTTTCAAGGATTGGGCACATCTGCGTCACCGCTCATGCAGTTGGCTTTCGCCAACCTGTGGTTGTTTGGCGGTGTCATTATACACAC
The DNA here is from genome assembly GCA_009773005.1 of Chloroflexota bacterium. Classification (GTDB taxonomy): domain Bacteria; phylum Chloroflexota; class Anaerolineae; order Anaerolineales; family Anaerolineaceae; genus UBA6107. The sequence continues at coordinate 4,208 of WOUT01000003.1, read as the reverse complement.
ACTCGCTGCCAAACCTGAAACCGACGCTACAATTCGCACGACTACAGCACCCACACTCTTTCACAGCGGCGTGAAAGACAACGTCCTGCCTTCTGTGGCAGAGGCAGTGGTGAATTTCCGCCTCCTGCCGGGCGAGACCATTGCCGAGGTGTGTGAGCACATTCGGTCAATCATCAATGATGACCGCGTGACCTTTGAACCAATGGACCAAAAAGCCTGGGAAGCCTCACCACTCTCCCCCGTAGACTGCAAGGCTTACCAGCATATATCTTCAGTGGTTCGTGAGATATTCCCGGGCTCAGCAGTCGCCCCTTATATCATGCTCGGCGGCACCGATTCGCGAAATTTCTGCGACGTGAGCGATAACGTCTATCGCTTCACACCAATCGTCGTGAAGGAAGAAGATCTGAACCGTGTGCATGGGGTGAATGAAAGGCTGGAGATCGATGCTCTGTATAAAATGGTGGATACCTTCTACAGGTTAATCCCGCGTTGGGCATCCAAAGATATGTGATCGTAGATCGGACGTTTTGAACGTCCGGTATTTTTAATTCGTTAAAGTCACCCTCACAACAAAACGATCCACTGCTCCAAATTTGTATTTGTAGTCTTCATCGCCGCGCATGAAATCAAATTCTGCGCGCCGGTTAACGTTCGCCCACTGCAGCAAATGACCGAGCAGCACCCAGCCCGGAGAAAAATCCATGAAGCGTCTGTCAAGTCCGGAATTATAGACCCAGACCCGATTGAGGTAATCAAAATTCAAATAGGCAGCCGCTTTCTCGCCTCCGATCGTCAGGAATGCCAATTGCAGACACCCGGCTGAGAAAGCACAATGTATCGTTTGGCGAAATTGCGTCCGCATGGGTTGGGTCAAAAATCTTGCTTTTTCCGGATCGCGCGCCATCAGCGCAAGAAAAGCGTCAATATCTTCGTCCAGTTTGGCTGCCTCCGAAGCGAGATACATTTGCACCGGGATTTCTGATTCTGCGGCCCGCCGCATTTTGCGGCGGATCTCATGCCTTTGCTTTTTATCGAGCGAATTCAGATACTGCTCCCAATCGCCAGGCAAAGTGATATAAGGGGATTGCTGAAGCCGTGCTTCGGTCACCTCGAAACCGGAGGCGATCCCGGCAGCAGTCAAAATACTGACGGACGGGGACCCTTCCACCAGGTTATACAGGTCAATCACACTGAGTCCGGTTTCCGGGATGATTTGTTCCTTGATATATGTCACAATTGAGTTAATAAAAGCTGCCGCATTCTGCTCAGAAACAATCAGGTCCAGGTAATCGCTGATTTCAATGCTGCCTAATAGCAAGAGTCGTTTAATGCCTTGATGATAGGAGACGAAGAAAGGCGCAATGCCGATCACCTCGCCGTCATTTCGAGCGACCAGAATAGCCAGCTGCGCGTCCAGCGGCCACTCACCCCCGCCTCTGGTTTGCCACCAGTCGCGCAAATATTCAAACCTTAAAAAGGGAACATGAGAAATTCCGTTTTCCAACAACTTGTTCCATTCTTCTTTTAGTTCGACCGGGAATTCATTGAATTGTGTAATTTCCATGATATGAAATTATACCTTCTGACCACCTGAAAGAAGATTTGAGATTAATGCGCTCGTAATGCTCCTGCATTCTTGCGCAGCCAGGTCCGCGCTTTTTTGAAATCCGGATAGAATTTGGTGACCACAGCCCAAAAATTGCTTGAATGATTGGGCTCAAACAGGTGGGCAAGTTCGTGAATGACCACGTAATCCATCACCGTTGGCGGAGTCATCGTGAGACGCCAGTTAAAAGAGAGGGCGCCTCGGCTGGAACAGCTTCCCCAGCGGGTGCGCTGGTCGCGGATACTGACCGCTTTGGGGTTCGCCCGCATGCGATGCGCTTGTTCAATGACCACCTTTTCGATCTCAGCACGGGCTCGCGCGCGCATCCAAGCTTCTACTGCCTGGCGGGTGGTAATCTGCGACCCAGACGGAAGGTAAACACGCAATCTGCCTTGAGTTTCTTCAATTTTTATATGCGCCTTGCGGCCAGACTCCTCGACACGCTGTATCTGGGTGGGAACCCCATGCCACAAGATCACGTCAGCAGGTAAAGGGGATGACCGTGCCTGGTTCGATTCACGCTCAAGCTGGACGGTTACCCACTGCGCATGTTCCAGCATGAAGCGCTCCGCTTCGCACTGCGGTATTCCCTTCGGCAGAGTGACTGTTACGCCTTCACCCGATACGGTGATCCGCAGCCTGCGGGCGCGGGCAGATACCCTGACCTTGTAAGAAATTATTTTGCTTTTGATGGTAATTGAATGTGTCTCGCCCATGCTCATTTAGCAATCCAGGAACCCTATTTATTGACCATAAAACCCCATCATCTTACCAGTAATACCGGGTTTTGTGAAACTCCTGTTCAAACTTTGTGTAAATAATGAATCCAAGTTTTTATTTCGGTTGACAATCCCACATCCATCCTCTAAACTAACCTGAGTTCTATTTTACAATTTTTGATACTTAAGCGAGGTCTCTGATGGATAAAAAAGCCGGTGCACAGATCAGCAAGAAAGCCTTTCTCCAATCCGCATTGATCCTGATGTTGTTGATGATCTTGGCTGGAGTCCTCACACGTGTGATACCTACAGGCGCCTATGACCGCATCGCTGTAGAGGGCCGCACAGTCATCGTGCCGGATTCCTATCAAACCATTGACACAGCTAATTATCCAGTCTGGCGCTGGTTCACTGCTCCCGTCGAGGTTCTGTGGGGACCCGACGCGCTGGTTGTGATTACGATCATAGTTTTCATCCTTCTAGTGAGTGGAGCCTTTGCCGTCCTGGATAAAAGCGGCATCCTCAAAGCCGCACTGGCAAAAATCGTAAAAAGATTCGGAAAACGCAAGTACCTCTTGCTATTGGTTGTTTCATTCTTTTTCATGCTGCTTGGCGCCTTCTTCGGGTTGTTCGAGGAGATCGTCCCGCTTGTTCCGTTGATGATCGCACTCAGCTATTCACTCGGCTGGGATGCGCTCGTGGGTCTTGGGATGAGCATCCTCGCCACCAACATGGGTTTCTCAGCAGCTATCACCAACCCATTCACAATCGGCGTAGCACAAAAACTTGCCGGATTGCCGCTCTTCTCCGGCGGATTGCTGCGCATCCCTGTTTTTATCGCAGTCTATATTGTGTTGGCGTGGTTTCTCGTCTCTTATGCCAAGAAGATAGACCGCAACCCCGAAGCCTCACTGATCTACAAAGAAGACCAGGCTGACCGCAACCGCTATGCCACATTGGATCTTGATGCGATGGCAGCTAGCGGTGGAAAATTAGGCCGGGCAGCCTTATTCTTTGCAGGGTTTGTGGCTTTGATCATTGTAGTGCTGGTCGGCAGCCCCTTTGTGCCTTTCCTTTCTGAATATGCGCTGCCCCTGGTCGGCATCCTCTTCTTTGGCGGCGGTCTGGCAGCTGGCTTTGTATCAGGCGCAAAAAGCAAATTGATCGGCAAAGCGTTGCTCGAAGGTATCACCGGCATGGCTCCTGGTATTCCGTTGCTTCTCATGGCAGCCAGCGTCAAACACATTGTCACATCCGGTCTGGTGATGGATACCATCCTGCACAGTGCGGCCGGAACCCTGCAGGCTGCCTCACCCCTCACAGCCGTGCTCATCATCTACGGGTTGGCGCTCGTGATCGAACTCTTCATCGGGTCTGCCGGCGCCAAGGCTGTGTTGATGATGCCAATTCTGCTGCCGTTGGCAGACCTGGTGGGCGTCACCCGGCAGTTGACCGTCACCGCCTACTGCTTTGGCGACGGCTTTTCCAACCTTGCTTACCCCACCAACCCGGTGCTGCTCATCACCCTCGGGCTGGCAGCGGTCAGCTATGGCAAATGGATCAGATGGACCGCCAAATTGTGGCTGGTGGTGTTGCCGCTCACGATTCTCTTCTTATGGCTGGGAACACTGATCGGATTCGGACCTTTCTAACCAAAAGGAAATCAAGACTCCCAGTTTCTTTGTAAAACTGGGAGCTTATTAATTACTCAAACTATTTATTGACAGCCAAGCGTCTATTTGATTAGCACGATTCGCAGTATCAATGTTATCAAGTTAAGTAAAACCCGCATTCCACGTCAATTATTCAAAAAACCGATAAAACACACGATTTTGATCTGAAAACACATGGGTTTTGCCAAGTTAGTTTTTCACCTTTTG